>JALNZU010000010.1 GCA_023229245.1 Bacteroidales bacterium | reverse complement strand
CCCTTTGATTGCTTCTAGGGCTACCTCAGCCTTGAAGGCTGAACTGAATTTTCGACGATGTTTTTTCATAGGACGTAAAATTAATAAAGTTAATTTATCTGTCCAGTTTTTCTAGACCAGCTCACAAAAGTGACAACGAATGGTTAGCTAATCACCCGACAAAAGCAATTATCTTTTCTGATACAGCAGATACTTGGAATAAAATCAAAGATGTTTATACAGGCAGTTTTAGTGAATTAGTTTTTGGTGAACTTCCATTGGAAACAGACATACTGAAAACGTTAATAACAGTAACAGATAGATTGAAACTAATAAAATGGAACATAAAACCGTGAACAAATTACCATTAGTTCTAATAGGCGGTTTTGAGGCAAGGCGTGCGAATCGCTTCGATTGTCTCATGCGTCTGGGATTCAGTAAGAAGTAAGTATAACCTGCGTATTAATCCTGATAGTTATAGGTATCGGTAAAATCCGTTCAGCGTCATGACGCCGAACCCTTAGATATCAAAACGCAACCAATAAAAAAATTGCTGTGTGCCGAGCTTTGGTATCTTTGCCTTGTCAATTTGATTTTTTTTTTGATATGAACCATGTACTAGCTCAGCTTAAGACCATGACTATCGTTGTGGCCGATACAGGCGATTTCGAATCCATGCGTCAATACCAGCCTGTGGATGCAACTACCAATCCTTCTTTGATCTATAGCGCTGCCCGGGATAAGAAATACACCCATCTCATCGAAGAGGCTATAGCTTGGTCGAAGAGTAAAACTAATTCAACCCATGAACAAGTTGCATTATGCTTAGACCGGCTGTCAATCAATTTTGGGAAAGAGATATTGAATATCATACCCGGTCGGGTTTCTACTGAGGTAGATGCCCGGTTGTCGTTCGACAGTCATGCTACTATAGCGAAAGCCCGTCAACTTATACGTATGTATGAAGAGGAGGGTATTCCCAGAGAACGTATTCTGATTAAAATTGCCGCTACATGGGAAGGGATACGTGCTGCCGAGGCACTTGAAAAAGAGAATATACATACTAATCTTACCTTGTTGTTCAGCACCATACAAGCTATTGCATGTGCCGAAGCCGGAGTAAAGCTTATCTCCCCTTTTGTAGGGCGTATTCTGGATTGGTATAAGGCAGTCAAAAAGATAGAAGTTATCAATCCGCAGGATGATCCCGGCGTACAATCCGTTAAAGAGATATATCAGTACTATAAAAAATTTGATTACCCTACCCAGATCATGGGCGCCAGCTTTCGTAACACAGGGCAGATCATCGAGCTGGCTGGCTGCGATCTGCTTACTATTTCACCTTCGCTATTAGCCGAGCTAGAACAAGATACCCAAACTATCGTACCTAAGCTCATAGCTTCGGAAGCGAAAACAATCCATCTAGATCGCATACAACCCGATGAAAAGATGTTCAGGTGGCTGCTCAACCAAAATGCGATGGCCACAGAAAAGCTTGCTGAAGGCATACGCAAATTTACTGACGACTTGTTGTTATTGGAAAATATGATAAGAGATCAACTGGCCGAAAAAGAATAGAATGATTGCACGATAACGGAAAATCTGTAATTTTGCGGCCCTTGGTTAAAGGCCCTATAGTTCAAGGGATAGAACAAAAGTTTCCTAAACTTTAGATCCAGGTTCGAGTCCTGGTGGGGCTACAAATACTTATAAGAGTCATTGATATTTAGATCAATACAGCTGAAAGGGAATACATTTCATCCTGATCATACTAAACGAAATAAAACACTCATCTACTGTAGTTTTGCAGATGAGTGTTTTTTATTAACCCTATTATGTGTTCGTTATTGGCAGGTGCTTTGGAAAGCAACTAAAAAGTTACGCTTGTTATTTTACCTGTTACAGTAAAGGTTTTTTTCAATGTGCCACCAGAATATTCGCCTCCTGTATATAGGCCGTCCATTACGGTTCCTGAGCTGCTACCTCCGGTATAAATCGAATAAGTTTCACCCATTTGCAGGTCATCTGATGAGAAGATGATGGACGAATAATTTCGCATAGGCTGAAAAGTCACTATTTCGGTACCTGATGAGTGTTGCAGATGAAACAAAGTACTTGATGACTGAGTCTGGTAGGAAGTAGCTTTCAAACTATATTGTTGCGAAGTGGCATCAGGTGTTTGTATCAGAAATGAGTTCGTAGCAGAGATAATCATAAACCCACCGTGCACATTACAGCTTCCATTGAAGTCTAATCCTACCTCAGGCATATAGGGTGGGCCGTGAATAATCAATATGCCACCGGTGATCAGTACATCGCCATTGCTGTCTATGCCATCACCTCCGGTAGAGTTGGTTACTATGTATCCGTCATTAATAGTCAGCAAGCTGCCATCGTTAGCCTCGCCACCAGATCCAAAGGTTGCATTCAGGCAGTCGTCGCTGGACTTGATATGCGAACTACCTCCGTTGAAAGTGATAAATGGTGCTTCTATACCTTCGTATGAATTGGTGATGTTCAGGTTACAATCGTTGATAGTAATTGAGTTATTGGCTTTTAAACCGTCATCTGCCGAGCTGATCGTGATATCACCGCTGTGGATTGTAATATCCTCATCGGCTTTAACTGCTTTGGCGGTAGCATATTTGGCGTTGTTGCCCCATCCACTGATCAGCAATCGGGTTCCGGTAGTAGTAATAGTTAGCTCTGGTACAGTCGTTTGGCTTCCTATAATAATGTTCTTGTCAGTGTTTATTCCCTGTCCTGCAATGCCTGAGCTTAAAATAGTAAGATTTCCATCTATGAGATGCAGTTCGTTATCTATTGTAACACAAGTAGCCTTATATGCTTTTAGCTGACCTTGCGGGTTCGTATAAACAGCTGCGTTACCAGAAGTGGTGATATGGACTGTTCCATCCGTCATCACCACATCTTTATCCGAAGAAATGCCTTTTCCTGCTTGACCAGTACTGGTGATGGTGATATTAGCCCCACTCAGATAGATATTGTCTGTCGATTTGATAGCGGTACAATATGATGGGCTGTGGCCGCTGCCCGAGGGCTTCAATACGGCATTGCCGGTTGTATGAATAGTTATGTCTCCTCCACTTAAGCTTAGTGCTTGTTTAGTTTTTATCCCTTTCGACTGATCTCCGTTTATCGTAATCGAGTGGGTTCCACCAGCTATGAGTATAGTGCTGTCAGATATTAAACCACCTACATCTTCCGAGTCGAGAGTGATAGTGATTGATCCGTCATAAATTTCGAGGCTACCGTCTTTTGCATCAATTCCATCGCCTGTAGCATGAATCTGAATAGTGCCGTTGTTGATTATCAATCCATCTTTGGCATGGATTCCGTCGTTGCCGGCCGAAGCGATAGTTATGTTTCCACTATTGATCTGTATGTCGTCGTCGCTGCAGAGGCCGTGTTTATCAATACCGTTACCGTGTATTATCAAGCTACCTTCTCCTTCAATGATTACAGTAGCCTCGGCAAAAAAAGTCCCTTTCTGATCTTCATTATTAGGTGGATCAGCATATAGCTCACCGTCAGTAAGCACATTGGTTGTGCCAGCTGCCAGGATCACTGTGGTCTTCTTTTTTGATTGAGAATTAATAGCCGGACCTGTAGGATTGGTTATACTAAGTTCGTTAAGTATCAAATTAAAGCGTTTTTCAGTATATATTTTGAAACAGCCATTATCTGTGGCTCCACTCAGGATAAAATCAATATCCCTGATGTCTGTGGTTGCGTGTACTGTTACAAAAGCTCCTTCCCTGACCACCTCTACTCCCTGAAAAGCCAATGGATTCACTATTCGAACTGCTTCGTTCTCATAATGAAAGGATACGGTTTGTGAGGCCGGGCCAAAGGTGATGCTGTCAATATCCCGGGTAGCGTAACTATAAACCTGTTGATTGAGCCGGAATGAAAACAAACTGCCGTCTTCATTGAAATAGATGCTGTCGATAGCTGTTACCTCAGCCCCTAAGGAGGCTTTGTTGTTGAAATGCAGATACATTACATCCTGCCCGGCATGGACGAATAGAATTACAAAAAAGAATGAGATACTGGTAAAGAGCTTGTTCATAGCTTGATAAATTTAGAAGTTAAACCGGCAATACGGATAAAATAAAGGCCTGGGTACAAATGCGCAAGCTCTAAAATCATGCTGTCAGACTTGTTGATCTGTTGACTGAAGACCAGTGTGCCGTCTATACGATAAATATATAGTATCTCCTCTGTGGTGGAAATGCCATCAATTCTCAGCAAGTCATTTACCGGATTGGGTGAGAGAATAAATCCCGAAGCTGATTTTTCGATAAAACCTGTGGACATATCAAAATAAATCTTTTTTATCTCGTCCAATGCAATGGCATTCATAGTTCCATCTTTTAGCAACAAGATCAGATCGTCCGATTGAAAGTGCAGATTTCGAACATCAGCAATCAGTTCATCGTACTTTGTCCCATCTTGTTTTTCTACTAAAATGGTTTGTCCTAAGGCTGAAACCGTACTAACTAAGAGCAATATACAGCTTACTACTAAATTGAGAAAACGATTAGACATATTAGAAAATATTATCACCAACAAATTTTCAGTAGTACTACTGACCTATAAAAACCAAATAAATTGCTGGTTACGATTAAAAAATGTATAGTTTGTATGTGTTTTTTTCTTTGATTAGACAAATATACTCAATAAAATATTCCGTAGCTAGAATTTTTCATGTACTTCATGCTGGGTTATCCAACCAATTTAGCACACATTCACTGTATCGATTTTATGATACTATGCCTTTGTATTTGAAAAAAACTAATTTTGCTGCGTTTTAAAAATCGATGAAAGGAAGTTCAGGAATGAAATCAACAGGAGCATCAAAAAACCTGGTTATAGTTGAATCCCCCGCCAAAGCGAAGACAATAGAAGGATTTTTAGGGAAAGAATTTATAGTAAAGTCCAGTTACGGCCATGTGATGGATTTGAATAAGACGCATCTGGGCGTAGATATAGAGAATGGATTCAAGCCACAATACGAGATAGACCCCGACAAAAAAAAGGTGGTAGCCGATCTGAAAAAATCAGTACAGGCTGCCGAAACCATATGGCTAGCATCTGACGAGGACCGTGAAGGAGAAGCTATTTCATGGCATTTATTCAATGCACTTGGACTGAAGGAAGAAAACACCAAACGCATAGTTTTTCATGAAATAACTAAACAAGCTATTACCAAAGCTATTGATAATCCTCGTTCTATCGATATCAATCTGGTATCGGCTCAACAAGCCCGCAGGGTATTGGATCGCTTAGTAGGGTATGAACTATCACCTTTGTTATGGAAGAAAGTAAAACCCTCATTATCAGCCGGTAGGGTGCAGTCGGTAGCTGTACGGCTGATAGTAGAACGCGAAGATGAGATACGTGAATTCAACGTAAACTCATCTTTTAGAGTGATTGCTCTGTTTGAGATAGATACTGATACCGGCATTCAAAGCTTTGAGGCTGAGCTGCCCGAACGTTTTAAAGACAAAGAAACAGCATGGGAGTTTCTACAGAGCTGTATTGGTGCACAATACACTGTTCATGCTGTAGAAAAAAAACCTGCAAAAAAATCTCCCGCACCCCCTTTCACTACCTCCACCCTGCAACAGGAAGCAAGTCGTAAGCTTGGATTCTCAGTTGCCAACACTATGCGGGTAGCACAACAGCTCTACGAATCGGGTAAGATAACCTATATGCGAACCGATTCAGTTAATTTGTCTGCCTTTGCGATAGAGATGATAAAACAAGAGATCATCGGAAAGTTTGGTGAAAACTATTCAAAAACACGACGCTTTGTAACAAAAACCAAAGGAGCACAAGAAGCTCATGAAGCCATACGACCTACTTATATGGATAAATCTACTGTTGGTGGTAGTGCCGATGAAAAGAGACTGTATGAACTTATTTGGAAACGCACTATCGCTTCTCAGATGGCGGATGCAAAGTTGGAGCGCACCACTGTACTCATCAATATATCGACTAACCAAAAACAGTTTACTGCTACTGGAGAAGTAGTGCTGTTCGACGGCTTTCTGAAAGTGTATTTTGAAGGTACAGATGAAGATAACGGGGATGATAAGAAAAACCTACTCCCTCCATTAAAACAGGGACAGCAGTTAACCTTAGATGAAATGAACGCCACCGAGCGATTCACACGACATCCGGCACGCTATACAGAAGCCAGCTTAGTCAAAAAAATGGAAGAGCTTGGAATTGGACGACCTTCTACCTATGCACCAACAATCTCAACCATACTTAAACGCGAATATGTGGTTAAAGAAGACCGACCGGGCGAAAAACGTACCTATAAACAACTGAAACTCGTCAATAAAAAAATAACAGAAAAAACACTGTCCGAAATGAGCGGACAGGAAAAAGCCAAACTGTTCCCTACCGACGTAGGTACATTGGTGAACCGCTTCCTGATCCAACATTTTGAGAATATTATTGATTACCATTTTACTGCTCACGTAGAAAAAGAATTTGATGAAATTGCTGATGGTAAAAAGGTGTGGAACAAGATGATAGGTGAGTTTTACGAGTCTTTTCACCGCGATATAGTATTTGTGACAGAAAATGCAGGTAAGTTTTCAGGCGAAAAATTACTTGGAATCGACCCTGCTTCAGGTAAAAACGTATTTGCTAAGGTAGGACGATACGGCCCTATGATACAGATAGGCGATACCGAATCGGAAGAAAAGCCACGGTTTGCCGGACTACGTAAAGACCAAAGCATGGAGACCATCAGCCTGGAAGAAGCACTCAAGCTGTTTGAGTTTCCAAGACATATTGGTACCCATCAGGAAAAGGAAGTGATAGTAGCTATTGGACGCTTCGGCCCCTACGTAAAATTCGATAATAAGTTCTATAGCCTTCAAAAAACCGATGACCCGCATACCATTGATCTAGAACGTGCCATCACACTTATAGAAGTCAAACAGATGAAAGAAGCTCAAAGCATCATCAAAGAGTTTGATCAGGAACCCGAGCTAAAAGTACTTGACGGTAGATATGGCCCCTACATACGGTATAAAAATAAAAACTATAAGATACCTAAGCAAACCGATCCGGCTCAACTGACCCTTGAACAATGCAAAGCCATCATAGCCGATCCGGAAAATACACCTAAGAAACGTTTTGTCAGAAAGAAAACAAAATAACGGCTAAGAATTATCCTATATTCGCACTTGTAACAGCCCTTTTCCAATGATAGACGTAAGCCTCTTTCTTGAACCAGTTGAAATAGAAAACATTAGGTTTAAAACTAGTGCAGGACAAAACCAGTTAGCCAATAGCTTGATCATATATAGTGAGCAACATAAATTTCCTGCGGTAGATGGCGTATCGGTTGCGATCATTGGAGTAGCCGAAGAACGTAATGCGTTGGATAATACCGGTTGTATGCATGCTCCAGCTTACGTCCGACAGGCATTGTATCCACTTTTTGATCATTGGCCCAATCTTCTCATAGCTGATTTAGGTGATATACGGGCAGGAAACAGCATAGACGACACTTATTTTGCCTTGTCGCAAGTAGTAGAAGCTTTGATCAGTCAAAACATTATCCCGCTTGTGATAGGAGGTAGCAATGATTTAGTGTATTCATTGTATCAGGCTTATGAAAATCAAGGCCGTTTAGTTAATATACTTGCAATAGACCCATTGTTTGATATAGGGCAGGATGAAAATGAATTCCATTCGAAGGCATACCTTAGCCGCATTATTATGCAACAGCCAAACTACTTATTCAATTTCACCAATATCGGTTATCAAAATTATTATGTAGATGCCAAAGCTGTTGAACTGATGAAGAATCTGTTGTTTGATGTGTGGCGTCTTGGCTTTATACGTTCTAATATGGAGGAGGCAGAGCCTGTTATTCGAAGTGCCGATATGGTAAGCTTCGACATAGGTGCTGTAAGGGGATGCGATGCGCCAGCCAACGGATTGGTCAACCCAAACGGATTTACCGGTGAAGAAGCCTGCCGCCTGGCAAGATATGCAGGTATGAACGAGAAACTCAGCTGCTTTGGATTATTTGAGATAAATCCAGCCTACGACACACATGAACTGACAGCTAAATTAGCAGCTCAGATGATATGGTATTTTCTGGATGGAGTGGCTAATCGGATACCCGATACCCCTAAACACCACGACACACGTTTTGCACAATATATCGTTCGTGTTGAAGGGCAGGATGAAGAGCTGATCTTTCTAAAAAGCAAAAAAACCGGACGATGGTGGATGGATATGAGCATGGGACAACAGCATCAGGAAAAATACAAAAGACAATATTTCGTGCCATGCTCAAAAAAAGACTACGAATCGGCCTTAAATGATGAGCTACCCGACCGATGGTGGCAGTTTTATCAAAAACTGATGTAGGCACTACTCACTAAAACTGATGATAGGTTGATATATATGCATAAGCTGATTGAAAAATAATAAGTTCTGCAAGCCTGAAAATAAAACCGATCATTTTTCCGTACCTTTGTAAGCCACAATTGTATGTTGTTCTAATCCATTGCTTGTCAACGTATGATATTGATCAGACAACCTATTCATTACAAATACAGTATCAAGATGCGTAAAATATTTACCCTTATGTTATGGTTTGCAGCACTACTGCTGATGCCTTTTTCCCTTTTGTCAAACTCATTGGTGTTAATACCTGTTAGTGATGTGATTCAAAGCCGGTCGTATATAGAGAATCCTGCTTTTGAAGTACATTTCTATTCCGATGATTTTGTTATTGCCACAGTTGATTTTGTTCCTAAGGAGCCTCATACGCTATTAGATTCAAACCCTTGGCAAGCTGATATCAGTTATTATATAGTCTATGCGTCAGCTGATGAAGCGGTTGACTATCAACAACGCTGGTCAGACAGGATACAGCTGTTGTACAAGACTGATAATCTGTTGATTGTTTCTACCAATGAAAAGCAATATGGGCAGCTTGAGCCGGCGCGCAACGATGGGATGATACGCATTCATCCTCAGCAAGCGCGTATACCCGAAGCAAGCTTGATAACCCCTTCACGTACTGCCGATCCTGATCCTTTTATTCAAGAGTTAATTGATCAGGTTGACTATGTCAATATCACTGCAACGGTACAGCATCTGCAAGATTATGGTACACGTGATTCGTATCATCCTCAAAGTGTGGAAGCTCAAAACTGGATCAAAGCTAAGTACGAATCCTACGGGTTGGAGGTTGAGCTGATGGATTTTCCCATGCCAGGCGGACCTGCCAGCGATAATGTGATAGCGTTGATGATAGGAACCAAATATCCGGATGAATATGTGGTATGTGGTGCACATTATGATTCATATAGCTATTCGGGCTTAGCCCCAGGCGCTGATGATAATGCATCCGGCACTGCCGGTGTGCTTGAAATGGCTCGTATCCTCACCCAGTATTCTTTTGACAGGAGTATAATATTTTGTTCCTTCTCCGGCGAAGAATATGGCTTGTATGGCAGTGCCGCCTATGCTGCATATGCTGCACAGCAAGGGTTAGACATTCATGGCTACTTTAACCTGGATATGAATGGCTATCTCAAACCGGGGAATACCACCATCAAATCCACTTTGATATTTCCATCCTCAGCTCAGGAGTTAGCCGATTTTTATATGAGCGTATGCAGCACCTATCTGCCTGAGTTTGTTGTTGAACCAGGAACACTATCAGGTGGCGATAGCGACCATACCTCTTTCAATAACAACGGATATATGGGCATCTATCCGTTTGAAGCAGTACCCGATTACAGCCCCTATATCCACACTTCCAACGATATCATCGGACTAAGCTATAATAACGAACAACAAGCGGCTATATTTACCAAAGCTGCATTAGCCTCTATAGTGACTATGGCTAACAGGCTATTGCCCCCAAGAGGATTAGTAGCTTTAGCCGGCGATCAGCAGGTGGAAATGGAATGGTTGAATATGCCCGATGCTGCATCTTATAATATATACAGAGATGAACAGCTTGTGGATAATGTTACATCAGCTTACTATCTCGATCTGAATGTCGAAAACGGCACACCTTATACGTACTTTGTTACTGCTATCTATGCCGACAGTGGACTTGAATCCGATCCTTCCAATTCGGTAACCGTTGTGCCTATGCCTCCTTTGGTGCTTCCCTTTTCTATGGACTTTGAAAACGGAACACCTTATTGGGAGTTTACCGGCAGCTGGGGTTTGACTACAACCCAGTCGTACTCGCCTATACACTCACTATCCGAAAGTCCAAATGGTAACTATCAAAATAATACCACTAGTTATGCCTATTTCCGTCCCTTTAGCCTGAATATGGGATTCACAGAAGCCGAGCTTAGCTTCTGGACACGATACGATATAGAAAACAACTACGATTATATGTATTTGGAGGTAAGTACAAACGGTATGACATGGGCTCAGTTGGCCTCTTTCACGGGCACACAAAACAACTGGCAGAAAAAAACATATAACCTGAACGCTTATTTAGGACAAAACTGGGTACAACTGCGTTTTCGTTTTGTAAGTGATTATATGGTGACTAAAGACGGGATGTATATAGACGATTTCACACTACAGACTACTGGCGGTATGATGACCTTCAATGCATCTCTTGAGAAGGGATGGAATAGTTTGTCTTCGTTTATTCAGCCGGCAGAGACAGGACTGGATCAATTGTTCGAGCCTGTTTCCGATAAGCTGATTGCTGTACAGTCGGCTACTGGACTATATGATCCGGCACATGGGATCAACACTATTGGTAGCTGGAACGGCTTTGAAGGATATAAAGTGAAAATGGATGCTGCGGCTAACCTGATGATATCGGGTCCCGAAGCGATGGAAGGCAGTTTGGACATACATACCGGGTGGAACCTCATTCCCGTACTAAGTTCGTGTCCGGTTGCTTTAACCGGCTTGATAGATTCGTATGCTGACCAGATCATTTTTGTAAGAAACCTGAGCGGTACTCAAGTATATTGGCCGGAGGCCGGACTTGAGAGCCTGATACAGCTTTCCCCAGGAAAGGCGTATATGCTCAAGTCAGCTTCTGATCTCACTCTGCACTTCCCGGAATGTACTTCAGCCAAGGCTCAATTGTCTGAGCCTGAGATAGCCATCACTTCTGCCGCACACAACTTAGGCTTTGCAGCTGGAGTACTTAGCTTTGCTCAGCCTGGCGATCAGATCATAGCTTTTACCGATGAGGGACTGCCGGCAGGAATTCTCTTGATAGATGACCCGGCAGAGCCTGCTTTTATGGCGGTGTTTGGAAACGATAGCCTGTCGGTACCAATAGATGGTTTTGTCCCGGGACAGAGCCTGCAACTAAAGTGGCGTAAGCAAGATACAGGCTATTATCACGACCTGACGGCAGAGTACGACAGTTCTATGCCCGATCAGGAAGTGTTTCAGTACGATGGTATATCGTTGATTAATGCCTTAGAGCCAGATATGGTTGGATTGAGCGAATCAGCTGCTGGGATTGAGCTGTATCCAAATCCTGTATCAGATTATTTAACGATAAACGCCAACGGGCAACTTATTCAAACGATCGACTTGTTGCGGTTAGACGGTAAACTGATACAACGGTTCAAACCTGATCATTCGCAGGCCGAGCTTGATGTGTCAGGTTTGGTTACTGGTATGTATGTGGTACGAATTCAAACCTCATCAGGCATACGCCGTATCCCATTTATCAAGGAGTAGGATATAGGGTACATATCAGTTGTCAGGCTTTTTTTTGTTTAGAACCAATCCAAACAAAAGAAGCTGGCTATAAAGTTTTGGAGGCGATAAAAAAATATGTACTTTTGGCCTTTATTTTTGGATGCAACATATTGATAACAGTGTGTCATGGAGAGGTGGCCGAGTGGTTGAAGGCGCACGCCTGGAAAGTGTGTATACCCCGAAAGGGTATCGCGGGTTCGAATCCCGCTCTCTCCGCTTGGGATTGAAAAAAAAGTTAAAACGTTTAAAGATAATAATGTACATTTGCAATTCGTTGTATTTATATAATTCGTAAATCACATAAATCTAAATTAGTTCAAGTAGTAATCAACACTATCAACTATGAAAAAATTAATTGCTCTACTTACCATGGCAGGTATGATGTTTATCGGCTTTCACAACGTCGTACTTGCACAGGACAGCCCGGCTGATCCTACCGAACAGACTGAAATAACCGATGATACTGCTGAGGCCATCGAGGAAGAGGTAGTACAAGCAGATGAACCTGAAACGGTACAGATGGAGGCTTTAGATGAAGAGCCACTAACGTTTCACGAAGTTTTAAAAGAAAAATTTATTGAAGGGGGCCCTGAATTTATGGGCGTCATTCTGTTAACACTCATCCTTGGATTGGCTATCAGTATTGAAAGAATTATCTATCTGACCCTTAGCACTACAAACACCAAAAAACTATTGGTCAGCATAGAAAAGGCATTAGAAGGCGGCGGCGTGGATAAAGCAAAAGATATCTGCCGCAACGCTCGCGGTCCGGTTGCCAGTATCTTCTATCAGGGATTGATGCGCTATGACCACGGAGTAGACGAAGTAGAAAAATCAATCGTGTCCTACGGAGCAGTGATCACCGGCAGGCTCGAAAGCGGAGTAAGCTGGATCTCACTCTTTATCGCTCTGGCACCTATGCTCGGCTTCTTGGGAACCGTAGTAGGGATGATCATGGCATTCGATGATATCGCAGCAGCAGGTGATATATCACCACAGGTTGTGGCAGTAGGTATTAAAGTAGCTCTGTTGACAACCGTGTTCGGGCTGATAGTAGCTATCATCCTGCAGATTTTCTACAACTACATTATCTCCAAGATCGATAACCTTGTAAATGATATGGAAGACAGCTCTATCTCTTTCATAGATATGATCACCACCTTTGCAAAAAAATAACATAGTATGGCTAATAAATTATCCAAAATAGTTAGTTGGGTGTTATATGCGTTGTTGGCAGTTAGTGCGCTATTGACTATACTGTTCTACACCAATAATCTCGACTCGGCAAGCTTTATCCAGTGGGGGATCATTTTAGTGATCGCAGCAGCTGTAATCGCTATTGCCTCACCGGTTTATGGCTTCATACTGAACCCGGGTAATATAGTGAAGATGCTTATAAGTATTGGTATTGTGGCTGTGATAGCTGTTATCTCATACAGCCTTGCCGGAAATACTTTCAGCGATCTGAGACTTGAAGTACTCGGAGTTACCGAACAAACATCAAAATGGGTTGGAATGGGTTTGCTCTTTACCTATATTACAGCAGCTCTCTCCATTCTGGCTATCATTTATTCCAATATCATGAAAATATTTAAGTAACATACAATGGCAAAAAGAGCTTCACCAGAAATTAATGCAGGCTCGATGGCCGACATTGCCTTCCTCTTGCTGATCTTCTTCCTGGTTACTACTACCATGGATGTTGATACTGGTATCACCCGTAGGTTACCACCTCCGGTTGAGACACCTGATGATATCAAGATCAAAGAAAGAAACGTGATGAATGTCTTGGTCAATAAAGATGACCGGCTGTTGGTCAACGGGCGTATAGGGGATATTAAAACCTTGAAAGACGAAGCCAAGCGGTTTATGACCCCCGTTGTACCCGATAATCCAAATTATCCAGAAGCAGAGATGAAAACGATTGATCTCATTGGCCCTATATACACCTCAAAAGGTGTTATCTCGTTGAAAAACGACAGAGGAACTTCATATAATATGTATATACAAGTACAAAATGAATTAGCCCGGGCATTTAATGAGTTGAAAGATGAACTGTCAATGGAAAAATTTGGGGTCAGATTTGCTAACCTGGTTAATGAAAACCAGATAAAAGCTATCAATGATGCGATACCTATACGTGTTAGCGAGGCTGAACCCGAAAGTATAGGAGAACAATAATATGTCGAAGTTTAAAACAAAAAAAGGAAAAGGCACACCGGCAATCAGTACCTCCTCATTGCCGGATATCATCTTCATGCTGTTGTTTTTCTTTATGGTAACTACCGTGATGCGCGAAGTTACCCTAAGAGTAAAAATGCAATTGCCAACAGCTACTGAAGTGCAAAAGCTTGAAAAGAAATCCTTAGTAAGCTTCATTTATATAGGCCCACCGGCTATAGCTTCTTTAGGAACCGAGTCGCGAGTGCAACTCAATGACCAGTTTGCCAGAATACAGGATGTACCTGAGTTTATAGCCCGTGAACGGGAAGCACGTAATGAAGCCGACCGGCAGTTCCTTACTACATCACTTAAAGTACATAAAGATACAAAAATGGGTGTGGTTACAGATGTGAAACAAGAGCTACGAAGAGCAGGTGCTTTTCGTATCAATTACTCTACACTTAAAGGAGTGAAATAGTTTTTTCATACCTGATAATTTTCAAAAAAGGGCAGCTGCACAAGTTGCCCTTTTTTCATTGGAATGCTTTGACCAACCCTTGTCAAAACGATAAGGATCGGGTAATCAATAGTGTGAAAATGATAATGCGATGAAGAGCTGAGATAGCGCTTTCAGTATGGCAAAAATTCAATACCTATGAACTGAACTTGGTGTATATGCGATTACGCATCGATTTTTGCATATTTTGCATTGGCTTCAATAAACTCTCTTCTGGGTGGGACTTCGTCTCCCATCAGCATGGAAAAGACATGGTCAGCTTCTAATCCGTTTTCAATGGTGATCTGCCGTAGTGTACGGTTGGCTGGATTCATGGTAGTTTCCCAAAGCTGCTCGGCATTCATCTCTCCAAGTCCTTTATACCGTTGAATGTGGATACCTCTATCGCTGCCGTCACCCGACCATTCTCTGACAGTATTCTCACGTTCTTCTTCCGACCAGCAATATCGTTCTTGCCTACCTTTGCGCAACAGATACAGAGGTGGAGTAGCAATGTAGATATACCCTCTCTCAATGAGTTCTGTCATCTGCCGGAAGAAGAAGGTAAGAATAAGGGTAGCTATATGGCTGCCGTCTATATCAGCGTCGGTCATGATGACGATTTTGTGGTAGCGTAATTTTTCTAAGTTTAATGCTTTACTATCTTCTTCAGTTCCTATGGTAACTCCTAATGCAGTGAATATGTTTTTAATCTCGTCGCTGTCGTATATTTTATGTGGCATTGCTTTTTCCACGTTTAATATCTTCCCTCTCAGCGGCAATATAGCTTGAAATCGTCTGTCTCGTCCTTGTTTGGCTGTACCTCCTGCCGAGTCACCTTCCACTAGATATAGCTCAGCTTTAGCTGGGTCGCGTTCAGTACAGTCGGATAGCTTGCCTGGTAATCCTGATCCGCCTAATACACTTTTGCGTTGTACTAATTCGCGTGCTTTACGGGCTGCATGACGGGCAGTGGCAGCCAATATCACTTTATTTACAATGGTCTTGGCTTCTTTAGGGTTTTCTTCTAAATAATTTGAAAGATGCTCGCTGACGATCTGGTCAACCACTCCCATAGCTTCAGTGTTTCCTAATTTAGTTTTAGTCTGACCTTCAAACTGAGGCTCAGGAACTTTGATGGAAATAATGGCAGTTAGGCCTTCACGGAAGTCATCACCATTGATATCGAATTTGAGTTTAGCCAATAAGCCTGATTTCTCAGCATAGGATTTCAGAGTACGCGTCAGTCCTCTTCTGAAACCAGCCAGATGAGTACCACCCTCATGAGTGTTGATATTGTTTACGTAAGAATGAAGATTCTCCGAAAAAGAAGTGTTGTATTGCATGGCTATCTCAACAGGTATCTGGTTGCGCTCGCCTTCAATAACTATGGGTTCGGGAATAAGCTTTTCTCTGTTCTCATCTAAATAGCTGATGAAATCTTTCAATCCGTTGGATGAATAAAAAGTTTCGCTGCGTATGTGACCGTGGTTTACATAGGTACGTTCATCGGTAAGTATGATGCTTATTCCTCTGTTTAGAAAGGCCAATTCGCGCATACGTGAAGCCAGGATGGAGTAATCGTATTCGGTAGTGATAAAAATTGTATCATCAGGTCTAAATGTGATCTTGGTACCGTTTTTATTCGACTCTCCAATAGCTTTCACCTCATATAATGGCTTACCCTCGCTGTATTCCTGTACAAATATTTTTCCTTCGCGATAGACTTCTGCCTTGAAGTGTGCTGAGAGTGCGTTCACACAACTAACACCTACTCCGTGCAAGCCGCCGGAAACTTTATAAGAACCTTTATCAAACTTACCTCCGGCATGTAAAACCGTCATAACCACTTCAAGGGCTGAACGATTTTCTTTCTCATGCTTCCCTGTTGGGATACCTCGCCCGTTATCCATTACAGTAATAGAGTTGTCGGCATGTATGATCACTTCTATCAGATTGCAAAAGCCGGCCATGGCTTCGTCTATGGAGTTGTCAACTACTTCATAAACCAAATGATGCAATCCGCGTACGTTCACATCACCTATATACATGGCAGGACGCTTACGAACCGCGTCTAACCCCTCTAAAACTTTTATATTACTTGCTGTATATTCGTTAGTTGCGATTAATCTTTTTTCTTCTTCGGTCATTTTGGGTTTTTGCTGTTAGCTTAGTTTAAACAACAAAGATACGAAATATAACCATAGGATTTTAACCCTTGTAGCCTCATTTCTATCCATTTATTGACAATTTTTATGCAATCGGTTGCATTGAAATTACCGATGATCTATCAACATCCGAAAATATATGTCGAAACATGATTAACACATTGAAAGACAATAAGAAAATTAGGTTAAGAGTCTTCTTATGCCAGACTTTTGTTAAAATTTTATCATCATTCCGGCAAAAACTTGCATCCCTTGTACCGGATAGTTGAAATAGCGTTCATACCGCTGATGCAACAGGTTGTTCATCAATGCGTAGAAGCTCAGATAGTCGTTGAACGAATATACAGCTTCTATATGCACATCCCAAATAGGTTTTAACCAGTGTATCTGAATTTCATCAGATGTATAAACCGGCGTCGGTCGTTTAGATTCGTGATGTAATCCTGTAGCAAACGTCCATTGCTCGCTCCACTGATGCCTGACAAGAAAATCAGCAGTAAAATCCGGCTCGTGCCAGGCTTGTGCTATACTGTCTGTAAAATATTGCTGATGAAGTAGAACAGCCGATGCCGTCCAGCGAGGTGCCATATGGAATGAGAGCTCCGATTTGAATTGCAGACGCTGTACATGATCGTGTGTCATGCCAATATGATTGAAAAGCTTGAAAGTGGTGTCGGTCAGAAAAAAGCCTTTGTTGCTGATCTCGTCATATACAATGCCAAAACGAAAACCCAGGTTTTTGATCAGACTGGTTTTTATTCCGGCATCAAAATGGAACTTATGGTCTTCCCACCACGAACTGAATCCTGAGGCCACAAAAGGGTTGTATTCAATGATCTGGGAAATGTTCTTACGTTTTAAACCTCCGTCTAATGCGGCATAAAACTCAAAGTGGTCGTCGAGCAGCAGCAATCTGCCGGAGAGATGTGGATAAAGCTTGATATTTCCTTTGGTGCTATGCAGGTATTCGGTGCGTAATGCTAATTCCAACGAATAAAAACTCCCACTAAGCGCTAAACCTGGCTGCATCCCTATAAATATTTCATTGGTCTTTTGGATGCTGTCGCCAAAAGAGGCAAAAGAAGTATAGCCAGATAAATTGACAGACTGATTATCAACCAACGGAAACAGCTCTATATTTTTTCTGATGTCGGCATCTAATTTTACTACATTTTCATATGCTGCGAATTTATCGTTGAACCGGCTGTAGGTCAGCTCCACACTATGGTGTAGCATGGATGGATCACGATATGTGCTTTGCAATCGGGTTTTTAATCCCATATGTTGATAATGTTGGGCAAGAGAATCACGGCTGACAGATAAATCGGGAAAATCAACAGGTCTGAACCCGTAATATCGGTGATGGTTGCGCTTGTAAAACAATTCAGCAGTGAGGGTATGAGAGTCAAACGCATGATCAATGCCAGTTGAAATATTGTTTTTCATCCAGTCGGAAGGAGCAAAGTCTTTGATGGCTATCCATGAGGAAAGATGCTCAATTTGATTATAGAAATAAGTTTGACGAGCTATCTTGCTGTAATGGTTGAACAGGAATACCGGACTTGCTGATGAACCTATTCCTGCTTTCAGATAATTGGAAAAAGGATTATCTTTTTCTTTGGCCTGGATTATCAGTGGGCTTAAAGCTGAAATATTGGGCGATGTAGGTTCAATGATATTCAATCCCGATAGTGTTGAGTCAGGTTTTACTGTGATAGGTGGTGAAGGCTCGGGTTTCAATACGGGCTTTTGAACTGCCTTTAATCCCGGTTCATATGCTCCAATGATCGTTACTTGTTCCTTGTGCGATTGACCATACAGTATAGACTGCTTCATAAACAAAGCAGCTAAACACAGTATGCAATAAGCAAAAACAAACTGGGCTCGCATATAATATTTTTCGTGTCTCATGAACTAATTGTAATGAATGATCAGCCGTTGAGCATCTCAAGTTTTCGGGCGGCTTCCTGTTTCAAGTCATCACCCTGATAGTTATCCATTATGCTTTTTAATGTTTCTTTAGCCTGATAAATATTATTTTGTCTGACATATACATCTGCCAGCAGTATAAATCCATTAGCTACCCAATAGTCTTGGGAAGCATATTGTTCGGATAGTTCAAAGATGGCGTACTCAGTATCTTCTAACCGGTTTTGTCGGAAGCTGATCCGAGCCATAAGGTAAAGGGCTTCGGCACCCAAACGTCCCCGATCTTGTTGCCTGACCTCTTGAAGACTGCTGTATGCCTCTTCGTTTCTGTCAGTCTCAAAGAGTGACTTGCCGGCTATATAATATGCCTGAAGCTGTTGAGCAGACGATGATGCAGTATTGGTCTGAATCAGATGTGCCACTTCTATAGCCTGAGTGAAATCATCAGTAAAATAGGCGCTTTTCATTTTACCTTCAAGAGCTTCCATTTTCTCGCTGCTCTGAGTGGCAAGGTGGTATAAATCATTATATAAACGGTTTGCCTGATTATATTGTTGACGATCATAATAGATACGTGCTGCATATAACAGAGCTTGCTCCATATAAGGATTCCCATCAATACTGATAATATAGTTTATACTCTGTAAGGCTTTATCCTCCTCAGCGTTTCGGATATATATCTGATATAGATAGTGATGTGCCGGCAATAAATAAGCTCCGTCTTGCTGTTGAATATATTGTTCAAAAGCTGATAATGCCTGTTCAAATCGTCCTTCTTGATATAAGTTTTCAGCCTGACTGAAAGTTAAAGAATCCTGTTCGGCATTGCTGATAGTACCAAAACCAAGCTGATTGGCAAATGACACATATTCTTGTATTAGGTTCATTTCTATATAAATAGCTTTTAATGTGTTCATAGCCTGTCGGGCATCGGGTGTTCCAGGGTAAAGCTGAATGATCTTTTTAAGCCAGGTGATAGCCTCTTCATTCTGATTGTTGTTAAAATAAATTAATGCGGTCTTATGCATGGCATCTCGTGCATAAATCGAGCGGGGACGTTGCTGGGCTAATCTGTCGAAGAAGATAATAGCGCTTCTGGAATCGTTGAGAATCAGATGTGTACTTCCCATCTCATAAAGAGCTTGCTCATAATAATTGGAGCTTGAAAACTGTTTGATCAAACGATCCAAAGCTTCTGTTTTGTCGGTGAAGCGTCCGAGAGCTCCCGATGCCAGCCCTTTTTGTAAGAGGGCATAATCGGTGCCTGCCTGATTGACCAAAATCACCTGATTATACGCATCTATGGCCCTGTTGTATTCTTTTTGAATGAAATAGCAATCGCCTATCCGGAGCCATGCGTCGTATCTCAGATTCTCATCGGCCCGTTGATGTTGGATGAATTGATTGAAATAAGGTAGCGCTTGTTTATATTGGCCTAATTGAAAATGAGCGTATGCGGTCTGAAAAGCAGCTTGCGGCAAAAGCCCGGTTGATGATGCAAACTTGTGACCTTCAAATTGTTTTAAACGTTGTAACGCTTCTGAATACTGACCGGTCTGCATCAATGCTTCTGCTGTCCAAAACAGTGCCAAAGCTCCATATTCTGAGTTAGTAACCTGAATGATAGGTTGAAAATAGGTGATTGCTTTTTGTACATCACCTTGTAAAAAAGATTCATTGCCTACAGCATAGGAAATTTGTTGATAAATCTTTTCAAGCTGAGGCTTTCCCGTTTTATTCTTTTCCAATGAAGCCAAAGCCGAGTCAAAATTTTTGGTATGCAGATAGAGCTGAATAAGCAATTGTTCGGCCTGCTCTTTTTGGGTAGATGCAGCTTGAGTTTTGAGATACTCTTCTAACAGATTGATAGCTTCGTTATAAGGTTCGGGATTCGTTTCCAGACTCAGTTGTGCATATTTGAAAAGCGCATCATCTGTAAGTTGTTGGTTATGATTTAGTTTATATGCTTTTAGAAAGGCGTTGCGTGCAAACACCTTTTGTTCGGTTTCGTAGTAAGCAAGTCCTAAATGATAGGCTGTGTTTTGTGCAAGGACATCATCAGCGGAGCCGGCTATTTGCTCTAACATGAGAATCGCATCGGCGAACGCACCGGATTTGAACTGACAGATGCCTTTTTGATATGCGTCTTCACGCTCTAACTGGCGCCTGCCATAGTTTTCGGCAAGCTTGTAAAAGTATAAAGCTTTGATGTATTCCTCCGACTTATACCATGCATCAGCTACTAAAAGAGTCAGATCGGGGCGACGCTTGCTGTCGCTTAGCTCCATCACTTCTTCGCCATGCAGAGTTACATACTGGTAGTCGCCCTGACGATGATGGATATGTAGTAAATATTGTGGGACGATTTTTTTATAGGATGGCACATATTGTAGCTTTTCAAAATAAGAGGCAGCTTCCAAATCATTTTCCTGCAGATAATTCAGATGGGCGTAGTAATACATAGCTGTCTGCTGGTAGATTCCATCAAAATCTTTTGCCTTTGCAAAAAAGTCTATTGCTTGTGCTGTTTTGTTTTGGCGCATCAGACAAAAGCCTGATTTATAGGCTAACTCGGCCTGTTCGAAATCAGCAAGTGATTGAGGATCGGTTTGCTCGAACCATACCAAAGCTTCTGAATAACGCCTTTGTTCGAAGAGCACTCTGCCATGCAGGAAGTTGATAACCGGCATCCATGCCGAACTGGTATGTTGAGCAGCAAACGCTTGTATCTTCTCGGTTGCATCTTCTTGTTTGAGTTGCACAGCGCATAACAAGGCATAATAATGTGCATCGGCTAGCAGCACATGATTTGGGTCGGTCTCTTCCTGTATGAAAGCTTCCATCTTGTCCTTGGCAGTGCCATACTGTCCGGCCTGAATCCGCTCCAATCCTTCACGATACAGCATAGGATACGGATCAAAATATTTAGTGTGTTGAGCCACCAACCGGCTATGAGAAAGTATGATAATCAGGACGAATAGGATCAGTGCAAAAGGCTTAATGTCTATAGGTGAACGGTGTTCATATGGTGAGAAAAAAAAGCTTTTGGCAAATGAAACGGACATAATAAGTGTCGAATAAAAAAGTATCAGCTAATGAACGCTGATGCACAAAAGTTATTGTAAACAATCCGGTGAAGCGTGTTCACCGGATTGTTTGAGCAGCATCATAAGCGGGATTCTGTATCAGGTTGTCATTTATCTGGGCTTTTTGTCACCAAAAAGCTCAAGCAGCCTACCCACCGGCATCAGACGAGCAGTCTTTATCATACGGGTTTTTGAAGCCCGTATCAGCGCCGGTATATTTGGCCTTGCAGCCCATAAGGTTTACCCCATCGACAACTCACACTGCCTATGCGTGAGCTCTTACCTCACGTTTTCACCCTTACCCTTTGTAACACTCAGGGCGGTTATTTTCTGTGGCACTAGCTGTTACACAACTGTCTCCGGCTGTGTCCCTTCCTGTTAGGAAGTATGGTGCTCTGTGCTGTCCCGACTTTCCTCAGCAAATTCATGCCGCGACAACCGATACTGCCAATGCAAAGATACACCTAAAAGAAAAAAGCTTGCCAATATGTACTAAGAACTACTTTTTTATTCTGTGAGCCTGAAAAGTATGTATTAAGTTGATTTAACGATTTCACTTCAGAGGTTGTTGTTTTTCATTTTGCCTTTGTCCATCTTGCCTAAGTTAGCGAAATAAATATACTGATATCCAATGAAATAATTGCACGTTTATCTGCATTTATTCTGGTGATACTACTCTATAAATTTCGATCAATTTAATTTTAAAGATTATATGCTTTTTGATTTAATTACCCAACGGATCAAAAAACTAGTAGTAATTGAATAAGGCTTTCAGAAATTGTGACATTAAACACAGAATGGGCAAAGAGTTGGAAAGAAAATACACGTAAATATTTGGTAATATAGAACTATTGCAAAAGCCCTAAACAGTTTTTTTGTACAGCTTATTGTTTTGTCGATTTGTTGGTGGTGATTATGATTGAGTACTGTTCATGCAATTGATTAATCAGATTTAAACATTACGGTATGATAGAATCACGAAATGCCGACGAATAGTTTTAATGAGAAAAGGGGATACTCGCGAAATTCTAAATTAAAATTGTGAACACCGATCCTTTGCCGGGTTTGGAGTGAGCGGTGATACTAAAGCCATGCGCATCGATAATTTTTTTTACTATACCCAGACCTAATCCAGTTCCTGTCTCACCTTTTGTACCTGCCGTTGATTGATGAATAAAATCAGTAAACAGGCCCTTACAGATTTCTTCGTCCATACCTATGCCGGTATCTTGTATGACAATCAGTCGTTGGTTTTTTTCTATAAGGAATTTCAGATAGATAGTCCCTCCTTTAGGTGTGAACTTCACGCTGTTGCCAATTAAATTATTCATTGCCTGACCTAAAAGGGTCTCATCGGCTTCCAAAGTAAATGCTGGATCAACAGACCATGAAAACTGTATCTGTTTTTGTTTCAGCTGTGTGGCGTAAATTTTTTGTACATAAAGCGCCAGTTCTTCGGGGGTGATCTTTTTTCGATTGATTGTAAAATTGCCAAGCTCTAAGTACGACCATTGGAATAGTTTCTCGTTATAGTCGAGCAGGCGGCGCATTTCCGATTTAATATCTTCTAATAGTTCAATCTGCTGGACTTCCATTTTTTGATGCAGGTCTTTATCGTTTAGCAGCAGGCTTGCCAATCCCATCACAGCACCTATAGGCGAGCGTAGGTCGTGGCTGATGATGGAGATAAACTGGTCTTTAAAGGATAGCAGTTGTTTGAGCTTTTTTTCGGCTACGGCTAATTTATCCAATGTGATTCGTTGTTCTCGGGCTTTTTGCAAAAACCCCTGATCCATTTCATTTTGTTGTGAAACAGGTTTAATAAGCATATAGTTTCGTTGATCGTGATGCAGTGCAACGGCGTGCAAATAAATATTTTTATTATGAATATCTCTTTCTTCCCACATACCGCTCATTAGCCGGGCATCTGATTGACTGTTCCAGACAGGAGCTGCTTCTAATTGAAACATTTCAATAAAAGGAAACATTTCAATGAGTAGCGCTTTATTGTTTTCTGTTTTAAGTTTCTTGGGTAGCTTGTGAATCCATGAAGGTGGTTGGCCAATTAATTTATATGTCTCAGTTTTATCGCGTTCAAATACAATATAATCCAATAAATATAGAGCTGATACTGCTCCTTTGACATTCATTGTTTGTGGGTCGTTTCGTTTAGAAAGTTTTTCTTCATTATAAAATTGAAGTATAGGGTGTATGGCTTTTATTTCGTGTGTTTGGTCAATCAAGAATATCCAGTTACGTCTTTGTTCGTCAGTAAGAAAATGGGCTTCGACATATAGGTTGTCTTTAACTCTTAGATGAGATACTACCATAGGATTGGTCAAAGGAGGTATCATCCCAACTAAATAAGGTGTAAACTCGTCTATTGATTGTTGTGGTTGTGGAGATACGTCAAAATATTTTTCTATAGGTCCGTTCCAGTAGTTGATTTTGCCACCTTCATCAACCTGTAATATAACCAATCCCAGATATGGCGGAATGGCATTCAGTATATATTGCAGGGTTGTTTCTGAAAAATTTTGGAAATGAGTGTTATTTTCTTCCATAACATATTTTATTGAGCAATCATTTGTTCTGTCAACCAATAAAAGGCAGCTTCTACATTAGTACCTTCTTTTGCGCTGGTTATAAATATTTTATATCCCTTATCCCGAAGCTGTTGTATATCGTTTGAAGATATCTCCCATGACTCTTCCAGATCGGCTTTATTGATCAACATCACAAAGGGCAGCTTCCCCAGTGTATCTATTGCTAATTGATGCAGGTCATGCGCAGTAGCAATGGTATCATGTCGTGTCCCATCCACAACAAGAATATAAGCAGAAGAGCCTAAGAGATATGAAGCCTTGACTTTCATAAAATCATCCTGACCATATAAATCCCAAAGCATCAGAGTAATATCAGTATCCTTGATATGTAGGTTCTTTTGGTCAATACGAACCCCAATAGTTGTCTGGTATCTCTCACTGAAAATACTATGAACAAATTGCTGTACTAAGCTGGTCTTACCTACAGCAAAAGCGCCTAACATGGTAACTTTCTTCTTCAGCATTTTATATTATTCTTTATTTTTATCAATAACTTTAAATTGTACCGAACGTATCAGAGAAGGGCTCTGACCTTCTTCAACAAATTTGACGTGTGCCTCTAACAGCTCTTCTTTCAGACCAGCTTGATAGAGTAGGGTAGCAAAATGTTCGGCACGTCTGAGTGCCACTCTCAGATTAGCTTCTACATTTCCATCATGACTGGTATATGAATAAACAATTATACGTAGTAAGGTGTGATGAGTTCGATTATATTGCTCAAGGAGCAATGCCGCTTGAACTAAATCCTGGAATGCGTTGAACTGTAAGCTATCTATTTCTGTGATATTGATATCGAATTCGAATGATTTCTGCTCTATTTCAGGTATGATCCAGTCTAAGTCAGGCTCCTCAGTGTGATTCACCCGTAATTTAGAATCATCTAACTCACTGATACCGGTAATCTTAAAAATGTTTGCCCATAATTTTTCTACCCAGTCCTGATTTGCTGCTCCCGTTACTTCCAATACGGTTCCTTGTGTTTTGAGGAATACAGTAGGTGGCGGTTGCAAACGGTTTAATGCTTTTCTTACTAATATTTCGGGTTCAAGCGACAGATAAGCCTCAAATTCTCCTTTGACTTTGTTGCTGTCAATCGTACTTGAAGCAACAATTTCATTGAAAGGTGTTGCATCAGGGTCTTGCAGCCCGATAAACCAGTATTTACCAGCTTTCTTCTTCACCGAGCTCAGATGATATCCCGGTGTATTATTCACTTGTTCCTGCAACGCACGTATTTGTCTTCTGTTAGTGATATAGCCGTAGCCTACCCATGAAATTAGTATGAATAAAAGGATAAGCAAGCCGATAAATGCCAGGGGTGGCCTGGCTTTTCTTTGTTTGCGTTCGCGTATCAGACAGGTCCTCAGAAATTTGGAGCTATGTATAAAAATAGCTGTATCGCCATCAAATTTTTCTATCTCCGGAGCCATATTGAAATGTATGGCTTCAATGGCTTCGGTCATCGTCAGCCGGAAGTCGGCTGGTGGATTACCTTCTACTATTGCAGCAATGATTGCATGCGGCCCTTGCTCGATAAAAATATTCATCAACCCTACCTGTATGGTATCTAAGCTGGTGTCTTCCCTGTTGTGAAACGAATCGCTTACAAAGTCGCGTATAGCCGTTATCATAGCCGATATCATATTCGATTCTAACTGCTGGCTGTCGTTAGCAGCTTCCTGATGAAGCAATATACCACTTTGGCGATGGATCAGAAAGACGTGGCTGACATGATACAGATACGTATTGGCTAACAGTATCTCGGTATAAGAGCGTTTGCTGAGCAAAGCCTGTATCCGCCATTTGAGACTTTTAAAAGACAAACCGGTCTCTATGCTGGTATTGATAGATGCGATCAGTCGTTTGATATCTTCTGAGACAGCTTTTCGGATGGCTGGGCCCATGACCGGAAACAGTATATCTACTAATTTACCGGGATTCTTTTGAACGCTTTTATGCATGCTGTCTTCTATGATGGGCATCAGGCTATCTACCGTGATCTCGCCTTTTTCGACTAAACGCCTTACCGCATACGGAAGCAGCTCGCTTATCTCATCGGCAAACGCATGTGGGTCGCGTAAAAGCAGATGTAATCGATCTTGATCTTGTTGGTCAAGTCCGAGAATAAGCTGACGAAGTGCATGCAACTTCCCACTTTCCATTAAGTCTATACCCGATTGATCTTTGGTAGTCATGCTCTTATTCGTTGGATGAGCTGGTTTGCACCTCTATGCCGGATTGGGGATAAGTTCTTAGACTATTGGCTAACGATTCCAGGAGCGAAGCAATAGTCTCACGGTCAGGCTTGTTGTTGTCAATGGCGTTCAAGCGTTCCATAAGGCTTTCAGTATGAGCTTGATGTGTTTTCGTCAGCTCCTCAAACCGAGCTGTCATCTGGTTACGGAGCTCCTCAACTTGTTGAGTGAAATGGTTTGAACTCTCTGCTTGCCGGTTTTCAAGCTGATCAATCATGGATTCTATGGCAATAATCCGGTCAGACTGCTGCTGGTGCTGCTGCCCTATCAAATCGTGAAGCCCTTCAATGGCTGTTTCTAAGTCTTTCTTAAAACCTTCTATCAGCTGTTGCAACCGAATGTCAACAGCATGGATGGTTTCATGCAGGGAAGCCAACTCGCTGCCAACAAGTATATCCCTGATTTGTGACAAATTATCTGGAGAACCTGACATAATCTAAGTGATAAAAAGTATGCTTGCCATTAAATAAGTGCTAAAGTAGTAAATATTCTATCAGCTGAATGATTTATGCAACACCATTTGTTTTTAATGCGTTTCAACAGATAGTGAAACACCTGAAAAATAACTTTGTTTTTAGTCGGTATAGTAAAAACTCTTGAAGGATTTAGTATGGCTGTCTTTTTTGGTGACTTAGCTTTTGTATCTTTATGGCGAAAAGGATGACGGCTTTTTTTACTCATCATTTTCTTTTTACGATACGAAAAAAATTGTACAGAAGCCCGGCTTGAAACAATCAGTTTAAATTACATATATGTCTGATCAGCCACGACTTATTATTGAACCAATGGCAGCCGACCGTGCGCTGGAGGCTTTGTGTATCACGATCTTATTGGCAATGTGGGTGCTTACCGTGAGCTATCTGCTGATTTTGCCAGAGCATATTGCAATACATTTCGATATGCAAGGCCAGCCGGATGGATATGGCAGCAAATGGGTGCTGTTGTTCAGCCCTGTATTTGCCAGTATATTATGGATAGGATTGTCAGTGCTGAATAAATTTCCTCATAAGTTTAATTATCCGGTGAAGATAACTAATGACAATGCTGTTAGACAATATAGCCTGGCTATCCGCCTGATCAGATGGATAAAATTAGGAATACTGCTGCTGTTTTCTATATTGCTTCATGCTTTCTACTCGTCTGCTTTGAGTGAAGAGCTTAAAAATATCTGGTGGATAATAGTCCTGTTAGTAATTATCGGATTAGTCCCACTTATTATCTTTCTGATATTCAGTGTTAAAAACAAATAAATTCATTTTATTATCTAACTTAACCTTTTATGTTATGACATCATTTTCTCGCCTTACTTATTATATACTCATACTGTCGGCAAGTTGTTTTATGCTGTCTTGTAAGCAAGATATACAGCTTGAAGGATATTATGAAGGTTCTCTACGTTTTTCGGAGCACGAAATCATGTTTAATCGCTTATGGTTAAACACCGATAGCAGTTTCTTTTATCTCAGCCAGCCTGATGAGGATGATGACTGGCATGCGTTTGGTGGCAACTGGAGCATTCAAGATGGAAAACTGTTCTTAGACGGCAGTGCGCTCTTTAAGCTATGGATGGAATTAAAAGAAGAGCAACTTGAGGTGCTTGATTATGCCGGTAATATGGTTATTGGTGATAAACATCTGACCTTATCGAAAGCTGTGATATCTCCTGCTATAGATATGGATTTCATAGCTACTGGAGCTATATACCCTAATGAGGAGCTACCTATGTTCAGATTATGTGGCAGTGAAAAAAAGTATCCGCTGTATCAGTATTCAGGCCGCTTATCAGATTCGTCAGAACTGATACCCAATAAAGGATCAGATCCCGAATATTTTGTGATGGTTAAACTAAAGGCTGATGATCTATCTACAATTCAGACGGATCGCTTCTCATTAAAGCTTATTGAAGTGCTGAGCGAAGCAAATCCATGTGAGTAGAGCAGCAATGATCGTATCTGTGTCGTAAAAGACGGAAAGCCATTATTTTTGTTGTTTTATTTAAACGAGTAGTGTATGAAAGTATTTGGCCGTTTGATGATGAAGCTTATTGGATGGGAGTTGGTTGGAGCTGTGCCACCCCATATAAAAAAATGTGTCATTTTGGCTGCACCCCACACAAGCAACTGGGATTTTGTAATAGGACGATTTGCGTATTGGGCTTTGGGAGTACCTGTCAAATTCTTGATTAAACAAGAAGCATTCAACCATCCTTTAGGCTGTATAGTGAAAAAAATGGGAGGGATACCCGTTGACCGAAAAAAAAATACTAATATGGTAGAATATGTGGCTTCCCTGTTTTCTGAATACGAGGTTTTGAATGTGATCATCACTCCTGAAGGTACCAGAAAATTAGTAACCGAATGGAAACGTGGATACTATTATATTGCGCAAAGGGCAGAAATACCTATCGTATTGGGATTTGCGGATTATAAAAACAAACAAGGAGGATTCGGCCCTGTCATCTATCCCAGCGGAAATTATGAAAAAGATTTTGTGATGATTGAAGAGTTTTATAAGACAAAAACAGCACGACACCCTGAAAAATATAATCTGAGTCAATTATATCAACAGCACGACCCTGCAAATTCTGATCGCACTGAAAAAAAGTAAGATCAATTGGGTTACCTTCCTCTGGTCGTAGCACCTAAGTCGAAGGTTAGTGCAAAGCGTACTGTGTTTTGAAGCGGATTGTTACGCGAGTCAACAGGGATCAGATATGAAAAGTCAAGCCCAAACACATTATACCGCAGGCCAGCACCCAAGGTGAAAAATTTACGGTTCCCTTTGGTCTTATCTTCGTAAAAAGCACCACCACGTATGGCAAACACTTTATTGTACCAATATTCTACTCCTACAGAATAGTACAGCTCGCGCATTTCTTCGGCAAAGCCACCCGGAGCATCATAAAACGACTGTATCATACCAGTAACTACCGACACATCATTGTCCATGCCTTTTTCTATCTCAAACTTATCCGTTCCAGGTATTTGGATTGGACTATTGGTCGAATCACGCTTATAATGGGGTGGGGTAGGGACTAAAAGTTTATTGATATCCACAGAGATGGATATTTCATTGTATTCGTCTAATCCTAAATGTAATGTAGGTCCAATACGTAAATTGGTGGGTATAAAGTCTTTTTGGATACTAAATTCGCTGTATCCTAACTTACTTCCTATGTTGGAAATGTTTGCTCCCCAGGCAAAGCGTGTATCCAGATCACTAAACCAATAAACTTCCTTTTCCCAATACAGAGCCACATCTGCCGCTACGGATATCCCTGCCGAGGTACCTATTCCTCCTACGGGCTGTCCTAACGTCAAATTGGAGTAAATAAAACGTCCGGCTACAGCCATGGAAAGATAATCGCTGAGCTTACGGGCATAAGTGGCGTCTAATGCCCATTCATTAGGGCGAAAGGTTCCCTGGTCGCCTCCGTGTATATCAGTAAACTGTATATCACCAAGTGTGAAAAACCGTAGGGTAGCTGCTACTGCCGAGTTTTGGTTTAAACGTTTTTGCACAGCTAAATACGCCAGATTCATGTCGGGTACTAAATTGCGCAGCCAAGGGCTGTAGGCCAAACCTACTTTCATATCGTCGCTTAATTTTACACGGGTCTCGTGCTGCTCAATACCGTCTTTTACTATTTTTACCTGATACACAGAATCATTGAAAAAGACTGCATATTTAGCAGGGTTCCAATGCATTGAATACACATCTGGGGTAGTTGAAACGCCCACATCTCCCATAGAACCGGCACGGGCATCAGGAGCTATCATCAAGAAAGGAACAGAGGTAGAAATGACATTCAACGCATTACGTCCCGATATCTCCTGGTAGTTCTGTCCGTATAACAGGCTGACCATCAAAACCAGGGTAATCAACAGAGATAGTTTACTTCTCATTCGAATAAAGATAAAAATAGGTTTGTACAATGATGCTAAACGATTCATAATAGGGTTTATTGTATTCATGTCTTAATCAATTGGGAGGTATAGCATTTTTTGATTGGCAGTATAGGTATTGCCATATGTATCTGTCATGGAAATGCGATACAGATAAATACCGGCTGGCAGCTGCTTGCCGCTCATAGCCGATAGTGGAACCTGTATAGGCTCAGAATGAAGGCCAATAGAACGTATTTCACGACTTAAACCAGCTACAGGCTCTCCCAGACTGTTGTAGATATCTATGTGTATAGTAAGTAATTCTCCGGGCTTGTTATGAGTAAATAATATGTTGGTTTCGCTGGTAAACGGATTAGGTGCATTGCGCAAGTTATAGATCTGTATCCCACTCTCTGGATCAACAATGAAATAGATTTCTTTGGAAGAAGAGTTATTGTGAAGGTCCCAGGCTTTGATCTTTAAAATATGTTCTCCATGAGTGAGTTCGTGCATGGGGTATAGTATAGAACCTGAAGTGAAATCATCTAAATCAGGTATATACATTTGGTTGATAGTATGTTCGCTTGTTGATTCGGGTGAGATATGTGTGAGAGTAATATCCCGTCCTATGTCGTTACCCAGAAAGTGGATACCTTGTGGGTCGTGCAGCCGGATAAAGGCTGTTGCATCGGCTGCCACCTGATCACCGTCCTCAAAATCAGGTGAGTTGATATACATTTGTATCTCAGGGCCATGAGTATCAACTGTGTTTGTCGTCCCACTACCACCAATGAGTAAATTATCGTAATAGCCGCTTGCATCAGTATAATTCAAGCTGTCAACTGCATAAAAGCTGAAACGGGCTTTGCCTATCTGATAGGCAATATTGCGTGGAAGTGTCAGCCGTATCTGGAAACTACCGTCTTTGACTGTAACTCTCCCGCGATACAATAGCTTGTCATAATAGGCGAAGGAGGCAGGATAACTTGCCGCATCGTTTCCAAGAGTACGGTACATAGATTTCTTATCGAACAGCTTAGGATACAGATACCCTTGAAAATCGGTCAACAGCTTATCGTTTTTATCTACTATAATACCTGAGATAACGATCTCCGACATAGCGGCCAGAGTATCGGGTAGCTGGTTGGGCGTATGGTTGTTGAACTTAGTGATCTTTACTGTATGTGTGGGAAAGCTTATCCGTAAAGCAGGATCACCAAGCAGAAGAAAATTATATACATTACTGTTAGAAGGATTTTTACTCATGCGGATGATATCGCCTAATCGTCTGATCTGTTTGTTTTCCGGATCGAAAAGCGAGGCATATATCTTTTGATTAAGGCTGAAGTTGGAATGTGCCCAAGCCAATCGGGTAGTAGTGAGCATTGACACACATCCTCCTCTTGGGTTTAATAGCAACTGTTCGCCAGCCGATATCAGTGCCGGATTATCGAAACGGCTGAATTCACAGGTAGCAGTGATAAAAAGCGGCAGATGATCGTAATTACTAAGCGAATTGATGTGGCTGATAGTAAACACACCTTCATCGGTAAGTCCGCTCACACCACCATGCCCGGTATAGTTTAGGATTAGAGTGCCATTCTCAAGCTGTTGCATAAGCTTGTCGGAAGCCTGAGGAAAACGATATCCGCCAGGAACCTGTATCCGTTTGAAAGCATCAATATATACTTTCGATATGTTCAGATTTTTATAGGCAGCATCAACATAAGCAGTCAATGTTTCGGCTTGCCCGAAATGCAAATTATCATCTGAATCATCAGCCATAAAGGTGATATTATTGCGCCATTCATTAGTTTGCTCTGGTCCTTTGGTCAGATAATGACGTATCTTATTCAGCATCGCACTTGCCTGGGTATGAGTGCTAACCGGAAAACGACCTATGCCAATATCTAAAGAACCACTCAGATTATAACCCTCGTTAAAGTCTAAAAGACCAAAATAGTCGTCTGATATATAGCTTGAAGTCTCGGTAAGTGAGTTGACCGCCTGATAGGAAGGAATGAAATGGGTGTTGGCATCTATTCTGTCTTTAAAGTCGTAGGAGGCATCGCCAAAAAGCAGTAGATATTTCAGGTTTTTATCCGATTTGTAATAGACCATGCGAACGAAGTCCCGTATAGCTGTCAAATCGGGTGATCCGCTTCCAAACTCGTTATAAATATCCATCACATTAATAACTGTGGAGACTAATCCGTCGTCTTCAAAATGCATTTGTGCCAACGAATCGGCATGATGCATAAATACCGGATGGGCGATGATAAGCATTTCACCTTTAGTTGTAGCATGTAAATTTTGGTTGGCTACAGGTTTGAAAACTTGTATATCATGGCTGTGTGATGGTTTGAAAAGCACATACTCATTCAATGCATCAGCCAGATCATCAAATTTTAACATGCCGTCCGATATGGTATAGCTTAGTGTGTGAGGCACAAGTGGATCGGTGATATCCCACAGCATCAGGTTTGATTCATTGACTTCAATATGGAAGCTTGAAATCTGTTCATCGCCTACCACCTCCGGATTGCGGAAAAACAACGGACTGTCGTCATATTTTAAAGTACGCCATGCGTTGACACGTATATAGTTCAGCCAGCCTTTTGAGCTTTCGCTTTCCACATGCATCTCAAGGCTGACGCGTATTTGCTCATCTTCATCCAAAATAGTTGCCGTCTGGTAGCTGTCGCGGGCATAAGTAGTGTTATTAGGCCCAAGGAGCAGCATACTGAGATTTTCAAATATAGGCTGTCCGTTGGCATACCCACTGAATTGTACGTTTTCTATAATTGATCGGCCCGCAAAATGCATTTCAATTGTAACTGGTCGCTCAACGACGCGATCAGGAAACACAAAATCGAAGCTTTTGGAAGGCTCGGATTTAGAAAATGATTCACCAAACCACTCCCTCCCCGAATGCAGCAGATTGACAAGGTCTGACTCGTGATACTGCCGGTCTAAAAAAATATGAGTATTCGTTGTGGGTTGACTTTTTACGCTTCGCTTGGAGCTTATGCGTTTTCCATGCTGATCTGTATGCAGAGTGAGGAAATACCATGTGGTATCCGAATAATAATTGATCTGATGCTGGAATCGGTTGCCGTTCGCCGAATATTTCCATTCTGTAGGAGCCTGCCCATAAAAATAAAGGACATCCTCTTCATCAAAACTTCCATCTTCTTCACCTTGTACCCATATTGCGTTTTCGAACAGATCATCGTATCTGAATGAGCTGTTGGATTCGGGAAGCATATGACCTCCGTTGCCGTATAGAGCCAATCGACGTGGATCGAGTGTGGAAGCATCAAAGCCCATCCGAGCTAATTGGGTGCGGTCAATCCTGTAAATACCAGGTGTGGTTATGCCAATCTTAACCCATTGACCACTGTTCAACACCGAGTTGTCAACATATGTTGGAGTCTCATCACTATATATTTGTTTATCCGGCTTCAACTCGTATCGAAAATGCACTTGTATTAATTTTTCAATACCATGCTCTGTATTTCGTAAAGGAAGTATCTGGAGTATATATAGTGTTTCTTGATTGTGCGGCTTGGTTTGAAGATGAAACACAAATTCATCTTCTATCAGGTCTGAATCAGCTATCAGAGCTTCTTCCTGTATTTCAAATGGTTCTGTGATGACATCCAATATTTTGACTGATGCGGCTGTAGATGATCTTGGGACATCCAATTGAATCTCTGCCCATGGAAGTATACCGGTTTCAGCTTTGGTCGTGGCATTTTCTATAGTACATACATACACACTACTATGAGCTCCAATAGTTATACCGGATACCGGCAGCCAGTTTAGGGTATGTTGCGTTTCAACAGACTCAGGTACTGACTGAGCCCAAACTGTTGTAACACCCATGAAGGCCATGATGCAATACAAACTCAATGATAGATACAACTTCATTCTTACCGATAATTAATCATTTTGCCGAACTTTTCGGCTCTAACTCCCATTTTATTGGTTACAATCAAGCGGTAAATATATAAACCTTTAGGGAGACGACTGCCATTTTGAAGTCGGCCGCTCCAATGAATAGGAGTACTTTGTATGCCGCTGCTCAGATTTTGTGTGTTGAACTGATGCATAAACTGACCTGATAGATCATATATCTCAACAATTACTTCTAACATCTCGTTGGATTGATTGTGTGAGAAAACAAAATAAGTGTCGTCAGTGAATGGATTGGGAAAATTATACAGGAAATCTAATTTTATTTCTTCACCAGCTATAACTTCAAAACTGATCTCAGCTGTAGAAGAGTTATTCAAGATGTCCCATACTTTTAAAACTAACGTATGCTTTCCTGGGTTAAGGTTAAAGAAAGGGAAACGGATACTTCCTTCGTTACTTTTATCTAAGGATGCTGAATAATAATCGTTGAGTATGGCAAATCGCTCTGTTGCTCCACTGATGGTAGCGGTGATATCGTGGCCTATACCAGCTCCTGTGGTGTTAATACCGCTTTCATCGGATAACAATGCAACTAAAATTGGATTTTCTCCGGTAAATCCACCGTCGCGGAAGCTGGTATCTCCCATAAACAGTCGGATAGAAGGGCCCTGATTGTCGTTTACTGTACTATTTGAAAAGCCACCTATTTGAATCCCGTCGTAGTATCCTTTGGCATCTGTCACAAGATCGGTAGCATAATAGCTGATACGACCTGCTCCAAAACGATAGGCTATATCTTTTGGCATCATAAACTGTAACTCAAACGAGCCATTGGTAACACTTACTAAACCTTTATAGATGATCTTGTTGAACATAGTAAAGGTGGTAGATGGGTTTTCATCTCCATAAGTAGTGATGGTACTGGCTTTATCAAATATGGTTGCATACAGCTTTCCGTTAAAATCAGCTAACTTTTTTCCGTACTCATTAGCTACGAACCCGCGTATTGATACCTGGTCTAATGCTTTCAGGGTGTCGGCTGTCTGACCTACTGCTTGACCGTTGATATGTGTGGTGATCACTTTATTATGAGGGAAGGTCAGTCTCAGAGCTGGATCGCCTAACAGCACAAACTTCTGGTCGTTTTTTTCGCTGTTTTTCTTTGATTTACGTATCACATCACCAAAAAAGGGATACTCACCTGCTTCTTTGTTGAATATATTGTTTTCAAATATGGCGCGGCTCAGTCGCAGATTAGGATCGGCATAAGTAGCACGGGCTGTGGTGAACATAGCTATGGCACCGCCATCGGGATTAAGCAGTACCATTTCACCTGCCGAGCGGCGCGTAGGGTCGTCATAGCGTGAAAACTCACATGTGGCGGTGATAAAAACAGCCGGCTCGTCGCGATTTCTCCAACTGAGGATATCCGAGATCTCTAAAAAGCGTTCATCACCCCAACCTACCTCGCCACCATGACCCGAATAGTGGATAATTAAGGTGCCTTGATCAATTTTTTTGTTGATAGCTTCATTGACAGCCGGAGCCTTTTGCCCTGAAGGAGTAGCAATCTGCGGATATGCATCAAGGTATATCTTGGTGAGGTTGAATTCGGGAAAATTATTTTGTATTACATGAGCTATTGTCTCGGCATGACCTAAATGAAGGTTCCCATCTCCGTCATCAGCAACTATGGTGATCTCGTTTCGCCAAGGGCCCATCACTCCTTCGCTTTTGTCTGTATAAGCGACGATCTTGTCAACTAATGTCGTAGCCTCTTCAAGGGTAGCTACCGGCAATCGCCCTATGCCGATATCCAAAAGACTATTTTGTGAGCCTCCTTCATTAGTGTCAAGAAAACCATAATAATCATCGGTAGCAATAGACTCGGCAAGATCAAGTGATGAAAGAGTCTGAAATGTAGGTACAAAATTGGTGTTATTGCTAAGCTTGTCTTTATAATCAAAAGAAGCATCCCCGAATAGTAGTAGTAAACGCAGTTTACGACCCGGATTGGAATCAATATACAGCATGCGACAAAAATCGCGTATTGCAGTAATATCCTGTGAGCCGGAAGAAAACTCGTTATATATCTTTTCAGGTGTGGTTACTACAACGTTCAATCTGCTGTAATGACGATGAAAATCTGCTAATCGTTCTGCCTGAGGCAAGAAATCAGGATGGGAGATGATCAGATAATCTATATCCCGTATGGCATGCAGATTTTGATTTTCAACTTCACCCACAAACTCAGGCGTTAATAATTGATTATGTTCGATAGCAATAAATTCACGAGGTGTGCTGGCTGTAGCTTTAAATTTCAGAGTGTTTCCTGATAAGGTTGCCGGCAAACGTACTAAATGTGTGGGATCAGTCGTTTCATACACCTCTACCGAACTGTTGGCATCGGCAAGTTGATATTCGAAAATCTCATCACTCCCGCTTCTGTGATTTCTAAATGCCATTTGAGTGCCTGTATAACGAAGGTGACGCCAACTGTTGATGGAAATATAATCCAACCACCCGCTGGCCGTATTGAGGCTACGTGTAAACCGGTAGTTAACACTGATAGTGTTTGCAGTCGGATGAAAAGCAAATTGAGTTTGATTACCCTTGGCGTATTCGTATCCCGAAGTGAAAGTAGCTAATATATTAAGACTTTGCTTGAACTGCCCGTCTATAGAAAGCAGAAATGCGGCCGTTCCAAAATTGCGCCCGGCCACAGCAGTCTCTATCCAGCTTTCTTTTCCGGTGATGATGTGGGGGAAATCAAAAGTAAAATCCCTGCTTAAAGTAGCGTCGAAAAGCTCTCCATACCAAATACGTCCGGTATTGGTAAGATTTACTAATTCTTGTTCATGTAATTTATAGTCAATAAAATCGGTGATGACGGTAGTAGTTTGTGACAAGGGAGCAGCCGATTGAATACGCTTACCTTGTGACGATCCTACAGTAAGAAATAAATAGGAATAATCGTCGTAATAATTGGTTTGATGGCGGTAATAACCAGTTCCCGGATTGAATGTCCAGGTCGTAGGCCCTTCTGCATAAAACATAATATAGTCCTGAGGATGAAAAACCCCATCTTCTTCTCCTACAACAAGGATCGGATTCTCAACTAAATCATCGTGTCGTGGAAGGCTGTTAGGCTCTGGCAATATACCGCCACCGTTGGCATAGATATGAATAGTACGTGGGTCAATAGTAGCGGGATTAATCCCCATGCCTTGCAACTGGTTGTAGTCAATTCGATACATCCCGCTTTCGGCTACCCTGATCTTATACCAGCTACCGGATGACAATACAGATTTGCGGGTATATATAGGTGCTCCGTCTTTTAAGGGGATACCAGTTTGTACATATATCTTACGGGTAAAGCTGATCAGCTGTTCTATCTTATCCGAGTTGGGGTTACGCCTAAGAGTGTTGACAGAGATAAAAAGCAGAGGCTGTTCACGTGCTATCATCAGTTGGGCGGTTGCTACAAAATTTGTGTCTAAGTCAGCCATCTCAGTAAGACCATATGGGGAAGGGTCAAAATCCTGAGTGATTATATCTTCAAGCTCTACTACAGCTTCAAGCTCATCATCAAACATGGATAATTGTTCTGAATAAAAAGGAATAGTGTTGGAGCTAGGATATACCGCACCTGAAAACCAAGGACGATACAGCACTGGCTTCCCTATCATATACAAGCTATCAGCCGGCCCCCATTGAAGTTGTATCGACTGGCTATCGTAAAGAGTTTGAGACACAGCACCGGAAAATCCCTGAAGCCCAATGATAAACAGAAACAAAATAGTGTGTAATCTGAAAAATGTCATAATATGGATAGTATAATGACTACAATACACAACACAGGGTGGTAACTATTGTTTACTTTTCCTGTGTCGCTTATTTGAAACGAAGATAGTATGATTTTATTGCGATCGCTTAATTTCCTTTCTGGTTTGCAGCCCAGTACGTAAAAAAGCTGTAATATTGTGGCCTCAAAAAGAGCTGTTTTTGGAGCTGATTTCATGGAAAAAATTGTTAGTTCGGTCTTAATGCTTTTCTTGGTGCTGCCGGTTATTTCTTTATCAGCGCAAGATGCTGCTTTTGCGCAGCACTATGCCAGTCCATTACACCTTAATCCGGCTTTGACCGGACGTACGGCATGCGGGCGACTTCAGCTTAATTATCGCAATCAGTGGCCGGCTTTTAATCAGGCATTCACTACCTATGCCTTGTCATACGACCATCATATAGAGGCTATAAATAGTGGTGTAGGTTTGTTGTTGATGAACGACAGAATTGCCAATGGAATATTCAACCGCACTATGGCTGGAGGATTTTATGCGTATCATTTACAGATTGGATATGAAACAATGCTTGGCTTTGGAATGAAAGCAGCATTTTATCAAGAGAGCCTGCAATGGGACAAACTGATATTCCCCGATATGATTGACGCAATCAGTGGTGAGATAGGTACCGGAAATGAAGCTGTACCTGAACGACAAGCTGTTGCGATGGCCGACTTTGCCGCCGGTATCACTTTGACTTATTCGGATATCTATATCTTTGGTATTGCTATAGACCATCTCAGCCGTCCAAAGTACGGCTTCTATACAGATAGCGATCATACGCTTGATATGAAATATGTTGTACATGGGAGCTTGTTCTTCAATGCATCCACCGGAAGTGCAGGAACCGGCCGCAGCTTTGATCTGATATTGGTTCCAAATATTATGTGGATACATCAAGCCGGATTTAATCAGATACAACTTGGAGCATATGCGTATAAAAACCCGTTGATAGCTGGGATACGTTACCGACATACCTTAGATAACTCGGATGCAGTAATGCTTTTGGTTGGCCTGCAATGGGATAGTGTTCGCATAGGCTATAGCTTCGATTTTGCTGTCTCCGGGTTGGGACTGCTGCAAGGTGGAGCCCACGAAATATCGTTGGCATGGGATTTATGTACGGATAATTATACCAGAAGAAGGGCTGCTCATACAATAAAAATACCCGCATATTAGTTATAAGAGTTAAATGAATCAACGCAGACATCATTTTATGAAACACAGATTGTATTTATTGATCCTTTTGTTTGCTGTCTTGTCACAAGCTTGCACCAACAGGAAAGTTTCACAAAGCACGGGATGGAATTATAACGACCCGAATTACGGAGGCTTTGAAGTAGCTAAGGTCAAAGAGCCAAAAGTAGGACCCGGCTTAGTAGCTATCGAAGGCGGTACCTTTTTGATGGGAGCCACTAATGAAGACTTCTTGTTTGAATGGAATAATATCCCGCGCAGGGTTACTGTGTCCTCATTTTTTATGGACGAGACCGAGGTCAGTAACCTCGATTATTTAGAATATATCTATTGGCTTAACCGTGTATATGGCGATGATTATCCGCAGGTTATACAACAGGCTCTGCCCGATACCCTAGTGTGGCGCGACCGTCTGTCATATAACGAACCATTGGTAGAACTCTATTTCCGCCACCCTGCATATCACGATTACCCGGTAGTAGGTGTGTCCTGGGTACAAGCCAATGAGTATGCCAATTGGCGTACCGACAGAGTGAACGAGCTGATGTTGATCAAGGCGGGGATATTAGATTATGACCCTGACCAGAAAAACGCCGATAACTTCAATACCGAAGCTTATCTTGCCGGGCAATATGAGGGATTGGTACGTAAAGGAAAAGCGGACCTTGATCCAAGTGGAAGTGGCATACGCACCGTACGTTTCGAGGATGGGATACTACTGCCTAAATATCGCTTACCTACCGAAGCCGAATGGGAATATGCTGCATTGGGCCTGGTAGGAAACACCAAAAGCGGACGCATAGTCGAAAGGCGGGTATATCCATGGAATGGCGATGGACTTAGGACTGACCATAAACGCTATATGGGAAGCTTTGTTGCCAACTTCAAGCCCGGATCGGGCGACTATATGGGGGTTGCCAGTAACCTGAACGACGGCGCTGCAATACCGGCACCCGTAGGATCATACTGGCCAAATGATTATGGCCTTTATAATATGGCGGGTAACGTAGCCGAATGGGTGCTCGATGTGTATCGCCCACTTAGCTTTGAAGATATGTCCGACTATAACCCTTTCAGAGGTAATGTGTTTGAAAACAAAAAACGCGATCCCGATGGCTCCATCGCACAGAAAGACTCATTAGGGCGTTTGCAGTATGTTGAAATCACACCGGAAGAAGCTGCTAACAGAAAAAATTATCGCCGAGGCTACGCCATTAACTACCGCGATGGAGACTATGCATCTACCATACAGCCCGACTGGGTTGAACTAAGTGAAGACCCTAACTCTACTTTTAAAATGTACGACTACGGCAACACAAGCCTGATCTCGGATAAATCAAGAGTATATAAAGGTGGATCATGGAACGACAGAGCTTATTTCCTGAGCCCGGGAACACGCCGCTTCCTCAACGAAGATGAAGCTTCCAGCTCGATAGGATTTAGATGCGCCATGAACAAAGTAGGTAGCTCGCTGTCGTCAAACAGAAAAAAATAATTCAGACAAAAAAATAGAAAACCCCGTCAAACCTGATTGATGGGGTTTTTGTTTGCCAATGAAAAACAATATAAAGTCTGTTTACAAATACTTTTTAGAGTGCCCGAATGTATCAACCGATACCCGAAAGCTGCTAAAAGGTGAAATGTTTTTTGCCCTCAAAGGGCCTAATTATGATGCAAACCAACTGATTGATGAAGCCCTGGAAAAAGGAGCCGGCTATGTGATTACCGAAAACAGGCTACCGACCAATCATCCTCAAATAATAGAGGTGGAAGACAGCCTGAAAACTCTACAGCAATTGGCAAACTATCACAGACAGCAAACCAATGCCAAAGTGATAGCTGTTACCGGATCAAACGGTAAAACGACAACTAAAGAGTTGATAGCTAAGGTGCTGTCAACACAATATCCAACAATCTATACCACAGGAAACCTGAACAACCATATAGGCGTACCCTTAAGTGTATTACAAATTCAAAAAGATACAGCTTATGCCGTTATAGAGATGGGTGCCAATCATTTGGGTGAGATACGTGCTTTATGCCAGATCGCTGAACCCGATATGGGCATTATCACAAATATTGGCAAAGCACATTTGGAAGGTTTTGGCAGTTTGACGGGGGTGATCAACGCAAAAAGTGAGTTATATGCTTATATAAGCGATCATAACGGGATGCTATTTGTAAATACAGATGATCCTTTGCTTGAAACACTGTCGAAAAATATTGCCCGTTTTACATACGGCAATGATCTTAATGCAGACCTTTATGGCCAACTTATAGAAGCAGACCCATACCTGCACATCGCATGGGAATATTCATCATTTCAGATGGTTACAGCAAGCCGGATAATAGGGTCGTATAACATCAACAATATTTTGGCAGCTATTGCTGTCGGTTGTTATACCGGCGTTTCAGCCAAACTCATAGATCAGGTTATATCGGATTATGAAGCGGCCAACAACCGTTCGCAACTGATCCAAAGCAAGCATAATCGCATTATATTGGATGCCTATAATGCCAATCCGGTAAGTATGGAGGCGGCTATACGTAATTTTGAGCAGATCAGGGGTGCAAGGGCAATAGTCATCTTGGGCGATATGCTTGAGTTGGGTACTGAAAGTGACAGTGAACATGCAGCTATTCTGAAACTGCTTACCGATCTTGAATTGCCGGAAGTCATATTAGTAGGTCCACATTTTGAACAGGTCTATGCCGGTGATGACTGGTTGATATTCAATGAGGTAGAATCCGTTTGTAACTATCTTAAAGATCGTACTCTGAAAGGATATGACATACTGGTCAAAGGATCACGGGCTATGCAGTTAGAAAAAGTGATAAGGTTTTTATAATATAGAAAGTGAGCCAATCGTCAGCATATACCGTGATAGGCGTGATGTCGGGTACTTCACTTGATGGATTGGATCTCGCCTGCTGTCGGTTTACAGTAAAAGATCATACCTGGTCATATGTTATTTTAGCTGCCGAAACCCTTACTAACGACAGTTTCTGGAAAAAAGCTTTAGCTGAGGCATGGAATCTATCCGATGTTTCTCTCCGTCAGTTAGACAAAAAATTTGGACAACTCATAGGCGAACAAGTATTGGCTTTTATAAAAAAACATGGATTACAGGCCGATTTGATTGCTTCGCATGGTCATACAGTGTTTCATCGGCCAGACAAAGGTATTACTCTTCAAATTGGCGATGGCGCTGCCATAGCGGCAATCAGCGGGCTTCCAACAGTGAATAACTTCCGGCAGCAAGATGTGAGCAAGGGTGGACAGGGCGCTCCTTTGGTGCCCATAGGAGACCAGCTGCTGTTTGCCGAATATGCCTATTGTCTTAATATTGGTGGTATAGCCAATATCTCGTTCGAGCTGTCAGGTTTGCGCCATGCATTTGATATTTGTCCGGCTAATCAGGTGCTGAATTATTTTGCGCAACAGATAGGGGAGTCTTATGATCCTATGGGAAAATATGCAGCGGACGGCAAACTGCTGCCGGAGGTATTGGATAAATTAGATGCATTAGAATATTATCGGAAGCCATATCCTAAATCTTTGGGTCGGGAGTGGATAGAATCAGAAGTGTTGCCCTTGCTTGCCAATCCCGATATATCACCGCACGATTACTTGCATAGCTTTTGTGTGCATATCGCCCGACAGATTGCTTTGGCATTGAAAGGGTTACCCAAAGGCCGTATATTAGTGACCGGCGGAGGCGCTTTTAACCGGTTTCTGATACAGCAAATTGAAAAGTATCTCTGCCATAGCTTAGTGCTGCCCGATGCACTGTTGATAGAGTATAAGGAAGCATTAGTATTTGCATTGTTAGGTTTGCTCAGATGGAGAGGAGAAATTAATTGCCTGTCGAGTGTAACCGGCGCTACGGAAGACAGTTCAGCCGGAGATATTTACCCGGTTTGACATCCTTTTTCATACTAAATTGTCATTTTTTCAGTTTATTAAGCATACGAAATCATTCCACCATGTTCAGAAGCATTTTATTAGAAATTCAAAGCGTGCCTAATGATCTGGCGCAGGTAGTTGCCGGACAACAAGGCGAAATTTCCTTATCTGTATTTGATCTGGCTGTGAAAGGAGGCTGGATCATGGCGGTATTAGCCGTGTTTTCCATCATAGCGGTATATGTATTTATCGAACGGTATCTGGCTATTTCCAAAGCCTCCGTTAGTGATAAAAACTTTATGAATAATATCAGGGAGTTTATTCATGCCGGGCGGCTTGAATCGGCTATGACCTTGTGCCGTAGCACAGAAACACCTATATCACGTATGATAGAAAAAGGACTTCTGCGCCTTGGAAAACCCTTGCATGACATCAATGTCTCTATCGAAAATGTGGGTAAGCTTGAAGTTAGCAAGCTTGAAAAAGGTGTAGCAGCTTTGGCTACTATAGCTGGTGCTGCACCCATGCTCGGATTCTTAGGGACAGTAACCGGAATGATACGGGCTTTTTATGATATGTCAATGGCCGGTAACAATATAGATATCGCGCTGCTCTCATCCGGTATCTATCAAGCGATGATCACTACTGTGGGCGGGTTGATAGTCGGTATATTAGCCTATATATTTTATAATGTCTTGGTATCCCGTATAGAAAAAGTAGTGTACCTGTTAGAAGCCCGGGCTACCGAGTTTATGGATGTGCTATACGAACCGGCCAGATAAACCTTTAATACGATTGAAATGGCAATACAAACAAGAAATAAGCTCAATGTAGGATTCAGCATGGCCTCCATGTCGGACGTGGTATTTCTGCTGTTGATCTTCTTTATGCTGACTTCTACGCTTATAGCACCAAATGCCATCAAATTGTTGTTGCCTTCAAGCAATAGCAAAACCATGGCAAAACAGACCTTTACCGTGTATATCAATGATCAGTATCAGTATTTTGTTGAAGAAAGTACAGTAGAAGAACTACAGCTTGTTGCTGCCCTGATGACAAAGCTACAACACGAAGATGAGGCTACGGTAGTGTTGCGTGCTGATAAAACTGTTCCGGTACAATATATAGTTACAGTGATTGATGCTATTAATGAAGTCAACCAAAAGACGGATAAAAAACATAAAGTGATCCTTGCTACTTCCCCTAAAAAATAATTATTGCTGCATTATTGACCATGAAAGGCTTTGACAAAAATAAACGACAGGCATTGGTGCTCACCATACTGTTTCACTTATTGGTGTTGGTAGCCTTGTTTCTTATGGCTTTGCGTACTCCACTTCCATTGCCCGGTGAAGAAGGAGTAGAAGTGAATCTGGGATATAGTGATCAGGGGATGGGGATACAACAATCTGATGATCCACCACAGTATGCCGAACCCATGACACAGGCTCCTTCACCACAAGAAGCAGTGAAGGAGGAATCACTTGCCACTGATGATACGGATATTGCACTTGCCGAACAACCTAAGCCTCTGCAGGAACCGACATCACAGCAAGAAACATCAAAACCTGTTGAAGAAACTGTTCAAAAACCACAGGAGACCCAGTCAACGCAACCACAGCTTAATCCAAGAGCTTTATACAAAGGTTCTTCTGCTAATACTTCCAACAGCAACGAAGGGATAACCGGTCAGGCAGGTGATCAGGGTATGCCCGAGGGTCTACGCGATGTAACACGGTATGATGGACGGGGCGGACAAGGAGACGGCCCCTCATACTATCTGGGTGGAAGAGGATCTAAAAACTTAGCAATACCCAAAAGCGCTTTTAAAGAACAAGGTAATGTAGTGGTGGATATTTGGGTTGACCGAAAAGGGAATGTTGTGCGAGCTGAGGTAAACTTGCGAGGTACGACTATATTGGATCAAAACCTACGCTCGCTTGCTGTACAAGCAGCCCTGAACTCAGTGTTTGTCGAAGACCCCGCAGCAGCTGAACAGCAAAAAGGAAGTATAACCTATACGTTTATTATTGGAAATTAATTCGATGAACAAGCTTTACTGATACAACTTTATGCAATATTCTGAAATCATTCAATGGATGTTTGGTAAGCTACCCATGTATCAACGCATAGGGTCAGCAGCCTATAAAGCTGATCTGAAACAAACCATTGAGCTGTTGGATCTCTTAAACAACCCGCAAACTCAGTTTCGGTCAATACATATAGCCGGTACCAACGGTAAAGGATCAGTATCGCATATGTTGGCATCGGTGTTACAGGAATCAGGATATAAAACCGGATTATATACTTCCCCTCATTTGAAAGATTTTCGGGAACGTATCCGAATCAATGGGCAAATGATACCTGAAAATAAGGTGGTTCAGTTTATTAGGGCGCATCAGCCTGATTTTGAAGCTATGCAGCTGTCTTTTTTTGAGATGACGGTAGGTCTTGCTTTTGACTATTTTGCCAAAGAACAGGTGGATGTTGCGGTTGTGGAAACCGGTATGGGTGGCAGGTTAGATTCAACCAATTTACTGCAGCCTTTGTTAAGCATTATTACTAATATTGGCTATGACCATATGCAGTTTTTAGGCAATACCCTGGCTGCTATTGCTGTGGAAAAAGCCGGGATCATCAAAAAAGGTGTCCCGGTGATCATTGGTCAGACACATTCTGAGACTAAAGATATATTTCAGGAAAATGCAGTAGCACATCAAGCGCCTATCGTTTTTGCCGATCAATATATAGAGGCAAAGCCAGTGGCAAAGCCTGATACGTACCACCAGTATTTTGATATCTGGAAACACAACAACATATGGATAGAAACCGTATGTTTGCCATTGTTAGGAAATTATCAAAAGCATAACCTCATAACGGTCATGGCTGCTTTGGAACAACTTCGGTCTGATTTTATTATTCAAGACGAGTATATACGTCTTGGACTTGAGAAAGTCAGTAGCAATACCGGATTATCAGGTCGTTGGCAGGTGTTGCAGCAGATGCCGTTAGCGATAGCCGATACCGGACATAACAAGGATGGCTTGAGTGCGGTGGTTGAGCAACTCCGTTCGTTATCGTATGCACGTCTGCATTTCGTATTAGGGATAGTGAATGATAAAGACATCTCAAACATACTGGCTTTATTGCCACGTCATGCGATTTATTATTTTTGTAAAGCCGATATCCCACGTGGGATGCCTGCTGATGAGTTAGCTGTCAAAGCTTTTGAGTTTCAGTTGCACGGCAGAGTGTATGACTCTGTACGTGCTGCATGGCAGAGCGCTAAAAATGCCGCCCATCCGAACGACCTGATATTCGTGGGAGGTAGTTCATTTGTGGTGGCAGAAGTGGTCTGAAAGTTTAAAGCAGCTGAGGCGAGAGTAGAACTGAAAATGACAATACTTATGAATGAAAAAACTATTACAAGTCCTTTGACAAGAAAAATCACACCTCAACAGGAATGTAGGATGGTTGACGCTTGTCATAAACCCACGAGCTTTTTACTTTCATCTGATTATTTCCAATACGACACAATTTAAAGCTATGTTTACCAAGATATTTAATAAAATACATCCGATTTTTATTGCTTCTGTGTTATTTCTGTTGTGTAGTATGTGTCTTCCGTCAACGGTTGATGCACAGCCTGAAGCGGAGGTCTTATACCTGTCATTATCGGAGGTGATCAAGGTAGCTCAGGAGCGTTCGCCCGATGCCATGATCGCACGTCATCGTTTTCGCCGCTCCTACTGGGAGTATAGGAGTTTTAAGGCCGGATATCTGCCGAACTTACGGATGGAGGCTACCCTGCCAAATTTTAACCGGACTATTGATGCTATTATCCAATCGGATGGAAGTGAAACATATAGAGAGCGCACCTTGTCGAGATATGCAGCTAGCCTGTCGCTGATACAAAAAGTAGGCTTAACCGGAGGAGAAGTGTTTCTACAATCGGGTCTGCAACGGCTGGATAATTTCTATACTGATACCTCTACCCGACAATATCTTTCTACACCTATCAACATTGGGTTTCGCCAGCCTATCTTTGCATATAATGCCTTTAAATGGGATAAAAAAATTGAACCTATGCGCTACGAAGAAGCTAAGCGGCTCTACCTTGAAACCAATGAACAAGTTGCTTCTACGGCTATAAGTCATTTTTTTAATTTGTTGATGGCTCAGGTAGAAAAAGATATTGCCCTTAAAAATCAAGCAAACTACGACACCTTGTATAATATCGCAACAGGCAGGTTTATACTTGGTAAGATAGCCGAGAATGAGTTGTTGCAGCTAGAGTTGAATCTTTTGCGTGCTCAGGCTTCGGTGGAGACAGCCGACCTGAATTATCAAAACATGCTTTTTACATTGCGTTCGTATCTGCGCCTGCATGGTCAAGAAAAGATGATACTGTTGCCACCGGCACAAACAGTGCATTTTAGCGTTTCGGTGGAAGAGGCGATTAACGAAGCACTTACCAATACTTCTTCAGGCCTGAATTTTGATCGCCGACTGTTGGAAGCCGAAAGTCAACTAAGCTTGGCTAAAGCTGAAGGACGTTTTGATGCGCAAGTTTCAGCAACCTTCGGATTGACACAAACAGCAAATAAAATACGATCAGCTTATACCAATCCCTTAGATGAGGAACTCATCTCCCTTGGGATAAGTATTCCAATCCTAGATTGGGGACAGGCAAAAGGACGCATTAAAATGGCTGAGTCCAACCAGGAACTTATTAGAACCTCCGTTGAACAGGAACGCACTGACTTTGAGCAGAGTATTTTTCTCAAGGTGATGCAGTTCAATATGCAGAAAAATCAACTGCTCATTGCTTCCAAAGCCGATACAGTTGCCCAGAAACGCTTCGATGTCACTCAAAAAAGATACATGATAGGGAAGGTGAACGATATATTAGAGCTGAACAACGCCCAGATAGACAACGACAACGCCCGTATCGGTTATTATAACGCATTGAAAACATACTGGAGTAGCTATTACGAACTACGACGGCTGACCCTGTTCGACTTCAGAGATAACAGAAAAATTATAGCACTGCCCGAAGCATTGATCACTAACTAAGAGTTGTTTTGTTGATACAGCTTAGCTAACATATACAAAAAGCCGGATACTCGTTTGTAATCTGAATCGCTGCTGATTTTATCAAATCTCTTTGGTTATATGTAGAATAGTTTTATTTTCGTCTAAAATTTAAACGATTTGGACATGAAAAAAATTATTACTTTACTTATAAGCATGTTACCTGCTTTACTGATAGCCCAATCGAACAGAATGGTGCTTGCTGAACATTTTACCAGTGCTACCTGCGGCCCCTGTGCTGCTCAGAATCCTGCCTTTGATGCCTTATTACATGCCAATGCCGATAAAATTACTTCTATTAAGTATCATATGAGCTGGCCATCGCCAGGAAATGATCCTATGTATTTACACAATCCGTTGGATAACAACGCAAGACGTACATATTATAATGTGAATGCAGTGCCTCATGTAGTGATAGGTGGTAACATCTATACCGGATCACCAGGTACAGTTAATCAGACCAGGATAGACACATGGGCTTCTGACCCATCCCCTTTTGATATAGATATGCAACATTGGCTGTCTGCTAATCAGGATAGCGTGTATGTAGTCATGCTTATCAAAGCCAATCAAGCTGTTGGAGGGAATTTGGTTGCTCATATTGCAGTGATTGAAAAAGAAATACACTATGCTACTCCACCCGGAACCAATGGCGAAAAAGATTTCTATAATGTGATGAAAGCATTGATCCCATCAAGAAGCGGCACATCGCTACCCTCTTTTCAGGAAGGTGACTATGTGATAGTAGAAGCTGCATGGCAGTTGCAAAACGTTTATAATACAGATCAAATAGCAGCGGTTGGATTTGTGCAGAATAATTCGGATAAGGTCGTACATCAGGCTGCCAATAGCTCTGAAGATGCGATTCAGCCATTATATGCCCATGATGCAGTGGTGCAAAATATTGAAAATGCGACAGCCATAAATTGTAGCGGAACTATGGAACCAGTAGCTGTGATTGGTAACTATGGGTCTGCAACACTGACACAAGCTACTGTCGCATTCAAAGTAAACGGTGCAACACTGAAGACAATAGAATGGAGTGGGAATCTAAGCTTTCTTGAAACAGCTGAAGTAGATGCCGGATTGATCGAGTTTGCACTTTTGGAAGAAAATGAGTTAGAAGTTGAGATCACAGCAGTTAATGGACAAACGGATGAATATCCGATCAATAACACGTATACCATGCCTTTTGTGATCAGTCCGGATGTGCCTCAGCCACCCTCTCTGTTTATCTTATTAGACGATAATCCGGAAGAGATTACATGGGAGTTGCGCAACAGCTCTGGAGAAATTGTGGATTCGGGCGGCCCCTATACAACACCTAATGCCATTATCAGCCAAACACTACAGGTTACTTCAGTAGGCTGTTATACATTTACTATATTCGATTCGGGCGGTAATGGCCTGTGCTGCAGTCATGGAATAGGATATTATGCATTATTGAATGGTAACAATCCTTTGATTACCGGACAGGATTTTGGCGAGAAAGAGATTAATCAACTTTATTATGGATATGTAGGGCTGGAACAAGCAGCGGAGAATATCAGTGTGAAAATGTTGCCTAATCCTGCAAAAAATGAAGTGACTATCCAGCTTGGCCTGACCGTTGATTCTAATATAGAGATACAGCTTACCGACCTACAAGGTCGTAAAGTATTAGAGCAGTCGGTTGCTCAGTTGTCTGCCGGCAAGCAGAAGCTTGCTTTGGATGTGTCAACCCTGCATCCAGGTATGTATTTGGTAAATATTACTATAGATGGCAGGCTGATCAGCCAAAAACTGCTTGTCGAATAAGAGTCTAAGAAATGAATAGCAGCCTATACCAAGCTTCCCGAAAAAGGAAGAAGTTAGTATTCGTGTATGATGCTTGAGTAGGACATATATTCCGCTGTGTGATAAAGGAATGGTAGTCATTTTCTTGTTTTTCACATCGGGACACCCAAAACAGAAAAATAACTTGATATATCATTGATTATTAGTGGCTTGATTTGGGTGTCCCGAAATGTGCGGAAGACAAGAAAAAGTGCGATTTTCGTGTCAATCCCGCTAATTATTGGGATCGGTAAGGTTCGTCCTGTGTCAAGCTGCTAAATCGTTGTATGTAAATTAAGCAGATGAAAAGTATGCAGAAAGTTGTAACAGAAATTCGTGGCGTTTTGAAAAGCTCTTCTGATGAGAAAACGAAGGAAATGTCAAGCCGGTTTTTTAAAAAAGGTGAGGAAGCTTTAGTATATGGCATTAAATCTGTTGAAATTCATAAAATAGGAAAATTGTTTTATAAAAAAGTTAAAGACAAGACAAAACAAGAGATATTTGAAATTTGTGAACAATTGTGGAAGTCTAAGTATTTGGAAGAAGCGTTTATTGCATGTATGTTTACAGAATCTTTATATAAAAAATACGAACCGTCTGATTTTGAAATATTCGAGCGATGGGTGAAAAATTATGTAAATAATTGGGCTGACTGTGACACACTATGTAATCATACAATCGGGACATTTGTAATGATGTATCCTGAGTTTGTAGAAAACTTAAAAGAATGGGCGAAATCTTCAGAACGATTTGTGAAAAGGGCTTCTGCTGTAACGCTGATTATTCCTGCACGAAAAGGCTTATTCTTGAAGGATATCTTTGAAATAGCCGATATTCTTCTTCAGGATAAGGACGATCTGGTTCAAAAAGGATATGGATGGATGTTGAAAGTAACAAGTCAGGCACACCAAAAAGAGGTGTTTGACTATGTGATGTCTAAAAAAGCATTGATGCCACGTACTGCTTTGCGGTATGCAATTGAGAAACTACCAGAAGAATTAAGGAAAGAAGCTATGTTAAAATAATAATTACACATAATAAGCGGGTTGGTGCCAGGCTCCTAAATTACGTTTGCATGTAACCCACTAACCAACAGCATCTTTTATCACTGATTTATTTTAAACCACATCAAGCCGATTTTAGTTGGAATATTTGTGTACATTTGGTGATTATGTATATGAGTAGGCAACAAGGCAACAAAAAACATGAATGATGAAAAGAATAATACTAATATCAATTTTTGTCTCGCATACAATAATAATCATGAGCCAGACATTTATTCAAGAGGATAAAGCATGGAATGTGGTTGAATGTATAAATTGGAGTGGATGTAGAACCCAAACATTCAAGATAATGGGAGACACAACAATTGGTCAAAGAGAATATAAGAAGCTCTATGCAACTAACGATACAACATTAAGCAACTGGTCTAAATATGGCGCAATAAGAGAAGATGAAAACAAGGTCTATTTTTATCTCTTTGCTAGCGAAACAGAAGTGTTACTTTATGATTTTGATTTAAACGTAGGTGATAACTTTATTTCCACTCACAATTCAATCGAATATCAAGTGTGTCCGATTGAAATGGAAGTTACTTCTATAGATACAGTTACAATTGAGAATGGCGAACAACGACAAAGGTTTAATTTTTCTGATGGAGAAAAATGGATTTCCGGAATCGGAAGTCTTTATGGATTGATCTATGTTGGAGTACATCAGTGTGTAATTGATATGTATTACGATTTGAGTTGTTGCCATGAGAACGACGAGTTGGTATTTCAATCGCCTAATTTTGATAACTGCCTTATTAATACTGTTGGACTAAATGAAAATAGCACCCAATTGAACAATTCTGTTTATCCTAATCCATTTACTCAATCTACAGTATTAAACTTTGACTATTCAAGATCACAAACTTACAAGCTTCAGATTATCAATTCAGCAGGACAATTAGTAAAAAAAATCAATCAAATAAACTGTGGGAAAATAGAAATATCAGGAAACCAACTTAATTCAGGAATCTATTTCTATATACTAACTAATGATAAAAATGAGATCGTAAGTGGAAAATTCATAAAAAAAGAATAAAGTCTAGTTGGTAACATTACATATACTTTATGTTGGGTTACATTATGTAAATGAGTGTTTTAGTTTCAAATATAAATTGTAGTAGGTTGGAAAGGTATCGTTTAAAGCCTGCCACAAAAGTAAGTTCAAACCGTTTTAAATCCCATCAGCCAAAGCATCTTTTATCACTGATTTTTTTTAAACCACATCAAGCCGATTTTAGTTGGAATATTTGTATGCATATGGAGGATATAAAAAAGTTAAGAGCATTTTTGGAAGAAAAATATCGAATTAATGATGAAATTGATTGCTGTTCAAAAGTCAGAAAATTTTGTCTAACCTTAAGGTGATGTACGTGGGTAATTGAATCTACAGGAAGAATGGGGAAAAGAAATAATTATTATAGAGACAATGAAACATTGGTTGGAAACTGGGAGCTTGATTCGACTATGAAATAGTCGGAATATCCGATAATTACAAAATAGTTACAGATACAATTACTATTGAGAATCTGAATGAAATTAATTTAAATACAACTCAGTTCATAGATTATCCTCCGATAAGTAAATTGGATATTGGATTTATTAAACTCAGATAAAAACGCCCTGGAATATCATGCGAATTTCAGGGCTGCGCCTAATAGTAGGTGGTCGGCGGGTTTACGCCCGACTTTTCTTGTCCTTCAGATAAGCAATCACACACAATCGTTCCCATAAACTTGTACTTGACCGTAAATATAAGAGTTTTACCCTCTTTTAATCTCATGTTGTTTGGATATTTTTAAACCGATCCAGCCCATGAACAGGCATGCAATTACGCTTAATGTTACAAACACCGGATTAGTTGCTGTTCCTACCTCCTCCATAGGGATATTAATCCAGCCCTTAGCATATAAGAAATAACTGATGACTGCAGCTGCGTTATTGGCAAGATGCATCAGGATTGGAATAAAAACACTCTTTGACCAGTAAAAGAAATAACCTAAGAAAACTCCTAACAACATTCTGGCTATCAGTCCATAAAACTGAAAATGCATCAAGCTGAAAACTAAGGCAGTAATGATGATCCCCCAATGTGCACTCTTGAAAATCTTAATGAAAATTGGTTGCAACACAGATCGAAACACTAATTCTTCTCCAATGGCTGGTATGAGTGCAATCATCAACAAATTCATAATCAGCCCATTTGTACTGGCGTCAAGTAAAAATAGTTCGGTCATTTGTTTGGCTTGCTCTTCAAGTTGTTGAAACCATAGCTCAAGGGTTTGCAACGATTCCGGAAAACGAATGCTTTGATTTATCTCGTTCAATCGGTGTATCAGTGGTAAAGCGACAAACATGAGCAATATGCCGGGTATAAGAATTTTGTACGTAAAAGGATGTTCCCATCTAAGAGCCTGTTTGTTGTCGGGATAGAACAGCCAGACAAAGGCTAATGGAGGTAAAATAAATAAACCAATTTGGCTAGTTATCTGTAAAATACGCATGGTATGTACCGAATGAGTCATAGACCCATCTGATGAAACGCCAGAAAGTTCAGGGAAAATTGCAAGCAATCCCATACTAACTAGTAGGCCTATTAACACTCCCATCAGGAGTAAAAAAATAAAGGCAAAAAGTTGAAAACTTACTGGTTGTCCATAAAATACAGGTCTTACCTTCCTCATATGCTCTTGTGTAGGGGCTTTAAAACAGCAAAAATAGTATTTTTGCCCAGCCTTTCACTGTTGTAAGGCACTGTCATTTAAAATGAGTCCAAGTGATATGATCAAAATAGGCCATCTTAGCTTTACTGAGTTTCCTGTGCTTTTAGCGCCTATGGAGGATGTGAGTGATCCGCCTTTTCGGTATGTATGCAAATTGTTTGGTGCCGATATGATGTACACCGAGTTTATTTCATCTGAAGGCTTGATACGGGATGCGGCCAAAAGTGTGAAGAAATTGGATTTTATTGAGTTTGAAAGACCAATAGGGATACAGATTTTTGGGCATGATATTGAGTCTATGGTAAAAGCTGCTCTATACGCTGAACAGGCTCAGCCGGACGTGTTGGACATCAATTTTGGTTGTCCGGTAAAAAAGGTTGTGGCAAAAGGTGCCGGCTCGGGTATGATGAATGATGTACCTAAGATGGTGGCTATGACAGAGGCTGTAGTTAAGGCTGTCCGATTACCTGTAACGGTAAAAACAAGACTTGGATATGACGAGCGTCAAGCGAATATAGTTGATATAGCTGAACGTTTGCAGGATGTGGGTATACAGGCGATAACCATACATGGCCGTTTGCGTACTACCCGCTCAAGTGTACCAGCCGATTGGACATTGATAGGGAAGGTGAAAGAAAATACTCGCATGAAAATACCGGTGTTTGGAAATGGAGATGTGTTAGATGGCCCATCGGCAAAATACTTCAAAGATACTTATGGAGTGGATGGACTGATGATTGCCCGCGGAAGCTACGGAAATCCCTGGGTTTTTAAAGAAGTAAAACATTTTATCAAGACTGGTGAATTATTACCTGCACCTGATATACACGAAAGGATTCGGATAAGCGGTATCCATCTGAAGCGTTCGGTAGAATGGAAAGGTAAACGACAGGCTATGATGGAGATGCGGAAACATTGGGGGCACTATTTTAAGGGATTCCCAAATTTCAAACAGTATAGAGTTCGTATGATGCAGATTGACGCTTATGACGAAATGTTAGCACTAATGGATGAAGTAGCTTCAGTCTTTGATGGAGCTGTTCCTATAACCCAAGATAGTGGGGAAGAATTACTTATACGATAGTAAGTCCTTGTTTGAGTTGACCGTCTGTAAAAAGATCGCGGATTCGTTGAGGTTTCGCAAGGTGATAAGTGCGTAGCCCTAACTTACGTGCTGCCTTGATATGCGAAAGAGTATCATCAATAAACAAAGTCTCATTTGGATGTAATTGATGCTGGTTTAGTATGAATTCAAACACTTCGGGATCAGGTTTACTCAGATGCAGATCGAAAGAGAAATAAGCTTTGTGAAATAGTTGGTCAAACTCACGATACCCAAAACGAAGCTGTAAATCACGTAAATAAATATCGTAATGGATCTCATTGGAATTGCTTAAAAGAAAAATTTTATAATGCTGTTTTACTTCTTCCAAAATGGCGATCCTTTCCTTAGGTATATCAAGTAGCAAGGCATTCCATGCGTCATCAATCTGCTCGTCGCTGAGTTTAATACCGACTTTTTCTCGAACCTTTTGTCGGAAAATTTCGGGAGTAAGTATTCCGCGCTCGAACTTATCCGTTACTTTTTCCTGAAACTCTTTAGAAATAAAGGGCTCTATATTGCTAACACCCAAGGCCTTTAGTGCATTTAGCGTTTGCTGGGGGTCTATGTCCAGAATGACACCACCAAAATCAAATATGATCTGTTGTATCTGAGGTTGATTATCCATATCGAGTGAAATGTTTACTGATTACGTCTGCAAAGTTGGCGCTTTACATCTTCAAATCAAATAGTTTTATATTTTTATTTTCGTTCTTTTTCAAGTTAGGGCCTATAGCTCAGTTGGTTAGAGCTCCCGATAGCTAACGGGATAGTAGGTTCCCAGGTTCATCTAGTACTGCTTATCAGCAATAGACAATACGTTCACATTTTTTCATTGAGCACAATTTATTTTTTTCAATACTATCATGTCAGCTTGTTGTTATATTTTATATAGTTCAGAGCTTGACCGGTATTATATAGGAGCCAGTCGTAGTACTGTAACAATGCGTATTGAAAAACATAAGAGTCGCTATTATGGTACAAAGAGCTATACTGCTCAAACTGACGATTGGGAGTTGTTTCTCTTACTTCCTGCTGATGATTATTCTCATGCGATTCGTCTTGAGCGACATATTAAGTCGATGAAGAGTCGTCGTTATATTGCAAGTTTAAAGAAGAATCCTGATTTGGTAAATCGTTTGCTTGATCGTACCCGACAGAGATTCACTGATAGACTGTAACTATACTTGGTGCTGAAGTATTGATAGCGTGCTTTTCTTAAAATAATTGGTTGTGTTTATTCAAATTGAGCACAATTTATTTGCAAGGTGCAAATACAAATTTGTATCTTTGCCAGCGCGAAGAAAAAAGATTATTTGTTTCGTTCTTTTTCAAGTCAGGGCCTATAGCTCAGTTGGTTAGAGCAACTGACTCATAATCAGTAGGTCCCAGGTTCAAGTCCTGGTGGGCCCACTTCCTACTATCCTATCTTGCTGTTACACAGTGAGGTAGGTTTTTTTGTTTTTATGATTTGTCATTTTAGTCTTCTCACTGTCCTTTTTCTTTGAAGGTTATCTAATTCCTGTTTTGTTTTAATGATTTTGACTTAAGTAGTCTTTGAGATAATAGTCCCAGGTTCATCCCGATACTTTGAAAAAGTATCGGGAGGTGGGCCCACTTCCTACTATCCTATCTTGCTGTTACACAGTGAGGTAGGTTTTTTTGTTTTTATGATTTGTCATTTTAGTCTTCTCACTGTCCTTTTTCTTTGAAGGTTATCTAATTCCTGTTTTGTTTTAATGATTTTGACTTAAGTAGTCTTTGAGATAATAGTCCCAGGTTCATCCCGATACTTTGGAAAAGTATCGGGAGGTGGCCCACTTCTTACTATTCTATCTTGCTGTTACACAGTGAGGTAGGTTTTTTTTGTTTTTATGATTTTGACTTAAGTAATCTTTGAGATAATAGTCCCAGGTTCATCCCGATCCTTTGGAAAAGTATCGGGAGGTGGGCCCACTTCCTACTATCCTATCTTGCTGTTACACAGTGAGGTAGGTTTTTTTTGTTTTTATGATTTGTCATTTTAGTCTTCTCACTGTCCTTTTTCTTTGAAGGTTATCTAATTCCTGTTGTAAATAGCAAAAACAATATCCTCAATTTTTCGCAATGATAAGACAGCATATTTTGGCAAAAATAATTCATCAGTTATAGTATAGTTTTGATCTTTAAGTTTCTTTGTTTGGATTTCTGTCTGACGAATAAAAAAAGGATGAGCATGTGCTCATCCTGATGAAGAAGAAGGTTTATTACAGATATCACATGAATATCTGATTCATATTAAAGCTATCACAATCTTAAGGCTACTCCTATGTTCAAGTATGCAATACCATATCCTAATTCAGCCATCACACCAAACTTATCATTGATGTAGTATCTGCCACCTAAATAAAAAGCAAAAGCCATTGAAGAATTAGATGCCGACATCATGGCACCAGACCAGTCACCAAATTTTTTGGAACTTACGATGTTGTAGCCTAACATCAGACCTGCATAGGTGTCAAGTTTATCAACCAATGGATAGTGCAGAGATCCCCTAATACCTAAAATCATATAGCTGTAGTTCCATCCATATGTTGATGTACCCCATGCAGCTTCATATCTGGAAGAGGAATAGCCAAGGTATCCTCCAATGCCTAAGTTAAGATTATCTACATCAATAAGATTATCACGTAAGCCAACTTCATACGAAACGGATATAGGCGGAATTTTGGACGTATAATAACTACCGGAATAGAGAGTTGACCCTAACCCTAACCCAAGATTAAGTACTTTATCGCCTTTGTTGAAAGATGACTTCTGAGCAAAAACCAATGAGGCTGTAAAAAACATTGCCATAAAAATGATGATTCTTTTCTTCATGATTGAAATTGTTTAATTGTGAGTAAATAGAATGCTAAAATGATATGTATAAAAATTAGTTATCTGATTATATGTGTTTTATATAATTTTATTGGTTAGAAAAATACTAATTCGTTGGTCGTGCAAATATACACTAACTCTACACATATGCAATGATTTCAGTAAGGTTTTGCCATGCACTGTATTACAAAGGAAGATGGAATACACTTAACAGAGGTCTTATTGCTTCAGTTTATCCTCTATCTCCGTTACATACTGTCTGAATTTTTTATCTGTTTCAATCAGGTTGGCGACTGTACGGCATGCGTGAAGAACAGTAGCGTGGTTTTTATTTCCGCAATGTCGTCCAATTGATGCAAGGGATGATTTGGTGTGCTTTTTTGAGAAATACATTGCCAGTTGTCTGGCTTGAACAACTTCACGTTTACGAGTATTGCTATGAAGCTGGTCTAATGGGATATTCAGATAGTTATAGACAACTTTTTGAATGTATTCAATAGATATGTCTTTGGTTGTATGCTTGACAAATCTATCAATCATCTGTTTAGCCAGATCAATTGTGATTGATTTCTTATTCAGTGATGACTGGGCTATCAAAGAAATGAGCGCACCTTCCATTTCGCGTATATTGGTTGAGATAGAATGAGCCAAATATTCAATCACATTTTCCGGTATGTTGATGCCATCGTTGTAGAGCTTGCGTTTTAAGATGGCTACCCTTGTTTCATAGTCGGGTAGGAGCAGGTCAGCCGTCAGTCCCCATTTAAAACGAGAGAGTAAACGAGGTTCCATGCCTTTGAGTTCAACCGGTGGCTTGTCGCTCGTAATAATAATCTGTTTGCTGTTTTGATGCAAATGGTTGAAGATGTGAAAGAAAGCATCCTGAGTCTTTTCCTTTCCGGCTAAAAACTGTATATCATCTATGATCAGCACGTCAATCATTTGATAGAAATGCACAAAATCGTTCTGATTATTATTTCGAACCGATTCAATAAACTGATTGACAAATTGTTCTGTTTGCACATACAGAACCGTCTTGTCGGGATAACTGCTCTTAACCTGTAGTCCGATGGCATGTGCCAGATGTGTTTTACCAAGTCCGGTCAAGCTGTACACAAGCAGTGGGTTAAATGCTGTTTTACCCGGATTTTCGGCTACAGCAAATCCGGCCGAACGGGCTAAGCGGTTGCAATCGCCCTCCACAAAACTATCAAAAGAATAACTTTCGACTAATTGTGAGGCAACTTTGATTTTTTTCAAGCCGGGAATAATAAACGGATTGGGAATATCTTTAGTAGTACCTCGATTGATATCAATAGGCATGGAGATATACGGGTTACCCGTCTCCCTTTGATTGCCTGTAGGATAATTAATAGCATACGGACCAGATGAGTTATACGAGTTGTCAACGATGATGCTGTATTCTAATCGACCTTCAGGACCTAACTCCTTACGGATTGTTTTTTTTAATAATAAAATATAATGTTCTTCAAGCCATTCATAAAAAAATTGACTGGGAACCTGAATGGTGAGAACGTTGTTTTCAAGTTTTAGAGGGACTATGGGTTCAAACCAAGTCTTGTAACTTTGTTCATGTACATTATCTCTGATGATGTTCAGGCAATTATCCCAGATCAGCAAATGCTTTTTTTCCATATCACTGATATTCAATAACTTAACATATGTTTACGCGATTCTTTCACTGTGAATTCTCAGAAGTAGTTGAATGTGTTAAGATTAAGCTTTTTAAAAAAGCTTAAAATCTTTTGAACAAAAATGAGCAAAAAAAAGTAAATAAAAAAATAGATTTGGGTATTGATTTTTATGAATTATAGGTGTATATTAGTAGCCAAATTATCCGAAAACGGATAGCCCTATTTTAAGCCCTTGCATCTAAAGCGTTTCAATATGTTTGATGACTAATCCATACACAGAAGAAAATTTTTCAAAAATCTTTTTTGCCTCATTTTTTCTGCAATTAATTTCAAAACTGCAATCAGCTTCGAATTTTGGATTGAGTTGAATCAGGTTTTCTTCTTTCAAAATACGGGATACATCATTCATCAACGGATAAGGAAACTGTAGGAAATACCTTACATTTACTGTCTTTCGTTCGATAACGCCCTGACTTAATGCATCTCTTGCAGCCGTTTTATAGGCATGCACCAACCCACTCATACCTAATTTTGTGCCTCCAAAATAACGTATCACAACAAGCAGCGTATTCGTCAGACCAAACGAATAGATCTGATTTAAAATTGGTTTTCCAGCCGATCCGGAAGGCTCTCCATCATCATTAGCTCTGAAAAGTGATTGATCCACACCTAAGACCCAAGCATAGCAAAGATGACGCGCATCATAATACTTTTTTTTCAGGTCGTCGAGTATCCTCTTGATCGAATCTTCAGTCTCAACCCGAAACGCTAATGCAATAAATTTACTGCCTTTCTCCTTATAAAGACCTTCTGAGGGCTCACGCAGTACATAATATGTATCTGTTTCTTTCTCTGTTATGTTGCTCATTTGTATAAAAAACTATCAACAAGATCTGTACGAACCTCTCCCTGCTAACTAAGGATGAGGTTCAAAACGGGAAGATACAAAATATTTCATTCTGAAAATCTCATCTTCTACCTCAATAAAAATAAAACTGTATCACCAAACTAAAGCTAAATTATTGGTTTTGTGCAAACAAGAATGAAATAATTCAGCAGGATGTAACTTTTTGAATGATCTGATCGTCTCAATGACAAAGAAGATCAAAAAATTAAAATTTATTCCCATGAAAAAAATTAACAAAAAACTTATCTGGATGAGTGTCGCACTCTTATCGTTTTGTTTTCCCGCTATGGCTCAACACTATACTTTAGACAACACAAAAAATCCTATCATCGAAGTAGATCCGTTTACAGCTATAGAGGTGAGCGGTTCTCTAAAGGTGCAGATAGTACAGGCAGATGAATATCAGGTTAGAATTGTTTCTGAAAATATTTTGAAAGAACATATTTCTGCTGATGTCAGAAACGGGAAGTTGTACCTCAAAAGCAATATTCAACGAAAAGGGGAAGTGATCTCTGTGGTGGTGATCGCACCGCAGTTTAATTCTATTGCTGCGTACGGGACGGCCCTGATCGAATCCCTTGAAAAATTAAAGGCTAATCGCCTGACTCTTGAAGTAGCTGGTGTAGCAAGGATGATCCTTGATGTGGAGGCCGATAATCTGCATAGCGAACTTACAGGTGCCAGTAAGGCTGTACTGACAGGAATAATTCATGAGAGACATAGCATCGAAATAAGTGGTGCATCATCGCTTTCAGCTGCTTCTTTAGAAACTAAAGATACTTATATCGAAGCATCGGGAGCTTCAAAATCAATCGTCTATGCAGTGAACAGACTGACAGGTGAGCTAAGTGGAGTAGCTAAGCTGAGCTATGAACCCATACCCGATCTGGTTGATCTGAATGATAGCAGGCCACCCAATGTGCGTGGCTATTCAGCAAGTGATTATGCCGATTCCGTATCAGTTGATTTAGGAAAATTTAAAGTAAAAGTAATAGATGGTGATTCTACTGTTGTTATGATAGGAAATAAAAAAATGGTGGTGAATGAAAAAGGTAATGTGAGTATTACCAAGACAGACCGCAAGTCAACCAAGTTTAATGGACATTGGCAAGGGATAGATATTGGAATAAACGGCCTGTTGACCCCCGATTTTAGTTTTGACTATCCTGCTGATGAACGCTATTTAGACCTGCGTTATGAAAAAAGCATAGCTGTTGGTCTGAATTTTTTTGAGCAAAATATCCGTCTGAATAAAAAAGCTAATATAGGATTGGTTAGTGGACTTGGATTGAGCTGGAATAACTACAGATTTGAAGAACCGGTGCTGCTGAAATCTGAAAATAACATGTTGACTGGTTATATCATTGATGGGGTCAGTGTTCGGAAAAGCAAACTGACAAATACCTATCTTACTCTGCCCTTGTTTCTTGAGTTTCAAACTAAATCAGATGACAATTTGTATTTCTCGGCTGGACTGATAGCCGGATGGCGCTTTCTGTCGCATACCAAAATTTATTTCAACGATTCTGATCGCCCTTATAATTTACTTGATCCGGTAACAGGTGAAATACTTGGTAGCGCTCAAAGCCCTCAAACCAACAAGCGGAATATTGTGAAAGAATTTGCTGGGTTTCAGCAAAATCCATTCAAGCTAGACCTGAGCGTACGTGCTGGATGGAGCTTTGTCCAAATATATGCTTCCTACTCAGCCATTCCACTGTTTATCAAAAATCGGGGCCCCGAACTTTATCCCTTTGCCGTTGGAATTAATTTAAGCACCAGATAACTGCTACACTAACATAAGCGTCAAAAAAGGCAGTACTCTTCTGAGGCTGTCTTTTTTGTTTTTTATAAGTACACAGCCTGGTAAACGGAGGTGAAAAAATCCCATCTCTTGAAATCTGTAGTATCTTTGAATATCGTATTCTGTTGAAATGCAAAAATGAAGTCCATATTTTGACCTATGAAAAATATATTTGTTTGTTTTATAGCTTGTATTGCGTTTGGCACTCAATTGATAGCACAGCTTATTACAGTTGAACCACCCTTCCCAACCGATCTGGATGAAATAGTAGTTCGTTTTCATGCTACCGAAGGAAATGGCGGTTTAGCCGGTTATACCGGTGATGTGTATGCACATACAGGAGTGATCACCAATCATAGTACAAGTGGTTCAGACTGGAAATATGTAGTGGCAGCATGGGGAGTGAATGTGCCAAAAGCTAAAATGACCCGTATAGCAGCCGACCTTTATACACTCACTATAGGACCTGATATTCGATCCTATTACGGTGTTCCACACAATGAGACCATTGAAAAAATTGCATTTGTCTTTAGAAGTGCTACTCAGGTTGGAGACCGTTGGTTAGAGGGTAAAACAGCTAACGGAGGCGATATTTTCTATGAGGTGTATGAAGCCGGATTGAATGTTTCCATCATACAACCTAATCAAAAACAGATACTTGTCGAGCCTCAGCAGCAAATAGAAGTAACGGTTGTGTCAAGCATGGCTGATTCCACAGTGCTGAGCATGAATGATACCAACATAGCATCTACTACACAATCTACACTAAATCACGTGATTAATGCTTCAGGAGAAGGGCAGTATTTTGTGAAGGCCAGCGCTTATGCGGATAATGAAGTAGTTATAGATTCATTTATGTTTTATATACGTCCGCCTATAACCGTGGAAGCCTTGCCCGAAGGGATAACCGATGGGATAAACTATATCAATGATTCTACAGTCATCTTAACATTGTTTGCACCTTATAAAGATCATGTGTTTGTAATAGGCGAGTTCAATGCCTGGAATTTAGGAGCTGAAAATTATATGAAACGTACTCCTGACGGACAACGTTATTGGGTGCAGATCAGTGGGTTAGAGATAGGAACCGAATATGCCTATCAGTATCTTATTGACAACAGCCTGCGAATTGCTGATCCATATACTGATAAGGTGCTTGACCCCTGGAATGATTCATACATTAGTTCAACCACCTATCCCGACTTAAAACCTTATCCTGTTGGAAAGACGAATGGTATAGTAAGCGTGTTCCAAACAGGGCAACCGGAATTTGTATGGCAATACGATGATTTTATAGCTCCGGCTCCCGAAGATCTTATCATTTACGAGCTGCATATACGCGACTTCGTAGGTACCCGCGCCATCAAAACGGTGATGGATACCTTAGACTATCTTCAACGATTAGGTGTCAATGCCATTGAACTGATGCCCATTCATGAGTTTGAAGGCAACGATTCGTGGGGATATAACCCATCTTTTTATTTCGCTCCCGATAAAGCGTATGGAACCAAAAACGATTATAAAACTTTCATTGACGAATGTCACAGGCGAGGAATTGCTGTGATTATAGATGTGGTGCTGAATCATGCGTATGGGCAGAATCCTATGGTTCAGATGTATTTCGACTCAGATGCAGGCAATGGAGGTCAACCTTCTTCCGAAAATCCCTGGTTTAATTCAAGTTGCCCACATCCGCCCTGGTGCTGGGGATATGATTTCAACCATGAAAGTATTCATACACAAGCTTTTGTTGACCGTTTCAATGCATACTGGATAGATGAATACAAAGTGGACGGCTTTCGCTTCGATTTTACCAAAGGTTTTACCAATACACAATCAGCTAATCAGGGTTGGAGTTACGATGCGTCGCGTGTTGCCATACTCAAACGAATGGCCGATCAGATTTGGTCAGTCAAGGAAAATACCTATGTGATCCTTGAACACTTTACCGATAACTCTGAGGAAAGAACCCTTTCAGCCTACGGGATGATGCTGTGGGGCAATATGAACCATGCCTACAATCAAGCTACTATGGGGTATCAATCAGAATCGGACTTTTCCGGTATTTCGTATAAAAAGCGAGGATGGAACCAGCCTCATCTGATCGGTTATATGGAAAGCCATGACGAAGAACGTCTGATGTATAAAAATCTGGTTTATGGCAATCAATCAAATCCTGAGCATAATGTCAGGTCATTGGGTATTGCTCTTAGGCGAAATGCGGCAGCAGCAGCTATGTTTCTTTTAGTGCCCGGCCCAAAAATGATCTGGCAGTTTGGTGAGTTAGGATATGATGTGTCAATAGATGAGCCGTGCAGGGTGTGCCCTAAGCCCATCCGATGGAACTATCAGCAAAACTGGCAACGAAAGTTGTTGTACGATTATTACTCAAGTCTGATCGAACTGCGTAGCCAGCATCCCGTATTTAAAACTAATGATTTCGTTATCAATGCCAGCTCTCTTCAAAAAAACATGCATCTCTACCATGAGGATATGTCGGTTGCAGTACTAGCAAATTTTGATGTGGTACCTAAAGAAATCAATCCGCAGTTTTATTTTACCGGAATGTGGTACGACTATTTTGCCGGTGATTCGTTGTCAGTCAGTGATGTGAGCACCCCTATTGGATTAGAGCCCGGAGAGTTCCGGGTCTATACGAGTAAAAAGTTGGAACAGCCTGAATTTGTTGGTCTTCAGAGTTTGATCGGATATAAAGAGACCCATTTCTCAGCTTATCCTAACCCGTTTACTAACAGGCTTGAAGTTCAGTTGGAAACCATCGAACCGAAAGAGTATCGTATTTCTGTATTTGATTTGTTTGGCAGGGAAGTAGCTGAAGTATTTCATGGTCACCTTAGGTCTGGTACGCATCAGATAGAAGTTCCGGCTGTATTGTTCCCGACCAAAGGGGTGTTTCTTTTACGCCTTGATGATGGTTTCTCTGTGCAAAGCTTAAAATTAGTGAGGCAATAGGGTAAGGTGGAAGGCTCTGCTAAAAATGATCCTGCTATTAATGCTCAATTTTTGCCATAAAGCGTTCTATATCAACAATAAATCTTGTATGCGTTCCTTTGCCTACTATATGATCCTTATTCCATACTTTCACCTCAAAATTCAGTTCGCGTCCATTGATTTCAGTAAGTAAGCTCTCGCAATACAGCTTGCTGTTTAGTGCGGAAGGTCTTAGGTGCTGCACACAAATTTCCGTACCTACTGTGGTAAGGTTATGGGGTAAACTGTCTTCCACACTCAGCATGGCGGTTTGTTCCATCAAGGCGATCATGGCGGGTGTGGCAAACACATCCAAAGTTCCAGACCCATAAGCAGTAGCAGTATGGCTGTTGGTTACAACGAGCTTTTTCTTTAATCGCAGTCCGGTTTGTAATGAGTGTTCCATACGATTGATATGAAAATCAGTTTTCAAAATTCAGATGAACAATTTGTTTGAGATCGGGATGCAGGCTTAGTGCTACCGGACAGGTTTTGGAGATATGTTTCAGAAGCCTCTTTTGTTGATCGGTAAACGATTGTGTGAAAACCAGATCAATATGTATTTCACCTATCCTCCTTGGGTTGCTGTTCATGATTTTTGTCACATGTGCTGTGGCTCCATCAATACTAAATCCTTGTTCTTGTGCTGCAATACCCATGATGGTCAACATACATCCTGCCAATGATGATGCTGCCAGATCGGTTGGCGAGAATACTTCACCTTTTCCTTTATTATCAACAGGTGCATCGGTAAGAATTGTAGTGCCGGAAGCCAGATGCGTCATTTCGGTTCTGAGATCACGCAGATAAACGACTTTGAAGTTTGCCATAAATAAATATTTTATACAAAAGTAGGTTAAAAAAAAAGCCCTCCGATTCACATCGGAAGGCCCAAACCAAATTAAAACAAAACGTTAAGGTAAGTATGTTGTTTTTTATGAGTTAAGTTTCTTTGTTTTAGTCTTTTTTCTCATCGCATTTTGCTTCTTCATCGCAATTTGCTTTGTCTGAACGCTCAGCTTTACTGCTGCAGCAAGAGCTCTTGGTTTTTTTATCAGATTTTTTAGTCTCTTCTTTCTTTTTGTTGTCGTCAGTAGGTACTACTTCTGTTTTAATAGAGTTTGTAACAGTGGTGTAGGCATAAGCAATGCCAGTGCCTGTAAAAGCAAAAATGGCTAGAATGAGAATGATCTTTTTCATAAATAGATGTTTAAATATGTTTGACTTGCCAAAAGTACCTCATGGAATAGTAACTTTTTGTTAATTGTTCGTTAATTACAGTTAACAAAAAGTTAAAAGAGCGGGTTTTTTCTACAAAAATTTGTGATAGTCCTAAGAAACAATGTTAAAAACAATACGGTAAATGCAAAATGTATGAACTGTCATTTTTTATTCGGTAAAGATACTTGGTTGGTTTTACTGGTAGGATGAAGCTAAATAAGATTTTTGAATAAGTATTTAAAGCGATAGCTTTGTATAGTTTTGTGGTGAAAACCGGTTAGATATGAGGTGGACGTATATTTTTTTAATTCAAATCAGCCTGTAGCATATGATTCAGAGAGTGTGTAGAAAATCAGAGGAATTTCGGCAGTTCAAAATTTTGGAATTACCTTAGCATATTAAATATCAAGCAAACAGATGAAACAAAAGCGTTTTAGGTGGATAATAGTTCTTGCGGCCTTTTCTTTGTTGGGCGTAATCGGCATACAGCTTTACTGGATACAGCATGCTTTGCAACTACGGGAAGAACAGTTTTCGGCCAAAGTTGATTTAGCCATGAAGAGTGTAGTAAATCGTTTGCTTGATAGTGGGCGGGAATTGGACAACGATCCGAATAAGTATAATAAGGAACATACAGAGCAAGTAGATGTATCAGAAATAAGTGGTATTCGGTTGCTTGATTCGTTGTTACGGGTTGAGTTGGGCTGTCTGAAGATAGCTCAAGGATACCAATATGCTGTATATGACCGTGTTGATGCATTACTGATTACTGGTAATATCACACAACTTACGCATGAACTAATGTTCTCACCATTTCAACAAAGCCTTGTGTCTGTTACAGAAAGCGATGATCATTATTTAAGCTTGTTTTTCCCTTCTAAAAAGGGTTCAATCTGGAGAGGATTCTTTTGGTGGTTGCTTTTGTCGGCCTTGTTTACGTTGGCTGTGATGCTAAGCTTTTACTATACGGTGCGTGCCGCATGGAGGCAGAAGCGGATTTCGGAGATCAAATCTGACTTTATCAATAATATGACGCATGAGTTTAAAACACCCATTGCAACTATTTCAATTGCCGCCGAGATGTTGTTGCGTGAGGAGGTAAACTCCGATCCGTATAAAACTATTAGATACACTCATATTATATTAAACGAAAACCAGCGCTTGCAGAAACAAGCCGAACAAGTGCTGCAAAGTGCTATGCTCGAAAAAGGATCAGTGAGCCTGAGCTTAAAACATACCGATCTGCATGAGCTTGTCAAAGAAGCTCTTGAGATGTTTCAGCTTAGGATCAAAGATAGAGATGGCACCATACATTTGGAACTAAATGCGCAAGACCCAATGCTGTGGATAGATCCCAATCTGATGATACATGCAATAGGAAATCTATTGGACAATGCCATCAAATATTCACCTGACAAACTGTTGATCACCATACGTACATGGAAGGAATCGGGCAACTTATATCTAAGAATACAAGATCAGGGAATAGGCATTTCCAAAGAAGATCAAAAACATATTTTCAAGAATCTCTACAGGGTCTCAACTGGCGATAGGCATGATGTCAAAGGATTTGGGATAGGTCTTTTTTATGTACATAAAATAATGGAAGCCCATGGAGGAAAAATTGAAGTGGAAAGTGTTCCGGGAAAAGTAACTAAATTTACGTTAATTTTACCTGCTGAAAAGGCTGTTCTTCAACATTAATACCATGAATACGCCATTTAAACTGTTGTTAGTCGAGGATGATCCAAATTTGCAGATGGTCTTAAAAGATTATTTAGAGATATTGAAATATGATGTGACCAGTGTTTCGGATGGGGAATCGGGTTTGAAGGTATTTCGATCGTCAAAATTCGATTTATGTATTCTGGATATCATGCTCCCAAAAATGGATGGGTTTGAATTAGCAACTGCAATCCGCAACCAGAATGAATTGATCCCTATTATTTTTTTAACGGCTAAATCGCAAAAAGAAGATCGGTTAAAAGGATTTAAAACAGGATGCGACGATTATATTGTCAAACCTTTCAATAGCGAAGAGCTGCACGTACGTATCAAAGCTATATTGCGCAGATGCTCTTTAAGGTATAAAGAAGAAATGACTGATTTGCGCAGATACTATAACATTGGCAGTTTCACTTTTAATCTAAAAGAAATGGAGTTGCATTCGGCTGATGGAATACAACCTCTTACGCGTAAGGAAAATGCGTTGCTCCAATTGTTATGTGAAAACATGAATCAGCCTGTAGAAAGGGAATTGGCACAAAATGCTATCTGGGGATCAACAGATTATTTTATAAGTCGTAGCATGGACGTGTTTATCAGTCGCTTACGTAAATATCTGAAAAATGATCCGCAAGTGGCAATAGTAAATATACATGGACATGGTTTTATGCTCAAAGTGGAAACTGAAAAGAATGGGTGACAGTGAGTATCTCCCTATATCTCATGGTAAATAGTCCTTTGTTTTTTTTATCAGTTTTTTTCACGTTCGTAGAGCCAGGCTGCATCCAACAATAACATATCAAGGTCTGACATATCCCGAGCTACCGCCTTTTCATGGATCAACTCCATATATGATGGACTTTGTTTGATGCGCTGTGCAATGTTTCGTATTTCTAACATCCGTTTGAGTGTGTCTGCCGGTGTCTCTATCAATAAACGATACGCATCATCAATAAACCCGAAAGAAAAACGATCCATATTGGCATCAGTCTGAAGGATCACAAATATATCTGTCTCAACTATTTCTAATAAAAGATCCACATCTTTTCTATCGCGTTGAATACCTGTTCCGGCTTCTATGAGTTGGGCATTGTAGTACCAAAACTCGTTCGACTTAAAACTTCGTAACACATTGGCTAATCCAAACCACTGCCAGTAATAGCTGTCTGCTATAGTAGCTACCCGGGGAAGGCTGTCGGATGGTTTTTTGTCGTATATGAAATCGGGATAGCACATAGGATAGTCATTTGGAAAGCAGATTAAATTCATCCCTTCCCAGATATCCTGATCGGGAGCAAGTAATGAATCCGATAACACTAAATTTTCTAAATGAAAATCCGGCAGCCGAAAAGGAGTGTATGTGTTGATCATTTTAAACACCGAATCCATAACAAGCCCTAATCCGTAAAAGCTCCAATGGATGCCGCTTTTTGGATACAATGGAAAACTACTAGTGTCTTTTATGGATAAAAACCATGGATTGCAATGAATAGCAGGTATCTTCGCATCATTGAGCAGGGTATAATATTCGTCTGTATTTCGAAGCTTATCACGCCTATATTTTGAGTTGGGGACATAGTCCGGAAAAAAATTAGCTTTACCCGGAGCTAATACGATAAAAAGATGTTTATTGTGATCATCTAACCATTCAGCAATCGCGATAGTCTTTTCTATATCATTGTGTAGCTTTTCATCTCCAACATAATCAAGACCAAACAGTGCATCAATATACGACTGCTCGAACAAATATCCTTGTTTGCCAACTACCACATTTTTGGCATTTGTCTGGCCAAATAATGAAAACCGAAACTGATTATAAACCCTGACCAACCAAGGGCGAAACCCGATATGCTGCTCTATATATTTGTTCATGACATCCTGAAAATCACCGCTTAAATAAGTTTGGAAACTTAGTTGCGGACATACAGTCTCTTCAAATGAACCTTTTAATGGATCAACCGAGATAAAGTTTGTCTGCTGCTGTAAGACGGGAAGCAGCATTATGAGCATCAGACTTGCGAAAACCAGTTTTTTGATTAGGAATTGCATTAAAATCTGAAATAAATGAAGGGGTTAAATCCCGAAGAAGTAATTGAACCTAAGCTAAGTATCAATAGAATAATAGCTGTAAGGCTCATCAGCATCATGCTTTTAAAGCTTTGATCTTTTGATAGCAGTTTTTTTTGCCATTGTTCAACGGCAGGAAAATAAGCCCAGAATGAGAATACGGCAGCAAATGCCATTGTCATCCATATTTCACGACTAACAAAAATCGTATCTCCTGAGGTAAACCGGAACATGCCCTGAGTATAATGCCAGACCTGCTCCATTGATTCTGACCTGAACAACACCCATCCGATCAAAGTGATCAGAAAGGTGATGATAACGCTGGGTAATTTTCCGATACGTTTATACAAATTAAGCAGGAATATGCGGTCGGCTATCAGGAAAAAGCCATGAAAAGCGCCCCAGATAACAAAGTTCCATGCGGCACCATGCCATAAGCCTGAAATCAGGAATACTAACCATAGATTAAAATACATTCGCCGGGTGGAAACCCGGTTACCACCAAGGGGAATATATAAATAGTCGCGCATCCAGCGTCCAAGCGTCATATGCCACCGACGCCAGAATTCAGAGATATTCTGCGAGATATATGGGTTGTTGAAGTTCTCCGGAAAATCGAATCCTATCATAAGACCTAAACCAATGGCCATATCTGAATAGCCGGCAAAATCGTAATAAATCTGAAATGCATATGCTAAAATTCCTATCCACAAAAACGCCGTTCCCACAGCTGAGGCATCCACAGCAAAAACACTATCGGCATATGCACCAAGTGGATTGGCTATTAATACCTTTCGAGCTAACCCTAACGAAAAACGAAAAAAACCTATCAGACGATTGTCGGTAGTTTCATTATACTGCCTGTCGTTGATTTGGTGGGCTATCTCATTAAAGCGAACAATAGGACCGGCTATAAGCTGTGGAAACATTAGAATATACAGGGCCAGATCGGCGACAGTCTTGAGCGGAGGATGAATTCGTCTGTACACATCTACCGCATAAGTCATCTTCTGAAAAGTGAAAAAAGAAATTCCAATAGGTAAAGCTACATGAGTCCAGCGTATCGAGTCTCTTCCCAAAACATGAAACAAGCTATCGAGATTCTCGACAAAAAAATTGGCATATTTAAAATAAAGCAACAGACCCACATTTAAAAGTATGCTCATGCCAGTGAGCAGGCGTTTGGTGTTACCTACAGCCCTATGCATCCATTTTACTAAGTAAAAATCGATGATGATGCTGCCCACTACTATAAAAATAAAATCGGGAGCACCCCAGGCATAAAAAAATAAACTGAATAAAAGAGCTACATAGTTTTTGAGCAGTCGGGGAGAGAAATAATAGACTAATAGGAAAGCAGGCAAAAAATACAATACAAACAGACTGCTGCTAAATACCATATGCGATTAGGTTTAACGATCAACAAGCAAATGTAGGAAGAAGAAAAGTGAATATGAACATAGTCATTGAAATAAATTCCCAATCTGTCAAAAAGAGATTTGTGCTTAGTTAGTGCAATCCGTCACGAAACTAATCTGTCGAGAGTGGTTTGTATCAGTTTTTCCATGAAGGGAGTATAATCGCTTGTGAAACGTTCCGACACTCTATTGGCAATGATCAGATTGATAGTGAGGGCATCGTGTCCCATCATTTTACTCAACCCATACAAGGCAGAGGATTCCATTTCAAAGTTTAAAATATTTTTCCCTTGATATTGAAATGATTCAATACGTTGATTCAATTTTGGATTGGCAACTTTCAGCCGGAGCGATCTTCCCTGCGGGGCATAAAAACCTGGAGCTGTAGCTGTGATTCCCTGGCGATAATCATAGGCGAGCTTTTCTAATAATTGATCAGATGCTTTGATGATATAGGGGGTTGGGAGTTTCTCGCTCCAGTGGGTGTGCTGCATAAAAGCCTGAGTCATATCCTGTTCAATAAAATCCTCAGCTTTGTCATAAAAATATAACAGGCCGTCTAATCCCAAGGCATAAGCTCCGGCTACATAGCTTTCGCCTACAGCTATATCAGCCTGTAACGCTCCAGAAGTACCTAATCGGATAAGCTGCAATCGACGATGGGCTATATTCCTTTGGCGATTTTTCAGGTCAATATTTACTAAGGCATCTAATTCATTCAATACGATCTCTATATTGTCAGTCCCCATACCAGTTGACAATACAGTCAGACGCCGGCCTTTGTAAAAGCCTGTATGAGTGTTCATCTCACGATTGGATGCTTTTAATTCGATGCGATCGAAATAGTTAGAGATACGAGCTACTCTACCAGGATCACCAACTAAAATAATGGTGTCGGCTATCTGATCAGGCAAGAGGTTTAAATGATAAACCGAACCATCTTGGTTTAAAACTAATTGAGATGCAGGTATTTTTTTACTGTTTATTGGCATTTTTTGATATGTTTCTGAAAACCAGCAAAGATACAATTTTCTGTTTTGTGGATTTCAAGATATGTTAAAGAAAGAGATATAGGAAAATTGTTGTATGAATCCTTATAAATTTGCAGCCAGCAGATAATGTATGTCAACACAAATCAGCTCTATTTATTATGTTGGGTGTATCAAAAAAAGGAATCAAACATATGACTGTATCACACAAAATTAACCGAGCCGAGATCATTTCTATTGGTGATGAGCTATTGATAGGTCAGGTTGTCAACAGCAATGCTGCCTGGATGGGAGAGCAGCTTTTTCTCAACGGTATTTCATTGCATTGGATCACTACTGTTGGCGATACGGAAGAAGCTATTCATCAGGCATTACATAATGCATTGGATCGCTCGCAGTTTATCTTCCTTACCGGTGGCTTAGGCCCTACATCAGATGATATTACCAAAACAGCTTTATGCAGTTTCTTTGATGTGCCGTTGGTGTTTAATCAACAAGCTTATGATCAGATTGTAGCTCTTTTTTCACGCAGAGGCTTTCCGCTAACAGAACGAAACCGGTTACAAGCCATGTTGCCATCCAATTGTACGACTATAGCAAACCAAAATGGGACTGCGTCGGGTATGTGGTTTGAGTATCAGGACAGTATCATCGTTTCTATGCCGGGCGTTCCTTTTGAAATGAAACCAATGTTTGAAAAACAACTGCTTCCAACCATAAAAAGCAGGTTTAATGTTTCCTCCTATTTGTTTAAGACTGTGATGACTACTGGTGTTGGCGAATCTTTTCTGGCTGATCGCATCCGTGAATGGGAACAGCAGCTCCCATCAAATTTCCGGCTTGCCTATCTGCCTCAGCCGGGTATTGTCAGATTACGTATTGGTGGACAAGACTCTGATAAAGAAAAAGTCAGGCATGAATTGAATAATCTGGTAGCCGGCTTGCAACAGCTGATACCCGAATTTATTTACGGATACGACAATCAAAGTTTGGAAGAGGTGGTAAGTAGTTTACTTAGCAGGCAGGGCAAAACTGTTGCTACAGCCGAAAGTTGTACCGGAGGCTATATAGCTCATTTATTGACGAGTATAGTCGGTAGCTCGACCTATTTTAAGGGGAGTGTAGTAGCCTATGCCAATGAGATAAAAACTGCTTTGCTTGGTGTTCCTCAAATCATGTTGCTGCAATACGGTGCGGTTAGCCAACAAGTAGCTGAGGCTATGGCTATAGGATTACGCAAACGCTTTGAAACTGATTTTGCTGTTGCAGTAACAGGTATAGCAGGCCCTGACGGTGGTACAGCAGGAAAGCCAGTAGGTACTGTTTGGATTGCTGTTGCTGACAAAACCGGAGTACAATCTAGTATCTTTCATCTTGGCGATCTGCGAATGGTCAATATACGCAGAGCAGCCTTAGCAGCTTTGAATATGCTGAGGCTTGAACTCGTAAAGAAAGACTGATCTTGTACTAGAATTGATCCTGGATAGACCTGATTGATGAGTTTTTCTACAACGACGCACTCAAAGTAACTATGTTGCGATCAACTTTTTTAAATAGACCTTGTAAGACAGTACCCGGACCTACTTCAACGATAGTTCGAGCCCCGGCAGCTATCATATTATTCATGATCTGTGTCCATCTGACCGGTGAGGTGAGTTGTGCGATCAAATTGGTCTTTATGATTTCAGGATCAGTAACCGATTGTCCTGTAGTGTTTTGATAGATAGGACACAAGCCTTTATTGAATTTAGTGGCATGTATGGCTTCTGCCAATTCAATGCGTGCGGGTTCCATCAAGGGTGAGTGAAATGCTCCTCCGACTTTCAATGGCATTGCTCGTCTGGCTCCGGCTTCTAAAAGTTTTTCACAGGCAATGGCTACACCTTTCTCAGTGCCGGAGATGACTAATTGTCCTTGTGTGTTATAGTTGGCTGGCACAACGACCTCATCTTTAATGGAGGTACATACCTGCTCAACCACTTTGTCTTCAAGCCCTATGACGGCAGCCATGGTTCCTGGCACTAAATCGCAAGCTTCCTGCATGGCAACAGCTCGCTTATATACTAATTTGAGTCCGTCTTCAAAGCTAAGAGTTTTGTTGGCAACCAAGGCCGAAAACTCGCCTAAGGAATGGCCTGCTACCATATCAGGCTTGAAATCCTCACCCATGGAAAGTGCTAAAATAACCGAATGCAAAAAAATCGCCGGTTGTGTAACCTTAGTTTGACGAAGGTCTTCATCAGTACCATCAAACATCAGATCAGTGATCTTGAATTTTAAGATAGTATTGGCTCTCTGGAATAACTCCCGGGCTTTTGCAGTGGTATCAAACAAATCCTTTCCCATACCCACAAACTGGGAACCCTGACCAGGAAAAACATATGCTTTCATATTGTCGTTGATATAGTTTTATGTATTGACCTAATTGGCATGCGTATTATTTGAGCTGAAATTTTAGGGCTGCAAAAATACTAATAAAACGATGAATTTAAATAGGCTGGGGTTGCATATCCTGATAAATTTTATAGGTCGGATAGTGATAACAGCTGTGTATGAGATATCTAACTAACCAGATGAGAAGTGTAGTACGACACAATGATGCCTGTAAGAATCAGTGTAAATTTGATTTGATCAGACTAATAAACTCAGCTCGGGTTTGTACGCGTTCAAACGCACCTATGAAATCGCTGGTAGTTGTTACCGAGCTGTGTTTTTGTACTCCCCTCATCGACATGCACAAATGGCGTGCTTCGATCACAACGGCTACACCCAGAGGATGAAGCGTTTCGTGTATGGCTTCTTTGATCTGGGTAGTAAGCCGCTCCTGTACCTGTAAACGACGGGCATACGCTTCAACTACCCGTGCAATCTTACTCAAACCGGTGATATAACCGTTTGGAATATAGCCTACATGAGCCTTGCCAATAAAAGGTATTAGATGATGCTCACAAAGCGAGAAAATCTCAATATCTTTTACAATAACCATCTCGCGATAGTCTTCCTTAAACTTGGCTGAAAGCAGTATCTGTTTTGGGTCTTGGTCATACCCTTGTGTTAAAAACTGCATGGATTTGGCTACACGAACCGGCGTATCAAGTAATCCTTCACGAAAAGGATCCTCACCAATGAGACGCAATATAGCCTGATAATGTTTGGCAAGTTCATCAATCTTTTGTGGATCATACGATTCAATGCGCTCGTAATCCATCATCTTATTTGCTTTTACAGTCATAGAATCAAGTACTGATTATAAAGTTTACTGAATATTCACTACAAAAAAATAAATAATGGCCGGCAAAAATAAGGCACTGTTTGGAATTAGTTTAAAAGATGTGAGGATTTTTTAGAGTTATCTCTCTTGGTCTCTTCCACATATTCCTTATGTATCTTTAATACCGACCTGACCTCTACAAAGGTAAACACTAAGTAATACACAAGAAACGAAAGCAAAAATGCTTTGGCTTCTTCTGGATGATAAATAAGATACACTATGATGATAGTTAGATATACCAACAGCTTGATCACCGTTGCCATCATAAAATAATTGGCATAGCTGCTTGTCTTCTTTTGATACACTTTCAGAAAAAGGGTGAAGAGGATGATATTTGTTACAAACAAGAATGTTAGTAAGAACGGCCATGCCCGTGTTTGATACTGTGCAGGAAGATAATAAAAAGTCAAACCACTAAGAATGGCTAACAATAATGTGATCAGCGCCAGACGCACTGAAAAAGGTTTAATTTTTTTCATGGTTTGGGTTTTCTAAGAAAATCTTTGATGGCATAATAAACTGCTAATGAAACAGATAATATACTTAAAATGAGTGTCATGATTGGATAATCCCAGCCAATTTTTTTATCCAACCATCTGCCACCTAACACGCCTCCCAACACTATACCTAACATTTGAAAAGCTAATGAAGAATACTTGGCATAGGTTTGCAGGCTTTGACCGATCTTAGAAGATTTATCATGTTTTTTTTCTTTCATGCCCTTGATTTGTGTCTTCGGTCATCTGGCATTTGCCGTTGAATTTGGCGCCTACCTCTATTGAAATACGTGCGGTATATAGTTCGCCTTCAAACAGACTATCAGCTTTCAAAGAAACTAATTCATTTGCTTTGAGCACACCTTTGATATGTCCTGAGATATCAGCAGTCTGACAATGTATATCGCCTAATACTTCTCCGGTAGTACCCACTACGATCTTTCCACCGGATTTTATGGAGCCGGTAATCTGACCGTCAATTCTAAAATCACCGTTTAACTCTATATCACCTTTAATAGTAGTTCCTTGTCCGACTATGTTTCGTGCAGATGATTCGTTAGCCATAGATTTATACTTTTTCACTTGGATTTGATTATGGGACTATATAAAATTCTTTCAAAAAGCTTTCGTATTCCGTTAAGTCTTTTAACCGGTAAAAGACAGGATAATTGGTCAAAGAGATTGGATATATTTTATAATCGGTGGTATCCATTCCTCCAATCACATAATCCGATTCGGCTACCGCATTTCCATATGCCAGAGCAGTGCGGGCATTATCAAAGTTCCCTACTGTCAATAATGTAAAAGCCTCATTCAGTTGAAGACTTTTGATCATCAACTGGGCACTTTTAAAATTTTTGTTGTTAAAATCCGAGAGCCTGATCCTGAACGGATCAATGCGTACTGTCTCGTTAGATGCCAATATCATCACTAAATGTTTGGCTGTAGCTTCATACTCATATGGTGAAACGGGCTGTTCGGCTACTACAGAATCTCCTTCCAAAACCGGGATCTCGATATTCATATTGAACTCTTTATTCATGTTTTGAAGGATTGCACTTGCTAAAGGCGCTACCGAGCTGGTGGGATATTCTTTTAAAAGCGTGTTCAGTGCCAGAGCCATTGAATCAACCACCTCTATTTGTCCTTTGGCTATCGCACGCAAAAAGTCGAATCGGGGGATGAGGTCCACATCATCTGCAAACAAGGTTCTGGCGCGGTTTGCATTCATCAACACTCTGAAATACTGCTCGTTGCGATATGCTTCAAAGGTTTGTTCATATAAGGCAAGCGATTCACCGGCAGTAGCAGCTTTTTTGATGAAATATTCCGGATCTTCTAACACTCTGGCATAATCAGTGTTAGGGAACTGCTCCAATATCAGCTGCTTATATCGAAATGCTTTATCCATTTCTTCTTCATCACTGTACATCTTATACAAGGCATACCAGCTTTGAAGAGTGAACTCGCTTTCAGGAAACCGTTCGTTCAGGTTCAGATATTGATTGATGGAACGAGGATAATCGGATAGTCGTTCCTTATAGATGTATCCTGCATTATTCAGTGCTTCTTCTATCATTGCTAATGATGCTTCCTGCGCTTCAGGTGTAAGCGGAATATGTTGCAGATAGTATCCCCTGTCTTTTTCAGTGTAGGCTACCGCAGCAGAGTCGCTCTCTGATCCTGGGGCGCTGCCGTCAAGGGCAACACTTTCCATAGTCTCGAAAGAGATGCTTTGCCGGTCGCTGATACGCCAGTTATCCTCTAATTTTCTGCGTCCCCATTTGCGGAGAAACTCGGTATATCCAAAACTTAAGGTGTTGGGATTATAAAAATACCACTCTCTTGACTGCTCTGTATTATAGCCCCTGTCGCCTCCACCGGTTAAGTTGGCCATCAACACATTGCGCTCCATCTCCCTTTCTTCTTCGGCTCTGCGTTTCTCTTCTTCAACAATTGCTTTGATGATATTATCAATGATCTTGTTGCGGGCCGTCGAATCCATATAGGCTAACTTCAACAAGCTGTCCTGAAGTTGAATAGTTGAGAGTTGTTCAACTAAGTCGTTTAGGATGATTGACTTGCCTCGGATACTGTCATAGCCCGGATAATTACGGGGCAAAGCACTTACAGCTGTATCATAATAGGCTTGTGAAGGCTCATATTCGTTGCGATCGAAGAACATATCGGCCAGAATAAGCGAAGAAGTGGCTTGCTGTTGTTTGTTTTTGGTACTAGAAGAAACCGAAAGTGCAAGATATTCCATAGCCTGATCCTGCTCTCCGTCTTTCAATGCTATTTCGGCCAGAGCATAGTAAATCCTGTCTTTATAATCGGTGTTTTTTTCGTCTTTAAGCATCTTCAGCAATGTCTTGACTATGTGTTTGCTGTCATCCGATTCTCTGTCATAGGCCATGGCAATATTGATACGGGCTTCAAAAGCCATATCGAACGGTGGATTACGACGGATAACCTGTGAGAAATAGTTTACTGCTTCTGTTAAGTTATTTTCAATCAAATAGATCTGTGCCAAAATGAATAGTGCCCTGGTTTTTAGGTGTTTATCATTTGTCTCGTTAATACCTCGTTCGAGATAAGGTATGGCGGCTAAGTAATTTTTCTGAATGATATGGTAATCGGCTATTACCAACGAAAGTTGGCGTTGTACTTCTAAAGGCATTGCTATCTCGCTGCGTTTGACGATCAAAGTTTCCAATAATGAATACGCTCTGTCGAATTGCTCTATCTGCATATAGGTGCGGGCAAGCCACATATTGGCTGTATGGGTGATGTCGTTATAGCTGTATTGTTTTGCAACAAAATCAAAGGTACGTCGGGCACTGATATAATCCTGTTTGTAAAAATGTGCCTTGCCCATCATCAGATAGCTGTCGTCTATCCATTTCACCTGCTCCTTCTTGTTGAAAACCATTGAGTGCTTTTGTACTCCGATAGCTCCTTTTTCTATGGCACGTTCCATACCGGCATTCAAACGGGATGCATCGCTCTCAGTACCATAATTGAATACCCTGAGCACTTGTGAATAGTTATCAATAACTGACTTGCGTAAATCGCTCAAACCGGTTTTAAGGCTTTCATTCCCATTCCAATAGACATTGTATCTGCTGGTCAGATTGTGATAGGCACGTCTGGTCCAGGTGTTTTTTTTGGTTGAGCAGGCCTGAAATAAAAGCGGTATCAATACTACCAAAGGCAGAACTAAACGAATATATTTTTTCACGAAAACAGAGATTTTCATTTGCTTAGGCATGGATAACGCTCATGAAATGTAATTATTTTATAAACACCGCATTACTATCAAGTGCTATTATTGCTACAAAAGTATGGATTTTGGCTGAAAACTGTATGAGTATCCTATTAGGTTTGTAGAGTAAATGGCCTTCAAAACAGGTCTGATCTGAATATTCTGTAATTTTGCCATCAGATTTTTTGTTGAGTGAATATTTTTTATTTTTTCAACTAATTCGTTCTCCGGATTTTACAAATCAAAAATAATATCTCGTATCAAGATGAGAGGCAAGAAGAAAAAATGGTATCTGAAATTCCGGGATAAATACCGTTTGGTAATTTTTCATGACGAAAGCTTTGAGGAAAAGATCAGCTTTCGGCTTACCCGTCTCAATGTGTTTGTTACCTTGGTGAGCCTAAGTGTGTTTTTGATCTTTATCACTACTTATATCATCGCTTTTACTTCATTGCGTGAATATATCCCAGGGTACACCAATGTTGAGTTAGACAGGCAGGTATATAATTTATTGCGTACTACCGATTCGCTTGAAACTGTGGTACGACAAAAACAAAGCTTTTTTGAAAACATCAGTCGCATCATACATGGATATGATTTTGCCGATGATAGCCTGAATGCCGTACTCCAGAGTAAAGGTGCTACAACAGTGAATGTGGATACTATCACATGGAAGAAGTCATTGGAAGATAGTTTGTTACGTCTTGAGTTTGAACGTGTTGAGAAATACAACTTAAATATGGAGGCTGCATTGATCCCTGAGGCCCAGCGTCGGGCTATGGCAGTAACCAGTTTTTTTGTTCCGCTGAAAGGGATTATTACCAATCGCTTTGATCCTGTTCAAAAGCATTTTGGAGTAGATATAGTTGCTAAGAGCAACGAAACTATTAAATCAACTCTTGAAGGAACAGTTGTTTTTGCCGACTGGACCCCCGGTAAAGGTCATGTGATAGGCATACAGCATACAGGAAATTTCTTTTCAGTGTATAAGCATAACTCAGTATTGCTCAAACGTGAAGGCGATTTTGTGAGGGCTGGTGAGCCGGTAGCAATCTTAGGCGAATCGGGGGAATTGTCGTCAGGACCACATCTGCATTTCGAGCTGTGGTTTAATGCCGCTCCCGTAAACCCGGAAGAGTTTATCTCGTTTTAAAGAGCTAATAGACAGATTAACACATTTTGACATATTGAAATCCAACATACAACTTAAATTTTAGTAATCTTGCAGCTCAATTTATACGGATACCTTATGAGTGTTTAGTTTTATTTGTATCCAATTATATTTGTTGAGTATCAATTAAATAGCTAAGAAGCTCAGTTGTGTGTATCAGATAAACTTTAGTTAGATTATGGAAATTCTCGTAAAAATATTTCAGCTCTTACTCAGCCTCTCCATCATGGTTATAGTGCATGAGCTTGGACATTTCATTGCTGCCAAAGCTTTTAAAACACGTGTAGAGAAGTTTTATTTGTTTTTTAACCCATGGTTTTCGCTGTTTAAATTTCATTATAAAGGTACCGAATACGGTATGGGATGGCTTCCGCTTGGCGGTTATGTTAAAATTGCCGGCATGATAGACGAGTCTATGGACAAAGAATCGTTGAAGCAAGAGCCGCAATCATGGGAATTTCGTTCTAAACCATCATGGCAACGCCTGATCATTATGTTAGGTGGTGTGATCATGAATGTAGTACTAGCGTTTGCCATATATATTATACTCTTGTCAGTTTACGGCGAACAATATCTGCCTACTTCTGAAGTCAATAAATACGGTATAGTTACCGATTCTTTAGGACGTGAGATGGGACTGCAAAATGGAGACCGGATTTTGGCTGTTGACAATACTTTTATTGAAGATTTCAACAAGATACCAATGACTTTGATTTTAGAAGAAGCACAGACTATCACTGTTGATCGGGATGGACAACAGCTGTTATTGCAGTTGCCCGAAGGCATCTTAGGCAAACTGATCAAGTATCAGTCGGCTAATTTTATCTCGGTTGGTATCCCTTTTATTGCGGCTGCATTTCATGAAACATCTGTGGCAAAGGATGCTGGTCTGCAATTAGGCGATACAATCATTGGTATTAACGGTGAGCTTTTTCCTTATTTTCAGGAGTTTCGTGAACGTATTCAGCAATATAAGGATCAAAAGGTGGAGGTACAGGTGATCCGGCAGTACGATACACTTAGCTTAGCAATGCAGTTACCCGAAAATGGCTTGATAGGGGTATATCCAAAATCGGATATCAATGACTTTTTTGAATTGCATCAAAAAAATTATTCCTTTGCTAAGGCCATACCGGCCGGAATGGTGAAAACAGTGGATGGTATTGGCAATTACCTGAAGCAGCTACGCTTGCTTTTCTCACCTCAAGTGAAGGCATACGAAAATGTAGGAGGATTTATTGCTATAGGAAATATTTTTCCGGCACAGTTTCACTGGGAAAGCTTTTGGCGGTTAACAGCTTTTTTGTCTATTATGTTAGCGGTGTTGAATCTGCTTCCTATACCTGCTCTTGATGGCGGACATGTCATGTTTCTGATATACGAGATAGTAACCAGACGTAAACCAAATGACAGATTTATGGAGGTAGCCCAAATTATTGGAATGGTATTATTGTTATCGTTGATATTATTTGCCAACGGAAACGATATTATCAAACTTTTCCGGTAATCAGTCAGATACTCTTTCGCTTAACGACCGGAATCCTTGCCCAAGTATTTCGTCTGCATCTAAAACGGTTACAAAAGCTTTGGGATCGATAAGTTGTATATGCTCTTTCAGCAGACCTATCTCCCGCCGGTTGAGCACTACATAGATCAGTTGTTTGTTTTCGTATGCAAACATTCCCTGTGCTTTCAGATAAGTACCACCCCGATTCATATCATGGATGATTTTGTGAGCGATTTGCTCATAATGCGAAGAGACTATCAGCACTACTTTGTCGTAATGGAAGCCTTGCAGTGTCAGATCAATGAGTTTTCCCATCGCAAAAATAGCCACCAGAGAATACATCGGGATTGCCCAATCCACAAATACGATTGAGCCTCCGACAACTATCAGCGCATCTACCATCATCATTAACTGCCCGAGCGGTTTGCCGGTCCATTTTCCTAACATCATGGCCATCACATCTGTTCCTCCGCAACTTGCTTTAGCTTTAAACAGCAGCCCTACTCCTATGCCAATTACTATACCGCCGAATAAGGAAGAGAGCAATATATCGTCTTGAATGAGTGGTGCATGACCATACCATAGCGTTAATCCGTCAATAAAGAGTGAGGTAAGTATAAATCCGGTAAATGTTTTTATCCCAAAGCGAGGACCTAATACGCGTATGCCGATAAGCGTCAACGGTATATTAAAAAAAAGAGCTGTCAATCCGACCGGTGTGCCAAAAGTATGGTGCAACACAATAGAAATACCGTAGATGCCTCCCGGAACTATTTTATGCGGGGTGATAAAAAAAACATAACCGGAAGCAATAATCAATGCACCTGCCACTATCAATGTGTAGGCTTTGATCCATTTGGCTGATCCGGGTCGGTATTTCACAATGAAACTCATCAGTCGTGCACTTTTTCGGATAAGGATTTAAAGCCCTCACCTAAGATCTCATTGGCATTGATGACAGTCAAAAAAGCTTTAGGATCAATCTGATGGATATATTCCTGTAGTATAGCCATTTCACGACGATTAACGACAGTGAATATAACTGATTTATCAGCCCCGTTATACATCCCTTTCCCTTGAAGAAAAGTGCCGCCACGATTCAGGTCGTTGATGATTTTGTCACGTATCTCTTCGTGTTTATCAGAAATAATGAACAGGGTCTTATCATAGTTTATCCCTTGTAATATAGTGTCTAACACTTTACCGGTAATAAAAATCACGATCAGCGAGTAGAGTGGAATTTTCCAATCGCCAAAAACGATCAAGCCCAACAGTAATATCACCGAATCCACATAAATAAGCAGTTGTCCGACTGGTAGCCGGGTATATTTACTTAGTATCATAGCAACAATATCGGTGCCTCCTGAAGTGGCTTTCGACTTAAAGATCAGTCCTAGTCCAAGTCCTACCAGCACCCCACCAAATATGGCTGAGAGCAAGGGTTCGTTTTCGACTAATGGCGAGTGGCCATAAAAATAGGTGATGCCATCAACAAAAATTGCCGTCAGGAGAAAACCCGTAACAGTTTTATAGCCAAATCGAGGGCCTAAAACACGGATACCAATTATTGTCAGAGGGATATCCATACTTAATGCGGTCAGACCTACTGGAAGGCCAAACAAATGATGGATGACAATGGCTATTCCGTATACACCTCCTGGAACCAATTTATACGGGGTGATGAAAAATACAAATCCCGATGCAAGGATAAAAGAACCGGTTATGATCAAACTATAATTGATAAACCATTTGCGTGTAAACAGTTTATCTCGCTGAAGGAATGACATGGCAATTCGTTTTGCTTCAAAATGAGTGCAAAATTACATGTTTAAAGTGTTTTAAAAGCAGTTTGACTGATAAAGAGTATCGAATTACGGGCTGTACACAATAAAATCAGGGGTTTAAGGGTTATTGAAGACGCTATAAAAATAAAATTAAAGCTTAATGATCAAGCCTTTTATACTGACTTTAGATGGTCGTTGGCGAAAAATGATTATTTTAGCCGACTTAAATATGGGGCAGTAAATTATACGGATGCTATTGAAAAAGAGATATATAGTCTTTTTTATTTTGGTGTTTACTGGGTCAATGATAGGCTGGGCTCAACAAGCACCTATCTTTACCCATCATACCTATACACATGCGTTTACTAATCCCGGTTTTGCCGGTTTGAACGAAGGTATATGCCTGAACGGTATAGTACGGCAGCAATGGGCTGGCTTTAAAGATATGGAAGGAAACCATGTGGCACCCGAAACCTACTTGATCACAGCGGATATGCCGATTAGGCTTTTAAAAGGAGGAGTTGGGCTTTCAATTATACAAGACGCACTTGGTTTTGAGCAGAATACTGCTGTACAACTTGGATATGCGTATCATGCCGAGATAGGAGCTGCCACATTGGGAATAGGAACATCAGTAAATTTTCTAAACCGATCGGTTGACTTTTCTATGTTTAAACCACACTCAGTAGGCGATCCTGTGTTAGCAACCGGCGAACAAAGCGATATGCTGTTGGATATGAACTTAGGATTGTTTTTACAGATTGAAGATGTATATTATATAGGTCTTTCTGTATCCAATATGTTGGAAACCAAGGGAAATGAGCTGACTGCTTCTGAATCGGGTGCCCGATTTGCCGGCGACCGAACTTTCCACCTGCATGGAGGCTATCATATGATACTTCCGTGGAACTCAGCCTACGAATTGAACCCTGCTGTGAATGTGATCAGCAACCTATCTGTTACACAAATTAATCTAAGTGCGACCCTCATATACAATAATCAGTTCTGGGGCGGCGTTAATTATAGGCTTGAGGAATCCGTAGGTATAATGGTAGGTCTTAAAGTATTTGATTTGAGAATAGGATATGGATATGATATCAATACCCTTAGCCACGGACTACCGGGCTCGCACGAGGTAAGTTTAGGATATTGCTTCAAACTGCAAACAGAGAAGCATATACGAACCTATCGCAATACTCGATACCTATAAGTAACTGAAAATAAAACTTCATGGAACTGAAGAAAATCATCAAAGAAAACCAAAATACACCAATGAGCACTTATCATTTTATCAAAATGAAACAGCTGTTGTTTTTTGTGACTGCTCTGGTTTTATTAGCCGGATGTGGTCAGTCGAATCAAGGTGAATTAGTCGGGGTAAGGAAGAAAAGTAAGCCGTTTTATCAACCCGACCCCTATGGGATGGTATTTATTCCACAAGGCAGTTTTACTATGGGAGCCGGAGGTGAAGATATTACCTATGGCCAGTTGAATCAGCCAAGGAAAATATCCGTTTCTGCATTCTTTATGGATGAAACGGAGATAACTAATAACGAATATCGCGAGTTTGTCTATTATGTACGAGATTCTATTGCCCGTACACTATTAGGTGAGATACGTCCCGAAACTTTCTTGATAGAAGAAAATGCCAAAACAGGTGAGGTGTACGACCCGCCACACCTTAACTGGAAACCATCTATCGAGTGGAACAGCAAAGATCAGGAAATACGCGAGGCGCTTGAAGAAATGTACCTGCCCGACCAAGAACGATATTTCAGAAGGAAGGAAATAGACAGCCGCAAGCTTAACTATACCTATTACTGGGTTGATTTGCACGCAGCTGCCAAGAAAGAGTTTAATGAAAATTCGCAGTATGATTATAGAAATGCAGGATTATCAAACCGCCCTCAAGGCTTGACAAACCGCTCGGTATATGTGCGCAGGGAGATGATCAATGTCTACCCGGATACATTGGCATGGATACACGATTATGCGTATTCATTCAACGATCCTCTGACAGAAAAATATTTCTGGCATCCGGCTTATGATCATTATCCGGTAGTAGGTGTCAACTGGCTACAGGCACGTGCCTTTTGTGTGTGGCGTACCGAGAAGCTTAACACATATCTGCTCTCACGCAAAGGTGAAGTTTCCTTAGCCGAGTTTCGTCTGCCTACCGAAGCAGAATGGGAATGGGCTGCAAGCGGTGGTAACCATCTGAATCCATACCCATGGGGCGGCCCCTATACACGTGATATCAACGGATGCTTTCTTGCAAACTTCAAACCTATGCATGGCGATAATGTGTTGGATGGCGGATTACGTACAGTAGTAGTAGGACATTATCCCCCAAACGACTTCGGATTGTATGATATGGCAGGTAATGTAGCCGAATGGACAAACAGTGCCTTCGATCCGGCTTCGTATAATCTGATGTGGGATATGAACCCAAATTATACATACAGCGCTGATGAAAACGACCCGCCTATTATGAAACGAAAAGTGATACGCGGTGGATCATGGAAAGACATATCCTATTATCTGCAAATTACCTCACGCGCATATGAGTATCAGGATACTGCCAAATGTTATATAGGATTCAGATGTATCCAACCGTTTCTGGGACGTAATAAAGACGATAATCCACGTAAAGCATCACGAGTTTACAGATAATTTTAAAAAATATTTTTCAAATATAATCTCCAAATGAATATCAATCAGCTTTTTAAAAGTAGAAGGTATAAAAACTTCATGGCCAAGCTATATGGTATTGGCGCTTCGGTAGTAATTATTGGAGCTTTATTTAAGATCAATCACTATGCAGGTGCCAATGAGATGCTGATCATTGGCTTAAGTACAGAGGCTTTGATCTTTTTCTTTTCCGCATTCGAACCGCCGCACGTAGAGCCCGATTGGAGTTTGGTATATCCCCAATTAGCTGGGATGTATGGTAATGACCCAGTTGAACGGGAGTTGGAAGCAAAAGGAACAGCTTCAAAAAAATTAGATCAGATGTTTCAGGAGGCAAACATAGATAAACAGACCCTGGAACGGCTTGGACAAGGGCTGAAAAGCCTGAGTGACAACGCCGCACAGATGGGTAAAATATCCAATGCCGTTGTGGCTACCAATGAATATGTGGATAATATCAATACAGCTGCTAAATCAGCTTCTAATCTTGCCGGAAGCTATCAAAAAGCATCCGAGGTGCTGAATAAAGATGCCAATGCTTCGGTAGAATATATACAGAATATGAAATCAGCTTCTGACAGTGCTTCTAAGCTGAGTTCAGCATATGATAAAGCAGCCGATCTGATACATACCGAAATGAAATCGACCGAAGAATTTACTCATAGCATTCAGTCGGCAGCACATTCGGCCAAGCAGCTTACCGAAACATACAGCCATTCGGCTAATCTGATCAAGCAATCGGCCAACGCATTAGATTTTGGATCGGTTGACGGAGAAGCATATTCCAAACAATTGCAACAGATAGCCAAAAACATGGCTGCGCTGAACACCGCTTATGAGCTACAGTTGCAAGGCTCGGGCAAAGCAGCCGAAACAGCCGAAAAAATGTATAAAACAATGGCTGAATACCTTGAAAAGGTAAACCAGACTGCAACACATACACAACAACTCAATCAACAGATCAGCGAACTGAATACACGCATCAGCGCGTTGAACACAGTGTATGGAAATATGCTGTCGGCTATGAATGTAAAAGCGTAATATCAGGCATAACACAGTAAAGAAACCCCTACATCCATGGCAGGATATAAAGAAACACCAAGGCAAAAAATGATCGGAATGCTTTATCTGGTCCTGACAGCCTTGTTGGCACTCAATGTTTCCAAAGATATACTCGATGCATTCATAGTAGTAAATGAAAGCATGGAAAAAACCAACGAAGGCTTCTCAACGAAGATAGTGAGCGAATATGCCAAATTTGAGAACCAGTATAACCTCAACCCTGCTAAGGTAGAAGAGTATTGGTTACAGGCCCAGCAAGTCAGAGAGCGATCGAATACCTTGATTGACTATATAGAAGATGTAAAGTTAGAAGTTGTTGCACGTTCTGAAAGAAAGAGCAGGGAAGAAGCTTTGAAACGGTTTTATACTATGGAAGAGCTACCCGACCCTTTTGCCCCTGGCCTGATGCGCGAACGACCAGTACTGAATCTGTCCATAGTACCAACAAGGGATAAATACGATGAGTCAACAAATTATATGATAGGACAAAACAAAAATGGAGAAGCTTATAACCTGGCAGATAAAATGACCGAATATCGTAACTTTATCCTAAGCTTGATAGGAGAAGGATATGAAGATAAGATAGGATTAGTTACTACAGGTGAGTTCCGAGATGCTACAGGTACTATGCAAGACTGGCAGTACTATAATTTTTATCATACCATTTTGGCTGCTACTGTAACTATTTTAAACAAGACCATAGCCGAAGTACAAAGCGCTGAATTTGATGCCATTACCCGATTGTATGCCAATATAACCGAAAAGGATTTTAAATTCGATAATGTCGAAGCCAAGGTTATTGCTGGTTCGACCTATATATTGGCTGGCCAAACATACGAAGCCGATGTGTTGGTAGCAGCATACGATTCAAAGACTCAATCGGAAGTACGTGTGCTGCGTGGCTCCGACAGGATTACCGAAGCCAATATAGCTAATGCACAAGTTTTTAAAAGCGATAATGGAGTGGTAAAACTTAGCTTTCCGGCACAAAGTGTAGGACCTCAGCGATATGCCGGTATTATTGAAATGCTCGATCCGGTTACACAAGAGTTAGCCCGTTATCCGTTCTCTGCCGATTATTTAGTAGCACCACCATCACTTACTGTGGCCCCTTTGAAAATGAATATCTTATATGCAGGGCTTAAGAATCCTATCTCAATCTCTTCACCCGGTATTCCCTCCGAACACATCACACCTTCGGTATCTAAAGGGAAGATCACCCGAAATCCAGCCGGATATTGGGATGTTGAAGTATCCTCAAGCGACCGGACTACAACTATTAGTGCTATCGCATCGGTGGATGGAAAGAGCCTGCACTTAGGTAGCTTTGAGTTTAGGATCAAGCAAGTACCAGCTCCGGTAGCTAAGATAGCAGGACTGACAGACGGCCCTATAGATAGAAACAGACTCTTGGCCGCCCGTGCTATCATACCTGAAATGATTGATTTCGATTTCAGCGATTATCATTTTGAAGTAGTATCTTACGAACTGACAACATTCAGAGGTACGGAACTACAACGTACTGGTATAATCAGAGGAAACCTGTTCAACGAAACGGTAAATAACTATATCAACAATGCAACCCGTGGCCAACGTTTGTATTTTGAACGAATACAAGCACGGGGCCCTGATGGAACTATGCGTACACTGAACCCGGTTAACCTCGAAATAAATTAGAAATTATTCAACTTATCATATCATGAAAAACATTCTGTTAAAGTTGTTTGCAGTGTTGATGTTTCTTTCTTATGTGAAAGAACCAGCCGCACAAATTCTTAACGAAAGCCCTGTAGATGGGCTGTTTGCAAACACCGGTCGAATGGAAAGAGAACCCATCCCACTACCTTCAATAAGGGAAGGCGATGTGATGTGGTCGAAAAGAATCTGGAGAGAAATTGATTTTCGACAAAAAATTAATCAGCCTTTTTATTATCCTGTCGATTCGCATAATAACTTACGTAGCTTTATCAATGTGCTGATGGATGGTCTTAAAGAACGTAAGTTCAGGGCCTATGACCTTAGCAATACCGATGAGTTGTTAGTGCCCATTACATATAACGAGATCGTTTCGCGCCTGACCGATACCACCATAGTACGCGAACGAAGACCATATCCTCCTTATGAAGAATATGATACCGTAATCGTTAGGCAGTTCGACCCGACAAGGGTGATGCGACTGCGCCTGAAAGAAGACTGGTATTTTGATAAGCAACGCTCTCAACTGATGGTACGTATCATAGCTGTATGCCCGGTGATGATGGTCGAGAAAGACGGACAGGAGTTTTCACAACCCTTGTTTTGGGTTTCTTATGATCAGGCACGGAAAGAGTTTGCAAATGCCGAAGTATTCAACCGGTTTAACTCAGCCGAACGCCGGACTTATGATGAAATATTTATCAAACGGATGTTCGACAGCTATATTTATAAAGAAGAAAATGTGTACGACAGACGTATCAATCAGTATGCAACCGGTATGGATGCCCTGCTGGAATCAGAACGCATCAAAATGGATATACTCAATTTTATGCTCGATCTATGGGAGTATTAGCGTATCAAACATAAGACCTTATTGTGAAAATCCGTTGAATATATCAACGGATTTTTTCTTTTCGTTAGCTGTTGCTTCTTTAAACTGATGTATCTTAGCAGCAATATCTGATTTGCGGCGTGTCTGTTTTACTTGAAAATAAAATAGAATATCTGAAAGGAGTAGGGCCTAAGCGGGCGGCTATCCTCAATAAAGAGCTAGGTGTCTTTACTATGGAAGACCTGCTTCACTACTATCCTTTTCGATATATTGACAAAAGCAGAATACATTTAGTCAAAGATGTGCAGGATGATAGCTCGTACTTTCAGCTGGTTGGTACTGTCAGCCGGCTTCAGTCGTTCGGATCACCACGTGCTACCCGAATCACAGCTGTCTTAACCGATGAAAGCGGAAGTATTGAATTAGTATGGTTTCGTGGACTGACCTGGGTGAAAAACAGATTTCAACCCGGGAAAAAATATGTGATCTTTGGAAAAGCCAACTACTTTAACCGGCAATACAGTTTCATTCATCCCGATATAGACGATTATAATCCCGATGATTTCACTCTTGGTGAAAGCCAGCAAGGGGTGTATCAAAGCTCGGAAACAATGAAGAACAACGGCTTAGGTACAAAAAATATGAGCCGGCTGATGAAACAGATATTAGCAGTCACTGCTGAATATATACCCGAAACATTGCCTGATTGGGTGCTGGCGCAAGAAAGACTTATATCCCGAAAAACAGCATTGGTAGCTATACATTTCCCGGCAAACACCGATCAGTTGAAGCATGCCCGTCATCGAATCAGTTTCGAAGAATATTTTTTCTTCCAGCTGCATGTGTTGCATCGTAAATCTATTAGGAAACAAACTGGGGCAGGCTATGTGTTTCAACAAGTCGGGTTTTATTTTAATGAGTTTTATCATCATTATTTACCATTTTCGCTTACACAAGCTCAAAAGCGTGTCATCCGTGAGATACGAGTCGATATGGCCAATGGCATGCCTATGAATCGCCTGCTGCAAGGGGATGTAGGTAGCGGGAAAACTATAGTCGCTTTGATGCTGATGCTATTGGCATTAGATAACGGTTTTCAGGCTACATTGATGGCTCCTACAGAGATTTTGGCTCAACAACATTATGACTCGCTGCGCGAAATGTTGAAAGAGATGCCAGTTCAGCTTGCTTTGCTGACCGGCTCTACCCGAAAAAAACAGCGTCAACAAATAGACGAATCATTGAAAGACGGTAGCTTACAAATTTTAATTGGCACCCATGCACTTATAGAGGAAACAGTGGTCTTCAGTAAGTTAGGTTTGGTTGTCATTGACGAGCAGCACCGGTTTGGAGTTGCACAACGTGCCAGATTGTATGAAAAGTCAGCACTCACACCGCATATGTTAGTCATGACGGCTACCCCCATCCCACGCACTTTGGCCATGACCCAGTATGGCGATCTGGATTACTCCCAGATAGATGAGCTGCCTCCGGGAAGAAAACCGGTTAAAACACTGCATTTCTATCCTTCACAACGCCTTAGACTGATTGGTTTTATGAAGCAACAAATCGCTTTGGGTCGTCAGATATACGTGGTATATCCCATTATAAAAGAATCGGAGAAATTAGACCTAATCGCATTAAAAGAAGGTTATGAAGCACTTATACGCGATTTTCCCGAACCGCAATACAGGATATGTGTGGTTCATGGGCAGCTCAAAGCCGATGATAAAGAGTTTGAGATGCAGCGTTTCATCAAGGGGCAGGCGCATATCATGGTGGCTACCACAGTGATTGAAGTAGGTGTTAATATCCCTAATGCTTCGGTAATGGTGATCGAACATGCTGATCGCTTTGGATTGTCGCAACTGCATCAGTTGCGCGGCAGGGTAGGAAGGGGTGCCGACCAGTCGTACTGCATACTGATGACGGATTATAAGCTTACTGCCGACGGACGTAAAAGAATGGCAACCATGGTGCAAACTCAGGATGGATTCAAGATAGCCGAAGCTGATCTGCTCCTGCGCGGGCCGGGCGAAACACAAGGTACCCGACAATCAGGTATGCCTGAGTTTAAGTTAGGTAATCTGGCAAAAGATGAAGCGCTGATACGTAAGGTAAGGAATACAGTAGCCCGCATGTTGGAAGAAGACCCGCAATTGCGATCTGAAAAGCACCAAAGTACACGAAAAAATTATGAAAAACTGTATAAACAAAGTTTCGATTGGAGTAGGATAGGCTGATTTCAACCCCCGAAAGTTCAGGCAAAGATCAACGCATACTGCCTTCAGGAAACCCTACCTTATCAGACTGAGCGTTGAGCATAGGCAAGGCATACCTTAAGATACGATTGCGACGCCCGGTAGTGTCAACCGGTTCAACCGGATAGGAAACTACTGCCTCCATCCAGGCATATTGGTTGATACGAAAATAAACCGCAGCCTCATTTCCTACAAGGGGATAATTAGAATAGTACTCTTTGAAATCTTTTTCGGCTGCTGCTATCAAACATGATTCGACAAACTTTAAATCGCTGGTAAACGAAATTTGAATAGCCGTTTCGTTCCAGATAAATGGATTGAAAGGCCCTGAATAATTGATCACCTGCGACCGCAGCAACAAACTGTTTGGAAATAGTACAGTTCGCCCACTCTTTCGATCATTGCCAAGATACATGCCATTACATTCTTCAATGATGGTATCTAGATAGTTGATCTCAATGACATCACCTATTAGCCCGTCTATCTGAATGCGATGGCCTACCTGATAAGGACGCCTGAAAATGATGTATAACCAGGCAATGAAAGAAGTGATAGGAGCTTGTAGAGCAAAGCCTAACACTAAAGAGATGATACCGAAACTGACCGCAGCCGTATAAAGATTCTGAAACAGAAATGAGATACCTACTATCAATACAAAACATAAGGTGATCAACCGGACGATACGGATCAGATTATATCGCACTCCTTCAGTTTCTGAACGGGTCTCAATAATACGCTCTATAAATTTTCCGATAATGAAAATTATGACGATCAGAAAGGCACTCATACTAAGCTTTTGTACAAACGGCCTGTATTCAGCCCAAGGCGAAAAAATAGAGAGATTCACTAAATAATGAATGACAAGAAAGACAATAGCTAAAGCTATCATGCCCCGAAAACGAAATGGTTTTTCTTCAGATCTCATAGCCATAGTATATTGGTTTAGTGAGGCAATAATACTAAGAAAATTGCTTGATTTAGCTGACAAAAAATTTTACTGCTATCAAAATTAGTCTGCTTCTCTTTCTTAATTCATTCAAGGCGGCTCTGTCCATGAAAAAACGAAGAAAAGTGTTGATCGGGTGAGGAATGATGATTGTGTATTTTTGGAAGCTTTATACGCCTGAAATATAGCGTGAAGTCATAAAAAATCTTACATTTGTTCTTTTGGATTTTAGCATAGGGTATCGTATAAATCAAACCATTATGAGTCATCAAAAAAATAATCTGTTAGTGGGAATGACCGTTTTCGGGTCTATATTTTTTATATTTGGATTTGCAACCACTTTCATCATCCAGTTAAGTTCTCCGGTGCGGGCAGTATTTAATCTTACTGAGTTTCAGGCTCAACTGCTTACATCAGCTTTTTTCATCGCGTATCCGGTGATGTCAGTGCCAACCGGTTTGTTAGTCAACCGTATTGGATATAAATGGACTATCAGTGCAGGTTTGTTATTGATGTCAATCGGTAGCATGATTTTTATTCCGGCAGCACAAACGCCTTCTTATCCCTTGTTTTTATTAGCTACGTTTATACTTGCTACTGGTGTTGTTTTCCTGCAGGTGGCCGCTAATCCGTATGTAACAGCTTTAGGGCCTGAGAGTTCGGCTTCAAGCCGGCTTAATCTTACCCAGGCTTTGAATTCTATTGCTACCATGATAGCCCCCTGGCTTATAGCAGTACTGATATTCAAAGGATTAGAGCTTCCAATAGATGCTACAGCAGCTCAGGAACAAGCTTTTGGATCAGAGGTAGCAACCCGTATCCCCCTGCCATTCATTGTAATGGCTTCTGTAGTAGTCCTTGTAGCAGTTTTGGTCTCTGTGATAAAGCTTCCGGCTTTATCTACCGATAAGGCAGGTAAAGGTGGAAATATCTATAAATATCCTCATGTAATGTTAGGTGCTTTGGCAATTTTCTGTTATGTAGGTGCCGAAGTGGGTAACGCCGGTTTGATGGTTAATTACCTCAGTAAAGGCTCCTTGCTGCTAAGCAGAGAGATGGCTTCAACCTATGCGGCTATCTATTGGGGAGGAGCTATGGTAGGACGGTTTTTTGGGTCTATCATGTTTTCGGATACAGTCCAATCCAAAAAATATAAATATATATTGATGGTATTGGTGCTTGCCTTTGTGTCAGGCGCATTTGTTACTAATTGGAACTGGACTATAGGAGCTGTGTTTACTGCTACCGCATTAGTGAATTTCATTTTTATGACGTTAGGAAAAGGAAAGCCCGCCCGTACCCTTGCCGTCTTTGCCCTGATTGCTGCCTTATTGGGGTTGATCACTACTTTTACTCAAGGCTATATAGCTCTGTGGACGGTAGTTTCCATAGGTTTGTTCAACTCTATCATGTTCCCCAATATTTTTGCATTGGCTGTGAGAGACTTAAAGGGTAATGAATTAGCTTCTGCTTCAGGTATTATCAATGCACTGATAGTTGGAGGAGCTGTTATCCCGCCAGTAATGGGCCGAATTGCTGATACATGGGGATATACCTATGCCTATTTACTGCCCGCCTTATGTTATGTGTTTATTTTCTATTATGCAGTAGCCGGAAATCAAATAAGAAAAGTTCAGTCTCATTCGTAAAAACAGATACATGAAAACAGTTGCCGTCGGAATTGATATAGGAGGTACAAATACCGCCATTGGTATCGTAAATCCTGAAGGATTGGTGTTGATTAAAGATACTATTCCCACACCACTACACGGGAAAATTGATTTGTTTATAGATGATATAGTCCATTCGGTACACACATTGATTCAATCGGTCAACGCCTTGAATCCCGAGATGGAAGTTTTGGGTATGGGAATAGGTGCTCCCAATGCAAACTATTATCACGGTACTATCGAACAGGCTCCTAATTTGTCGTTTAAAGGTACGGTACCTATGGTAACTTTGCTACAGGCTAAGTTTCCAGAGATGAGGGCAATCGCTATTACCAACGATGCCAATGCTGCTGCCATAGGCGAGATGATCTACGGTGGTGCCAAGGGGATGAAAAATTTTGTGGTTTATACGCTTGGAACAGGTGTAGGCAGCGGTATAGTTGTCAATGGAGACTTAGTGTACGGACATGATGGTTTTGCAGGTGAATGTGGCCATATTACCATTATACCCGAAGGACGATTGTGTGGATGTGGCGGGAAAGGACATCTCGAAGCTTATTGCTCCGCCCCCGGCATGAAACGTACTGCCGTTGAACTAGTAGCTAAATATAATGCCACTGATAGCGCATTAGCCGAAAAAAGCTTTAAGGAGTTAGACTCTAAAGATATTTTTGAAGCAGCCGAACAAGGTGATCCTATCGCAAAAGAAGTGTTTGAACTGACAGGAAAATGGTTGGGACAAGGATTAGCAGATACAGCTCATCACCTGAGTCCTGAAGCAATTTTCCTGTTTGGAGGTCCGACAGCCGCCGGAGAATATATTTTTAAGCCAACCATCGAAAGCATGGAAGCATTCCTGCTGCCTAATTTTAAAAACAAGATCAAAGTGCTGCCCTCACTTCTTAAAGCTGGCGATGCCGCCATAGTAGGTGCCAGCGCACTGGTATATAAAGAAATTGAAAAATAAACCGAGTGATAGCTCATACTGCATCTAAAGCAGCAGCAATCATTCCTGAAATTAGTAACTTTTATGCTCATCCGATATGGATATGCAGAAATTAAGGGATTCCTCCAGCAAACGTATACTTCTTGCATCTTGGATATTCCGGTTTGATTTGTGCCAGTGATTTCGGTGTATGTGTGCCAGTGATTTCGGTTCAAACCGTGCCACTTTTTACGGTTTGATTTGTGCCACTTTGAAAAGATCAATTTATCTTGCTCCTAAAAAAAGGGATGCGATATGGCAAATAAACTTGATCCAATGGATATCAAACAAATTTTAGTTTTAATTAAAGACGGTTATAGCAATCGCAAGATTGGTGCTACACTAGGTATATCTCGTAATACTGTTAATAACTATGTGCATCAGTTTAACTCAAGTGGCTATAGCATTAGTCAGCTATTAAGTTTTGATGAGATTCGTTTAATTGAACTTTTCACTAGTAAAACCACTATTGACACTTCACGTCATGATGATTTAATGCGTTATCTTGAGCGCATCAATGCAGCTCGCAGTCATCCCGGTTTTACGTTTCAGTATCACTACAATGACTATGTAAATAATGTGAGTACCCCATACAGCTACACTCAGTTTCTGGAACATTTCCATCGTAAATACAGTAAAGCACAGGGTTCTTTAAAGCTTGAACACATTGCAGGTCATGAGATGTTTGTTGACTTTGCCGGCAAGAAGCTTAAAATAGTAGATAAGTCTACGGGCGAGATTAAATCAGTTGAAGTCTTCGTATCAATACTACCCTGCAGCCAATATACTTATGTTGAAGCCTGCGCCACACAGGGGCGTAACGACTTTATAAATTGCTGCAAAAACGCATTACACTTTTATGGCGGTGTTCCTAAGGCAATCGTCTCAGACAATCTAAAGTCTGCCGTTACAAGAGCCAGCAAACATGAGCCTGTGATTAATCGCAGTTTCAAGGACTTTGCCAGTCATTACTCCTGTGTTATTAATCCTACAAGAGTATATGCACCACAGGATAAAGCTTTGGTAAAGAATGCTGTACACCTTACTTATCAAAGAATATACTATCCTTTGCGTGAGATGACCTTCTTCTCTATAGAAGAACTCAACAGGGAAATTAGGCGACTGCTTACAGAATATAACAAACTACTCTTTACGCGTAAAGAAGCCAGCAGACTGGAGTTGTTTCAAACAATAGAACGAGGTTATCTCAAGCCATTACCCTGCGAGCAGTACGAGATAAAAGGCTATTGCAGGGCAAAGGTTCAAAAAATGGGATATGTCTATTTTTCACCTGATAAAAACTACTATAGTGTACCATACCGCTATATAGGCAAGCATACACAAATACATTATACACAAAAGCACATAGAGGTTTACTACGATCATCAGCGCATAGCTATACATCAAAGGAATCACGCTACGGGCAGCTATAATACAAACGCTGATCATCTGAGCAGCACACACCAGGCATACTTGAGTTGGAACCCTGATTACTTTAAAAATAAAGCAGCAGCACTTGGTGAACATGTTGTCAGTTGTGTAGAACATATACTTACATCTGTAGATTATCCGGAGATAGGATACAAGCGTGTAATCGGTCTTTTGCAGCTTCATAAAGCTTACGGTTCAGATAGATTAAACAGGGCGTGCAAAATGGCTTTAAATGCAGGGATGCCATCATATATGCGCATCAAAAACATCCTGAAGAATAACATGGATAAAGCATTAATCATTTATGATGAATCCGATAATGCACTATCACATATACCACTACATCACAATATAAGAGGAGCATCATCCTACAGTTAAACTAATTTGTTAATCATAAATCTATAATCATGAACAATAATCAAACAATCGAAAGGTTAAGACAAATGAGGCTGGGAGCAATGGCTTCATTACATTATCAGCATATCAAAGACAACCGGATAGAGAATCAGACGGCTGATGAATACCTGGCATTACTCACAGATCATCAGTGGGAAGAGCGATTAAATAATAAAATAGAACGCCTTATTAAACAGGCTGGTTTTAGGGAACAAGCCAGTATAGCAGATGTGGAATATAATCAACAGCGTAACTTGGATAAAAACCTATTTACACGTTTGGCCACTTTGGACTTTATTAAACGAAAAGAGAACATCATAATAACGGGAGCATCCGGTACAGGCAAAAGTTATCTTGCTCAGGCTTTGGGATATCAAGCTTGTTTAATGGAATACAAAACATTATATGCAAATACCGCCAAGCTTATCAGCAGACTCAAACTCAGTAAAATAGACGGTACTTACCTGAAAGAACTGTCAAAACTAACAAAAACAGACATCCTTATATTAGATGATTTTGGATTGCATGTCTTTGATAATCAAGCCAGAGAGATACTGTTGGACATCATAGACGAAAGACATAATCGAGCATCAACTATATTATCTTCACAGATACCAGTATCAGCCTGGTATGATCTGATTGGAGAACAAACAATAGCAGATGCAGTTTTAGACAGGATAGTATACTCATCACACAGAATAATACTTAAAGGTGAATCACTTAGAAAAAGGGAAATAAGTACAAGCAAATAAAATTATTAACTTTGCCAATGATCTTTCAAATAGGTGAAAAAATCATGAATTATAGTGGCACCGTTTCAACCGAAAAGAGTGGCACTATCAGACCGAAATACCCACATCTCAGGACCATTTGCCTTTTGATATTTTCAATCAGGTTATTTGTAATCCTAAATCGCCCTTGGTCAATATAGTAGCTGAGTCTGAGGATTAACCGGACTTTCTATGTTTTCCTCTAATCCGCACAAACCGTCGGAATCCTTACGCATATCAGTTGACTAACCACACATAAAATAACGGCTGCACCAAGCGTAACAACATGTCAGAACAATTGAACTAAAGTTTGTAAAATATGTATGTGTATCTTGCGGAAGTG
>JALNZU010000009.1 GCA_023229245.1 Bacteroidales bacterium | reverse complement strand
AACCGTTTATGATGTCAGTAAAAGAAAGGGTATTGGCAAAAGCAGCTGAGTTATTTATCCAGTTTGGAGTAAAAAATGTTACTATGGATCAACTGGCTACTGAGCTAAGCATGTCGAAGCGTACTCTTTACGAATATTTTGGGCATAAAGACCAGCTTATTGTCGAGGCTTTTCTCTATATGATTGATCAGGAAAATCAGGAGTTGCTCAAGATAATGGATCAATCCGCCCATGTGGTTGAAGCCATGTTTTTCATTGTAAAGCACAAAAAAAAGTTACGCGATTCTCTACCTGAACTATTCTGGCAAGACTTAAAACGATATCTCCCTCAGGTTCAGCAGGTCTATTTATCAAAAACAGAAGACCAGCAATATTATTCAGCATTTTACATCTTGTTGGAAAGGGGAGTAAAAGAAGGGATCTTCAGAAAAGAGATCAACTTAAAATTAGTAGATCAATTTATGCAGGAGATAATCGCTATAGTAAAGAACAGCCCACGGATTGCACTACTCCATCCCAAAGAAACCGAGTTATCGAATAATATCTTCATCCCCTATTTTCGTGGGATTTGCACGGCTAAAGGCCTGCGCTTAATACAAACATTTTTTGAACAAAACCTTGATATACATACCACAGAAAAATGAGAATCAAATTCATTTCAATAAGTATTTTCATCCTTCTTCAGAGCTATGTTGCACTGTCACAGGATATATTGACACTTTCTTTGATGGATGCCCGTACGTATGCGTTGGATCATAATAAAAATATGATCAATTCGGGCTATGCCATCACCAAGGCTCAGCAAGCCTTACGTGAAGCCATTGCCAACGGGTTGCCCCAACTTGAAGCTTCAGCCGATTACACCAACTCATTAGGAGCTAAAATATCTATACGGTTTCAGGAAGGCATGCCGGCAGCCGAGATAGACATCAAGCCTCAAAGCAATTTTTACCTGAACCTCAATCAGTTAATCTTTAGCGGAAATTATATCGTAGGGATACAATTGGCCAAATTATCTAAAGAGCATACTGCCATAGGTCATCAGAAAACCGAATTAGAAGTGATCTCGGCAGTTTCCGATGCTTATTATGCGGTGCTGCTTACAGATGCCTTGGTAGCCATATTGCAAAAAAACGTTGAGAATCTGCAAGATCTGTATCAAAAATCAGAGCCTATGTTACGTGTAGGGGTCATGGAACAGACTGACCTTGACCAGCTTTTCGTACAACTCAATGCCTTACAAAACACCAAATCATCAGCCGAGCGTCAGGCTGAGTTGGCCAAGAACCTGCTTCGCTTGCAGTTGGGAGCTTCCATAGAGACCGAGTTAGTCCTCTCAGACGAGCTTACACAGCTCATGGAAGATGCTTCCGTAGAGAGTATCTTACTTGATGAGTTTAAACTAAGTACCAATGTTGACTTTCGGCTGATGCAGCAGCAAGAGGTATTGTCGAAAAAAATGATCGACATGAAAAGAGCCAATGCCTTGCCTACTTTGGTTGCATTTTACCGATATACGTATAAGCTGATCAAACCCGACTTTGATATGTCGCCACCTAATATGTTGGGCTTACAGCTTCAGATACCACTTTTCTCAAGCGGTATGCGGCATGCACAAACCCAGCAGGCAGTCATTGACCTGAAGACCACCGAAAATCAAAAAGCGTTGTTGGAAGACCAACTTCGCATGTCGGAAAAACAGCTCCGATTCAACTTGGTCAATGCCATTGAAACCTATGAGACACAGCTTACTAATATTGAGGTGTCGCGTCGGGTATATCAAAATCTGAAACTAAAATATCAACAAGGTATGCTGTCTGGCATGGAGCTTATCAATGCCGACAACAACTATCTGCGTGCCGAATCGGACTATATCAATTCGATGATGCAGGTACTCAATGCCCGTTTACAATTGGAAAAACTTTATGGAACAATACTTTAAAATAATTTGTATGAAACGTATCACCCCTTTATTATTGGTCCCGTTTATTTTCGCTGCATGTTCGGAACAGCCTTCACAAACCAAAGCTACCGATTCAACCGTCAAAGCCGAGCCGGTGGAAGTCACGACTGTTGCCCCTCAGCTTATTGCTCGCGATGTGGAATACACTTCCACTATATTAGCATGGGAAGAGCTACATTATGCACCTGCCTCACCCGGCAGAATTGATCAAATATTCGTTGAGGTAGGGCAGTATGTGAAAAAAGGTGAGCTGCTGGCGCAGATGGACCTCACTCAGCTACATCAGGCAGAAATACAGCTTAACACTCTCACAGTGGATGCAGCCCGCTTCGACACGCTGAACAAGACAGGCAGCATAGCCAAACAGCAGTACGACCAGATACAATCGCAGTTGGAAATAGCTCAAAGCAGTGTGGATTTTCTAAGAGAAAACACCAAACTGTTGGCGCCTTTCAACGGACTAATCTCAGGTAAATATTATGAAGCCGGTGAGTTATATTCTGGAGCCCCTATTCCTACCATAGGAAAATCAGCTATACTGTCGTTGGTCCAGATTGACAAACTCAAGCTGAGAGTAGCCATATCCGAAAAATATTTCCCGATGATACGTACAGGAATGCCGGCTAAAGTAACAACAGATGTATATCCTGATAAGGTATTCATGGGTAAGGTATTCAATATATACCCCGTTGTGGAGCCGGCAAGCCGCACGTTTATCATTGAAATTTCATTAGAAAACACTCAAGACCTTTTACGACCGGGTATGTTTGCCCGAGCCAACTTAGAGCTTGATCAGGAAGAAGCAATCCTGCTCCCTTCCATAGCTATTTTAAAGCTACAAGGTTCAAACGACAGGTATCTGTTCATCGAAAAAGACGGATATGCACATAGGATACCCGTATTGCTTGGAAAAAGGTATGATGATATGGTTGAGGTGATCACTGAGGAGCTTAAAGCAGGCGACAAGGTGGTTACCCGAGGGCAAGCACGACTGTTGGACGGGATGAGGGTAGAGATAAAATAAACGACCTAAAAAAGAAGCTGCTACGATGAGTATTTATAAAACCTCTGTTAATAAACCTATCAGCACATTTATGGTGTTTACTGCCATAGTAGTGATGGGTATCTATGCATTGATCAAACTGCCGGTTGACTTGTATCCCGAAATAGATCCTCCCTTTTTATCGGTGATGACAACCTATCCCGGTGCAAGTGCTGCCGATATTGAGACAAACATCACCAAAATATTGGAAGATGCGTTGAATACGGTAGATAACATCAAGGAAGTCAGCTCGGTATCATCCGACAATCTTTCGGTCATCACATTGGAATTCAACTGGGGTGGTAATCTGGATGAGTCAACTAATGAGGTACGTGATGTGATTGACCGGATATACAACCTGATGCCCGATGATGTGGACAGACCATCCATTTTTAAGTTCAACACTAATATGATGCCGATAGTTTTCTATGCCGTTACGGCCGATGAGAGCTATCCGGGCTTAGACAAGATATTGGACGAAAAGGTCATCAACCCGCTCAATCGTATAGCCGGAGTTGGATCGGTAGCTATGATAGGCGCTCCCAAACGAATAGTATATGTTGAAGCCGATCCGCGTCGCTTAGATGCGTACCACCTTACTATTGAACAGATCAGCAATATAATAGCATCGGAAAACCTGAATATGCCATCAGGTAACGTAAAGATGGGTGCTTTAGACTATCAACTGCGTGTACAAGGTGAGTTTACCGATAGCAAGCAACTGTCCGACTTGGTCGTAGGAAACTATAACGGTGTTCCTGTATATCTGCGGGATGTTGCACAAGTAAGGGATTCGCTAAAAGATATTTCCTTAGACGAAAAAATCAATGGACGTACAGGACTACGTATGTTCGCTATGAAACAGTCGGGCGCCAATACTGTCAAAGTTGCAAAAGAAATCAACAAACAGTTGGAAGAATTAAAGAAAACACTGCCACCTGACATCAAAATCGAGCTGATCCTTGACTCATCTTCATTTATCAAAGGATCGATCAACAACCTTTCACAAACCCTGCTCTATGCCTTTATCTTTGTAGTATTGGTGATACTGTTCTTCCTGGGCAGATGGCGGGCGACCTTTATCATTGCCCTGACTATACCTATCTCATTGATCGTATCATTTATCTACCTATTTATTACTGGTAACTCAATCAACGTCATATCACTCACCTCACTCTCTATTGCTATAGGGATGGTCGTTGACGATGCCATAGTAGTGTTGGAAAACATCACCCGCCATATTGAAAGAGGGAGCAGTCCACGTGAAGCATCTATTTATGCCACCAATGAAGTATGGTTATCCGTTATCATCACTACATTGGTAATAGTTGCTGTGTTTTTCCCTCTCACCTTAGTCAGCGGTCTTACTGGCGAGCTTTTCAAACAATTAGGATGGATAGTAACCATTACTGTTGTTACCTCTACTATAGCCGCTATATCACTTACTCCTATGATGGCAAGCCGCATGCTGAAGCTACATGATGTATCCAAAAAGCGCAAAAAATGGAGCTACATCAACACCATAGAGCCTCTTCTCAATAAGTTAGACGATTTCTACGCCAGCAGCCTTAAATGGGTGTTGCATCACAAAACCATGACGATGGTATTAGCTTCGACAATATTTGTTGGGTCGCTGCTATTGCTTCGTTTTGTTGGGACTGACTTTATGCCTCAGACAGACGAATCCCGTATAAGTATATCGATGGAGCTACAAACGGGTACGCGGGTAGAGGAGACCATAAAAACAGCTCGTAAAATGGAAGGTCTCATTCAGGAACGATTCCCCGAGGTAGAACTTATGGCCGTATCATCAGGTGCCGATGAAGAAGGAAGTATGTTCTCACTCTTTAGTACAGTAGGTTCCAACGTTATCAACTTTATGATCCGTTTGCAACACGTTGACGAGCGTAGCCGTACTGTATGGGAGTTAGCAGATGAGATGCGCGAGATTATCAGCACATTTCCCGAAGTAGCTACAGCAACTGTTTCTACCTCAGGAGGTGGTATGGGGATGGGAGGCGAAAGCATGGTAGATGTGGAGATATACGGCTTCGACTTTAACACTACCAATACCATAGCCGAAGACGTTCGCCAAAAACTGAGTCAACTGCCTGAGGCAACCGATATCACTGTAAGTAGAAAAAAAGATAAACCCGAACTCAATGTGGAGCTCGACCGCGAAAAATTAGCCCTGCATGGGTTGAACAGCGCAATGGTATCTACCATGATACGTAACAGGGTACACGGTGTGGTTTCTTCAAGGTTTAAAGAAGAAGGAGAAGAGTACGACATATTAGTACGACTATCCGAAGACCACCGAAACTCTATCAGCCTGATTGAAGAGCTGACCATCATGAACCCGCAGGGTATGCAGATCAAGCTTAAAGAAATAGGACAAGTTAAAGAATACTGGGGACCACCAACAATACAACACAAACGAAAAGAACGTATAGTAACCGTATCGGCTAAGCCTAATGGGGTATCCTTAGGCACCTTAGCAAATAAAATATTAACCGTAGTAGATGAGGTAGAAACCCCGCAGGATGTGCTCATACACGTAGGAGGCTCATTCAAAGACCAACAGGAATCGTTTCAGGACCTGTTGCTGCTGATGTTGCTTAGCCTGATCTTAGTGTATATTGTCATGGCATCACAATTTGAGTCATTTGTCATGCCGGGTATTATCATGTTTTCCATCCCGTTTGCCTTCACAGGTGTCATATTGGCACTTCTTGTTACAGGCACAACTCTGAATATAGTAGCTGCATTAGGGGCAGTATTGCTTATTGGTATAGTTGTCAAAAACGGTATTGTATTGGTTGACTTCACCAATCTGATGCGCGACAGAGGCATGCGTCTTTATGATGCCATCATCGCTTCAGGCCGTTCAAGGCTTAGACCGGTGTTGATGACGGCTTTCACCACCATGCTGGGTATGTTACCTCTTGCACTAAGCCGGGGCGAAGGTTCGGAAATATGGAACCCTATGGGTATCACTATTATAGGCGGATTGGTATTCTCAACCCTAGTAACAATGGTCATCATACCTGTTATGTATGGATTGGTAGCCCGATCGGGTGAACGCGACAAAATTATGAAGCTCAGAAGAAAGATGAGCTCTTTGGAAGATTAATCTATCTCAACACAGTATTGAATCATGAAAGCAGTTTATATAGTTTTTAATCAAGCTCATACCGAAAGGGTAGAATACATACTCGACCTGCTCAAAATACGTGGCTACAGCTTGTGGGCCGATGTGAAAGGCAGAGGAAGCATTAGCGGTGAACCACGTATGGGAACACATACCTGGCCTGAAATGAACTCAGCCCTGCTGACTATAGTACCAGCCGATCAGGTAGAAGCACTATTGGAAAAGGTGAAAAAAGTGGATGAAATCAATAAAGAAGTAGGAATACGAGCTTTTGTATGGTCGGTAGAAAACTCATACTGATAAAACCTATAGATCAGTAAGGCAAATATACGCCCAAGCATATCACACCTAAAGCCAAACACAGCATAGAATCCATTCCAGATAAACTGTATCACAGAATCCGGAATGGATTTTTATTTGTCTCCAACTAATAAGCATGTTCTACTGTCAAATTCTGACATTTGGACAAGCTATACAAAAGACGGATACATCTTATTTCAAAAAAAAATGTATCTTTAGGGCAATAGATCGCGGCCTGATTACAGTTACGCAGCCGAACACTATGCGTTCAGAAATGTAACACCGGCCTATAGATCCCTATTTCAACACTCATACATTATGAAACGAATTGCACTTGTTGGCAGTTATCCACCACGCAAGTGTGGAATAGCTACTTTTACACACGACCTGAATAAAGGCATTAAACAAAACGGTATTGAAACGGCTATAGTAGCCGTAAACGATGGCATACAACAAATCACTTATCCACATGAGGTGGAATTTGAGATCGATCAAAACGAGGTTGCATCGTATATCAATGCAGCGAGCTTCCTGAATACAAACAACTTTGATGCAGTCATTATTCAACATGAGTTTGGCATTTATGGTGGAAGAGACGGAAGCCATATAATTCAACTGCTCAAACGCCTGCAAATACCTGTTATAACGACCTTCCACACCATACTTGATGAGCCTTCATCCAATCAAAGAAATACGTTGATCGAGATCACAAAACTATCGCATAAAATAGTCAGTATTTCCCAAAAAGGCATAGAAATACTTCAGAACCACTATCAGGTATCCGAGACCAAATACCGCCATATTCATCATGGGGTTCACAAAATTAAAACAGATCAAATACAAGAAACCAAGCAAAAACTTGGAATACAGGCCAAACACCTGTTATTGACTTTTGGTCTGTTATCCAAAAACAAATCCATAGAGGTAGTAATCAATGCGTTACCTGAGGTGGTAAGGCAATATCCTGATACGGTGTATATTGTGTTGGGTGCTACTCATCCTCATGTACTCAAGCGCGAAGGAGAAGAGTATCGACATTCGCTGATTAGATTGGTCAGAAAACTGAAATTAGAAAAACATGTGATATTTATTGATCGGTTTGTCAGCAATACCGAATTGTTTAAGTATCTGAACGCATGCGACATATACATCATGTCTTATTTAGGTGAAAAACAAATATCGTCAGGAACACTTATTTATACTATGAGTGCCGGGAAACCCATCATTTCAACTCCTTTTTGGTATGCAAAAGAAATGCTGAGCAATAACAGAGGTTTATTTTTTGATTTCAACAATGCTTCACAGCTTAGTGAAAAGATAATCTTCCTCCTTTCCAACAAGCATCAAAGGGATACTATAGCCAAAAATGCATTAGCCCTTGCCAAGAAATGCTATTGGCCAAAGATTGGAAAACAATACATTGATTTAGTTTCATCAACAGTGAGGCAAGCTGTTCTTTCACCAACACATCATCAGTTAGTCGCCGAACACTCGCCATCATTCACCCTCCCTCCATTGAATCTGCATCATCTGCGTGTACTTACCGACAGCACTGGTATTTTACAGCATTCTCGCTTTAATATTCCCGACCGGTCGCATGGCTACTGTCTTGATGATAATGCACGGGCACTGTTGTTGGCTGTTTTGCTACAAAACGAAGTACAGGATATAGACAGGCTGAACAGATTAACTAATATCTATCTGTCGTTTATCGATTATGCATATAACACAAGTAACGGCATGTTCCGCAACTTTTTATCGTATGAAAGAAAATGGTTGGAAGAAGCCGGCTCGCAGGATAGTGGTGGACGTATCATGTGGGCATTGGGATATACAGTATCAAATACTGTCGACAGCAATTTTTACTATCATTCAAAACATATGTTCAACAGGGCATTAGAAGGTTGTCATCACCTGTCGCACCCACGAGCCATAGCATATCTTGTGTTAGGATTTATGTATTATCTTCAGACACACAGAGATACCAATGTTTTAAAAATGTTGGAGCAAAAAACCAATCAATTATACTCCTATTTTGATCATACGATCGATACAGAATGGATATGGCATGATGGCGTTGTCACCTACGGCAACAGTCGAATACCTCAGGCATTGATACAAGCTGGCATGCAGCTCAATAAGCCTCATCTTAGTGAAAGAGGATTAAAAATACTCGACTGGCTTATTGGGAAACAGTTTGCCGATTCAATTTTTGTACCTATTGGCAACAAAGGCTGGCTTACACCTCAGGGAAAGGCAATGTTTGACCAGCAACCGCTTGAAGCACACGGAATGATTGATGCCTGCCTACAGGCCGAAGCATATACGAATAATGAAAAATATGAGGAATATGCATTACAGGCATTCGCTTGGTTTACAGGCGAAAACATACTGTCCGAAATAATTTATGATTTTGCTACGGGTGGATGCCGGGACGGTCTTCATGCTACTGGAGTGAATCTGAATCAAGGTGCCGAATCAACACTCTCATGGCTTATTTCATTAATTCGTATCTCGCAATATCTAAGAAATAAAAATAAATAAACACTCATGATGGTCCCTGTTAAAAAACTACCACTAAAGATATATCCCTCGTCTTCAAGAACGCTGATACGCCCATTTATTCCGGCTAATATCACTCAAATAGAGCATATACTATTACGCACTTTTTCTGTCTCACCCAAAAAGCAAAAGCAAGTTCTCGACCGCATCTATGACAGCTTTGATCTGCCTCGGGAGAAATTGAAAACATTATTTTTAAAACATTTCGACAATATAAAAAACCGTATCCCCTCGAATCTGGAACTAAGCGAAACAAAACGGGAATTCATAGGTGCATATTTTACACAACAATATGCATTGGAATCGACTGCTTTATTCAATCCTTCAATGATACCTCATCCGTTTCAGCCGGCCAATGGGAACACTAAATTCATTATCAGCCTTCGAGCCATAGGCGAAGGGCATGTCTCATCAATCACCTTTATGGAGGGCGAGATAGATACTGATTTCAATATTCAGCTGAAGGAGAAATCACCTGTCATATTCGAGCCTGAGCGTTTAAAGCATCACTATGAAAAAAAATTATTCATCAAGAAGGCTCAGGAGATCAATATTCTCACAGCATACAATCAATCGCTTTTTGATCGCTTACCCGAGTATTTCAGCTTTGGCGAGCTTGAAGCTGAGATCGACAAGTTAAAAAAAACCAATGCCTTCCCAAAAAACAGTGAGACAGAACATTCTTTTCATAACATCCGTTTATTGGCTCAATCAAATTTCACTATGAGCTTTTCTACCGACGATATCTCCGAGAGAGCTATTTATCCCTCTTCGCCTTCACAAAGTAATGGGTTGGAAGATGCCCGCTTTGTGAAATTCACGCAAGACGATGGACAAACAATTTATTATGCCACTTTTACGGCTTACAACGGAAAAACTATTATGCCTGAATTGCTTGAAACGCACGATTTTAATGAGTTTAAAGTTTCGACACTCAACGGGCCGGCAGCAAAAAACAAAGGAATGGCCCTTTTCCCACGCAAGATACAAGGCATGTATATGATGTTAGGACGACAAGATAACGAATCATTATATATTATGACGTCGGATAATCCCTACTTCTGGTACGATTATCAACCTCTGATCAAACCTACTTATCCATGGGAACTGATGCAGATCGGTAACTGTGGCTCCCCCATAGAATTAGATGAAGGATGGTTAGTACTGACACATGGGGTTGGTCCGGTACGAACATATTCACTTGGAGCTGTACTCTTAGATAAAGAAAATCCATGGAAGGTGATAGGACGATTGGAAAATCCGTTGCTCGAACCAACTAAAGAAGAACGATTCGGATATGTGCCTAATGTGTTGTATTCATGCGGATCAATGTTGATAGACAGAACCATCGTACTACCCTACGCCATAGGAGATGTAGTAACAACATTTGCACTGATACAAACCGACGATATCATAAAACATATGAAATGGGTATAACCGATCACAAACTATTATACAGATGAAAATAGCCATACTCTCACCTATCGCATGGCGAACACCACCCGTACACTATGGACCCTGGGAACTGATTGCATCAATGCTTACCGAAGGATTAGTGAAAAAAGGACATGATGTTAGCCTGTTTGCTACAGCCAATTCAATCACTCAGGCAAAACTATACGCCATAACTGATGAGGGCTATGAGGAAAACAAACATATAGACCCTAAAGTAGCGGAGTGCCTGCATATATCCGAATGCGTCGAAAGAGCTGATCAATTTGACATCATCCATAACCACTTCGACTTCTTACCGCTGACCTATTCCAAGCTTATAAAAACACCTGTAGTAACTACTATACATGGATTCTCATCTCCAAAAATTTTACAGGTATATCAAAAGTACAACAAGCATACTCATTATGTAGCTATCAGCCATGCCAACAAAAATCCCCAGTTGAATTATACAGCAACCGTTTATCATGGCATAGATACCGATCAATTCATATATGAGGAGAACCCACAAGGGGATTATTTGTTGTTCTTCGGACGTATCCATCCCGATAAAGGCACTGCTGACGCTATACGCATTGCCAGAGCTGCAAAAAAACGCTTGATCATAGCAGGTATCGTTCAAGACAAGAATTATTTTGAAAGACAGGTTAAACCGCAGCTTAAGAAAGGACAAATAGAATATATCGGAAGCGTCAGACCATCACAACGTAGCGAACTGTTGGGAAATGCAACAGCTCTGTTACATCCCATACAGTTTGAAGAACCATTTGGACTATCCATCATTGAAGCAATGGCTTGCGGTACACCGGTATTGGCATACAACAAAGGAAGCATGCCTGAACTGATAGAAGAAGGGATAAATGGTTTCATAGTAGAAAATTCAGAACAAGCTATAGAAAAAATAAAACAAATCGAATCAATACAAAGGAAAAACTGTCGCAATACGGTAGAAACAAAATTCACCAAAGAACAAATGGTCAATAACTATCTTCAGGTGTATGAAAAAATTCTTGCATCAGTCAGTAACAATGGATAGCATTGTAAAAGCGATTCACGGTATCAATCCTTTTACGAGCCACTCACCAAATGCAATACCTCAGTTTTTCCAGGACACCTTTGTAAAACAGATAAAATTGTATGTCTGAACATCACCTTATTTTAGTCGGGTTTTATCGTTGCTCGCTCAACAACTGATTGATCCGGGATATGGATTTTTTTAATCCTAGTGTAATGGAGCACAATATAATTTGATACATCAAGTTTTTTTAATGGATCAGGCTGTTTGACCATTCAAATCATACCTTGATCATTTTCTAAATCATTATAATTTTTATCTAAATTTTTCACTATGGAACTAATTGACGCTATTATTCAACGCAGGACTGCACGCAGTTTCATCTCTAAAGAAATTCCTGAGGATGTGTTATATTCTATTTTGGAGGCTGGCACTTGGGCACCTTCTCATTCTAACAATCAGCCTTGGGAGTTTATTCTTATAGGTGCTGAGACCCGTAACCGGCTCAGGGAGATGTACGCAGCGTATATGGAGGCAGGGCCTTTGAAGAATCCTGAGCTTGAGCAAGAAAGAAAACAAGGTATTCGCCTTTTCATCCAAAACTTTGGTAATGCTCCTGTGCTTTTAGCAGTCAGTAGCTTACCGGCTCAAACGGAGTTGGACAAATACGACTTTCCACTGGCAACAGCAGCTGCCATACAAAATATTTTACTTGCTGCCTGGGAGCAGCAGATAGCCGGGGTTTGGCTATCCTTCGGGATGAACCCGCAGGCAGAACAATTGCTCCAGATACCTGAACATGGTAAAGTTGCGGGGATAATAGCTTTAGGATATCCTGAGTTTATACCTCAGGCTCAAGAGCGTACACCAGTAGCCGAAAAAATACGCCGACTGCCTTAGTAACATATATTAAAATTATTTTAAAAGCTTACTAGCGGGCTACAAACGCCCGCTATTTTTGTCAGGGAAGATTAAAAAGTTCAAATTGTCTGTTCAACAACTCTTCCATTTCTTCTTTAAGCTCGGGCATGTCAAACTCAGCTGCTGCTTCAGCCAACCGGTTCAACACCACAAGTGCTTCCTGCATTTCCCTATCATAAAATTGTGCAAATTTGCTTTCAAGACTAATATAATACTCGAAGTCTTCTGAATACCTTTCAGCTAATTTTCGCATCACATCTTCTGCTTTCTCAGGCGCACCGGCTTCAAAATAAATGGCTATCCAGGAAAGCATATAATAGTCAAACGGGATTTTTTCGTAAGGGAACAGCTCTAAACTCTTGTCTAAAGCTATGATAGCCGAATCTTTTTTGCCCTCATTGAGCAAAGCCTGTGCAAGACGCATATAACTTTGCTTTGCAATACCCGAGTTTCGGAAGCTCTCGCGGTCTATAGTAACTCCCGGTTCATGCAAACGACCCCAAGAAGCTTTGTTGACTAAGAGATCATACGAACCATCCGCATATACTCCACCCATATTCTTATAATATTCAGGAGCTATAACAGGCAGAAAACGATAAACTACCCCTTCCATATGGCAATATTTATCCACATTGAACACCTGATTGGAACTGTTTGGATTGGCAAAATAAATTGGACGCTCCCAGTTGTTACTTGCTATCAGGTCTAACAACAGCAAATCGTTTTTATATAAAATTGACTGACTTACTTCCCATTCAATTACATCTACAATTTTATCGTGCATGGATGGAGGTACAGTACCGCTACGTATGACTGCTTCCTTATCTATAGTTATCTTTAATTTTTTTGATGGCAGATAATTGATCTTTTCGCCTGTCTGAAGCGGTATCTTGGTCTGCTCACGGTCATCGGCAATAAACGCAATCGCTTCTTTGAGTTCTACCGGACCAGTAACCCGTTCAATCACAGGTATTCCTTCGTTTACCCCTTTATTATACTGGTCAGGGCGCAAAGTGAGTGGCAGTCGTTCGGATTCATACACCTTCTTTCCAAGCTGATGTATATACCAATCGCCGGCAGCCAACATATAGTTTACTACCCGCATATCGGTACGGAAGTTTTCTACTTCTTGAACAAACCAGAGCGGGAAAGTATCATTATCGCCATTAGTAAACAAAATGGCATTAGGTGCACATTGTCCCATATAGCTTTTTGCAAAGTCGGGGGCTGCATATCGTCCCGAACGGTTATGCCCTTCCCAGCCTTCTACTCCCATAATCGTAGGAACGGCAAGTAAGGAGATAATAGTTACAACTACGGATACCAAAGCTTTTTGCCCAAAAACCTTTGAAAAGTAGGAGTACAAAGCCAATACACCTATGCCAATCCAGATAGCAAAAGCATAAAAAGACCCTACATAGGCATAATCGCGCTCACGTGGCTGATAAGGAGTTTGATTGAGATATACTATGATGGCAATACCTGTCATAAGAAATAATAAAAACACCACCCAAGTATCTTTTGGGTGTTTTGTCCAATGAAAGAACAAGCCTATCAAACCCAACAGCAGTGGCAAGAAATAAAATCGGGTGCGTAAGGGATTATCCATGCTTGAAGGTAGATTTTTCTGATCTCCCAATCGCATAGAATCCAAAAAATTGATCCCACTGATCCAGTTACCTTTATTGATATCACCCTGACTTTCAATATCGTTCTGCCTTCCTACAAAATTCCACATAAAATATCGCACATACATATGCGACACCTGGTATCTAAAGAAAAACTTCAGGTTTTCACCAAATCTTGGTTTATAGATCACTTCTGTACTGCCATCGTTCTTAGTCACGCGGACAGGTACTCCATTATCGCCGCCATCTTTCTTATAGATACTAATATAGCTTGGTTTTTGACCATTCCACATACGTGGAAAAAGTGTCATGAATTTCTCATCATATACCGGTTTGGTGTTGCGACGGTAATCGGTGATCACATAACGGCCCTTGTTTTTATCTTTGATATATACTGGTGTGCCATCGGCCCAATCCACCATAGGAGCATTATAATACGGGCCGTATAATATTGGCCAGTTCCCATATTGTTCGCGGTTGAGATACGCTAAAAGTGAGATGGCATCGCTTGGCTCATTCTCGTTGATGGGCGTATTGGCGTTTGCACGGATCACTATCATCATAAATGATGAATAGCCGATCAGTATAAACATAAAAGACAAAATTGCAGTATTGAGGATAACCTTACCCTTACGTTGACTATAATGGAGCCCATATACTATCAATGTTATCAGCACCAAAAAATAAAAAACAGTTCCTGTATTAAAAGGTAATCTGAAAGTGTTCACAAACAACAGCTCGGTCTTGCTGGCCAGATTAACCACCTGAGGAATGATAATGCTCATAATAAAACCTAAGATAGCAACTGATATTATCCCCGTCAGTACAAACCCTTTAGGTGTAGCCTTAAACTTTTTAAAGTAAAACACAAACACTATGGCTGGTATTGCCAATAGATTTAGCATATGTACTCCTATTGACAGTCCAATAAGATATGCTATCAGCAGGAGCCATCGGTAGTTATGCGGTTGGTCGGCTACCCTTTCCCAACGCAGTATTGCCCAGAACACTACCGCTGTAAAAAACGATGACATGGCATATACCTCACCTTCTACTGCCGAGAACCAGAATGAATCGGAAAAGGTATAAGCTAATGCACCCACCATGCTTGCACCTAAGACAGCAAACTGGTTAGCCTTGTTTTGAGCTGCCTCAGCCTGCATCATAAACTTTTGTGCCAACAGGCTTATAGTCCAGAATAAAAACAAAATCGTCAAGCCGCTTGAAAGGGCTGACATTACATTGACCATCAAGGCTACTTTTGACACATCACCAAACGTAAACAAACTAAAAAAGCGCCCTATCATCTGAAATAAAGGAGCGCCTGGCGGATGACCTACTTGCATCTTATACGCAGTAGCAATATACTCACCACAATCCCACCAGCTTGCAGTAGGCTCTAAGGTTAAAAAATAAACACTGGTAGCAATCAAAAAGACAAACCAGCCAACCAAATTATTCAGTTTCTTAAAACTCATTATATCAGGAATTTATTTGTATAAATTGATGTCTTCAACTGATAACAACCCACAAAAATACTCTTTAAAACGATAAGGCTACTAGATGATGTTGCAGGATTAAAAGAAATAAACTATTTTTGCAGCCCGTTTCACAAAAAAATGTGACGGACTTTGTCCAATGGTGTAACGGTAGCACTGCAGATTTTGGTTCTGCCTGTCTAGGTTCGAATCCTGGTTGGACAACTAGCTTATTAGCAACTGTTTAGATGTATATCATCTTTAGTAAGAAGATCACTAAACAAGTTACTAATTACGGAACGCATAAAGAAAAAGCCTGTACGTATTCGTAGCAGGCTTTATTATTTGCCTAAGGATCAATCGAAAAATTAATAAAATTTGTATTGATTGTCAACACCAAGCAGAATAATATTGTAATTTTGCAAGGTTTTGCGGAGAAAGATAACGGAAGGGGCGTGAAGCCCTTTTTTTAATAGAAATATATGTTGAATAAGACGGAAATACAACAATGGGTCGAAGACTTTTTAAAAGACACCGATCGTTTTGTGGTAGAGGTGGTTGTCAAAAACAACGACAAAATCTTTGTCTTCCTGGATTCCGACAGTGCCATCACTATTGAGCATTGTGTGCAGGTAAGCAAAATGATAGAATCACGCTTAGACCGCGAAAAATCTGACTTTGAGCTCAAGGTATCATCGGCCGGAATAGACCATCCATTGCTGTTGCACCGTCAATACATAAAAAATATTGGACGCAAGCTTAGTATTGACACCAAAGCAGGAAAAAAAGTCGTTGGTACACTTTTGGAAGTATTCCCCGATCGTCTTGTGATACAAGAACAATATGAAACAAAGAAAAGTAAATCCAAACAGGCTACAACCCAGGAGCGGCTTGAACTTAGCTTTGCTGACATAAGCCGTGCTCTGGTGCAAATCAGTTTTAATTAAAAAAAATCATTATCGCTGCATACCATGGATAGTATCAATTTAGTTGAAAGTTTTTCAGAGTTTAAAGATTTCAAAAATATTGACCGTGAACGCATGATGCGTATTTTGGAAGATATTTTCAAGTCTATACTGATCAAAAAATACGGATCGGACGAGAATTTTCATATCATCATCAATATTGACAAAGGCGACCTTGAGATATGGCATACGCGCGAAATTGTTGAAGACGGTGAAGTAGAAGACTCTACTACTCAGATAGCCCTTTCTGATGCCATTAAAATAGAGCCTGACTTTGAGGTAGGTGAAGAGGTGTCGGAGCCTATCAGCATACGTACCTTTGGCCGCCGGGAAATATTAAATATCCGTCAGAGCTTGGTCTCCAAGATCATGGAGTATGAAAAAGATAATATTTATCAAAAATATCGTGAAAAAGTTGGAGAGGTTGTAACAGGTGAGGTATATCAAATCTGGAAACGCGAGATATTGGTGTTAGATGATGAAGGAATAGAACTCATTTTACCTAAATCCGAACAAATTCCTACTGATTACTATCGTAAGGGAGATACTATCAGAGCAGTAGTGCTCAAGGTTGAGATGAAAAACAATAATCCGTTTATCATACTTTCGCGTACCTCTGAAATTTTTCTACAACGACTGATCGAAGCGGAGGTGCCTGAGGTTTATGACGGGTTGATCACTATTCGGCGCATCGTACGTGAACCTGGTCAAAGGGCTAAGATAGCTGTCGAATCATACGATGATCGCATCGATCCGGTAGGCGCTTGTGTAGGGATGAAAGGCTCACGCATACATGGCATCGTAAGGGAACTTCGCAACGAAAATATTGATGTGATCAACTATACAAATAATCCTACATTATTTATTTCGCGTACGCTTAGCCCGGCTAAGATCACTTCTATACATATAGATGAAGATAATAAACGGGCCGAAGTATTTATGAAGCCCGATCAGGTTAGTCTGGCTATAGGTAAAGGAGGATTTAACATTAAGTTGGCGGGCAAGCTCACCGGCTACGAAATTGATATATACAGAGACTCGGATAACGATACTGAAGATGTTGATCTTATGGAATTTACAGATGAGATCGAACCATGGATCATCAAGGTGCTGCAAGAGATCGGCTGCGACACAGCAAAAAGTGTGCTCAGCTTGAGTGAGAAAGAGTTAGAAAAGCGTACCGATCTGGAAATAGAGACCATTCAAGAAGTTATCCGTATCTTAAAAGCTGAATTTGAATAAAAACCATAATTTTGCGCATCAGAATTATTAAAATAAATAGTTTCTACTGATTATGTCCAAAGGCTCATCAACCGTTCGTTTAAGTAAAGCAGCCCGAGAGTTCAACGTGGGTACTACTACTATCGTTGAATACCTCTCGAAGCAGGGACATCAGATTGACCCCAATCCGAATACCAAGCTCAACGCCGAGATGTATGCACTGCTTGTGAAAGAGTTTCAATTAGAAAAGCAGGTAAAAGAAGTCTCACAAAAATTGGGGATAGAATATTCAAGCCGGAAAACTATTACCGCTGAAGAAGTTCTCAAACAAGAAGCTATTGAAGAAGATGAAGATGACTTTGAATTTGATACCGAAGAGTTGTTGATCAAAAATATACAAAGCAGCTATGTAGAGAAACCCGCTCCTGCTGCTGAACCTAAAAAAATTGAAAAGGTCGAACCTCCTGTTGAAGAACCTGAAACACTAACTGAAAGCCCTTCACCTGCCGATCAGCCTAAAGCCGATACAGATAGTGAAAAAGAAAGCCAAACGAAAATCACAGTTGAGGCAAGCGTAGCAACAGAGATACCTGCCTTGCCAATAGATATCAAAGAGATTGAAGAACCAATCGAAAAAGAAATCGAAAAAGAGATTAAAACAGAAAAAACGGTAGAAGCCTCAACCGAACAAGTTGATGCACCTAAAGAAGAAGTACGCAAAGAAGGCGAGCTGAAGATAATAGGAAAAATTGATCTGGAAAGCATGAACCTGCGTACCAAGCCCGACAGAAAGACAAAAGCTGAGAAGAAAAAGGAAGAAGAACAAAAACGTAAAGAAAAAGAAGCTGAGAAAGAGAAGAAAACTGCTGAAAGAAGGAAAAAGAAAGAATCAAAACCTGACAAGGCTATAGATAAGCCAACAAAATCTAAAAAAGACACCCCGGCTAAAGCTGCTGAAACGTCTAAGCCTCCTAAACAAGAACCGGCTCCAAAAGCTGAAGCACAAGAGGCCGAAAAAGCTCGTCCGGATAACTTCCTTCCTACAACTGTCGTTAAACTTCAAGGACCTAAGATACTCGACAAAATCGAGCTGCCTGATGAGCGCAGAGGCAGGCCAAAGCCTGTAGCCTCCTCATCAGAAGAAAAAATAAGCAGCAGCCAGAAGAAAAAGAAACGCAAGCGCATCAAAAAAGAAACTACAGACGCCAGTACGCAACCTGCTTCTACTCAACAGGGGCAACATGCCAGAGCCGGCCAAAAAGAAACCAGGAGAGGAAGACCTGCAGCACGCAGAGAAGAAAAGGTCGAGCTGAGTGAAGAAGATATTCAACGCCAGATCAAAGAAACCTTGGCCAGACTATCACCTACAGGTAAATCAAGAGCATCGAAACATCGCCGCATGAAACGCGAAGCAGTCTCCTCGATGCAGGCCGAAGAGCTAGCGAAAATAGAACAGGAAAAATCGGTCATCAAAGTAACAGAATTTGTGACAGCCAACGAACTAGCGACTATGATGGACATACCGGTTACCAAAGTTATTGCAACCTGTATGAGCCTTGGATTGGTAGTTTCTATCAATCAACGGTTGGATGCCGAAACATTGTCATTAGTAGCCGAAGAGTTTGGTTTTGAAGTGGAGTTCATCTCCCATGAGTTGCAAGATATACTTGCTGCTGAGATTGATGAGCCTGACAATCCTGAAGACCTTGTTGATCGGGCTCCTATAGTAACCGTTATGGGCCATGTTGACCATGGAAAAACAGCTTTGTTAGACTATATCAGAAAGGCAAACGTTGCCTCGGGCGAGGCAGGTGGTATCACCCAACATATTGGTGCGTATGAGGTATCAACCGAAAACGGTAAAAAGATCACCTTTCTCGATACCCCCGGACACGAAGCCTTTACTGCTATGCGTGCCCGTGGCGCCAAAATTACCGACGTAGCTATCATCGTCATAGCTGCTGATGACTCAGTGATGCCACAAACAAAAGAAGCTATCAATCACGCTAAAGCAGCTGGAGTACCCATAGTATTTGCATTCAACAAAATTGATAAACCTACCGCCAATGCAGAAAAGATACGCGAACAGTTAGCTAATATGAATATATTGGTAGAAGACTGGGGCGGGAAATACCAAAGTCAGGAAATATCAGCCAAAATGGGTACAGGGATCAAAGAACTGCTTGAAAAAGTATTGTTGGAAGCTGAGATACTAGAGCTTAAAGGCAATCCCAAACGTTCGGCAAGAGGTACCATAGTTGAATCGTCGCTTGATAAAGGCCGCGGATATGTAGCCAAGATATTGGTCGAAGACGGTAGCCTGAAAATTGGCGACCTGGTTTTAGCCGGATCAGTATACGGACGTGTGAAAGCCATGTTCAACGAAAGAAATAAACATATTGAAAAAGCAGGACCCAGCACTCCTACCCTGATGTTAGGACTGAATGGTGCTCCGCAGGCAGGCGATAGTTTCGTTGTATTACAAGATGAGAGGGAGATGAAAAATATTGCTGCCAAACGTCAACAACTGCAACGCGAACAAGGCATACGAACACAAAAACATATCACCCTTGATGAGATAGGCCGACGCATAGCAATAGGTGATTTCCGCGAACTCAACCTCATCGTAAAAGGTGATGTGGATGGTTCAATTGAAGCATTATCCGACTCCTTGCTGAAACTATCTACAGATGAGGTACAAGTCAATGTGATCCATAAATCAGTAGGTGCTATCAATGAATCGGATGTGATGCTTGCCTCCGCATCTGATGCCATCATCATTGGATTCCAGGTACGTCCAACATTGCAGGCACGTAAACTGTCGGAAACAGAAGAGATTGATATACGCCTGTATTCAGTCATATATCAGGCTATTGAAGAGTTGGAGTCAGCTATTGAAGGAATGCATGCCCCTGAAATAGAAGAGGTGATCACCTGCAATCTCGAGGTGAGAGAGACATTCAAAATATCCAAGATAGGAACCATAGCAGGTTGTATGGTACTTGATGGTAAAATAACGCGTAATACTAAGATACGCCTGATTCGCGACGGTATTGTCATCTTCACAGGTAACCTCGGATCATTGAAACGGTTCAAGGACGATGTGCGGGAAGTGAACGCAGGATATGAATGCGGACTGAATATCGATGGTTTCAACGATATAAAAATCGGGGATATTATTGAAGGATTTACTGAAAAAGAAGTAAGCCGTAAAGCCTAAATCTACTGCTTAAAAAAACAGCTGATAACAAAAATTACTGCCGCGACATGAATGGTATATCCATGCCAGCTTATCGCAATATCATTACACTTCCCTGCAAACGCTGTGTTACCTGCCGGTCGAAAGCCTGAAAATAAACATCGCACACATAAAAATACGTGCCTTCTGAACAGTCAAGCCCAGTACGCTGATTCTTTCCATCCCATTCAATAACCGGATTATCAGTTTGAAACACCACATTACCCCAACGATTCACTATGACCATATCTACACGCTCTACATTTGCTTTTGGATTGATCTTAGGATACCCCATAGGAACAAACAAATCGTTTATCTGATCAGCATTTGGTGTAAACACATTAGGAAACTCAATCACCGGACACACATCATAATCCACGCAAAATATATTGGAAGGCTCTGAAATATTACCGGCACTATCAATAGCTATCACATAATAGCAAGCCGTAACAAAATCAATAGAGCTATGTGTGTAACTCGTCTCACCCTGACGAATAGTACCGGCCTGAATAAAATCTACACCAGCCATAGGAGTATAAAAAATCTGATACTCACGCACATCGTAAGCGCAGCTATCATATATCTGTGTTAAGATGATAGTATTTTCTATGGTTTCGCAATTCGTTTCTACAAGTATTTCTGGTGGGCAAGGCGGAATATTATCAATAGGAACAGCTTCAGCAAGCTGCGAATAATTCACTATAGGAAACACAAAACCAGGGCCCAAACTACCCCATGTAACTACATAATACCGATACAGGCGATCGTTTTCTAAATCTTCATCCCTATAAGTATCGGACAAAGCAGTGGCAATATATTCAAACTTTTGAGTAGTTGTGTTATATCGAAATATTTCGGTGCTGTCGTTATGCCAGGGCACTTGTGCCTCCCAATGCAATATAAGAGCTTTATCTGTTGGCTCGACTGATAAAAACACTGATGAAGCCGCTTTGCTTACCCCTATATCCCCTACTGCCAAACTTTTCAACAAGATCTGATAGCGTACTGATTGAGACAACTCATTCAATTGTATGGCATCGTCCGTATAAAGGGTATCGTTTAATCCAATACCTGTATAAACTAATACTGATTGATCGTTTTGGGGCAGAAGCCTGTACAACTCATACTGATACGGTCCAGGATACTGTACAGTATCCAGTTCTACCGGTTTTGCCCATGCTACTATCACATGCCCTCCGGCTAAGTCTAAACTGTCGTTGCTGACATGCGTCAGTATAGGCAAATCCCGCTTCAGAGAGCTGCATGCTTCGTTAGATACTATGCTTTCGGCCCCATCCGCAAAGAAAGCAGTTATCACATAGCAATACTCCACACCAGCAACCAAACCAATACCCTGATTATCATCTCTATACGAAACTGATTGAATATCTGCAATACTTGCAATCCTTTGAAAGCCCAATCCATCGGGCACACCTGTCTGACACGAATCCGGTATAAAGCCGCTATTACCTATCATTCTATATATATAAAATCCAACGGCATTTTGACAGTCATACCTATCCCATTGAAGGTCTATACCAATTCCGAGGGCCTCTGCACTGAGATTTTCAACAGCGGGTGCTGCTACCAATATTGAAGTTGTGTGCAAAGTAGTCAGGCTTACTTCCGGATGCACATCACGCGCTTTGAACAGCACACTATACGGATTTTTCCGCACATGGCTGCATTGGCTCGACCAGAAAAAGGTGGCGTGAGCAGTTGGAGTGCCAGTAGCAGGATCAGGATCTAAAACAGCTGGATCATCTGTCTGCTCAAAAGGACCGCCACTGGCTGTCAGTACAACCGCATTATGATCAGGATCGGTAGCCGATACACCAAAGGTTATAGGCGATCTGCCAGCGATAGTACACACCTGATCAGGCGCATTAATGACAGGCGGATTATTGTTACAAGCTCCTATTAGGATCTGCATATCACGCATGACCGAACCTATCTTAGTACCGTTGCGCCACTCATCAATAACAAAAGCTACATTATATTCGCCTTGCAACACTGGATTTTGCCATACCAAATCGCCTGAAACCGGATCAAGATAAAACTCTTCACTTGCCATAGGAAATGTATAGCCAGGTATTTCTAATCCATCAGCACCTCTGCAAACCACCAAACGATAACTAAGGCTGTCGCCATCAGGATCATAGGCTGAAGCATTGTGCACAAATAATTTACCTACACAACCCTGATCAATAGGTGGATTTAAAAGCTGAACTGAGTTATTATAGCCCAAATATGGATTGATCACTAACAGACTCTCCACATACATAGGTACATTTACCGAGTTAGGAATATTCACCACCCCATAGTTGCGGTTAGGATCTTCTACCGAAATGACATAACTACCTGTACCCGGAAATGTATGATTCATTCGATACACATTTAAAGTGTAGTTATCGGGCAAATCCTGAAACACTATGCGGGGTATATCGTCAACCGTATTATCGCCCCAGTGAATAGGCAGCGTAGTACGCATATCATCGGCCGGACTTGGAGTATAGGTGTACATAATAATAGTGATCTCATACGTCAACCCGCCAAGATGCGTATATATTATCTCGGCAGCTCGCTGATGAGTGGCCTCCACCCTGATCGCAAGCGATAAAAAAAGGAACGCAAACAACCAAATCCTGTTCATGAAAAGCAGATAGATGTGTTATCCATTGCAAAGATAGCCTTACGTCAGAAACAGAAGAACTCTTTACTTAGTTTTTACACCTGAATAACAAAACAAGCAGTTTTTGAACATACTTCATGCCTGAAATTAAAACTGATCCATAATAAACACATCTCGCAAACTGATGATGTACATCAAGTTGTTTGCCTAATACATGAGACCAACAAAATCCGAAAGTAAACTTTGAATAATCTCAATTTATTTAACGATTTTTTTCATCCTTAAAAAATATTTTCAAAGACAATAAATTACATTTTCATTGACTACATCTCGCTAATTCAGCTAAACGTAGCATAACCTCTAATTTTTTTATTAGGTGCATATTTTTATTTAGACTAACTATAAATTAGGGTTTTATTAAAGAAATTTTTCTGTATTTAAGATTTTGTACTTATTTTTGCAATACCAAAAAAGGAGTCAATAATATGGAAACGACACTTAGTTCATCTGCAAAACAATCGGTAGCCGTGCCAGAGCCTACTGTACGTCGTTTGCCTACTTATCTGAATATCATTAAAAACCTTCAGCAAGCTGAGCATACCTATGTTTCGGCTCCTACTCTGGCTCGTATTCTTAGGCTCGACCCTACTCAGGTTACCAAAGACTTGTCATATACAGGTGTGATTGGAAAAACACGGGTTGGCTATCAGATATCCGAATTGGTAGAAGCTTTAGAAGACTTTTTAGGTTTTAACCGCAAACACGAAGCGTTTCTTGTGGGGGCTGGTTATCTAGGCAGCGCTTTAATACAGTATCAGGGATTCAGAGAATCAGGCATGCGCATAGTAGCTGCTTTTGATATCGATAAGAATAAAATAGGTACTGATATTGCCGGAGTACCAGTGTTTCATCTCGAAAAATTTCGTGACTTGACTGAAAGGCTACATATCACCATAGGCATTATCACAACCCCTCCATCAGCAGCACAAAATGTAGCTGATCTGATGATAGGATGGGGTATTAAAGCCATTTGGAACTTCGCCCCTATAGGACTAAAAGTGCCTGAACACATCATACTGCAAGACACGCATATCTATGCCAACCTTGCTGTGATACTAAATAAACTTGATCATACTGCATTAAAATAATTACAGCATTGCCAAAAAAGTAAAACAGAATGAAGACAGAACCTAACAAAAATCTCAGACAATTTCAGCAAGTGATGGAGATCATCGAACGCAACGAGCACGATCGCAGCCGTTTGATTCCCATTCTACAGCAGATCCAGGATGCTTATCGCTATTTACCGCCTCAGGTACTCACCTATATAGCCACTGCATTAGATATGCCGGTAGCCGAGGTATATGGCGTTGCAACCTTTTATGCTCATTTCTCGCTTGAAGCCAAAGGCAAATACATCATCAAAGTATGTGATGGTACGGCATGCCATGTAAAAGGCTCTTCACGCCTGTTAGACACCTTGTATAAAAAGCTAGAACTCAACCGCAATAAGCTCACTACAGACGATATGATGTTCACCGTTGAAGCCGTCAGCTGTTTAGGTGCATGTGGCTTAGCCCCGGTCATGGTAGTCAACGAAAAAGTATATGGCGAAGTCAATGAAAAACGATGCGACGAGATACTAAAACAAATCAAAGAAGAAGAAACAATGGCAACCACACTTCAGGAAGCTTAAAATAAATGAATGACATGGAAATAATGACAACAATAAACCTCAATCAGGTTAAAGAAACCTACGACAAAGCAGCAGCACGCATACACAAGCGCATCATTGTCTGTGCCGGTACAGGATGCATTGCCAATGGTGCTTTATTAGTACATAAAGCCCTTGAGGATGCCATACAGTCAGCCGGATTAGGGCTGTTTATCGAATTAGAACTCAACCAGCACGATGATCACGAGCCGGATAAAAAGAGCTACCAGATGACCGGCAGCGGATGTCAGGGATTTTGTGCACAAGGTCCTTTGGTTAATATCCTTCCCGACGAAATCATGTATGTGAAGGTTAAGCCCGATGATGCGGCAGAGATCATCGAAAAAACTATTCAGAATGATCAGACGATCGAGCGCCTGTTATATGTCAATCCTGTCAACAGCCAGAGAAACAAAGGTCAAAAGGATATTCCATTTTATGCCCGCCAGAACAGGCTTGTGTTGGGCGAATGCGGCCATGTAGACCCAGAGAATATACGCGAATATATCTCACACGGTGGATACTTCGCTGCAGAGCAAGCCTTTACCCGGATGACCGACATAGAAGTATGCGATGTCATTCAAGAGTCAGGTCTGCGCGGACGTGGTGGCGGAGGATTTCCTACTGCCCGTAAATGGCATCTTACCCGTCTCGAACAAAGCGATAAAAAATACGTCATCTGCAATGCTGATGAAGGCGATCCGGGAGCTTTTATGGATAGAAGTCTCATGGAGGGTAACCCACACCGTATCATAGAAGGGATGATGATAGCTGCAAGAGGGATAGGTGCCGATGAAGCCTATGTGTATGTACGCCTTGAATATCCCTTAGCCGTTAAACGAATGCGTAAAGCTATAGCCGACGCTACAGAAGCCGGTATCTTAGGTGAACATATTTTTGGAACAGAACACCATATGTTCATCCATATCATGGAAGGAGCAGGAGCCTTCGTTTGCGGAGAGGAAACAGCACTTATCGCTTCCATAGAAGGCAAACGCGGCATGCCAGTACCTAAGCCCCCATTTCCTGCACAAAAAGGATTATTCGGTAAGCCAACAGTAATCAATAATGTTGAAACACTGGCTGCCGTACCACTGATCATCCGTAATGGCGCAACCTGGTTCAACCAGTATGGAACAGCCGGCTCAAAAGGAACTAAAACCTTTGCTATCACAGGTCATGTAGCCAACACAGGATTAATCGAAGTACCGTTTGGCACCACCCTTCGTGAAATAGTATATAACATTGGCGGTGGCGTTATAGATGATCAAGGGAATGTAACCGGTGAAGGGTTTAAAGCTGTACAGATTGGAGGGCCTTCGGGCGGCTGTCTGACAGAAGAAGACCTTGATCTCCCGCTCGACTACGACAACCTATTGGCTAAAGGAGCTATGGTGGGATCGGGCGGATTGGTAGTGATGAACAAACAATCGTGTATGGTACAGATAGCCCGCTTCTTTATGAGCTTTACGCAAAGTGAGAGCTGTGGAAAATGTGTGCCATGCCGTGAAGGAACTAAACAAATGCTATCACTCTTAGACGATATCATTGACGGCACTGCCAACCAGGAAACCTTTGATATGCTTGAAGAAATCGGGTTAGTAGTAAAAAAAGCCTCCCTCTGCGGATTAGGAAAGACAGCTCCAAGCCCTGTCTTATCAACTATAGTCAAATTCAAAGACGAATATCTACAGCATATACACGACAAACGCTGCGCTACCAACAACTGCTTAGCACTACGAAGCATAACCATTGATCCTGAAAAATGTATAGGATGCATGGCATGTGCCAGAAAATGTCCGGTACATGCGATCAGCGGTGAAAGAAAACAAGTGCATGTGATAGACCCGGAGATATGTACTAAATGCGGCATATGTTTCGAAGTCTGCAAGTTTGACGCAGTATTGGGATTTAATTAATAAACTGAAAAAAATGCATAAAGCAATGAACACCAAAGGAACTGTAACTATTGACGGGTTGATGATCCCTATAGAGGACGAACGTAACCTACTCGAACTCATACGAAAAGCTGATATTGAGCTTCCCACCTTCTGTTATCACTCGCATCTGAGCACCTATGGCGCTTGTCGGCTCTGTATATGCGATATAGAAGGAATGGGCATACAAGCTAGCTGTGCCATAGAGCCAAAAGATGGCCTGGTAGTACGTACCAATACAGCAGAAGTACGTCAAATACGAAAAATAAACTTAGAACTGCTGTTAGCAAACCATGATATAAGCTGTCCAAGCTGTGCCCGATCAAACAACTGTAAGCTGCAAGACCTGACACGCCGTCTGGGCGTAACTAAGGTACGCTTCAAAAAGACAGATAAGGTTGCACCTATTGACAATCATTCGTGGAGTATCATACACGATCCCAATAAGTGCGTTCTCTGCGGCGACTGCGTCAGGGTGTGCAAGGAGATGCAGTCGGTAGGGGCTATTGACTTTATCAACAGAGGTGCCAGGACCATAGTAGGGCCGGCCTTCAGCAAGAGCCTCAATGATGTAGAGTGCGTGTATTGTGGACAATGTGTATCGGTTTGCCCGGTAGGAGCGCTTGTTCCAAAGCCCGAGACAGAAGAAGTCTGGAAAGCTATCAATGATCCGGATAAATATGTAGTAGCGCAATTAGCCCCTGCTGTAAGGGTTGCCTTAGGAGAAGGATTTGGGATGGAGCCCGGAACTATCAGTACCGGACAAATAGTGGCTGCCCTCAAACGCATGGGATTCGATCAGGTATATGACACCTCATTCACAGCCGACCTGACCGTAGTAGAAGAAGCTACCGAGTTCATACAACGTAAACTCAACGGAGAACGGCTGCCCCAATTCACATCCTGCTGCCCCAGCTGGGTGAAGTTTGCTGAACAATACTATCCCGAGCTCTTGCCAAACCTGTCCACATGCAAGTCGCCGCAACAAATGTTTGGTAGTGTAGCCAGACAAGTACTGCCCAAGGTGTTGAATATCAAATCCGAAAATTTAGTAGTAGTCTCAATCATGCCATGTACTGCCAAAAAGTTTGAGGCAAAACGCGAGGAGTTCATCCATGATGGATTAGCTGATGTGGATCATGTACTTACTACCGAAGGATTAGGACGCATGATACATGAAACAGGTATACAGTTCAACAAGCTCAAGCCCGAATCGTTCGACCTGCCCTTAGGTTTTAAAACAGGTGCCGGTGTCATTTTCGGAAATACCGGAGGTGTAACAGAAGCTGTACTACGCTTTGCATACGAAAAAATCACCGGTGAAACGCTGATAGATACCGAACTGAAAATGACCAGAGGATTGGATGGCATACGAAGGGTTGAAATGCAACTTGGTGAACTAAAAATAAAATTAGGTATCGCTCATACCCTTAGCAACGCACGTAAGGTATGTGAAGACGTAAAAAATGGGATAAACGACTTCGACCTGATTGAGATCATGTCATGCCCAGGCGGATGTATAGCCGGAGGAGGACAGCCAGTAAGCTTTGATCCCGATTTTCGTCAAAAACGAATACAAGGCTTATACAATGTTGACAAACAGTTAGAGTTGCGTAAATCACAAGATAATCCTTTTGTGAAAGAGCTATACGACACCGTACTAGGAGAAGTGGGAGGCCATAAAGCTCACGAACTGCTTCATACCGATTACAGAGGTCGCAAACGAATCACCGATCAGGTGATCAACATACGCAACACTTCCCAGCCTAAGATAGAACTTTATGTTTGTGTGGGAACCAATTGCTATTTGAAAGGATCACAGGAGCTGCTTAAAAAGCTGACAAATTATGTGGTCGAGAATAAATTAGAAGATATAGTAGGCTTTGAAGGTCAGGAAGAGATGGTAGATGTGAAGGCTACCTTCTGTTTCGAGCGTTGTGAGAGAGGCCCGGTACTCCGTGTTAATGATCAGATACTTGAACATGCCACCTTCGAAAAAGCTAAAGCTTTGCTTGACAAAGAAGTACAAAGGATAGGAACTCTTATCAAAGTATGAGCTATGTAAGATTAAAATAATTTTCAGAGATGAGATTTTGGTTAAATTGGTCGAAATGCTGTTAGCAAGCTATCCCTGTCCGTATCAGTTCAAAAGGTTCTGAACGGACAGGGATTGGCTTCACAGCAATACTCCAAAATTTTACAGATATGGTTACAGCTACTTCATTACGGCCTAAGGAAAAGCTCCCGGTTGTTTATACTTCCAAGGCCAAGTGCCGCGATTGCTACAGATGTGTGCGCGTATGTCCGGTTAATGCGATCAAGATGAAGGATGGGCAGGCTCAGGTCATACCCGAACTATGTATTGCCTGCGGCACCTGTATCATCAATTGCCCGCAGCATGCCAAAGAATACCGCATGGAGACTGACAAAGTGCTGCATATGCTCGAAACAGGTGAGCCTATAGCCATTACGGTAGCACCCACTTTTGCAGTCTACTACAGCGAATGGGAACAAAAGAGGCTGCCATCCGCACTCCGTCAGGCAGGGTTTCAGTTAGTCTCAGAAACAGCAGTAGGAGCATATCAGACCGCCATAGCCAGTAAAGAATATATCGATCAACATCCATCAAAAAACCATATTTGCACAGCTTGTCCGGCTGTAGTCAACTATGTGCTGCATCAAAGCCCGCATTTAGCTAACCAGCTTATACCGGTTGCTTCACCTATGATCATACATGCCCGTATGATTAAAAAGAAATTCCCCGAGATGAAGGTGGTATTTGCAGGCCCCTGTGTAGCCAAGAAAGATGAGGCACAATGGCCAGATAACACCGTCTGGATAGATGCAGTCCTTACCTTTGAGGAATTAGATGATATCTTAAAGGAAAAGAAAATTGATATACTGAACTGCGAGGACAGCTCATTCAGCGAGATGGTCCCGGGTGAGTCGCGATTATTTCCACTAGAAGGCGGTTTACTACGTACAGCAGGCCTATCAACAGATATGTTAGATGAAAGGATAGTTACTGTAAGTGGCTATAGAGAGGTCAGAGAAGCGTTGGATGGATTGTCGGATACCTTGCAGCCTACCATCATTGAACCTATGTTCTGTAAAAATGGCTGCATTAATGGGCCAGCCTCATCTCAGCATTCAAGTTTTCAGGGCAGGACCGCTATCTTAGAGCACACTCAACGTACCAAACATCGCCAATTGCCAAACGCCGAACCATTTAACCGCATAGGTGCCAAGTTTCCATCTGTTTCAAAGAAAGGAAAAGAGCAATTCAGCGAAGAGCAAATACGTGAGGTACTCCGTATCACCGGTAAGCATGAGAAAGACGACGAACTGAATTGTACCGCCTGCGGATATGCCAGTTGCCGCGAGAAAGCTATAGCCGTCTTAAGAGGCATGGCAGAACCCGAGATGTGCATACCGTTTATGCGCAAACGAGCAGAAAATCAATATGATGCTATGATCATGCACGACCCTAACGGCATACTGCTATTAGACAAAAACCTGAGCATACTGCATATGAATAATGCATTTAAAAAAATGTTCTCATGCTCCGATACCCTATTAGGTAAAAAAATAAGCTATCTGACCGATCCGGGTATATTTGAGCGCCTGCAATCAGGTAAAGAAAATGTAATCAAAGAGATCAGCCATTACGCTAATTACAATCTGATATGTCATGTGATTGCTTTCAGTCTTCCAGAAGAAGAACATTATGCAGGTGTGTTTGTGGATATTACCGATACTCAACTGAGCAAGGAAAAGCTTACGGCTATAAAATCTGAAACCATACTCAAGGCACAAGAGCTTATTGACCATCAGATAAGCTTAGCTCAGGAGTTAGCCAAGTTTCTGGGAGAAAACACCGCTCGTGGCGAGGTACTGATGAAAAATCTGATTGACACTATCAAGAAATAATACGGATGTATATCCACACTGATATCTTTGCTGTTCAATCGCCTAAGAAGCCGGGCGACCCATGTGGCGATGCATACGGTGTATATCGCAATGAGCAGGCAACCCATATTATATTGGCTGATGGACTTGGCTCCGGCATCAAAGCACATATAGCAGCCAATATGTACGTATCCCGTATTTTAGGCTTGCTGAATCAGGGGATGACAACCCGCGAGTCGTTCAAAGCTGTTTCTGCGACTATGGATAAGGCTTGGGGTAGCAGCAATCCGTTTGCCGTTTTTACTATTGCCAGGATATTAAACAACGGCCATACCTTAGTGTTGAGTTACGAGATGCCACCCGCTATCCTGCTTACTAAGAATTATGCCCAGATACTTACTACACGAACCTATACCCAAGGAAAAGCAATCATTCATGAAGCCGGATGCACTATAGGTATGCATGAAGGGCTGATGCTAGTATCCGACGGAATCAGTCAGGCCGGTATAGGGAAACATTTTCGCTATGGCTGGGACACCGAAGGAGTTCGTAAGTTTATCCAAGCTAAGCTTCCTGTCGAACGGATCAACGGAGCTGCGATAGCCTCACAGGTCCACGATCAGGCTAAAAGCTACTGGCCAATTGGAAAAGGTGACGACTGCTCAGTTATCAGTGCAGTCACAAGAAGAGGTATAATCGTCAACCTGATGAGTGGCCCACCTGTAAAAAAAAGCATGGATGAGGCATGGGTACAGGATTTCATTCAATCGGAAGGTATCCATATAGCTTGTGGTGGCTCTACCTCGAAGATAGCGGCACGGGTACTCAAGCAACCTATGGAAATAGAGAGTACAGCAAGCATCATCACACCTCCCTCCTACCGTATCGAAGGATTTGAATTAGCCACCGAAGGAGTTATCACACTGAATCAGGTGTATCACCTCTTAGACGAAGAACCTGAAAACTACGCCAAAGATTCACCAGCCTCAGAATTAGCACAACTTCTAAAAATGGCTGATAAGATCAACGTATGGCTTGGATTAGCTGAAAATCTTGACGAAGGAAATATTGAGTTCAGGCAGCAAGGGCTTCTACCTAGAAAAAAGATCATGGGAAAAATAATCGACAAACTTCGTCAGCAACAAAAATTGGTACTTACAAAAGAAGCCTAAGCCAGGCACTTTTCAATGAGCAATTCAGTAGATCATTCTGAGTATTTGAAAATCTCATACTGGTATAGCTGATAAACCGTTATAAGCTCCTTATCTACTCAGCCATGGTTGAGGCGTTCTCCTTAATGCAGGTCTGTACGGCATCATTCAAGAGTTTTATTTTGATGTGATCAACAACTTGTTCATACAGGGTTTCACGCATACACGAATCAGTCAGAACAGTTAATGCGTTTGGCATTTGACCGATGCGTAACCTGCTGTATATAACTTCATTACGATGATATATTGTTCGACTAAATCAGATTGATTTGAAATTTTACTTTACTGAAATAATAATTAAATTTTCTTTGATTTAGAGGTATTCTAAATCAGACATATATAACTGGCCATCTATAGTCTACGACACATAAAAAATATCTTGTAAAAAATAAATATAAAATGTAATGGCAAAACGCTTGACATTCTGCATAAAAAAGCTTATATTTGAGGCCTTAATATTGAATTAATAACTAATACTTTGTTATACGACTTTTTGACAAAATAAAACAAACTTAATTTTAAAATTATGGAAAACAAAAAAAATTAGTCGTACTAGTTACTTATTGACTGATAGTTCTCACCGACAGGGAAAAGAAGAGTAAAGTTCTTGCATTTCACACTAAAACTAAAATTGAGATCGTTGTAAAAGATAAAGACGGCAATGATCTTCTGAACCCTCAATCCAAGTAAGTTCTGTCAAAGTGACGTATGTATTTAACCTCAATATATAGCAAACTCAATATCTATCCATAGTACCATGAAACCTAAGATCCCACCGTTTTGTCGCAACTTCGCAGAGGTAATGTGTACCTATATGATTATACCTAAATACAATGTTTTACCAAAATCACATCAAGTTATGAAAACACTAAATAGAATTAGCGTATATTTAATTTTAATCCTTGGGGTTATAATAACGCTGAATGGATGCAAAAAAGAACCCGGAGAATCGGAGTGCAACGAGCCCGCCATTGATGTTCCTTTTCAGAGTTTTGGGACTAGTGTTGGTAGAAATGATTGTACCCTTCAGAACATCGATGATACCCAAACGGAAGTAGCCATTGTAATAGACAATATCGCTGACTTTCAAAAGTATGTATACTGTATCAACGGGTTGGAGGTTGACTTCAGCAAGCACTTTATGCTGGCCGGGCGCACCAAACGACCCGCTTGTGCGTATATGGAGAACCAAACCCTGTCGTTAAAATGCGACCAGCTACACTATTCCATTGAGATAGGGCCCATGGTTTGTCAAAAACCTACCGATGTGTTCTACTTTGCCATAGTGGCAAAGGAATACCTAAAGTACCCAGTTAAGTTTTCAGTAACCATAAATGAAAGATAGTTAGCTATGAAAAGTTTGAAACATATAGTGCTATCTCTTTTACTAATCATGACCACAACTTATAGCTGCAAAAAGGATACTAATGATTTAGTACATACAGAGGGTTATATAGTGGGTTTTGACCCATGTACTATTAACCATCACTACAGAATTGGATATGTTATTATAACAGGTGATTTGAAGGACACCTTGATAACCTACAACCTATCTGATGATACCTACAAAATGCCTGCTTCGGTTATATCTAACACATCTGACACTCTTTATAATATTCCAGAAGGATATTTTTCGAATTATAGAAATTCTGCTTATTTCCCAACATCTGTTTCTTCTCGACTAAAAATTAAATTTACTTATAGGTATGCTTTTAAGGAAGAAAAGGTTATTAACATGTGTACGTCTGATATTAATCAAGCAACAACATATTTGTCCTCATTTTTTCTATTTTTGTGAATAAACTAGGTTAAATTCACTTTTCAAAAATGAATGATAATGAAAATCATAATATGCGCCGTTATTTTATTTTCTACTTTATTTTTATCGGCAAAACCAACAGAAAAGCAACGGGTTGATTCCATTACCCAGCTAATCAATCAATATTATTTTTCACAAGGGACAAAGGCCAAAAATCTCGTGAAAGAACTTTATTCGATAGCGGAAACTGTTCCGAAAAATCCCGGAATTTTGATACAAGCTATCTATTGGGAAACCTTGATTGAATATTCTCAAAACCTGAAAGGGCCAACATTAATCCCTAAAATAGATTTTTTATTGCAAATCGATAATTCATCCATACAGTCTGTCGACAGAGCGTTGTTATCTTATTCTCGCTCACTTACCAATATGGCTCATGGGAATTATCCGGAAGCTTTTAAAAATGGGATAACCGCATTGGAGCAATTCACCCAACTTGATAAAACAGAAATGATGGTTAAAACGCTCATGATGTTGGGTAATATATGCCCGTATATTCAAGATTATGAATTGGGAGAATATTATTACGATGAAGCGGCAAAGATCGCATCAGAAGAAAATATTGACTTCTATAAAATAAAAATGAATAAAAGCATGATTGCGTTCTTTCGCGAAGATTATGAGAAAGCAATTGAAGCCGTTTCACAGATTATTCCGGATCTTGTTATAATTGGAGATACAGCATTGCTGACGCTTGCCCATATAAATTTAGGAGCTTATTATGGGAGTGCGCAAGAGCAAGAAAAAGCGTTTGAATATTTTACAAAAGCGATGGAGCTTATGCAAAATATCGATAACAATAACTTACTGCTTGTGTTATATCAAAATATTGGAATTTATTATCATACGTATGTCAAAGACTATGAACAGGCCTATCAATATTACGTAAAAACCAAGGAATTAGCTATCAAGAACGAAAATCTTGAAAAATTGTCGTCTGTTGCTTATAAATTATCAGGATTATTTTTGGAAATGGGGCAGCCTGATAGCACTTATCACTATTTAACCGAATACCAAGATTTAATACATGAATTCTTGTGGCCTAAAACAAATGATCTTTATCAGGGATATACTTCTATGATCATAGAATCATCGGAAAATAAACTTAGAATTGCCGAACAAGAGGTTTTATTAAAGAATAAACAAATGACGGTTACTGTCGTTGTGGCATTTGCAATCATCATCGTATTTATTCTGTTATTGATTATTACCCTGCAAAAAAGAGCCAATATGCGTCATAAGGCACAACTGAAAGAGATTGAGAATAATGAATTAACGGAAAAGTTATTTCAAGAGCAAAAGAAACAAAAATTGCAATCGGAAGAGATTAACGATAAACTCCGAGAAGTCACTTCTTATTCGTTGTTGCTTGCCAATAAAAACGATATTCTGAACCAAATTTTAAAACTGAATAATATGCGGACAGAAAAAAGGAGCGATGGAGGAGAGATAAAAAATCAAATAAATAAACTCATTAAAAGCAATCTTAACACGGATAATTATTGGAACGATTTTGTTGCGCATTTCACAGAAGTAAACCCAACTTTTTTTAAAATTCTACAGAAGAAATTCCCTGACCTTACTCAAAATGAATTAAAAATGTGTGCTTACATACGTATTGGTATGTCAGCAAAACAAATTGCTCAGATGCTCAATCTTTCACATAGCTCGGTTAACGTAAACCGTTATCGGCTACGAAAAAAGCTAAACCTTCCGAAAAATGTAGAGCTTGATAGTTTTATAGGAAATCTGTAAAACCCACGTTTTACAATGAACTTTTAATATACAAGCAATAAACAATCGTCATACAAAAAAAATATTATCGCTTATTAAATTGAGGCATCGTTTATTCATATTCGTCTAACTATTAAAATATTATAGCAATTTATTTCACCGCTTGAGTTGACCTTTTGCAACTCATTTCTTTGTTTCAAACGCACTGCCTACAATATTTCAGATATTTTTCGACCTATCTTTGCTTCAAGACATTGGAGTAGTTATATGTTGATGAAAAGAAATGACATACATAAATTAAAACTTTAAAAAAATGAAAAAGATTTTGACTTTCATGATTGCTTGTACGATTTCAATGATAGTTCAAGCGCAAGGACAAGTAGCTGTCAACAGTTTAAAAAACGGTCTTCAAGATTTTGGAAACAAACCGGAAGTATTGGTATCAGCCGATATTCAATACAATGGATGCCTTCCTCCAGTGGGTTTGGAGGTTACAGTTGACCCGTTCAACAATATCTTACTAACATGGAACGCACCGAATGACAGCAAAAAAAACACGAACGAACAAGAAATTGTTTTTCAGGAAACTTTCGAGACGGCTATTGTTCCATATACTTGGAAAAATATTGACGCTGATGGAGACGGTCGTGTCTGGGGAACGACTTATGAACATTGGAGCGGACTGACTATGAATATGACGGGGCATTCCGGCTATTTTGCAGTAGGCTCCGAATCCACTTCTGCTATAGGCGATCCTTATACACCGGACAATTGGCTGATCACACCAAGAATAAATATCGGTAAGGAGGGTGTTTTAGAATATTACATTGGAGCGCAAGATCAAGCTTATGCAAAAGAACATTATGGCGTATATATCTCTACTACAGGATTCGATATCGAAGATTTCATATTATTGTTTGAAGAAACTTTAGACTTCGGGAAAGAATCTATGGGTACAACCGACGGTCAAAGAGCGCAATCAAAAGAGGGAAGTATCTATGTCCAGCGAACCATCGATTTATCAGATTATTTGGGAAATATTTATATCGCTTTTCGCCATTTTAATACAAGCGGCACAGAATGGATTCTTCTTTTAGATGATGTGGTTGTAAAACAAACGAGCATAGCCGATCCACCGGAAGGTCTTGAAAGCTATCAAATCTTCAAAAATAACGACGTCACACCTTATGCGACAGTTCCTGCGACAACGCTATCTTATATCGATAAAAACGTATCGCCTACCGGAAATTATTGTTATAAAATTGTGGCCCATTATGACGACAATTGTTCGTCAATGCCGACCAATGAAGTTTGCGTAGATATTATTACCGAAATGAAAACGATAACCGGTACCGTAAAAGACGCCGAAAGTAATGATCCTATTGACAATGTTACGGTTCGTTTCGACAACAATAATATTACCACAACGGCAGAAGACGGAACATTCAGTATAAACCTTATCAAGGATGCTGTTTATAATGTGATATTCTCCTCAGACCCTTATGACAATTATACTGAATCATGGTTTAAAATAGATACCAATAAAACGCTGGATGTTTCGATGACTCGTAAAGTTTGCGATCCCGCACAATCGCTGACAGCCGATTTGGATGATGAAGGAATGGTCTCTTTGGAATGGTATGTTCCCGGCAAAAGTACTAACAAAGGGGCATGGGATAAAGTGCTCGATTTTCTAACATACGGCGGTGGGGAGCTTGGCGTAGCTACCGATGGAAATCATATCTATACCACGGTATGGTATTTGCCTGGAACTTTTTCAAAATACGAAATGGATGGTACTTTCATCGAAAGATTTTCGATTGAAGGATTAGGGCAAGATCGTGAACTAACTTATGATGGAACATACTTTTATATTACCAGTGAGAGTAACGAAATACATCAATTGGATCTTGAAAATAAAACAATAATATCTTCTTTTACTTGTCCTATTTCTCTCCGTTGTTGTGCTTATGACCCCTCCTTAGATGAATTTTGGGTTGGTCATTTTGAGCAATTGATACGCATTAATCGTAAAGGCGAAATCACGGATATAGCTACTATTCCTCCATCCAGACTTTTTGGCATAGCTTATGACGACGTAACTGCCGGAGGCCCTTATTTATTGCTATTTTCGGATACAGGAGAGTCTGCATGCGAAGTACATCAATATAATATTGCGAATGATGTAATTAATCCTACGCCTTTAGCCGAAATCACAGATTTACCCGATTATGAACCCAGTTCGCTGGCCGGAGGCATTTCTACCGGCTATTACGACGACAAATTCTGTGCATTTACGCTTGTTCAAAATTTTATGACCAGTGCTGTAGGTATTTATGATTTAGGAGACCCCTCTTCTATCTTGTTAGGATTTGATATTTATCGACAAGGTATTAAAATAGACACAGTTGGCCCGGACGTGATTGAGTATATAGACGATCTAAACGGTTTCCCGAGTGGAGAATATGAATATTGCATCGTTGCCGTGTATGATAATGGATGCCAAGCGTTGGGCGTATGCGACGAAGTTTATTATTCATCTTGCGCAGCACCGATAGATTTGGCTTATACTTTGGAAAATAACGGCGTGAATTTGACATGGAATATACCTGAAAACGAAAATCCGAACGGATATAATGTTTTCAGAGATAATCAGTTAATAGCCAGCAATATAACGGACTTATCTTATTTAGATACTGGGATCAATACTGGCGGAACTTATTTGTACGGAGTTACTGCCATTTATCCGAATTGTGAATCGGAAGCTACTGAAATCCAAGTTATCTATACCGCTATTGATGATTACTTTGCACAAAATGTTCGTGTTTCCCCAAATCCGGCATCAGATAAGATAACTATTGAAGGCGATAATATCTTCAAGGTTGAAATATTTAATAGCTTAGGACAACATATACTCACTAAATATAATTCAGAAACCATAGATGTTACTCACTTTAACAATGGTATTTATTTCTATTTAATTGAGATAGATGGTTATAAGCTTTACGGAAAAGTTATTGTTAATCACTAATAAATAATAGAAAACTAAACAAATAAAAATGATTACAATATGAAATTAATGACTTTTTTTTCAGGATTGACGCTACTAATATGCCTTACACTTCAGATAAAGGCGCAGAATTATGTATCGACCGATACGACAAATAAAAACGCCATCCTTGAAGAATATACGGGAAGACAATGCGTAAATTGTCCAAAAGGTCATTTAACAGCCAATAATATTGCCATTGCAAATCCCGACAGATTCTGGGCAATAAACATCCATGCCGGATATTATGCTCAGACTTCATATCCTAACTTTAATTGCGATGCAGGCAAGGCAATTCACGACGGTCATCTTGCAGCGCAATCGGGCTATCCTTGCGGAGCGGTAAATAGAAGTCATGGAAGCGGAAATGGAGTTACTCATGCAAATGGATGGGAAAGTGCCGTCAATACACAACTTACTCAGGTTTCGCCTGTGAATATTGGAGGTGTTTGCTCTATTAATCCAATAACACGTTTAGCGACCATACAGATAGAACTGTATTATACTTCCGACGGTCCTGGAACATCAAATAAACTAAGCATCGCCATGCTTCAAAACAACATTTTGGGATCGCAATCTGGTATGGAATATAATCCCCTGCAGATTGTAGGCGATGAATATAATCACATGCATACGTTAAGAGATATCATAACTTCAGTATGGGGAGATGAAATAACAACTACTTCACAAGGTTCTTTGATTGAAAAAAAATATGAATATCTTATTCCTGAGATAATTGGAGATCCGAATGGCGTTGAAGTAATACTCGCCGACCTGGAATTTTTGGCATTCATTGCTGAAGGCGATTATTTCATTATTACAGCTAATAAACTTCCAGTAACATTTGAAGATAAAAAGCCAGTAAATCCTGTTATAGCATCGGTAAAACAAAAAGATAAAATCGCATGTAATGGAATAAAGGCTATAGAAACAGTAATATTCAACGGAGGCAGTGATGAAGTAACGTCCATATTGTTCGAATTAGATATTAACGGTACAAAAACTACCCAAACGTGGGAAGGCTCAATTCTTTCCGAAGAACAAGCTTCTATTGAATTTGACATCATGGCTCCTGGTATCGAAAGCGTTGTTCTTTTAACTATTTTGGAGATTAACAATACAGCCGTTGAGCAGAATATCCTAACTACAAAAGAGGTGTTACTGAGCGGCGATGAAACTATTTCTATGGAAGCTCCTACCAATACTATTACACTCAGATTGTGGCAAGATAAGTATGGTAGCGAGATTAGTTGGACTGCGTATTCTTCTGATATGACGATTTTAGCGGAAGGCGGTCCTTACGAAGATATGCCATCGGCCGGAGTAAAGCTTCATGAGCATGAAATAATCGTGAAAAACGATGATTGCATCCGATTTGTAATGCAGGATTCGGGAGGTAATGGTTTTAACAATACGCAAGGTAGGGGGAAATATGAATTGGAGGACGACAGCGGAAATATTTTCTTCGAAAGCGATGCAAAATTTGAATATGAAGAAGTAGTGAGCTTTTTTGTGATCAAACCTACAGGTATTGAAGAGAATGATATGGATAAGATCAAAGTGTTTCCCGTACCAGCTAACAGCCTGTTGCATGTCAAATTAGTTGACGGCATACGTCACATGCGAATGATCAATATGATGGGTCAGATAGTAAGTGAAACAGGTTTGGACGGTGAGTTGAAACTAACCATCGACCTGACTGGCTTCCATAAAGGAGCTTATTCAATGCAGTTCATCAACGAGCAAGGTGAACAAGTGGTTAAAAATATAATTATCAGTGAATAATTGTTTTAGTTAAGTAGATGAAAAGCCAGCCATAAATAAGCTGGCTTTTTTGTATGTCAAGTAAAGTATTGGTCTAGCAAGGTGCAAGTCCCTGTATGCACTGAGTTGATAAGAAACAATAGCGATTAGCAAGGGTATCAGGAATAACTATAAATCAGATAAAAGCCATTAACAACACTGGAGTAATGTCGAACAGAAATCTAAAACTCATATTAGTGTGCAACTGAGCATTGGTTCTTGATATCTATCAGGGGGGGGGGAATGCCAAAATTCACCGTTATCCGAATGAGAAAATCAAGCAATACACAGATAAAGATTATTATCTTATCCATAGAGGTCTTGTATGATTCACCAATAGTGCTGGGACAGGTAGTGATACTGTCATATATCATGCAAAGAATCAGCATAAGACATAATACTTTACGAGCAGTACACTCATAAAGGAAAGTCTGAATCTTTTAATTTAAGGAGCAGCCAGTTCAAAATTTATTTTATGGAGCAACAGCAATTAACAGCATACCAGTTAGACTACTTCACTACAAGGGTTCAAGATGGTGTATGCCCTTATGGGATCAGCGAAGCCTTATGCGGGACCAAAACATCAAAGATGTTGGAAATAAAAAGAGCAGACTAATCACAACGAGCTTTAGCGGAAAATTTAACCCCAAACCCTAAATTTTTAGGCAATCGTTATTTTCATTTGCTTTAGTAATATCTTGGTTGACTTGTTCATTTCTGAAATCACGAACTCCTCTTGAGCAAATCTGATTTGCTTGATTGACTTCATATGTTCTATCGTATCGTTTATCGAATATTTGTGAATCAACATTTGCTTTTTGTTCAGAGGGGTGGTTTTTAGTATGCGAAATAGCCCATATATGAGCTGCATACTTATGTGGTTGATGAACATCCACCCTTGGAGCGATTCTTCCCATTGCATGGAGAGCATGAGGCATCTATGGCATTCTTAAAATGATCGAAATATTGTTCTATCTCGCCTCTGTTCTTGTATTCGACATATAGATCCTCGGGTGAAAACGACGTATGGTGTAAAATGGCAAGTGTGCCCATGGATTGTAGTTTGTCGTTGAATTTTGGTTTTGAGAAACTTTCCGGTAGGGATTGTATCTTACTGAGGTAATCCGTTTTTTCCTGTTCCCTGAGCTTCCCGTCTAACAATAAATCTATCTTTCTTTTCCCAAGGTTCAGCGTGTGGGCATGGAAGATAAATCTCTTTGAGAAATTAGAATAATTCTCAGACTGCTCTTTCTTGTCCAACGCACCGTAAGATATTAATCGGTTTTCCCGTCTGAGTGGGATGATATATTGCATCAACATTCTTTCGAGTTCCCCTATGTTTGATTCTGAGAAAAAACTCTTGTCGGATATAAACATACACTCTTCCATCCCACTGATCCTTATGGTGTTGTGCATAGCAGACATTTCTCTAATGTTTCCAGGAAGCAGGCGGTAATAAAGCGGTTCCAGCGAGAGTGCGTCGTACAGGTAGAGAAGCACGAATTGTGGCTGGAAATCCATGCTTGAATTGTACCCCTTTTGCGATAGGGCAATGTTATCCGATTGCAGGATGATGTCCGTGGCATCAATCATAACGCTCCGTCGCCTGTTATCTTGCGGACTCATGAATTCATGGATGGACTGACGCATCTGTCCAACCTCAAAAAGCATGTCCGATACCTTCTGGTCGTATATCTTTCCCTTCCATCCGAGAAGATCCAAAATGGCAGAGCGTTCCAGCTCGGTAGGAATATTTTTCAATGAAGACTTGAAGACCAAGCGGCAATTCACCATAAAAACAATGAACTGCCAATGTTCTGGGAAATATTTTTTCATGGAGTTCAGCAGTCCGTTGTCTTCCAATTCGTATAGGAGCCACTTGGCAAATCCGTATTCGAATACCATCACTTGCTTATCGATATAGGTGTTCCTGCTTTTCTTTTTTCAGCTCCGCCTTTTCCGATGGAATGAATCCTTTCTCTTGGCTGATACTCCCCAAAAATACCGAGCGAAACTTTTCTTGAGTTTTTTAGTGTTTTGTCATAAACAGATTTTACGCTATAAAGGTAGTATCGTCCGTTTATCAGCTTGAGTTCTGTCCCCGGTCTCTTGTGTTTCAAAGCCCGATCGGGGTAGTTTTTTTAATTTTCTATTATCTACTTTTTAGGGTTTGGGATTAAAGTTTTACTGTATGTTTTTGAATTAAACTGGTATGCTATTTGCTTGAATTTTATATGTTTCTGAATTTAATTAACAGTTTTAGGTAAATGCTTTAAGCAAGATAGTGTTAGAAGACATAGCAAGTAAAATGATCTACTCATAAAAGAAAAAATGAAACATCTAAAATTTTGGGGATGACTATGATGTTTTTACTAAGGTTTGAAACGTCGAATCTCGTCTGGGCGATTGAGTTTCCCGCCCGAACGTCAAACCGCCTACCGATAATGATAGTAACAAGTATTTTAACCATAAATCCCTTGAAATATGAAAAGAATTAAAACTTTGGCCGTTTTAGGCCTTTTATGCGGGCTCTTGTTGCCCTCAATGCTGAGTTGTAAGAAGAACAGCAATGAGCTACCTGTTGAGTTTCAACTGCGGGTACTAGATACACTTGGTATTGAGAAATCAGTTTTTAAACAAGGAGAGAATATTGTATTTAGCTTTGTAATCGAAAATAAATCGAGTGAAGACCTGTTTTTTTTCCATGCCCAAATGAATACCACTGATTTCTTCCGTCTTTACAAACTGGATTCTTCACAAAACCATTCAGATTTGGGTAAACCCTATAAACATATTTTTTGTGAAATGATAGGTGGCTTAACAATCCCAGCAACAGGTAGTTTAAAGATTGAGATTCCTTGGCTATGGCATAAAGACCAAAATTATGGTTACATAGGATGCCCTAATGATAACTACCATAGCGACACTCATCCATTGACAAAAGGGGAATATAGGTCTGCTTTTTCAAGTGCATTTAAGATTGATGATATCCAAACGGAAGTAAAACATTTTGAAGTGAAATTCAGTGTAAAATAATTAGATGTGAAAAATATATTATTGTCAGCTCTACTACTCATAACTGCTGTACTTGCTTTTGGTCAGGATGAACATATCGGGATAGAATCAAGGCCGGTTAATAACATCAATTTATCGGTATTAGGCGATGTATCTCTGTTTGGCATCAATTATGAGCGTATATTTTTTCTCAGGCCGCACCTTGCTTTGACAGGACGAGCCGGTACAGGGATTTTCATGGATCTGCATTTATTTAGTTCTAAACCTGCAGATAAATATATAACATTTCCGCACTATTTTTCTGTGCTTTTGGGGCAAGGACGTCATTTTTTTGAATCAGGAGTTGGCGCAACATTTTTGGCTGGATACTCGGAAAATACTTCAATAAAATATTATCTATATCCCATATTTGCTTATAGGTTTCTACCGCTGAAAACACAGAAAGTCAACCTCAGGCTTGTACTTCCATTAATAATGAAAGTAAGAACCGAAACATGGGATTCAGGTAAAAATGCCGGCCAAACAATTACAAAAACGATAGTTTACACCCTTCCCGGTCTTGCATTGGGGATCAGTTTCTGATAAAACAGTCCTACTAAGCTGTGTTTGTCGAACGTATGCACTGTTGAACGTTCACAAATCACACAATTCTTTTAGGAATTGAAGCCTTTCCTGTTTGTTGCAATGCATGATCCAATTTCAAACCATTATTTCCAAAAATTAAATATGCATATTTGTTGGATTCAAAATGTTGGGGTTTATCAGCTTCGATTCTTGTTTTTGGGAATAAATATGCACCAAGATGAGCGTCTAATGATCCAAAATGAAAATTAATTATACGTCATTCACTGATCATCAATAATTCATTTTTAGAACGTTCAAGTAGTGCACAAAACAGTAAAAGTGTGGGTTGAGGATTTTCTTGCTTAAGGTTATTGAAGGATTCTTTTTTTTATTTTATCTTTTTCCATAGGGCAGGCTTATAAGTATAATAAATATATTGATTTTAAATGGGTTACTTGAATATTTACCTATAGTTACTTCTTTTTACAAAGAACTCAGACAAAGTAACAATTAATTCGCCTCTGATTTAGAGTATTTCTAAATCACATATATACAGCTGTTTATCTATATTATACAGATGTATTTAAAACATACATTCCAAATAATTTAAAATTCAATTGAAAAATGCTTGACTTTTAACAGGATAAAGCGTATATTAGCACGCTCTTCTTTTTGTGAAGAGATATCTTTTATGAGGAAATTATTAACAAAGAAACTATGAAAACAAAGATTTTTTTGGCAGCACTTATTTTATTAGCTGCTTGTTCCGACAAGGAAAAGAGTGAGGCCTTTGTGATTGATACTAAAATTGAGATCGCTGTAAAAGATAAAGACGGCAATGACCTTCTGAATCCTCAATCCGAGTACTATTTTGACCAAAGCTCTGTCAAAGTGTTGTATATAGTGAAAGATGAAACTGATGGAACCTATTCCGAAAAATCAGCTTTGTCTAATCAGTATTACATATATAAGCATGAGGCCGGCTATCGCCTGGCATTTTTCCCAAATACAGACAACAAGGAAGAATTTCCAAAAACTTATATTCAATGGGGTGAAAATTACAGAGATACCCTAAGCTGTAAAATATATCGCGGGAAAAATCGGGAGATAGTTACCGAAGTATGGATCAATGGTGTTAAAAAGTGGGAAGACAGCCTGCTGACCGAACGCTTTTTTGAACTCGTCAAGTAAGTTCAAATCGGATAGTTATAAAAAAGAATTACTGACAGCCTTAATCCAGTATCCGGCAAAGTCCATTATCTCAATGATACGTACCGGATAGAAGCCTAACAGGAGCTGTTTGATAGCAGGGTACAACTAAAGTGGATGCTTTGTTGAAACATACAATGGATCGCTGTATAGCATCAGGTACAAGGATTCTATAAACATCCTATCTACTTTGTCTTTCGGTTTATTGTAGGTAGACAAGGTGCATGTGCTCCTAATCAACCAATAGGTATGGGAAATCATTATTCACTGTCGGGAGGGGTTTATTTGTTACGCATCGTAGATACTCTTATCCATTCCTTTCTTGGTATCGTCAGATCGTTTTGAAAGAATATCAACAGCTGTGATTTTACTTCAGCTGTCCATTTTCTATTGCTTTAAGTATCCCCTTATTGATTCGTCGGGCAATCATCGGTCCTTCATAAATAAAACCGGTATAGACTTGTATCAGATCAGCGCCCGCTTGTAGTTTTTCTATCGCATCCTGAGGTGTAAACACGCCGCCTACTCCAATAATTGGGAATGCTTTACCCGATTTTTCGGCTAAATAACGTATCACTTCTGTGGCACGTTCCCGTAAAGGCAAGCCGCTCAATCCACCATTTCCGATTCGGCTAATATTATTATTCTCATTGTTAATATTATCGCGTCGTATAGTGGTGTTCACAGCCATCACTCCATCTATTTTTGTAACACGTACTATCTCAATTACCTCATCTAATTGCTTTTCATTCAGATCGGGTGATACTTTAAGCAGTATAGGTTTTCGCTCTTTTTTTGTTGCATTGATCTCCTGCAATCGCTGCAAAATAGCTGTTAGCACTTGCTGATCCTGAAGTTCACTAAGATCGGTGATATTCGGGCAGCTTACGTTAACCACAAAATAGTCAGCCACATCAAACAATCCATCAAAGTTTTTGCTATAATCTTCTATTGCTGTTTCGTTGGGTGTCAGGGTGTTTTTACCTAAGTTAGCTCCTATTACAGCAGTAGTTTTCCTTTTTCTGAGTTTTTTTACCGCCGCATCAAGGCCTTGATTATTGAACCCCATCCTGTTGATCAGTCCTTTGTCTTTAGGAAGTCGGAAAAGGCGTGGTTTAGGATTACCCATCTGAGGTTTAGGAGTTATCGTACCTACTTCAATATGTCCAAAGCCCAATGCCGACAGTTCATTAAAGAGTTGGGCATCTTTGTCGAAGCCGGCTGCAATACCTACCGGATTTGAAAAGCGAAGGCCAAACACTTCCCGTTGTAGCTTGGGGTCGTTCACTTTTGTACAATAGCCGATCAAAAGCCTGACACCCGGTATGGCAAAAGCAAGCTTTAACCCACCAACCACCCAACTATGCACCCTTTCCGGATCAACCGTAAAAAGAATTGGACGAATAAGTGTTGAATATAACATGCTTGACAAAAGGTATCACATGCAATTAAAATACGGATTATTCAGAAGCAACTTCCTCCAAACCGGGTTCTTCCGCTTCGGTACCTTCTTCTGTAAAATCAAGAAGCTGCTTCTCAGATAGTAGCTTATACCATCCGAAGATTTTTTTTATATCGGAAACATAAACTGCTTCTTCGTTATAATCGGGTACAGCTATAGCAAATTTGGCTTTCAACTCATCAGAAGAAATTTCCTTAGGATCGAAATCCAATACCTCACCCAAAGACTGATTGATTGCTTTGAAAATATCTTTCAAAGGGCGGTCTTCGGAATGGGTATATACACTAATCTCCTCTAATATGCTCACATGATGATGTGCAAAAATCGGAAACCGTTTACCATCAAGCAAAGACTCAACTAAAACGTTGTTCTTCCCCTGACTAACCACACTAAACAGACCTGGTTTACCTGATATATTAGCTATTTTACTTAAATCCATAAACTATTTTTGATGCAAAAATACTATTTCCTCCCATGCAGGCAACGCTTGTATATATCTATCTGGCTTATAAAACATGCCAAAAAATTCTAATGAGTTCAAATTGGAATCCTACATACTAGATGAAACAACTAAAATCAGCTTCCATGTTACTCTGAAGATACTTTGGAGGTTGTAGCTGTCTGCCACAACTCATCCAACTCCTGTCTATCTTCCTGAAGCATCACCATAGGTTTTAATGGCATTCATTAAGACGAGCTATGCGATAAAGATAGTACGACCTTTATTTAACACTTATTTTCCATGTAAAAAATCCTGTACTTTTGTTAGCTGATTATTTGTAACCAACTTTTTCATGATTTTCAACAGGTCAGTCAGTTTATTAGTTATTTTTTACATACTTCTATATGTTCCCCATATTAGTGAGGCTCAGTCATTTCAACTTAACGATCATCCAAACTGGCTCATTCCGGCCGACACTTTGCATCAACCACGTTTTATATTTCTCAGCTCATCAGTGATCACTGTTTATGGGATAACTCTATATGGTCTTGACAAATTGTGGTATGCGGATTATCCAAAAGGAAAATTCAGATGGGCTGATGATTCTAAAGAATGGTTACAGGTTGACAAGGCAGGCCATATGGTTACATCCTATTTAGAAGCGTATTATTTGACCCAGATGCTTAGGTGGAGTGGAGTAGAACAGAAGAAAGCCGCCATATATGGTGGGTTGACTGCGTTTATTTTTCAAAATACCATAGAAGTTTTTGATGGTTTTTCTGATTTATGGGGAGCTTCGGTAAGCGATATTGCAGCCAATTTTCTGGGTGCAGCTCTTATGACGACACAGGAATTAGTCTGGGAGGAACAACGTATCAAGCTCAAATTACTTCCAGTGTTTACCCATTTTTCCGATCCGGAGCTTCGCACACGCTCCGAACAATTATATGGGAACAGCCTCTTGCAAAGGTCATTGAAAGACTATAACTCTATCCATGTATGGATGAGTATAAATCCGGCTTCTCTTACCGGTAAGAACGGGAAATTCAGTTGGTTGAATATTGCCATAGGATATGGTGCCGGCGGTATGTTTGGCGGATACGACAATATCTGGACAGATGCCGATGGAATTATACACGACCGCACAGATATAGTACGCTACCGGAAATTCATGCTTTCTCTTGATGTGGACTTAAGCAGGGTAAAAACAAAATCACGCTATCTACGACAAGTATTAGATCTGGTGAATATCATTAAAGTACCTTTCCCAACCATCGAATGGAACACCAAAGGTGAACTCAGAGTACATCCACTATATTAAATAGAATTATTCTATAGGTATCTGTATAACAGGTAGATACAACACTTTTGATCAAGCTTTGAAATTCTTGCTGTTAAAAGATTTGATAAGAAGCAACAAAGCAATAATTGAAAGTCCGCCTCCATACAACAGCAGGATAGTATAATCGGAAGTCAAGTTGGCAAAATAAAAGAAGCCATGAAAAAAGCTGGCAGCACCTAATCCGGTCATTGAATCAATAAAACGGTTCTTACGAAAGATACCCATCCCAACAAAAAAGCCTAATACTATGGCAAATGCAAGATTGGCAAAGCTATATGAATACAGAAACTGAACACTGACCGGATTAGAAAACACACCTGCCACAAATAAAGGCAAAGCTACAAGGGTAAAGCCCATCGAAAGCAACAAAGAATAGATCACTCCATCCAATGGACTTGAAAACGACTTTAATCGAGAGAAATAATATCGAAGAAAGACAAATTTCCCAAATTCGGCTGCAAAACCTACAACGGCAAAAGAATAAAAAGCAGAACGCTTAAGATTACTAAGCCTGTCTAAGCCTAACAAGCCGGCAATAAAATCAAACAATAATAAAAATATAATCGAGACAGCGCCAAATCCAATGGCACGCATAACATTACGTAACGATTTGAATTTGAATCGGATATGCATTATTCCCACTAATAAAGCTATGATCACTAATGGCAGGACAATACTTAAAACTATATTTGAGGTTGATTGTACCATAATTAGAAGATGTGTTGAAGGTAAACAGCAAAAATAAAAAATATACTAATATCTAATTTAAAGCATATCTACTTATGTAAAAATCTATTCAGGCTGCCCTTTTGTCATTTACACCTGACAGGCTGTAAAAACCCCTTACCAAGTTTATCTCATTGACTCATTGCGTATTACATATATTCATCATAGATGTCATCTCTTTCATAAACGATAGCCATCTATATAATATCGCTCTCTATCGGCTTGGCACAATCCTTGTCAAATGAAACAACAACATTAAAAATCCAAAAAATAAATCTTTTAGGAGGAGAAAAATAATGGGTAAAATAATTGGAATAGACCTAGGAACCACAAACTCATGTGTAGCCGTAATGGAAGGTAATGAGCCGGTTGTCATACCAAACAGTGAGGGGCGCAGGACCACTCCCTCTATTGTTGCTTTTGCCGATAACGGAGAGCGTAGGGTAGGTGATTCGGCCAAACGTCAGGCCATTACTAATCCGACCAAAACCGTTTTTTCCATTAAACGCTTTATGGGAGAGACTTATGACCGTGTTACCACCGAGAGCAATCGCGTACCTTACAAAGTAGTAAAAGGTGAAAACAACACTCCGCGTGTCAAAATAGACGACCGTCTATATACCCCGCAGGAGCTCTCGGCTATGGTACTTCAAAAGATGAAAAAAACCGCCGAAGATTATCTCGGACAAACAGTTAACGAAGCCGTAATCACCGTACCGGCTTATTTTAGTGATTCACAGCGTCAGGCCACTAAAGAGGCCGGTGAGATAGCCGGACTGACAGTGCGCCGTATTATCAATGAGCCTACAGCAGCAGCCCTATCGTACGGATTAGATAAAAAGAAAAACGATATCAAGGTAGCTGTATTCGACTTAGGAGGCGGCACCTTCGACATCTCTATACTCGAATTAGGCGACGGAGTGTTTGAAGTGAAATCAACCAACGGAAATACCCACCTTGGAGGAGATGATTTTGATCATAACATCATCAATTGGTTGGCCGAAGAATTTAAAAACGATGAAGGGGTCGATCTCAGAAAAGACCCTATGGCATTACAACGCTTAAAAGAAGCTGCTGAAAAAGCCAAGATAGAGCTTTCAAGTTCATCCGAAACCGAGATTAACCTACCTTATATCATGCCCGTGGATGGCATTCCAAAACATTTGGTACGCAAACTCTCGAGAGCTAAATTCGAACAGTTGAACGATCAGCTGATCCGTGCTACCATTGAGCCTTGCCGACAAGCATTAAAAGATGCCGGCTTCAACTCTTCCGATATTGATGAGGTGATATTAGTAGGCGGTTCAACCCGTATCCCGGCTATACAGCAAATTGTAAAAGAGTTCTTTGGTAAAGAACCTTCAAAAGGAGTAAACCCTGATGAGGTTGTAAGCATTGGTGCTGCCATACAAGGCGGCGTGCTGACAGGAGAGGTGAAAGATGTGTTGTTGTTAGATGTTACACCATTATCTCTCGGAATTGAGACACTCGGCGGTGTGATGACACGTTTGATAGAATCCAATACAACCATACCTACGCGTAAATCGGAAACCTTCTCTACAGCAGCTGATAACCAGCCTTCGGTGGAGATACATGTGTTGCAAGGTGAGCGCCCTATGGCAAATCAGAATAAAAGTATCGGCCGATTCCATTTGGACGGAATACCGCCAGCTCCAAGAGGTGTACCACAGATAGAAGTTACATTCGATATAGATTCTAACGGTATTTTGAATGTATCAGCCAAAGATAAGGCTACCGGTAAATCACAAAGCATTCGTATCGAAGCATCTTCCGGACTTAGCGATGCCGATATTCAACGAATGAAAGATGAAGCTGCTGCAAATGCCGAAGCTGATCAAAAAGAACGCGAACGTGTGGATAAACTCAACAGCGCAGATGCACTTATATTCCAAACTGAGAAACAACTTAAAGAATATGGCGACAAATTACCAGCCGATAAGAAAACTGAAATTAAAAGCTCATTGGAAGAACTGAAAACTGCACATAAAAATCAGGATATCACCACTGTTGATAGTGCAATGACAAAGCTGAACGCCATATGGCAATCGGCAAGTGAAGAAATGTATAAACACACTCAGGCCGAAGCTCAGTCGCAAGCCGATCATTCACAAAGCACACAGGATACTGCTAAACCAGGTGATGATGAAGTAACCGATGTGGACTTTGAAGAAGTGAACGATAAAGACTGACGACACTTACTGAAAACTAAATATAACAAAAGGCGGAAAATATATCCGCCTTTTTTTATTTGGGTAGTATTGTTATAAACACCTAGTATATTTTTAAATTTTTGTATTTTTACTCTGTTAAGAAAAAAAATTGAATTAAAGCATCTGATTATGAAAACAATTTACTCCATTCCTATGTTGGTCTTGTTCATTTTGTTTGCCGATTTAAGTATCGCACAAAATATGGTTATAAACCCTGGCTTTGAAAGCTGGACCTCCGATACCAAGCCCGAAGGCTACAACTCTACCGAAAACATCAGCAAAGAATCCACTATCGTCAGATCAGGAAATTTTTCTGCCAAGCACACATCTGCCTCTTCTACTAAAAAAGTCAATCAGGTGATACAAGGAATTGAACCGGGTGTAGAATACACTATTCAGTTCTATTTCTTTGATAATGACGATGCGGCAAAAATGCGTATTTGGTCCTACTGGTTAGATGGCACATCCACACTGCCGGATGATGAAGAAATTTTACGACCTAATACATATAGCACCAATAGCGATCAATGGCAGTTATTTTCTGCGGTGATCACAGCGCCGGCTCAGGCAACTGCATTCCGATTCGAACTGAGGGTATATCATCAGGACGGTAACAACGGTGGAGCTGTGTACTACGATGACCTGCTTTTCACAGGGGATATGACTATAAAACCGGAGCCAACCAATTACCCTACTAATTTCGTTGCCGAAGTAAAAGGCATAGGAGTCAGAATGGAATGGGAAGAGGCCACTGGTGAACAACTACCTGATGCATATCTGATTTATGGTGTACAAGACCAGTCAGCCAATATATCAGAAACACCAGAAGATGGTGTACCCATTGCCAATAATACCGATATATCCTTAGGCTATATCGCATGGAACGTTCCCTATGGCATTGAATCGCATCAGTTTAATAAGTTAGACTCCCACTTGTCTTTACTGTTCCATATTTACCCGTACACCAATTCAGGTGAAAGTATTGACTACAAAACTGATGGCACGCCACCTTCTGCTCGAATAACCACCAACGCATACAGCTTGCTGATGCAAGAAACCTTTGATGAATCACTCGGTTTGATGTCGCAATATAATGTGTTGGGTGAGCAAGTCTGGGAGCACTATAATTTCAATAACGAAGATTTTGCACGCATGACGGGTTTTTCAGCTGGGGCTCATGCCAACGAAGACTGGCTGATCAGTCCGGCTATAGAATGGAGTTCATTAGTTGACACCTTACTATTAAATTTTCGTTCGGCTCGAAATTATGATGGTGATCCGCTTGCATTATTAGTCAGTCAAGACTATAATGGTGCTAGCGACCCGAATTTATATACCTGGACAGATATCACCCATAAGGCCAATTGGTCGTTGGGAAGCTTCGCATGGGCGGCTTCGGGTGAGGTAGAACTGATAGTGAATGCAGCTCCCCCACTCTACTTTGCATTCAAATATACATCCAACGACATAGAAGCCTCCACATGGCAAGTAGATGATGTGTCAGTCTATGGCATTTATAAGGTAGGACTGCAAGAAAATCAACCGACAACGGCAATAGTATATCCTAATCCATCGGACGGACATATTCAGATTGAGTTGAAGCAGTCTGCTCTGATCAGTATTTACGAGAAAACAGGCCGTCAGATCACAGCCATATCCTGCGAAATGGGTATGCAACAATTAGATTTAAAACATCTTTTTAAAGGGCTGTATATCATACAGATACACTATACAGATGGTAAAACAGCACTATCTAAATTTGTCATTCAATAAATTGAGAATTAAAATACTGCTTAGTAAAGTCTAAATTTCTATCGCTTTTCATTTGCTAAAACACTCTTTATTCATCAGAGGATCATATTTTTTAAAAAAATAATAGTGGTGGTAATGAAAAAATTACGATTTTTGCAGCCATAATAAAATTTTGTAACATTTAATCATATTCATTATGCCAACAAAAATCAGATTACAACGACATGGTAAGAAGGGGCGTCCTTTTTATCATATTGTAATTGCGGATGGTCGTGCACCACGGGATGGCAGGTTTATTGAAAAGATTGGCACTTATAATCCAATGACCAATCCAGCTGAGATAGAGCTAGATTTCGACAAAGCCCTTACCTGGTTACACAATGGAGCACAGCCAACAGATACCGTTCGTGCGATTCTTTCGTATAAAGGTGTGTTGCTGAAATCACATTTATTGAAAGGAGTAAAAAAAGGTGCATTAACTATTGAACAGGCCGAAGCAAAGTTTCAAACCTGGCTTCAAGAAAAAGAAGCAAAGATTGATGCCAAGAAAAAAGGATTAGCCGAGACAGATAGAAACGAACGCAAAAAAAGACAAGAGGCTGAAGCCAAAGTCAGGGAGGTAATAGAAACAGAAGTAGCTAAAAAACGTGCTGCGGAACTCAAATTAGAAGCTAACGAGGCAGCTAAAGAAGCTGAACAAGCTGAAGCAGAAACAGAAGCTACTGTAGAGAATCCTGCTGAAGAATAAAAGCACAAGGAAAATTGCGTAAAAGCCGGCACATATTGTCGGCTTTTATTGTTTAATGCAGTATCAAAAAATCAAAATGGATCAAAGCTTTTTTACTTATAACTTTGCTAATAGAGATGAGCAAGCTAACTTAGTCAGAAAGCACAACGCTTCAATAAGTAAAGAATACGGAATTGCTTGATATGCACAATCTTATAAAAAGCTTTTACAGATGAAAAAAGATAATTTTTTTTGGGGTAAAGTCATCAAAACACATGGACTGAAAGGCGAAATAAGTATTCGAATTGAAGCCGATGATCCACAGGACTATGCTTCCTTGTCTATGATATTTATCGAGCGACAGAAAAAACTTATCCCTTATTTCATACAAAAGATGAGACTACAAGGCGACAAAGCCCATATCAAGCTCCAGGATATTGAAACAGTAGAAGAAGCAGCTCCATTATGTGGGAAAAATATTTTTCTACCCATTGAACTGTTACCCAAACTTAAAGGGACAAAATTTTATTACCACGAAATAACCGACTTTAAAGTCATTGACCAGACTTTTGGATTGGTTGGAAATATCAACACAGTGTTGGAATATCCCAATCAAGCTATTATACAAATCTTTCATCAGGGTAAAGAAGTGCTTATCCCTATCACTGATGAGATCATAAAAAAGGTAGACAGGCGCAGCAAAACCATGCATATTCAAGCACCAGAAGGGCTTATCGAATTATATCTGAACGATAATTTATGAGTAGTGGCAGGCCTTTTCATTTCAAAAGATTCAGTCTGATGCATCAGCATTCTACTATGAAAGTAGGTACGGATGCAGTCTTATTAGGTGCTTGGGCTGACGGTAGCCGGGCAAATCATATATTAGATATAGGCACCGGATGTGGTATATTGTCGCTTATCCTGGCTCAACGCTATGAAAAAGCTCAAATAGTTGCGGTTGATATAGACCCAGCTTCAGTAAGTGAAGCTAAAGAAAACTTTCACCGTTCGCCCTGGAACCAACGATTGAAGGCAATATGCTCCGACATAAGCACATATGCTGAAACCACCACCGCCTTGTTTGATCTGATAGTTAGTAACCCACCTTTCTTTACTTCAACCTTTAAAACCTTATCCCAACGTCGTACACTAGCTCGACATACCGATACCCTTTCATTTGATCAATTAGCACAGGCAGTAAAAAAAATTATCCACCCAAAAGGAACTTTTGCGTTAGTATTGCCTGCCGATCAATTCGACAACTGGAACAGTGCAGCCCGGAAACAAAGTTTGTTTCTGACAAGAATTCAGCATATCATACCTATCAAAAACAAAGAACCCAACCGGTTCAATATGTCTTACAGCCTTGATCCCATAAAAAAGCTCCAGCGGGAAGAGTTCATTATACGTGAAAAAGACGGACAGTTTACGACACAATACCTTCATCAACTCAAAGATTTGTACCTTGGAATTGAATAACCAAAATAGAAAGTTCACAACATAACCGAAACAAATAGATAATGATATAAGCTAACAGTTTTTCAATCATGGCGTTAAACACAATGACAGCATAAAATTCAAATAGATGAAACACAAATTACATGTTCTTTCTTTGCTTGCTTTTACCTTACTTATATGGCTTTCCGTCAGTGGTCAAGCTAATCAAACAGCTGAGTTAGTCATCGGTATTTCCAAAGAACGGGCTATTGAAGGTAAGAGATATGACGAATGGCTTGCACATCAACATATTGCATTCAGAGCTATTGATTTAAGTACCGTACATATTGATGCGCTGCCCGACACTTTAGCCATTGTTCATGCCTTGCTGCTCACCGGTGGGGCTGATATCTATCCCGGATGGTATGACCAAATAGCCGATACAGCTCGTTGTGGGGTTTTTGATCGTTGGAGAGACACCCTCGAATTTGAAGCATTTCGTATCGCAACCTACAACGGACTGCCTATAATGGGTATCTGCCGTGGCTTACAACTAATCAATATAGCAATGGGCGGCACCCTTTATATAGACCTGCCTGAAGATACTGGTTCTGGCAACCTTCACCGAAAACAAAACAAAGGATGGACAACACATGAAGTCAGCATTGCCGGGCAAAGCACATTGGCACGACTTGCCAAATCTACATTACAGCTTGTAGCCAGTAACCACCATCAAGGCATTAAAACATTAGGAAACGGATTGATACCTTCTGCATTCAGCAGCGATAAGCTGATAGAAGCCATAGAAAATTATCCGCCTCACAACCAATTCCTGATGGCCGTCCAATGGCATCCGGAATGGATGGAATATGACGATCAGCTGTCCGGTGCATTAGCCAGAGCATTTCTTGAAGCAGCTTTACAATTTAAAGCCGGGCAAGACTAAATCAACACATTTTTACATCTGTTATCAAGCTATATGATCGCCATACTCTTGCAGCAAACTTTCATTGTCAGCTCTTTTGTGATAGGAATGATGATGATCATCGAATACCTGAACATACAAACTCAAGGATCATGGAGTGCCAGGCTTCAAAGATCGCCTTTTGGTCAGATCGTCTTAGGAAGTATCATGGGTATTATTCCCGGATGTTTAGGTTCATACACTATGGTTTCGCTTTACATTCATCGGGTGATCATGTTTCCCGCTTTAGTGGCCACCATGATAGCTACCTCAGGCGATGAAGCATTTTTGATGTTTTCTTTGATCCCAAAAACAGCTATCAAACTACATATCATATTATTTCTTGTTGCATTATCAGCTGGTCTGATAGTCCATTTTACTGTTAAAAACCGATATATTGGCTTGAACGGACATAGCACTTTGCCGCTTCACAGTCACAATCACGAATGTCACCCAAGAAATCTTTCATCTATAGTAAAAAACTTCCGGAGTATCAGTTTCACACGTGCGTTATTAGTAGCAGGCTTGCTCACCGCTTTGTTTCTACTGATAAGTGGGATTATTGACGGCGACCATCATCTGAATACGCTTATGGGCAATCAGGCAGCTGTACATAACGAACCCACCGGAAATAATAGCCATGCCGAAGCCGACTGGATACGATACAGCCTGATAGCCTTGTTTTCTGTCCTCCTTTTTATTGTTGCTATAGCAAGTGATCATTTCTTGCAGGAACATCTTTGGCAGCATGTGCTAAAAAAACATTTCCATAAGATTTTCCTTTGGACTTTAGGTGTCTTGATAGCCATTCATATCCTTAACTATTATGTGGATCTGCACAGTTGGATCACTACTAATAGATGGCTCATACTTGCGGTAGCTCTTTTGGTTGGTATCATACCTGAATCGGGTCCACATTTTATATTTGTAATCCTTTATTCGCAAGGTGTGTTGCCTTTCAGCATATTGTTGGCCAATTCAATTGCACAGGACGGTCATGGGACTTTACCTCTTTTAGCCGAGTCGCGTAAAGGATTTATCATGGTGAAAGCTGTCAGCATCTTATTTGCGATGGCAGCAGGGGTGATTGGATTAATATCAGGGTGGTAAAAATTTTATATGGCTTGCATCTGAAAAGTATTTTATCTACTTTTATGCCCATACTGTCATCAAACCTCCTACTGTCATGAAGATATTATTAGCCACCGATTTCAGCGAGGAAAACCAGATGCTCTTCCCATACGCCATTGACCTGATTCGGGCTACAGGCGGCAAGATCATGTTGTTTCATGCCTATATGGATCAAATTGTGTTGGGCGATATGAACTTTCCGGACGGCTTCAGTGCCGACACATATTTTAATAGAGAGCTACGTACTGAGATGAAAAAACAAGCTACGGAGCATATGAACGAAAAGCAGCAGCAACTCCAACAATTGCTTACACAAAACAATATACCTAACGTAGTGATTGAACCAGTTCTAAAAGGAGGCAGTCCGGAGTTTGAGTTATTAGAGCTGACTGAAACAGAAAAGCCTGACCTGATACTGATGGGTACTAAGGGGAAAGGCAGGAAAGCCTTTTTAGAAGGCAGCATAGCAAAGAGCCTGATGTCGAAAGTCAACGTACCACTATTAGCTATACCCGAGAACTATACATGGCGTACCAATAACGATATCCTATATGCCACCAATTTTGGAAAGTTCGAGATATCTACTATACACCAGCTGATAGAACTGACTAAAAAACATCATCCTATCATCCATATCGTACATCTGCTCTTTGACCCCAAAGATCAAAGAGCAGGTTTGCTGATGAATGAATTAGAGCAGGCCTTTGCAGCTGCAAAAGATACCAAAAGGCTACGATTTCATTTAGTTGAAGCAAAGCATGCGGCAACTGCTCTGCAAGAGTTTACTGAAAATCATGCCATCAGTCTGGCAGCTTTTATTGCAAACAAACGAAGCTGGCTGCACTATATCTTCAAAGATAAGGTTGGAAAAGAAGACTTCTTTCAGTTAGGCATCCCACTATTGGCTTTCAAATGCCCTGATTCATAAGATCTTCAAGCTATCTAACATAAAAACCATACAGCATTGATCTATTGAAAACAATTGAACCTATGCGCCTCTGGTTATTCATCTTTTTATGGGTAGCAATAATATCGTCAGATGTGTCTGGCCAGAATGCATCATATACTGATATCGAATGTGATACTTCAGCAAAATGTAAGCACAACACTGATAATCAGATTTTTCATCCCTATAAGGAATTTACATATTTGTTTACAACAACAGTTAAACCTGAAAATTTCAATGTTCATACAGGACTTGATGATCTCACATCACCTATTACGCTCACACTCAAGATACTGCCCGATTGCTTCTTTGATCAAACAATGGTAGTTTATGAATATTTGCGACATGATACTATATTTAATCACGAGATTACCGGCTTGATTGATAACGAAAAGCATGTATGGGTACATCCACCACGTAGTCTGATTGAAAGTATTGAATACTCACCTTATTTTGAGTATAAATACAGGCGCACTCAATGGCGTAATGCACTTTTTGTAACTAATACCAAACTTAAAAATTCAACCAAAAATTTCATCTGGGCAACACATCGGTATTCGATTGTTGCCGACACTACCGTCGTTTTTAACAATGATACGCTACGGTGTAAACTAGTTCATATCACCAGCCACTATCGCAAGAGAAAATTTCATTCGATAATGCTGTTCAATCATCAACTTGGATTTATTTAGATGGATATGCACCTTATTAATGATGAACGCTATCGCATGGAGTTACTAAAGATAAAATCGGATTTTTGTGGAGAAAAAAATACCCTGCTTTAAAATCAAATATCTTAAATTATGGCACAATATATGTTATAAGTCGCACACAAAATAATCTGGTCATTACACAAGCATACAAGAACTATCTGTTTTAAAATACTGATAAACACTATTATGAATCAATAAAGCATTTTGAATGACAATGATTTTAAAGTATGTTTTATGAACAGGGACCGGAAAAGATCAGTGATCCGGTCATTTTATTAAATACTCCTGTGGAGGATTTTGATGTTTCAGTTCGATTAATACTTCTGTTTCGAAGGTTACATCTCATCACATTTTTAGACTTTTTAAGTCTAATGTACAAAGGCGATCCGGCTCTTGAGCGTTTTGGAACTAAATCCAGAAAAGAATTAGTTCAAAAGCTTTCAGTACTTGGTCCCCGCTTAATTGAAAGCCTTCCGGTGGAATGGCAGATCTACTACGACGACTAAAAGAGGTTTTTTAACCTCTTTTTTTTATCTTGTCAAGAATAAATCCGGTGATACCAATCATGGAGCAGGCGACCAACGGCTTCCTGGCTGTTTATTTCCCGTACCATCGCTCTGATCTTTTCTTTATCAAAGATTTTTGTATGATCGCTTATCTGAATAATAGCTTGCATAAGAGCTTGTTCATCGGCTCTGTCAATCAGTATTCCGTTTTCCTCATTAATGATCTCCGCAATTCCACCTACTTTAGTAGCTATCACCGGTACCCCGCATGCAAAAGCTTCTAAAATAACAACCGGGAGGTTTTCGTAATGGCTGAAAACGACTAACACATCGGCTATTGCCAATTCGTAAGCTAATTTCTCACCTTCTAATAAGCCGGTAAAGCGCACTTCATTATCAGTTAGTCCTAAAGCACGGGCATGGTGTTGCATGCGTTCAAAATCCATTCCGTCGCCTATGAAAACCGATTCAATCTCGTACATCTGATCCTTCAGCCTATCTATCACATTCAGGGTGCCACTAATATTTTTCGACCGGTCTTCAAAACAGCTGATATGTACTATACGAAACTTTTCATCTGGCTTCCGTTCCTGTATCCGAAACAGCTTCATATCCACCACATTAGGTAGTATATAGGTGGCTGAATTATGCAACCCATATTGCTGCATGGCCTGTTGCAGGTTTTCTGTCACAGTAGTAAGCAAGGAGGCCTTTCTGACAAAAAATCTGGTAGCATACCTACGAAAAAAGCCTTTAAACTCGTTGCGAAACGGAAGATAGCGTGACCAATGTTCAGTAATCAAATAAGGTATGCCAAAACGGGTTTTATAATAAAATGCAGGCAGTGCGAGGCGGGTCAAAATGTGGACATGGATCAGCTGCGGTCTTCCATATACTTTCGTAAGCTGTCGTATTCCCTTAAAAATGGCACGAAAATACCGGCAGGTGTTGATAAATCGTGCTCCTATTGATTGGGAAGCCACCACAGGATAATATACCCAGACCGTCAATACATTCTCAATAAGTCTTTGTTCTATCTCCCATGTCTTGAAGTTTGTACGATTTGGTTCGGCGTATACTACTGAAATGCGATCGAAGAGTGCAGCTGCTTCGGCATGTCGTTGTACAAAAAGTCCAAACATCGGATCATAACGATTTGGGTACCAACGGGGTAAATATAACACGTATAAAGGTAGTTCTTTTTTCATACCGGTATAAAACAGCGATTCACGGCATCAACAGCATTCTGTAGCCTTTGCGATCCAATCCCTTTTATGATGGCGTACTTCCAATTCAGTTGCTTCAACCAAGCTTCATAGATGTTAAACAGCTCCATCCGTTGGGTAGGATGTTCGCGCAGAGGATCAGGCTCCCAAGGCAGATCGGGATAACACAACAAATATAAGTCAAACTGTTGACGATCAAGCCGAAGTCTGATAGCTTGTGGTATATGACCAAATACAAAGTCAGCCCATACGGTGCATACCAGCATTTCGGTATCGGCAAAGACATAATCCGATGATCCTGCAAAAGCCTCATGGATAAGCTTTTCCTGATTCTCGGCTATGAACGACACATCATCTAACCGGTAATCCCTGTTCAGGTCAAGCAAATATTGGCGGGCAAACTCGGGTACCCACGACGAGTTATAATGTTCGGCTAACTGTTGGGCTAATTCCGACTTACCAGTTGATTCAGGCCCGGTAATAGCAATACGTCTAGGCATTATTTGCCTCCTTCCACCAACCTATCAGCCCTTTGACTGCCAGAATTAAAAAGATCAAATACTGAAAACTGGTAAAAACCAAGCCTTTATAAAAATACAATGGGACAGATACCACATCTCCAATGATCCAATAAATCCAGTTCTCTACTTTTTTCTCAGCCATGAAATACATGCCAACGATAAACACTGCAGTAGTAAACGCATCGATATATGGTACTGTGCTATCAGTAAAATTCACTAATATCTGACTGATTACCGCAAAAAATATGACCGAGGCTATGATACCAATCCATTGCATTTTTCGGGTATTAAAACGTACCGGCAGTTGCTTCTGATCGGCGGTAGGCCTAAGCCAGTTGTACCAGCCATACACACTCACAAGGAAGTAAATCACATTGATACCCATATCGGCATAAAGACCGACTACAAAACAGATATAGACATAAATCAACACGCTTACTATACCGGTAGGATACACCAATATATTTACTTTGGTACTGTACCACACGCTTAAAAGGCCGAAAAAAACAGCTACTACTTCTATCCAACTCGTTTGATAGATATTGTTGAGAAACAGTTCCCAAAGGTCAAAAGCAGTCATCATGCAAACAATTAAACAGATTTCATAAAAATCACCGCAGCAGCCTAGGCAACATATATTTATTTGATGGGATCCAAATTGTAGGATTCACATCAATCCATCATCAAGAAGGCATATATTATTGCTTGCCGTCAAAAAACAAAAGTGCAAAAATACAATGTTTTTTCAGCTCAATCCAGTAAATAACCTATCGAAGCTCAAACATAAGGCATTAAAAATAACGGATTGATTTATAAGACTACGGCAGTATGAAATGGATATCCTTAGGCAACAAGAAGTCTATTACTCATCTTCCACCATCAGGTAGATCACCTCATTATCTTTTTTAAACAAATACTTTTCGCGGGCATACTGCTCCATAAAAGCAGTATCGGTAGTTAGGCTTTTGACCATTTCACGGTTCTTATAAATCTCAAGCTGATAATAGCGTTGCTGTTGTTCCAGGTTTCTAAGTGTTTTGCGCAGCTTATGCTGATTGATCAGACTGTTCTGATCAAAAAAAATCAGCCATACGATAAATATCAGCAATGTGTAGAGATATTTAAACCGGTAAATATGTTTAAAAATACGTTTGATCATATCTTGTGGGTATGCTATGAATTAAAAAATCATCTCTATTTCACTCCACAAACATCCACTTGGCTTACAAAATTACACCAATAAAAATAATGGGTGGTGAGAAATAAAAAAATCATGCCATTGGTTTGCAGTCTTTTTAGATGCATATGTGTTCAGCACAGTCAAATATCAGTCTATTTCTGCAAATCTCGATTGAATAAAAATTAGCGGTTATGGGATTTTACTATATTTACCATCATTTTCTATTAGTCAGACTAATTTTACTGACTGATGAAACAGCACGAGAAAACTTTTTATTGCACTCTCATTTATAGTCAATTAATTATGTTACCGATGGATGAACTCGAATCTCATGAGCACAAACTGATCAGGGAAGTAAGCTATAACCTTAGCAGGTCTTCGGGCTGGATGAAGTTTCTGGGTGTGATGATGATAGTGTACGGCATACTGATTGCCTTGAGCATAGTAGGAATTATTTTTGCATGGCTCCCTGTGTGGATGGGTGTACTGCTATATAGAGCAGCAAGCTTGTCGAAGCGGGCTACTCGGGCAGGTGAAAAATTAGTACTTGAGAAAGCACTTCAGTATGTCAATAACTTTTTCGCTATCAGTGGGATACTATTTATAGTAACCCTTGTACTGACAATACTTGCCGTTATAGTAGCCAAGCTTACAGGTGTGTTATACCAAATGATGGAGTTATTTTCAACTTGACAAGCTCATTGAAATATCTAAGGCATTATTAGTGCATAATCCTGTAGATCATCTCTTTATACAGATCACTTTCGTTCGTATTGACACTTCCGTATCCTTTGGCTTTAAGATCAAACTGGCGTAGTATCCCAATTATTTTCCGCAGTCTGGCCACATTAAACTGCTTTGCAGCCTGTTGGTAATCGGCAACAAAAAAAGGATGCACACCAAGATAACTTGCCAGAGTGTTGCGCGATTTGTCGGTAGCATAATGCACTTTCAACACTTTGATAAAAAAACTGTACAGCAATATAATAGTCTTGATGATAGGATTATCCTTGCTGTTGGCAGCAAAATACAATACTATTCGGTTAGCTTTTATTTTATCGTTCTGTATCAAAGCCGATTGAAGCTCAAAGATGTTGAAATCCTTTGATATTCCAATATTCGTTTCTACCTCAATTTCGGTGATTTTACTTCCAGGTTTAGAGGAGATCAGGACTTTTTCCAATTCATTACGCACTTTATGCAAATCGGTGCCCAAAAAGTCGGCTATGATTTGTGCTGCTTTAGGACTGATGCCATATCCTTTGTTTTTCAGGTAGCTGTTTATCCAATCCGGCATATTATAGTCACGTAGTTTTTTGGATTCAAACAGTATTCCTTTTTTTTCTACGGTTTTGGCAAACGATCTTCGTCCGTCAATTTTTTTATATTTATAGTTGATCACTAATATTGTACTCTCGGGGAATACTGGAATAAACTTATCCAACTCTTCTATATTCCTCACATCCTGAGCTTCTTTCACTATGATAAGCTGATAATTGCCTGACATAGGATAGGTACGTGCTTGATTAGCAATAGTATGCACATCCACATCCCTGCCATACATGATCAATAAGTTGAATGCTTTATAATCTTCTTCCAACACATTTTCTTCCAACTGATGTGTGATCACATCAATGAAATAAGGTTCTTCACCCATTAGAAAATAGATAGGGTGAAAGACCCGGTTTCGAATATTGGTTAGGATTTGATCGAAGCTCAGTACAGGCATCAGAAGCGTAGATGTTTTACTGTAATACCGTTATTGATAAGCTGTTGCAACGCTTCTATACCTATTTTCAGATGTTCGTTTACAAATCGCTTATTGACGTTTCTGTCGCTTTCCGATGTTTTCACTCCTTCCGGTGTCATGGGTTGGTCGGAGACTAACAGCAAAGCTCCTGTAGGTATTTCGTTGGCAAAGCCTACTATAAAAATAGTAGCTGTTTCCATATCAACTGCCATGCTACGTGTTTCTACCAGATAGTCTTTAAACGATTCGTCGTGTTCCCAAACGCGCCGGTTAGTCGTATAAACTGTTCCTGTCCAATAGTCTCTGCCATGATCACGTATGGTAGTTGAGATTGCTTTTTGAAGGCTAAATGCCGGGAGGGCCGGCACTTCAAACGGCAGGTAATCATTAGAAGTACCTTCACCACGAATAGCAGCGATAGGGAGTATGAGATCGCCTACGCGGTTCTTCTTCTTCAGCCCGCCACATTTTCCAAGAAACAGTACAGCCTTGGGTAAGATAGCTGCTAACAAATCCATAACAGTAGCTGCATTGGCACTACCCATCCCAAAATTGATGATAGTAATCTCACCTGAAGTAGCACACGGCATAGGATGATCCTGACCTATGATAGGTACATCATGCCACTGAGCAAACAGCTCAAGGTATTGATTGAAATTAGTCAATAAAATATAATCTCCAAAATCTTCTAAATTTTGACCTGTGTAGCGTGGCAGCCAGTTGTCTATGATATCTTTCTTGGTTTTCATCTGTTTAAAATTTTGGAATGGCTTTCTTTGAAAAGCAGTTTTGAAATTAAATCCAATGTGTGATCTATGAGTAAAAAAGGGTGTCGCCAATTTAAATGACTTAGTAATTCCTATAGCAGATCTTTCTCATGTTTATCCAACAACAAAAGTACATGATTTTGGTGAAAATAAATGCAGTGCGACAGAATATCCTTTTTGTGTGTTTAAAATCATTTAACTTACTCTGTCTTAATGGCATATATTCTACACATTAAAGAGTTCGCCAACAACTTGAATATTTTACTTTTATTTACTTCGACTAATATTTACAGAAAGCCCATTGCATGACAGGCTATTCTCATGCAAGCTCATTGCCTGATACAACATATTTCAGCACTTTCGCATTGCTATTTACTTTGAAATCCTAAATTTGCAATATTGCGGCAAGCACAATAGCCTATTTAGATGGAATGGTTTAAAACACGAGTAACAGATACCAGGCAGGAAATTTTCGATCCTTTACGTCGGCAGTATGTAGCATTGACGCCAGAAGAAGAAGTTCGCCAGACTATATTGCAGCAAATGGTTGAGCATTGGCATTATCCACCCGGGCTGATAGCTGTTGAATATTCGTTTCGGCTTCATAAGCTCAGAAAGCGCTCTGATATAGTCGTCTTTTCTAAGAGTGGTAAGCCTGTCATGCTCATTGAATGCAAAGCCAGACATCAACAGATCACTTCCAAAGTTTTGGATCAGGCAATACGATATAATCTAGCGTTACAAGTGCGGTATTTAGTACTTAGCAATGCGGATACCACAAAGATCATAAAAATCAACCCTAGCACTAATCAGGCCGAATTTTTAAGACATTTCCCCACTTATGACGAGATATGTCGGGAAAGCAATAATTCGGAAAATTGACTTCAAAAATGAACAAAAAAACGATCATAATTTTTCTTGTTAGTATCGCATTGACTGTTGGTGCGTATTGTACTTCTCAAGCTATTGGTTTTTCTGATGATTACACTGTTACAGACTATCTCTATCTGTCGAAAGCTTTTGAAACAAGCTCGCCCGATCAGGCATGGGCTCATGCCCAACAAGCAATCCTTTTGGCCAGGCAATTACAGTCTGACAGTTTATTGGCACTATCGTTCAGGCAAGCCGGGCAGGCCTTAGCTCAATATCCGCTGACAGATTCGGCATTGCGGATGTACGATTCTGCTTTGTACTATTTTACTAAGCAACACAAGCTGCTCGAAACAGGCAAAGTGTTGAATGAAAAGGGAATATTATATGCCGAGACTCAGAATTATTTTCAAGCTATAAAACTCTTTCAACAGACCGAAAAAATATGGTTACAAGCAAATAATATATCTGGCCTTGGAATGGTATATACTCAAATGGGAACTCTTTTCCTATATCTGAAAGCGTATGCAACAGCCCTGGACTACTTTAATCAAGCTGTTAATTGTCACAAACAAACAGATGATTTTGCAGCTATAGGGTTGCTTTACAATCAGATCGCCCAACTATTAACAGAAAGTCAACAAGCCGATAGTGCTTTCAGCTATATACACCAAGCTCAGAAGATAGCACATCAAACTAATGATACTATATTGCTTCAACAAAACTATCTGGCGTTTGGTAATGCTTTTTTAAGTAAAAAACAGCTTGACAGTGCATTTTATTATTATTCGGGCTTAGAAACTTCAACTACGGTCTCGGATCACTACAAAAATGCAGCATTGATTGGAACAGGGAGAGCTCATATGTTGGCCGGCAATCAGATACAAGCAATAAAAGCATGGCAACAGGCATGGGAACAAGCAGTACGAAACAATAACTTTGCCCAACAGCATGAAATAAGCCATGAGATGTACAGCTATTACAAGGCTATCAACGATCCTTACAACCTTTACAAATGGGGGCAAGAGTATCTGCGTCTGGATGAATTAAAAGACAATCAAACGTCATTGATGTTGTCGAGTTTTTTGCACACCTATTTCAAGCCAATAGCAGGTCATTCAACAGCTTTTGATTCGAAAGACGCTTCCCAAGCCACACAACTATTTGACCGCTCGCATAGCGTACGAAAAAACACCCTGATCGGGTTGATCGTAGTATCCATCTTACTGATCCTCTTAACTGTAGCTATAGCTTTCAGGATTTTATTTTTGAATTATCGCTCAAGATTAATGAAGATACAACCCTTGGAAGATCAAGCAAGGTATCATAAGCAAACGATTCAAAAGCTCCAGGCTATCAATACTGACTTGATTGAAAAAGATAAATCTGCGCATCTGATATTCAACGCTTTACCAGCTTTCGTATGTTTGAAAGACGAATTCGGTCGTTGGCAAGAGGCCAACGATGCCATATTGCAGTTTTTGAATCTCAAAGACAAAGATTTTCTGAATAAAACCGATAGCGAATTGATTGAATTAGTTCCCGAGGCAAAAACCACATTAGAACTCAATATGCTTTCGGAAGAACTTTGCTGGCAAAGAGGAAAAATATCACGTAGCGAAGACCTGCTCACTAATGCGCAAGGACAGTCGTTTTATTTTGACACCATTCGAATACCTCTTTTCAAAGCTGACGGCAGTCGAAAAGGGATCATCTTCCTTGGCAGAGATATCAGCCACTCAAAAGCTGATGAACAAAGCCTACAGGACATAATTACAAAAATGGACGAAGCCAATTCCATGAAAACAGCATTTCTCACCTATATATCTGATGAGATCAGCTTAACGATTCAAATGCTACAAGAAGACGGGAAACTATCAAAACAAAAAGCAGGACAATTATCAGATATTAAAAAACAGATTCCTGATGTGTTAACCAAGGCCCAACATAATTTAACTCTGATACGACAAATACTTGATCTCGGAAGCCTTGAAGCAAAAAAGACATATAGCACCAGGAGCTCAATAAAACTTAATCTGTTGTTTGAAGAAATATATCAAGAAGCTGAAAAGCAAGCTCAAATCAACCAGAAAGCCAATGTCAAGCTAATAAGCGTGTGGCCTCAAAATGAACTCATACTACCAATCGACGGCCCGCGTATCCGCCAGCTGATGTTGGACATGCTAGAAATTGCTTTTGCAAAGACAGACTCAAGGTCGGCTACAGTAGAGTTTGGATTTGAACCAAACAAAGAAGAGGGATCTACCCGGTTAAAAATCTTTGTGCATATAACATTTCAAAGACCCAAAACTACTGGTATGCCACATTCTCAATCTAAGGGCAAAGAAGATATACATCCAACAGTCAACTATGATCCTATCATCCAGATAAAACTAAAACTCGTACAACGTCTGTCGAAAGTATTAAATGGATCATTTAAAACACATGAAGCTGAAGATCAATTTTTTAATATGGAAATAGTTTTTACTCATTCCCATACTGAGCAGTCAGAAAATAATCATGATGATAAAGATCAGCTTTTCAGTAAAAAACGGTTTTTAGTGGTTGAAGATAATAATGTGAGCTATGAGTTACTGAAGGCCAATTTAGAGACTCAGGGAGCCCGTGTCGAACGTGTCACTACGGGTGAAGAGGCAATCAAGCTTTGTGAGGCCAATCAACATTTTGATTTGATAATCATGGACATACAACTACCTGGTTTAAATGGAATAGAGGTTACACGCAGAATCAAAAAGATTAATCCTTCCATGAACATCATTGCTCATACGGCTTGGGCTACTGAAGAAATACGGGACGAATGCTTTGCTGCTGGATGTATAGGGTTTTTGACCAAGCCGATCAAAGGCGATCTGCTCATACCCGTACTTAAGCAGATACTGTTCGACAAAACTTATGGCGAACACATGCCAAATCGGCTACAAGGTTGAAAGACGAACAACAAACCTAATGTTTTTGAAAAAGAATACGCTATGTAAACGGAAAAACTTACTTTTGCATACGAATAAAAACCGTGAATTATGAAAAAAGTCATTATCCAAATCGTGTTAGGAATCATCATCATTGTTTTAGGCTATTTAGTATATGATAGTATTCAACAACCCCTTGAATTTCTGAAGGAGAAGCGCCATCGTGAAGTGGAAGTAGTACAACGCTTGAAAGATATTCGAGAGATACAGGCGTACTATAAAAACGCCAAAGGCAACTACACACCCAGTTTTGATTCATTAATAGATTTTCTTTCATACGGTGAAATTCCAAAAATCAAACTGATACCTGATCCGGAGGACACTACTTTTACCAAGACCATAGCCGACACTTTGGGTTTTGTTAAAGTTAGAGATTCACTGTTTTCACATCGCCGTAATTTCAGAGAGTCTGAGCTGAGATTTATACCCTTTACCGATCAGATCCTTTTTGAGATGGACGCCGGAAGCATTGATCGTGGTGGTGTGAAAGTAAGCGTGTTTGAGGTGAAAGCGCCTTTTGAAGCTTATCTCGATGGATTGGATCAGCAAAGAATACTCAACCTGATCGCAGGTGAGAAAGACATTGAAAAATACCCCGGCATGAAAGTAGGATCAATGATGGAGCCTTCTACTGACGGCAACTGGGAATGATGCGGTACCTGACATGATCCAGCCGTTTAAACCATATATCAGTCGTTTTGATAAGGCGTTTAAAGAAGATCATACCCGTCATTATCATCTTACCATCCGTATTGCTATGGATGGTTTTTCGTTAGTAGTATTCTCACCCGAGAAAAACCGGTTCTTAGGTCTTACACACTTCCGCTTTCCGGATATAGATACAAATAGTAAACTAAGCCTTGCACTTGATGGCATTGCCATGTCGAACGTATGGATAAGCTATCCCTTTCAAAGTGTAATCGCTATGATAGACCATCCACACCATGCGTTGATACCTAAAGCACTGTACGACGAAAAGGAAAGAGGGACTTATCTGGCATTTAACCAACAATATTGCGAAAATTCACGAATAGTTAGCGATCAGTTGAAGACAGCCGAAAGCTATAACATCTATTATCTGTCAAATTTATTGACCGAAAAGATTAAAGAACTCTGGGCTAACGCACGAATAGTGCATCAAAGCAGCATATTGATCGAAAGTCTGCTGATAAGTCAACGCAATCTTGATAGCGACAAGAGTATTTTTGCACATATTGGCAAGAATAATTTCGATTTGGTATGGATCAATAAAGACCGTCTAAGTTTTTTTAACCGTTTCAGATTTCATACACCTGAAGATTTTATTTATTTCATTTTATTCACCTTAGATCAGCTGAGGCTTAATCCCGAGACCCTTGAGTTAGTCTTGTCCGGTCAAATTGATAAGGGTTCTCCTTATTACGAGATTGCCTGGAATTACATTCGAAATATTCGTTTTGCAAGTCGTAATCAATCCTTTGACTACAGCTATGTGTTAGAAGATCTACCTGTGTATCAGCACATGATCTTATACAATGCCTTGCAATGCGAATTATAAAAGGAAGATTTGGTCGCAGGCTGATCCATCCGCCTGCTGGCTTAGCTGTGCGTCCGAGCACCGATTTAGGTAAGGAAAGCTTGTTCAATATACTCGAAAACCGTTTAGACTTTGAGCAGACACATGCTTTAGACTTATTCTCTGGAACTGGGAATATTTCTTTTGAATTAGTTTCAAGAGGCTGTCCATCTGTTACTTCCATAGAAAAGGATATGCGTTGTATCCGCTTTATCAGTAAGACGGCCAAAGAGTTTCATATGCCTGAGTTAAAGTTGATAAAAGCTGATGTATTCCGATTCTTAGCAAATCACCGTCAAGCCTACGAGCTGATCTTTGCCGATCCACCTTTCGAGATGCCTCAATCGGACTACGAGCATATGATACAGATTATCCGAGAACGCGGGTTGTTAGCTGAAGGCGGCACCTTGGTCATTGAACATTCCAAACGGATTGAGCTAACACATCTACCTTGGTTCGTAGAACTTAGAAAATACGGTAAAGTTCGGTTTAGTTTTTTTACAAAGGATTAAAAAAGCCGGTTTCAACCGGCTGATGTATTAGTACTCATCCTCATGGAAGAAGAAATCTTCCTTAGTAGGATAGTCGGGCCAGATATCTTCAATTCTTTCATAGATCTCACCCTCATCTTCTATCTCGTTTAAATTTTCGATCACTTCCTGAGGCGTACCGGTTCGAATTGCCCACTCGATCAATTCATCCTTTGTGGCTGGCCAGGGAGCGTCTTCAAGTTTTGAAGCCAATTCTAAAGTCCAATACATAATTCAAAAAGTTTAGTTGAATTTTTTTGCAAAAGTAGTTTATTTTTCTAAAAAGTCAAGTAAAACCCTGATCTCTTATATCACAATGATTTTCAGGGCTTCCAAAGAATTTCCGGGCTTTTTGTCTGCTTGCTGTACCATCTGCCTACTATAAAAAAATAGTCGGACAGTCGATTCAGATATTTTAAGTCTAATTCTTCTACCTGATGGTTTTCGCTCAGCTGTGTACACAATCGTTCGGCTCGTCGGCAAACTGTACGTGCAATATGACAATACGACACCAGTGGATGTCCGCCGGGCAGTATAAAATGGTGCAGGGCAGGCAGGCTGCTGCTCATTTGGTCAATAGCAAGTTCTATCTTCACAATATCTTCTTCTTGGATACCCGGCATTTGGTTGCTCAGCTTTCCTTCCGAGCCATCGGCTAAATGTGATTCAATGCAAAACAACTTTTCCTGGATTTCTAACAATAGCTCGCGTGTTGGATCGTCTTTGGGCAAATGATCGCGCAACAAGCCAACAAAGGCATTCAACTCATCCACAGTACCGTATGCCTCAATTCGTGCATGATGCTTTGACACTCTCCTTCCACCTATGAGTGAGGTTTTACCGGTATCACCTGTTTTGGTATAGATTTTCATCAGTTAAAATTTTGTATATTCCTATGTATAAAGTATTTTAAAAATATTTTATAGATAGAATTGTTTTGATTTCTTCTTCGACACGAGTCTACACAAGGTAACAACTCACCCGTTAAAATGTTTAAATCGGTTTTAATCAAGCCTATTTCAGCCGTCTGATGTCATGGTTAAGTTCATCGGATTCGATCAGTCCATCGCGCAGACGGATGATACGGTGGGCATGAGCTGCTATATCTTCCTCGTGTGTAACCACTATGATGGTGTTTCCGTTTTTATGTATCTCTTCAAGTAATGCCATGATTTCAAAAGAAGTCTTGGTATCCAGGTTTCCGGTAGGTTCGTCGGCTAAGATAATTGAAGGATTATTCACTAAGGCTCTGGCTATTGCGACGCGTTGCCTTTGTCCTCCCGAGAGTTCGTTAGGCTTATGTGCGATACGGTCTGTCAACTGCACATCCTCAAGCACTTTGTCGGCCATCTCATGTCGTCTTTGTTTGCCAATACCTGCGTAAACAAGGGGCAGCATCACATTTTCTTTCGCAGTAGAACGAGGTAATAAATTGAATGTCTGAAAAATAAATCCTATTTCTTTATTTCGTATCTCGGCCAACTCATTATCATTCAAATTACTGACATCGCTGCCATTTAACAAATACGAGCCTGAGGTAGCTGTATCCAGACAGCCTATGATATTCATCAGGGTAGATTTGCCTGATCCTGAGGGGCCCATCAAAGCTACATATTCGTTTTTATGGATCACTAGGTCGATAGTTCTGAGAGCTTTGACAACCTCTGTACCCACTTTATAATGCCTTGATATGCCCGTTAAATGAATGATTTCGGTTTTCATAAAGAAAAATATATGCGACAAAGTTAGTGCTTACGTAACACAAAATGTTGTTTTTCAATATCCGTTTTAAAAAAAACTATTCCGAATTGAAAAACATCTATCGTCAAGCCAACTTTTGAATGTGTTTTTATCTCGCTCCAGGCTTCTTTCATTTCTTTCGACCAATATATATCGTCTATGATGAAAACACTGTTTTCTGTTGCTTTCAATACACATTGATCAAAATAATCTAAGGTAGGTTTTTTCCGGTGGTTGCCATCAAAAAACACTAAGTCAAGCTGTGCTAATTGTTCTAACGCACCCATAAGGGTTTGGTTGAAGTTACCTATAACTAATTCAACATTTTGCTGTCCAATAGCATCCATATTACTTTGAGCTATTTGTGCCACAGAAGCACATCCTTCCATTGTCAGGAAGCGTGCCTCAGGGCTTCCTAATGCTAATGATGCTGTACTCAGTCCGGTTGAAGTTCCCATCTCCAGGAGGATGTCGGGCTGCACATACCGACTGATCCTAAACAAGAGCTTCTGAAGCTTGAAAGAATGGCTTCGACGCTTGGTAAGTGTCTTAACACGAATCCTATAAGTTGAAAAATCCTTGTTACCAGAATTAGAACCAAAATCAACTGTCTCAATCACATTGCGATTGCTAAAGGTACGTTTCCTGATTTTTGACAACTGCTTATATTCCGGATAGTCTGTTGTATCAGCAAGTACTTTGGAAGCAAACTCAAAAACAAAAGGCGAATGCAACTTATGTATGCCTTTCGCCCTGAACCGATAACTCACATATTCCTTACTTTTGAAAAGAATGGCTTGTATCATATTTTTAATTTGGTTTTGCAAAAATAAACCTTTTTGTATTAGCGTTACCCGCTATGATGGTAAGGTATGTTCTTTGCTATAGACAGGGCTCTATATAATTGTTCAACAAAAATCAGACGTACCATCTGATGCGAAAAGGTCATCACAGATAAGGATAATGTATCGTTGGCACGAGCATACACCTGAGGCGAAAACCCATAAGGCCCGCCTATCACAAACACTAACCGCTTTAATCCTGAGAGCATATGCTTTTGCAAATATACCGAAAAGGCAGGCGAATCGTATTGAGAACCGGTTTCATCCAACAACACCATATAATCTGTTGATAACACCGAAGCTAAGATATTGTTCCCTTCTATTTTTTTTTGTTCTGACACACTCAAATGCCTCCTGTGCTTTAAATCTGTTAGAAAGACAAGTTCAAAAGGTAAGAAATTCCCTATGCGTGTCACATAATTACGGATGCCCTGCTCAAGGTATTTTTCATCTGTCTTTCCTATGACATGCAAATGTACTTTCACTATCTCATGGTATTTTTGATGCCGAAGCAGCAAACGAATTCAGACATTTTGTATCAAAACGCAGTTCTTCCAAAGGTATTGTCTGCGAAGGATGAAACTGTATGCAATACTGGTAGCCGGGTATCAGATCAAAATAATTATCAGAAAACACCCCTTCCTGATCGTTGGAATACAAGAAAAGATTTTTCACCAGTCCATTGCTTTGAATGAATAATTCAAGGTTGGTATCTGTTTTTTGCACTTTTATCTCAGGAGAAACCGGCGTGAGTTTCAAGTCTTTAGGCCTTACAAAACACTCTATGGCTTCTGCCATTATGCTATCGCCTTGCAGCAGTCGCATATGTAAAAATACTTGAGCCGGATCGTTGGAAATCAGAAGAGCCTTTTTTGAGAACACATATAATAAATTAGCTTGATACGTATCAACACTCACATGACTGGAATAAGTATCCAATATTTTCCCGTGAAAATCTTTCAATTCCATTTCCAACCGGAAGTCATTCCTGTATTGTTCGTCGTTAACACCTATGACATACAGTGAATCGCCTTTAGTTTCTACTGAAAGCAGCAATGGGGCATACGCATGTTTCAACTGATAATGCAGAGCTTTCCATTTGCCATAATAGTCAATGGATGACCATGAGATTGCGGGCCAACTATCGTTCAACTGCCAGTATAATGTTCCCATCGTCATAGGTTTATTTCTTCGATGAGCTTCTATAGCCATACCAATGCCGTGGGCCTGAACTAATTGCGACATATACACATACTCTTCCAAATTCTCGGGCAATAGAAAATCTCTTTGCATATATTCTCGTATGAGTTGTGTGCCTCGTTCATGTTTTTGGTGTGCTTCCATTACTGTTGAACTAAGGCGGAGTTCGTTTGCTGGTATTACTTTTTTCAGACTTGCTATATTCGGCATTGCCTGAAAGCCATACTCACTATGAAAGCGTCCCCGTTTTTTCAGATACATTTCAAACGGCTCTTCGCCCCACCACACTCCCCAGTAATGTACGTCGCCCAACTCTAAGCTTTCGGGCCTACCCCAGCCAGTAGAAGGTGAGCTTGGCCAGTAAGGGCGTAAAGGGTCAGCCTGACTAATTATTTCGGGTAATATCTTTTCAAAAAGCTGTTGATATCCGCCCCATATCTCTTTTTCCTCCTGAGCTGTCCAGTGCAGGTCTTGTTGCCAGCCCCAGTTATGGAATCCTTCACTTATTTCGTTGTTTCCACACCAAAGAGCCAATGAGGGATGTTTTCGCAGACGTTTCACCTGCTGTATAGCCTCCTGCTGGACATTGGAAAGGAAGCTGTCATCAAAAGGGTACATAGTACAGGCAAACATAAAATCCTGCCACACCATCAATCCTAAACTATCGCACAGCTCAAAAAAGTTCTCATCAGGATATATTCCACCACCCCATACCCGTATCATATTCATATGAACTAATGCTGCATCGGTCAAAAGTTTCCTTGTCTTTGCCCTGTTATAGCGCACGGGGAAGTGGTCTTCGGGTATATAATTGGCTCCTTTTACGAACACTGCTTGTCCGTTAACCTGAAAATGAAACGATGAGCCTGTATAATCCGGTTCCTGAACAAGCTCAATCTGCCTGATACCTGTCAGAATATGGGCGCTGTCTATCCGTGTGTTTTTTTCCCTCAACTCAATCCTAAAGTTGTATAGCTCCTGCTTCCCTAAGCCATTTGGCCACCACAATCGAGGCTGTTTCAAATCGAATGTTACACTTATTGGATGTCTGCCTTCTTCAATCACAATATTTTGCTTAACAAGCTGTTGATCTTCGTGATACACAAACAGCTCAAGCTGTTGGCGAGTTGTACTTTCCACATCAGCCAACAGCCCTAATCTGGCATTGTCGTCCTTGACGTCAAGTGTGTGTACAGAAGGGGAAAGGATACGAGCCTGATTCCAGCCTATAAGTCTGACCGACTTCCAGATGCCCATAGTGGCATAAGTCGGCCCCCAGTCCCAACCAAGCTGATAAGGAGCTTTACGGGAAAAAGCTCGTTCATCGGGAAGACGATAAGGCAGTTCAGAGGCTTTCAAACGATTGATGCTGTCTGCCGGGAAAAAGTGCAACTGCAAATGATTCTCACCATGAAGCAACTTATCGCTCACATCAATCTCATATTGCCTGAACATATTATCGGTTTGAAGCAATTCTTTCCCATTCAGTAAAATATGGGCATATGTATCCAGGCCATCAAAAACAAGTGCTAAGCGTTCGTACTGAAAGAGAACAGGATCAGGTACAAAATACAAGCTATAAGTCCAGTTTTGCTCAGCTATCCATTGCAGGTCTTTTTCGTTGTCAGCATAAAACGGATCGGGTATGAGACCTGCTTTAAAAAGATCGGTATGGATCAGGCCGGGCACTTCCACTTCAAGGGAAGGAGTATATAAGCCGGCTTCCAACACCCATCCTTTATCTAAATCCTGTCTTGCTGACATAGGTGCTGTGCGACTGCATGATAGCAGAACAAAAAGCAAACCTGCCCATAAAGCTGTACGCATCATCCATTGTATGGCAATAGCATTCAACCAGCTTAAATATTTTTGTTTCTGATAGTGTTTGGTCAGGATATTCATATCATACGCCATATGCTTGGCCCATCAACTTGATTATTTTTTCCACTTCTGCCCCATCTACATCATACCACCACCAATGAGGCTCAGCTATAAGTTCAGACTGTTTCTGGACTTTAGTTACAGGATTCATCTGCGAAAAGACCTTCGTTTTAGCCGAAAGATGTATTTCATTCACACCGGTATCACTGAGAATTTCCAGGACATTAGAACTGTTTATACCACTCCCGGCCATGATGGCGATCTTATCCCCAAAAGCTTTTTGCATAGCCGTAATAGCTTTCAAACCTTGTATCGCAGTGGGCATACCTCCTGAAGTAAGCACCCGTTCTATTCCCATATCTATCAGCTGTTGAATTAGTTGCATAGGATCATAAGCTACATCAACAGCTCTGTGAAAAGTGACTTTCATGGGTCTTGCTGCTTTCAACAGTTTCTGCATGGCATCTATATCCAAACTCCCCAGGCGGTCGAGTGCTCCGGTTACTATTCCTTCGTAGCCCAACGACTTTACCATCTTAATATCATTGAGCATGATGTCAATATAAGCCGGATCATACACATAATCGCCTCGTCTCGGTCTGATGAGCACGTGCATCGGTATATGCACTAATGAACGGATAGTTTTCAGGGTGCCGTAAGAGGGAGTCAGTCCACCTGATTCCAGGTTTTCACACAACTCTATACGGTGCGCTCCAGCCTGCTGTGCATTCAGTGCACCCGACAATCCAACAGCACATATTTCAAGTGTCTTCATCGAACAACAAAGTTTATAATCGCTTGAGCTTTGGCGAAAATACAGGAATATCTGAAAAGAATGACATAAAAAAATCCTCCGGCTATTAAAGCCGAAGGATAAAATATCATGTATTGCTCACACAATCTTATGTGAATGCGTCTAAAATCAAACCATGTCAATACTGCGTTTGATAAACTCATTGAGGTCTTTACCTTTTAACAGGTTTTTCGTCAGTCGGGCAATATCATACAAATGTCGAACACCCTTCAGTTGATTTTCCTCGTCTTTCTTCACCAAAGCTACTATAGCCGGATGATTTGAGTTTACTACAAGCGTAAAATGATCGGGCAGCTCACCTATTCCCATCATCGGGCTTCCGCCCACTGCACTCATATCTTTCATACGCCTCATGAACTCGTTTTGAGTGATCATTACTGGTACATCTGTTTCACTAAGGCTCTCAAAATTCAACTCAAATTGTTTCTCATCTATGACTTTTGAAAAAGCGGTTTTCAGTGTTTCTTGCTGACTATCATCCAGCTTGCTGGGCAGCACGGTATCGTCCTTCCTGATCAGGTTTTCAACTGTATCGGCATCAACCCTGATAAAGCTGCTGTCTTTGAATCGCTGTTCCAAAGTATTCACAAAATGGGCATCCAATATACCATCCATGAGCAACACATCGTATCCTCTCTCTTTGGCCGCCTCAATATAGCCAAACTGTTCCTCAGCGTTGTTGGCATAAATATAGACCAATCTTTTGTCCTTGTCTTTCTGACTGTTTTCAATATGTTTCACATATTCGTCAAAAGTGAAATAGTTGCCTACTGTGTTTTTCAGCAAGGAAAACTTCTCGGCTCTATCATAAAATTTCGTATCGGATATCATTCCATACTGGATAAAGATTTTAATATCGTCCCATTTCTTCTCAAAAGCTTCCCTTTCCTTTTTAAAGAGCTCTTCTAACTTATCGGCTACTTTTTTACTGATATAGCCAGAGATTTTTTTTACGTTCTGGTCGCTTTGCAAGAAAGAACGGCTGACGTTGAGCGGGATATCCGGTGAGTCAATCACTCCATGCAACAGGGTTAAAAAATCAGGGACTATACCTTCTACCGAATCTGTCACAAAAACCTGATTGCTATATAGCTGTATCTTATTACGCTGAAACTCATAATTGCTTTTCACTTTTGGGAAATAGAGTATACCCGTTAAGTTGAACGGATAATCAACGTTGAGGTGGATATGAAAAAGAGGCTCATCAAAATTCATCGGATACAACTCCTGATAGAACTGTTTGTAGTCATCTTCGGTTGCCTCGGTTGGGTTTTTCTTCCAAAGTGGATGGGTGTTGTTGATGATCCAAGGTTTTTCAATGGTCTTGGTTTTTTGGTTACCATCCTTGTCTAGCTCACCTTCAATAGGCTCTTCTTCCTTTTTAGTGCCAAACTGTATGGGAACGGGCAGGAATTTACAGTATTTGTTGAGCAGTTCCCTGATCTTATACTCTTCAAGAAACTCTTCGTTTTCCTTGTCAATATGTAATACTACTTTGGTGCCTCTGTCTTTTTTATCCGCTTCGGATATAGTATATTGAGGGCTTCCGTTGCACTCCCATTTAACCGGTTTGTTACTGCCGCCTTTTTTATAGGTCTTGGTGAATAGTTCAACTTTTTCGGCTACCATGAACGACGAATAAAAGCCTAATCCAAAATGACCGATAATGGCATTTGCTTCGGCTTCTGTTTTGGTTTTAAACTTCTTCACAAACTCTTCGGCGCTTGAGAACGCGATCTGGTTAATATATTTCTCCACCTCATCCTGCGTCATCCCTATCCCCCTATCGGTGACGGATATCGTTTTCTTTTTCTTATCTACTTCAACCAGTATGGTAAGATCGCCTAACTCATCCTTGAAATGACCTGATGAAGCCAGAGTCTTTATCTTTTGAGTAGCATCAACTGCATTGCTGACTAACTCCCTTAAAAAAATCTCATGGTCGGAATAGAGAAATTTCTTGATAATAGGGAAAATGTTTTCAGTTTTTACATCAATATTGCCTTTGATCATCCTATAAATTTTTTGTGATTTTGACCGAGATGAATCAAAGCATATGCCATCCGGTCTGACTGACATTTTGACGCCCTTTTTGATATTCAAAGCAAGAGGGCGTCCTGAAAAATAATAGGTAAAGAGAAAATAGTATGGCTGATCGACTATGAAAAACAACAAAATGGGTTTACATAAGCAGAAAAATGTGAAGTCTGACGACACCTACCGGTTTGGTGGTATGTAACAACAGAGATTACAGACTGCTATCATATCAGCTTACCACAAACTTGAATTGCTTGCTGTTGATCACATAATCACTTAAGTACCTATATGTTGCACGCTATATTAGTAAATTTTCTATTTATTTATCAATGCGTTAAGCCTATTAAAAATCGTTTCTGTTTCGGCTTTTTCTTTAAAATTAATTATTGTTTTATCACCGTTATCGTTTGAAATAATCAAAAAGGGTGGATGATCTGAATGAATAAACAAGCGGCTTTTACCAAAGCTATCAAGGCTGAAGAATCCTTTCTTAACTGTTCCAAAACTAAAGCCGTTTGTCCGCATTTTTATAACAGGCAGTGTATCTATAAGTTTAACATAGTCTACCTCAGCAATAGAAATCTCAAATCCGTACATACCCGAAAATCGGACTGAATCATTTTTATAGATCACCTTTGAAGACATAGAACCATAGGTTAATAGTCCAATAGTAAATACAAATATTAATCCGAAAATCAAATAGATAAGTTTTGTTTTCTTATTCTGATTGTGGTCAAATTTTTGTGCCTGTATCACTAAAACAATTGGTCCAGCTATTGTAGTCAAAAGGATCATTGAATTAGCAATCATAATGAGTCCTATCCATTTGAACACATAAAATCCGACAATAATTACTAATCCAATAGTGATGAACCCATTGCGCATAAAAGTTGATAAGCCTTCAATGTCCACATTTTTCTTTTGCTCTTTTGACATCGTATTGTACCCAGCAATTAATTCAGGCACAGATTTTACTAAAAATCCAATTCCGATGAATAGTAAACCAATTATTAAACTTGTAACTTCCACAATGTCTTTATTTTAAGGAGTATCCTATACTTTAATTGTTGATCTTTTTTTTATTCACATATTTAAGATACATATTCAGCATACAAAGTTTCAAAAATTATATACAAACAATTCACCTATTGAAAAATTTATCTACCTGCCATTTGGCAGGATTATTTTTTATATAATTGGCAATGATATGGTATGATTTTTCATCACGAATAATGTGTTCGTAATAATTCCGTTGCCACAATTTTCCATCAAACGGTTTCCATCCCAAATTTTTCACCGCACGGATATATTCGTTTGTTGTCATCGTTTTGAACCATTGCACCACCCGATGTAGGGACGAACCTACGTGTTCGTCCAGAATCGGTTGTTCATCCAGAATCGGTTTTTCATCCAGAATCGGTTGTTCGTCCAGAATCGGTTGTTCGTCCAGAATCGGTTGTTCACCCGAAATCGGTTGTTCACCAAATTCTGTATCAGTAGCGGTGTCAGGACCGACCTGTATGTCTGAGCTCGGCAGCCCGATATTTTCTATCACACAATGAAAATGATTGGGCATTACAATCATTTCATGGCATTTGATATCCTGAAATTTATTTTGCAATTCATAATACCATTTTTTCACCATTTCACCCGCATCGTTCAATACCATTTCTCCATTGATTACATTCCCAAACAAACACTTTCGGTTTTGTATGCAAATGGTAATAAAATACAATCCCGCCTTCGAATAATCATAGCCTTTGAGGCGTATTGACCTGCGGTGGTGTATGTTCGGGTTGTATTTGTTCATCTGGTAAAATTTATTCTCATTAGTTGTTTGGGTAAAACATTATACTATCGTAGTGAATTCTAGTAGTGGATGTAGGTCTGGAAAGATAATCTATGACCAGCCAAAATCCGGAGCAAACCAAAGAGATATTCAAGCACAAAACCACAAGCAGCCGAAACATATATCAAGAAAATTAGCGTAAGTACAACATGCTCGTAATCCGTAGTATCCGTACTGTTATGGAGTTTGTCTGTGGCTTGCTTAAGAGTTTTTTTTAATTCCAAAATACCCACTCATAAGTTTTCTGTAGTCTCTATCTTTTAAGCGTCAAAGTTAAAGCTTTAAATCCTACATTAATTTGTCAGCCCATGTTTATTGTCGAGCAAGGTCTTTATACAAAGTCGGATATGAAATAGTCGAACCTAAGAAAAAGCATAGTTAAGATACTGATTTTAAGACTTTTCCGTAAGATTTGATTAGTATGATTGATAAGTAGGTATCAAATTTTCCTGAAGACCTTATATTAATCCGGTATTAGCTGTGGTAGCTAACCGGATTCGCTCAAACAAAAGATTGTTTTCTATATTTTTTGAATGACTCCATTATTTTATCTTGGTTGGTTTAAAATAGGAGTTCAGTTCTTGTCCGTGTATAAACTAGTTATATTTGCAATGATTAAAATCTTTTTCAAATTTAAAGAATCTTTTCATGAAAAACAGGATCATTGAGTCTCTTATTCTTGCTTTAGGCTTGACAGCAATGGGTTTTTTCATTCAGAGTGGGATACATAGTTTTTCCTTACGCGACCGTGTGGTAACAGTAAAAGGCTTGGCTGAGGCAGAATTTCCTGCTGATAAAGTGATCTGGCCAATTGTTTATAAAGAAGCGGGTAATAATTTGTTAGCACTTTACGATAATCTGCATTCAAAAAATGAGATTGTTATTTCATTTCTACAATCCAACGGCATAGAGACTGATGAAATAACTATCTCAGCTCCCGTAGTCTATGATATGCAGGCCGAACGATACAGCACCAACACAGCCGTTTATAGGTATAATATTACTTCGGTTATCACCATTAGCTCCGATAAGGTTGATTTGATCCGAAAGTTAATGAGTCAACAGGCTAGTTTACTTCAAAAGGGGATTGCTGTAACCAGTGATTATCAATATAATACAGAATTTATTTTCACACGTCTCAATGAGGTAAAGCCTCAGATGATAGAGGAGGCGACAAAAAATGCTCGTGAAGCCGCCATAAAATTTGCTGAAGATTCCGACAGCAAATTAGGTAAAATAAAACGAGCCTATCAAGGGCAGTTTTCTATTACTAACCGAGATGAAAACACGCCTCACATCAAAAACATACGGGTAGTAACTACGATCGAATATTATTTGAAAGACTGATGCCTCAGCTGCTTATTATAGAGTGTGCCGCAATTTGCAAGATTCTTTTTATGCTACTTTATTGGCAAAAATAATTGGCAACCAGGATCAATAAAAAAAACTGCCTTTTCAGGCAGTTTTTTTTGTTTATTATCTAGCTCCTACACCTATGAGTTGATGAAGGTATCAGAGAAAGAAATCAGGTATTATTTTATATTGAGTTTTGCTTTCACATCGGCGGTGAGGTCGTTTGCACCAGTGCCAATATGCAGCAATACACCAGTTGCGGCATCAAGGATATAGGCATAACCTTTTTCTTTTCCTACATCTTCAATAGCTTTTTTAACTTTATCTATCAGAGGAGTAAGTAGCTCCACCCGTTTTTCTCCATATTCTGCTTCGGCATTCTGGTTGAAGTCTTGGATACGATTTTGCAGGTCAGTAATTTCTTTTTCCTTTGATTGTTTGATGAGGTTGGACATGGTCGCCATATTATCCTGATAATCCATCACCTTTTTCTGGTATTCACCCATCATGGTACGCAATTCGTCTTCAAGTTGCTGTTCAAAAGTTCTCAGTTTATTTTCTATCTCAGTTCTTTCGGGCATCAGGTTCATAATTTCGTTTGAGTCAACGTGCCCTATTTTAATGGTTTGTGCCTGTATTGCTCCTGTCAAAGCAAAGAGTGTCACAAAAAGAAGTGATCGGGTTAATGTTTTCATTTTTAGATCAATAAGTTAAAAATTATTTTGTGCAAAATTATAGTATTTTTCCATTCAACCGAACAAATTACGAAATAAGATTTTATCGTATGCTTATCGTCTTTGTCTGTCTTCTTTTCTTACGGTTTGCATTACCGTACCCACCTGATCCAGAACCTCATCGCTTAGGTCTAAACGTGGGTTGGCATAAAGCATGGTAGCGCCGGAGGCTTTATCAAAAATAAAGGCATAATTTTTTGTTTCAGCTATTTCCATCATCGCATTATAAATTTTTTCTTGAATAGGCTGTACTAGCTCAGCTCGTTTCTTGAACAGGTCTCCCTCGGCTCCGAAATACTTCATCTGAAGGTCTTTGGCTTCTTTTTCCTTTTGCAGTATCTCATCTTCACGTTTGCGTTTCAGATCAGCCGGAAGCAGCACTGCTTCTGTTTGATACTCTTTATACATTTTTTCTACCTGTTCGTAAATTGCACTTACTTCTTTTTCCCATTTCTGTGAGAGAGCATTCAGTTCATCCTGTGCATCTTTATACTCTGGGATGTTGTTCAGTATATATTCGGTGTCAACATAGCCGATGCGTTGACTTTGTAGCTGTGCCTGTGCGCTGAACGAAACACCTATGATCAGTATCATCAGCCAGGCTGTAAGTTTGATATGTTTCATTTTTCTATATTTATAGGATATATTATCTTCCTTAGCAAAGAGTTTGCCATTTTTTTTAATCGATAGATTGATTGATGGAGAAATGGAACTGGCTACCACCAGCTGAGGGCAATCCGGTAACTGTATCGAACCCATATCCCCAATCTAATCCTAACAGTCCGAACATAGGCAAAAACACACGTACTCCAATACCAGCAGCCCGTTTCACATCGAATGGATTAAATCCTTCAAATCCAAGCCATGCATTTCCGGCCTCTGCAAATGCTAACCCATAGATAGTAGCACTCGGGTTCAACGAGAAGGGATACCGCAGTTCAAGAGTGTAACGTGAATAAATATTACCACCTATGTTCCTGTCTTGGTAGTACTGTGGTGTGATAGTTTCATTGGCATAGCCTCTCATGGCAATAATTTCGCGACCATCGAGGTTGTTATATCCTGACAGCCCGTCGCCACCTAAGAAGAAACGCTGAAAAGGAGTGATACCGATAGTAGAGTTATAAGCTCCAAGATATCCAAACCGAAGACGGGTAGCAAGCACTAACTTATTCACTGCTTCAAAATACCAGGACGTATTTACTTTCCATTTATAAAACTCCACCATTTTAAATCGGTCGTTTTCGTCCATAGCAGCATAATCTTTATTGCTCAACAATGAATATGGAGGTGTTACTTCCAAAGAAAGTGAGAAATCGGAGCCTGAGCGTGGATATATAGGCTGACTAATGGAATTTCGTCCGAAGACTATGTTATAGCTCAGCACATTGAATGAACCTGTTCCATTGCCCACTTTAAAAAGTGGATAGTTATTCAACTTATATTTCATCAGGTTGACAGCCTGAAACAGTGTAAAGAAGTCGTCGGGCCATGTAAGGCGTTGCCCTATTCCAAAAGTAAGGCCATTTATGATAAAAGAGTATTTATTGGTATCCGATTTAATTGGGTTAGAGAATCGTGAATGATAATAAGATATTGTCAATGAGGTAGGTTTCCGTCCACCTAACCAAGGCTCGGTAAATGAAGCGCTGTAATTCATCAAGCCCCTTCCGTAGGTTTGAAACCTTACCGAAAGTTTTTGCCCATCTCCGGAGGGTATAGGTCTCCATGTTTCTTTTTTCAACACATTTCTAAAGGAGAAATTATTGAATGACAATCCTATAGTGCCTATTAGTCTGCCATATCCCCATCCTCCCTGTAGCTCGATCTGGTCGGCAGAAGTCTCTTCGACTGCGTAATTGATATCTACTGTTCCATCCGAGACATTAGGTTGTATATCAGGTGCAATAGTTTCCGCATCGAAATATCGCAGATTAGCTAACTCTCGTGTGGTTCGTATGACTAAATCCCGGCTGAACATATCGCCCGGACGCGTGCGTAACTCTCTGATCACCACGTGGTCGTTGGTCTTGGTATTACCGCTCACCCCTACATTGCTGATACGTGCCTGCTTGCCTTCACGTATGCGTATCTCTAAGTCAATAGAATCGTTTTCAACAAGTATCTCAACCGGATCGGCATTGAAAAACAGATATCCATCGTCCATATATACCGAACTGACATCAAATCCATTAGGATTATAATGCAGGTTTGTTTCAAGTAATTCTTTGTTATACACATCACCGTTTTGTATCCCTAAGATATTTCCTAAAGTCTTATCGTCATACTTGGTGTTTCCGACCCAGGTGATGCTTCGGTAGTAATATTGATTTCCTTCATGCACTCTGATCCTGATACCAATATTATTTTCGTCTATTCTGTAAACCGAATGATCAACCACTTGTGCATCGCGATATCCTTTTTGGTTGTACTTCATCACTATTTTTTTCAGGTCGTCATCCAGATTGGATTCGATGAATTTAGAGCCTTTGAGGATACGTATTTTAAAGTTATCAAGAAAATATGATTCGGTACGTTGCAGAGCTCGATACGGTTTGAGTGTGGCCACATCTTTGACAAGATTCACAGCGAGTGGTCCTAAAGGATTCAACGGATTGAACACACCTTTTTCCTTGGTTTCTTTCATGGCAGACCTGATTTGTTCGGCAGTAAGTTCATCGTTGTCTTCAATCAGTATCTCTTGTATCTTCACCTTATTATTTTTTTTGATAAGGATATTCAGGTCCACATAATTCTCTCTTGATGCATCCGGTGTTTGTTTCAGCTGTACTTCGGTGTTGAGAAATCCCTTTTCGGCAAAATGTTGTTGAATAATATTTCGTGTACGCACAAAAAGGTGTTCGTTAGCTACATCTCCTCTACTTAGGTTTATCTTTGAGCGTATGTCATCGGCTTCTGATTTTCGTACCCCTTCAAAGGAGAATTTTGATACCCTTGGCCTTTCTTTGAGGTTGATAACCAAAAATATCAGTCCTCCTTGTATATTATCAGCTGAGATACTGATTTGTTCAAATAATCCCTGATCCCAAAGTTTCCGTATGGCATCGGTTATTTTATCCCCCGGCACCTTGATTCGTTCGCCTACTTTCAAGCCTGACAGCATGACAATTACGTTCTGATCTAAATATTGTATGCCTTGCACTTGTATTCCTCCAATTTCATAATCTTTTGGACGTGAATAGTCGAATGGTGACAGATCGGAATCGAGTGATATCTGTGTAAAGGCAGGTATTGAGGGTATCAGGAGACTAACTGACAGCACTAGTAAGTAAGTGGTTACTATATAACGGTTTGATTTTTTCAGCCTCATTCCTCTTTTTTTACGTTTTGAATTTGTTCGCTTGTCTTACCAAATCTCCTTTCTCTGTGTTGAAAATCCAGTATAGCTTCATACAGGTCATCTCTACGAAAGTCGGGCCACAGAGTTGGAGTGAAGTAAAGCTCTGCATAAGCAATTTGCCATAACATAAAATTGCTGACTCGCATCTCGCCGCTAGTTCGTATCAACAGCTCCGGATCGGGCATATTATATGTTTCAAGCAGTCGTTCGATGCATCTTTGATCTACCTGATCGGGTATTATCTTTTGTTGAATTATTTCGTTAGCTAATTTTTTTGCTGCTTCAATCAGTTCCCATCGGCTTGAATAGCTAAGCGCAAGGGTCAATGTCATTCGGCTGTTTGATCGGGTATCATCAATTACTTTCAGCAAATGTTTTCGGTTTCGCATTGGCAGGCTGTTCAGGTCGCCTATTGCATGAAGTCGGATATTGTTCTTGTTTAGTGTTACTACTTCTTCTTTGATAGTTTGCAGCAATAGTTGCATCAATGCATCGACTTCCAGTTTTGGTCGTCCCCAGTTTTCGGTTGAGAATGCATACAAGGTCAGGTATTCGACTCCTAATTCAGCAGCTGCTTCAGCGGCTTCACGCACGGCTGTGATGCCATTCTGGTGCCCGAAGATACGATGCTTCCCATGCCGTTTAGCCCATCGCCCATTGCCATCCATAATGATAGCAATATGACGGGGCAAACGGTTGACATCTATTTTCTCTTTCAGGCTCATGTAATGAAGTCTAATAATAGCGATTCTTGAAATTATTGCAAGGATATTTTTTGAACAGCACAAACTTATAGGTAAGCGAAATAGTAGTGAAGCTGGTCCAGTCGTTATTACCTGCATCGTTGATAGCGCCCGGCACATCGCCGTCTAAAGTATCGGTGAAAGTTTTGTTCATACGCCATTCGGCTGATGCACCTAATCGCTCCGATAAGCTGTATTTTACGCCTAAACCAAAAGGAAATATAATAGGCTCATTATCCAGTCTATGCGTCATTGCACCTATACCACCAAAAATATACGGGCTTATAAAATCTTTCTCGCTTCCGGTAAAATAATCGTAAAAATTAAATTCGGCTACGACTGATATGGTCGATATTTCAGCCGTTATTGGTTCTACAGGTGTATCAGGCAATGTGCGCGCATAGGTAGCATCAAAGGCATATTGTCCCATAGTGAATGTGCTTGTAAACGCCCAGCGTGTGCCGGCATTATAGCGTGCCAATAAGCCATATACAGACCTTAGCTGATAATAAGGTATAGCCGGATTAAGGTCGCCGTTATAATAAGAAATCCCACCTGTAACGCCCGTTTCAAGGGTCTGTGCATGCACGCATATCAAAGGTGTCAGACCAAGCATGCTGAATAAGATTAATTTTCTCACCATAAATTATGTCCTCAATCGGGCTAAACTAAAAAACTGTGATAATCCTCCAATGTAACGCATACTATTTTTACTATCAGCCGGCAAATTTATCAAATAAATCCTTGTAAATCTCTTAGTTTCTAACATCTAATCCCCACATTAATTTCTCACGTATAGTTCCAAAGAAATTTTTTCCTTCCATCTTTACCAGATTCATTCCAAAGCCTGCTTTGCGTACGACCACATCTATTTGCTGTTCTACTACTGCCGTTCTGGAATCCATACTCAATCGATATCGTTTGTTTCTTCCTGTTACTTTCAACCGTATGTTACTATTATCGGGAATAACGATAGGGCGTACACTTAAATTGTGTGTGGCTATAGGTGTAATCACAAAATTAGGAGCTTCGGGTACTATGATAGGTCCTCCCGCGCTTAATGAATAAGCTGTTGAACCGGTTGGTGTAGCAATGATCAGGCCATCAGCCCAATAGGAATTTACAAACACCTCATTGACAAACACCTGTATCACTATCAGGGAAGCATCTTCATGCCTGAAAATTGTTAGCTCGTTCAGGCCATAATTCAAATTACCAAACAAATCGGCTGGCTGCTCCAACATCAGCAGGCTACGCGTTTCCAATGTATAGCGTTGATTAAAAATAGCCTCAATAGCTTGAGCCACTTCCTGACGAGAAACGCTGGATAAAAATCCCATACGTCCGGTGTTGATACCTAAAACAGGTATGCCGCTTTCACGTACTAAAGGCAGTGTATCCAACAAAGTGCCATCACCGCCTACCGAAAATAAAATATCGGTGTCAGGAGCAAGATCAATATGAGAATGAAAAACACTGATACGATCGGATAATGGCATCGCCAAGCTCAGCTTTTCAAAATAGGAATGATACATACTCAAACGCACATCATGCGCTAACAAGGCATCCCACATCGACTTGAAAAAAGGCAGATGATCATCTGAAAAATTTTTACCGAAAATTGCGATATTCATAGCACGAAATAAGTGTACAAGATTAATAATTAACCTATTAACAAAAATATTTTTAACATAATTTAGTCTATATAGGAGCTACAAAATGGATATAAAAGCCACCCAACCCTAATTGGTTAATGGAATATTCAAACCGCCATACCAAATCGTAATAGGTAACCAGATCGAGGCCTATTCCTGTTCCGGCCAACAGTCGATTTTGAAGTGTATTGGAAGGATCGGGCCTGGCATGGTAAGAATAGCCAACATCAAATAAAAGATTCAGGTATGCAGCATAATGTATCTTACTGAATTTCTCAAATTTCAAAAAATTAAACGTATGTATGCGTGGTTTGATGAGTTCAAATTTCAAATTACTTTTCAGCAATGCAAATGCAGTACCATCTATTACATACAATTCATTAGAACGTACCAAATCATTGTTAAAGCCTAACCCTCTTTGCATAAAGTAGGGTTCTTGTTTATCTGTAGCATACTTGAGTGTGGCCGAGGCAGCCCAATACCAGCGTTGATTGATAGGTCGATAAATATCGGCTGTAGTCTTGGCAATAAAATAATCGGGCTCGTTTTTCAAAAGGCCTAATCCTTTTTTCACTAGTTCCACATCCAAATAATGTCCATTCAACGGATAGGGTCGGGAATCGCGATAGTCGTGTTTGAAAAGATAATACAACTGTATCATCTGAAACTCGGAAACGGCTCCTTTCAAAAAATTCGGGTTTAGTACGGCCAAGGTATCGGCAAATTTATGCGATTCAAACCCTATAGTAAGGTTATGATGGTTATGAATCCCATCTCTATAGGAGACCAACAATTTCACATAAGTGTTTTGCCGGGCATAGCTGTCTGGATTTCGATAATAAATCTGTTTATTATTTTCTGTTTTATAGGGGACTTCCCTGCTAAGCATTCTTCCGGCCTGTATTCCCATTCCAAGGTTCTGTCTTTTTGTCAGATATGGAATTTCGTACTGCAGATAATAATTTTGGTTGTATCCGGCTCTTAGCAACACCTTTAGTATTTCCATGCGGCCTCTGAAGTTGTTATAGGTAAGGAAAAAGCCGTAATTAGCTCGATGCAGGTCTTTAGTCTCCCACCACACATTGAAATTGCGCTCGGCCAACTCTAAAATGGGTAATGGCCATAGATACCAGCGTTCGAGTACGTCTACCATGATATCGATTTGATCGGATGAGGCCGAATGATGAATGGTATCGATACTGACAAAATTAAATAATGAACGGTTCAATAAGTTTTGCCTGCTTTTCACTCTGGCATAGCACAGTTCCTGCATATTCAGTGTATCGCCTTCGCCAAATCCCAACTCCCTAAGAATGATATGATCCCGTGTGATCTGGTTGCCTTTCAGAAAAATACGGTCAATGATCATATGCTGCTCCTTATCGGCTAAGAGGCAACTATCCAGGATACTGTTATTGTGTCCATTAGTTTTTTGTGCGACCGCCGGTTCAACCAATACAACAAGCCATGCGATATAATACAGTAGTCTCCTCATGGATTCAGATACTTCATCAAGGCATCGTAACGTTTTCTAAGGTCATCTATATCATCATTTGCATCAAAATAAGCCATAATGGTATAGTTGAAACGGACAAAGGTTTGTATGAGTGCCGACACATCTTTTTTATTCAGTTTCAGATGAACCTGCATCTGCATCGTATCTTTTTCAGAATGGATAAACAGGCTCAGAATTTTGGTATCGTTGGATTCGACTATGCGGGCTATCTCTGATAACACAAAATCATTGACACTCATTTCCAATACAATGATCGCACCGGGCTCTTGCACGGATAGTGATGAGGCAAAATGCGACAAGAGTGTAGGCAAGGTAATTGCACCAAGATAATGTTCGTATTGATTTACTACAGGTATCAGGCTAAGTTGATTTTGAAACATAGTTTTCAGCACTTCATATATATGCTGGTCTTCAAACACATATGGCTTTACCAATGAGAGGGCATGATTACCAAGTGCTTCATCAAAATCATTGAGACTGTATATATCTTTTTCAGATATCAGTCCTAGAAAAATCTGGTCATTTACTATTGGCATATGCATCACTCTGAAATCTTCCATCCATTCAAGAGCTATGCGTCCGGTATCGCTTGTTTTAAGCGGCATAATTCCGTCTGTAATCAACTGCCTGGCAATCATGATCAATGGATTAAATATTAAAAATCTGTTGTTAACATATGCAAATAATTCTTATATCGAAATTCTGCTATCTCACCTTTTTCCAATGCGTTACGTACGGCACAATCGGGTTCATGGCGGTGTGTACAATTTGCGAACCTGCATTGGTCCATCAGTTGTCTCATTTCGGGAAACCGCTGCGCAAGTATTTCAGGCTCAAAATCATATAATCCAAACTCATTTATTCCCGGTGTATCGATTATCCATCCTCCAAAGCGTAGATGAAACATTTCCGCAAATGTAGTAGTATGCCGCCCTTTACGAGTCAGAGAACTGATAAGCCCAGTTTTCAAATCAAGATCAGGGTCAATCGCATTAACCAAAGCCGATTTTCCAACTCCTGAATGACCAGAGAGCAAGCTTCGTTTGTCCTTCAGCAACGATTCAAATACATCTAAATTGATCTTTTTCAATGCTGAAACCTGAATGACTTGATATCCAATATCCTGATATGTTTTTTTCAGATTACTCAACCGATCCATCTGAGTTGTATTATAAATATCGATTTTGTTAAAGACCACTATGGCAGGTATATGATAGGCTTCGGCAGTTACCAAAAAACGGTCAATAAAACCTGTAGTAGTATGAGGTTCGGCTATAGTTGCAATCAGAACGGCCTGATCTAAATTAGCTGCTATGATATGTGCAGCACTTGATAGTTTAGTTGCTCTCCGGATGATAAAATTTTTACGCTCGTGTATATGCGTAATAACTCCTGTATCCCGTTCAGGTTCCATTTGAAAGCTTACTTCATCGCCTACTGCTATAGGATTAGTTGTACGCACTCCTTTCAGGCGATATCTCCCGCGTAGGCGACATTCGATTGTTTCTCCATTTGGCTGATACACGGTGTACCAGCTTCCGGTTGAACGTATCACATATCCTTGCTTTATCACTCCCATTTCAGTATGCAAAAATAACAGCTTCAATCAATTTCTGATGGCTGAACACATCTTTTGCCTCAAAAGCTGTTGCATTTCCTTTCAACCCATGCTATCTTACTGGCTTACTGCCAATATAGCCAACAAACGTAAGTATGAAAGTTTTATTTGTCAGTATCGAAATAAATCCATGGTTTATGTTCTGGCATAGGTTGTCTGAACTGCAGCGGTATTTTTTTTACCGGATGGATAAATTCTAATCCGAACGCATGTAATGCAATGGCTGGATAATCTAACGATCGTTTATCGCCATATTTCAGATCGCCTGCAATGGGTGATCCAAGAGCGGCTAATTGAGCTCGAATCTGATGATGACGTCCTGTTAACAGTTCTATTTCAATAAGATGAAACGAATCTGACGATGCTACCAGACTATAGGTCAGCAAAGCTTTTTTAGCTGCCTTATCTTCTTGGTCGGCGACGTAAGATTTATTTTGTGTTTCATTCTTTTTAAGATAATGTTCCAACAGTCCTTGTGGTTGCGCAGGTTTGTTTCTGACTATCGCATAATAGTATTTTTTAAAGTCTCTTTGTTGTACCATGGCATTCATCCGTGTCAATGCTTTACCGGTCTTAGCGAATACTACTAATCCGCTCACAGGCCTGTCAATGCGATGCACTAACCCGGCAAATACATTACCTGGCTTTGAATAACGTACTTTCAAATACTGCTTCACCTTGTCAACCAAAGGAATATCGCCGGTTTTGTCACCTTGTACGAGTTCGCCGGCATATTTATTTACAATCAATAGATGATTGTCTTCAAATAGAATACGTTCACTGAATGTAGCAGGCATGTAAGCTACTTAGTATTGTTCCTTTTCGTTAGGAAAATCAACAGTTTTTACATCTTTGATATAGGTATTTACCGAGGTTTTTATTTCATCGTACAGATTATGATACCTACGCAAGAATCGGGGTGAGAACAGCTGGTTGATGCCTAACATATCGTGCAGCACCAATACTTGTCCATCTACTTTGCTTCCTGCTCCTATTCCAATTGTAGGTATTTTAAGAGATTCGGTTACTTCGGCAGCTAACTGGGCTGGTATTTTTTCCAATACTATCCCGAAGCAGCCTGCTTCTTCCAACAGTTTCGCATCATTTCGCAGCTTCTCGGCTTCCTTTTCTTCTTTGGCTCTTACTACATAGGTACCGAATTTATTGATACTTTGTGGTGTAAGTCCAAGATGTCCGAGTATAGGGATTCCGGCAGTGAGTATGCGGTCAACCGATTCTAATATCTCCTCCCCTCCTTCTAACTTCACCGCATTAGCACCTGACTCTTTCATGATTCGAATAGCCGATTGCAGAGCCTCTTTAGAGTTGCCCTGATACGTACCAAAAGGAAGGTCAACAACAACCAATGCTCTATGCACAGCACGAACCACTGATGAGGCATGGTAGATCATTTCATTCAGGGTAATGGGAAGGGTGGTTTTATGACCGGCCATCACATTCGAGGCGCTGTCGCCTACCAAAATCACATCAATGCCAGCCTCATCCAATATCCTGGCCATAGAATAATCATAGCCGGTAAGCATTGCAATTTTTTCACCCCTTTGCTTCATTTCCTGCAACACATGGGTAGTGATCTTGGGAATATCACTCGATAAATACATGTCTGATATATTTAGATCATAATAAGATTATGATGCAAAAGTAAATAATCTAATCAGCCAGCATACCGAAAACTGATGGATTAATCTCTTAAAATGAATTTATAGCCCCTATTGATCAAGAAATTATATTTTTGCACAAATTAATCAGCTTATGGACATGCGCAATCCGTTTTTATTTCTTTTTTTTAGTTTGTTGCTTTTCTTTAGTGCATGTAGTACCGATGTAGATAATTATGCCGACTACAAAGATGTCACTATAGTTTATGGATTGCTTGAAACCGATAAGGATACGACCTATATAAAAATCACCAAAGCATTTCTTGGCCCTGGTAATGCGTTAGTGTTTGCTCAAAACCCTGATTCAAGCAACTATTCTGGCAAGCTTGATGTAAAGCTGATAGGTAAACAGAACAGCAACACCTTGCCAGCTATCACTTTAGATACTATCACCATCAAGAACAAGCAAGCCGGCGATTCTATCTTCTATTTCCCCGAACAAAAACTTTATTACACTACTGCCCCTATATATGCCGATGCACAATATACTCTTGAGATCAATAAAGGTTCCGAAATTATACGGGCCCAAACTGTAGCTGTCAAAGATTTTTCAGTACTCAAACCTAACAATCGTATTAATTTTGCAGCTACAACAACAGTTGCTATTCAATGGAATACAGCTGAAAATGGGAAACGGTATGAGGTTCAGCTTGTGTTTTATTACGATGAGCTTCACCAGGGAACAAGCGATACTATTCACCAATCGATGACCTGGAAGATGGGTACCAAGACTGCCGATCGCTTAGATGGCACAGAAAAACTTGAGATCAACTATTTGGGTGAAGCATTTTATAGCAGGTTAAACAGCGAGCTCAAGCACGACCCTAATATCAGGCGTTTTGCCGGCCCGGTTGATTTAATAATCAGTTGTGCTGGCGACGAACTGAACACCTATATTGATGTGAATGCTCCCAGCAACAGCATCATACAAGAGATACCAGAATATACCAATATTGAAAACGGCTATGGTATTTTCTCGTCACGCAAGATATTGGTTAAAAGTTATTTGCTATCAGTCCAAAGTGAATTGAAATTGGTTCAGAACCCTGATTGGGGCTTTGAGCTGAGACCCTGATACATTCAACTAGTCTATAACTTCCATCTCAATTGCAGCTTCGCCTCAGTTCGGGTGTTACCTTCTATGGTTTCTAACCCGCTTCCTATAGTGTGTTGGCCGGCATACCAGGTCTGTGCGACCCTTGCCCATATATCCAGTCTAGGATGAGCTTTGAGCTTTACCATCAGATATGCCCGAGTGCCTTTACCGGCAAACGCAGGTATGGAAAACGCATACAACACATCATTCTCATAAGTGTAAACCCGACTGTCGTATGTATCGCTCTGAAACAAAGCAAACCGCATGCTAAGCTCATAGAACTTATCGGCTGGTCTGTATAACACATCCTGATAAAGTATATATCCAATTGAGGCAGGCTGATCAGTTTTTTGATAGTGGATAAGCTCCGCCCGGTTTTTAAGTATCCAATCCGAACCAAGTAGATAATTGATGTGAAAGCGATAGGTGTTTTTCTGATATGGTGTAACAAAATCAATAAAGTTCCAGGGGTCTTTGTCGTTAGCCATTTTATTTTTAGAGCGAAACCGCAGATACGCATCGGCTTTTCGACTTAGCCTACGTTCTATCTGTACGTAATAATCAACTCCATAGCTGGGTGCATCAGTTGCAAAACGCAGCCATGGAAACACAAAATAGTCAGCAAAAGCAGTTAAGTTCCAGCCACCAGGGATTCCTGCCGAGATACTGGTAAATATTCCTCTTTCATTATTAGGCAATGTGCCTTCGGAAAAGGCAGTACTAAAAAGATTTTGATAATTTTTTTGATAGTCGCGATATGCCATTGCAATCTGTACAAAACCTGCTGGCTGTGCCATAAAGCCGGCTATTGCTGCCATACCTCCATTATCACTTCGACCTAACTCTCCAAAAAGTATCATCCTGGAAAAAACCACCCTATAATCCAGGCCTTGATTAAAGAGTTTGTTTCCCATGAACCTGAATTGGTTATACGGGACTATGCGCGGTATAAGCGATGCACTCAAAACGGTCTGATGCATAGTATAACCTATCTCTATTCTCTGCAACCTATATGCTAGTCTTGCCCCATAGAGTTGTTGGTTAATGCTACCCTTTTTCAGTAGCTCGTTCACGGTCCGGTGTAATCCGGTTTCTACCAGACTTGTGATTGTATGCACCTCGCTTGAAACTGAGTCGATAACAGCAGCACTGGCGTCAATGTTTTTATTGGAATAGAAGGCAGTGAACTCAAAGGGTTTCCAACCAAATGTAGCTGCCGCACCTCTGAAAAATAGATTTTCATTCACCGATGTATTTGGCTTGACACCTTGTCCGTACCGTAACACATCCGACGGATCGGTTGATTTCCCAAAAGCCAGCCCTGACCACATCGTTAACCCCTGACCGAAAGCTAAATGATAATCACCCAGGGCCAATGCTTTAACAGGTCCCAAATCTTTTACGAAAAAATGAGCTGAATAAAAGTCAAATCCCGAGCGTAGGCTGTTGCCCAGTATTCGTTGAAGGGAATCTTCCACTTGTCGGGCAAAGAAAACTTCTCCCGGATCTTTTTCCATAGTGATACCTGCGCGTATTCTGTTTCTATAGTTAAAAGCATATCGGGTATAATATTTTTGCGGACTACCGAGATACCTTGAATTAGGGCGTGCCCAAAGTGCCGAATCATCTATTGGCAGATATCCTTGCTTTTGCTCTAATACCTGCTCCACCCTCATCAAAACCTGATGACGCCCATAACGTACTACATTCTTAGGCTTGATTTTCTGAGCCCGTTGAGGCAATTCAAACCTCAGCAAAGGGCCTATCAGCCGGATGGTATTGTCATCTAATCCTCCTACAAACTCTAACTCGTAAATAGAAAGTATAGCACCAAACTCACGTATATAGCTTATCAAGCTTTCTAATTGAAAAGGAGTTAACAGGTATATGTCCAACAAAGCTTCCAGCTCAGGGCTATTCACATTAACTGGATTATCGGCGTAATTGAAATAAGTATCTACTAGATCAGTGAAATCGATATTTTCTTCTAAATCTTCTGCGATAGCCTCCAACTGCGACATCAGCTGATCGCTCAACTGCATACGGGTAGTATCGGAGACCTGAGCAATCAATTGTAGATTGAAAGACAACAAAAGTAATGTCAGTCCACTTAAAAAAAATCCAGCTTTCCTATATGGACGCATGTCAGTTTGATTTTTTAGGGAATGTATATATCAGACCGGCTTGTAGGCTGGCACCTAAAACAGGATGCAACTCCGCAGCTATATCAAAGCTGAATGCGTTGAGCAGCAAACCGGTGCCAAAGGTTACGATACCCGGGTTCACTCCTATTCCCGAGCGTACTACAAAATAAGATGTTACTTCGTACTCGGCTCCAAAGCGAAGATCAGGTTCAAAATCCAATCCCTTACCAAACTCGGCCAACCCAATCAGGGAAGGGGTAAACTTGTATAAAAAACCAAATCGTAATATAATGGGGATCATCTCATTAGTCAGCTTCGATCGTTTCAGATGTGGCAAATTGAACACATAAGCTCCTATACTGAAATTATCGGTTATATCGGCTTGCGCTCCGAGTTCAAAGGTTACACCTTTAAAATGTTCATAATCATCAGCAATATAATGATAAAGATAGTCCAACTGTATTCCAAGGCGATAATTAGCACCAAAAGCGCGTGCGTATGCAATCCCTAACTTGTTTTCGTTGTATAATGAATAGCCGAACTGATTAAAGCTCAATCCCAACACTCCAAAATTCATGGGAGCAGAAACGGCCACACTCTTTAAGCTTAGCTCTTTCATCATAAATCGGCTTTGATAGGCAAATCCTGCTGTAATATTTTGTTGCAATGCAATACCTGCAGGATTGTTTTGGATAGCCCAAAAATCGGTCAATGCAACCGATGCGTTACCCATTGCAGCCGAACGACCGCCTATAGAACCAATACCCTCAAAGGCAAGTAAAGTAGCCGGAAAGAATATGAAGCATACCCATAGAATTTTTGACTTCCACATACAGCATATAGAATTTTGGTTAAAAATACGAAGAAAAACTATTTTTGTACCAAAGGAAATGAGATGGGAAATAACATACTTGATTTTTTACGGCTGCTTGCCGCTAACAATAACAAAGCATGGTTTGAAGAACACCGTGCCTTATATGAGAAGAGACGTCAGGAGCTTATTAGCATTACCGATGCTATAATTTCGGGCATACGCAAATTCGATCCTGATTTAGGGCCTATAGAAGCAAAAAACTGTCTTTTCAGGCAATATCGTGACCTGAGATTCACAAAAAACAAACAACCTTATAAAACGACTATGTCGGTTTATATAGCTAAAGGCGGAAAAAACAGTCTGCTATCAGGATATTATATGCATCTTGAACCAGATAATTGCTTTGCAGGTGGAGGGGTCTATTCCCCCCAAGCGGAGATACTAAAAGCCATTCGAAATGAAATTTATTTCAATCTTGACGAATGGATGGGTATTGTTCAAAACCCAGAGTTTATCAACACTTTTGGTTCACTCACCCAAGAAGAAATGCTTAAACGACCGCCTAAAGGCTTTCCAGCAGACTTTAAAGGGATCGATCAACTCAAATACAAAAATTATGTAGCAACCAGAGGGTTTAATCCAGACATACTGACTACCGAAAAACTTATCTCAACAGCAGTCCAAACATTCAAGACATTATACCCATTACATCGCTTTCTGAATCAGGCAATTGATAATTTCGATGAAGAACCAGATGTGAACACATTATTAATTTAACAAATTTTAACATTGATGCAATTCTGTTCCTGTCTTTTTTGTTTCAAAATATAATTATATTTGCAGTCCTAATTGGTTGGTTGTTTTATAAGTTCGAACTTAATGCCCTTGAGGATTGTTGCCATAATTTAGCACCTCCTCAAGGGCATTCCTCATATATAGGTTTGTCTTTGTTTATAGATCTATGATCAGTCCATCCCATGCCAACGACATATTATCGGGCAGTTCATTTTGTACCTGTTGATGGAATCCCATCAAATGACTGATATGAGTGAAATAGGCTTGCTCTACTTTAAGCTGTCGGGCTACTTCTATAGCTTCGTCCAGAGTAAAATGTGAGAGATGTTTTTCTTTTCGCAGCGCATCAAGGATGATCACCTTTACTCCTTCTAACAGTTTCATAGTTTTATCTGGTATATGATTGACATCGGTTATATACGCAAAGTCTTTCAGTCGAAAACCAAATACTTCCAATCGCATATGCATCACTTTCAACGGAATAATTTCTAATGAGCCTATTTTGAAAGGCGTTTCAGTCAGATCTTGAAACTGGATTCTGGGTACACCCGGATAGGGCTGTTCGGTGAAGGCATAAAAAAACTCTCGCATGATTGCCTGCTGGTCTTTTTTAGTCGCATACACCGTCATAGGTTTTTGACTGAGATAATTAAATGAGCGCACATCGTCTAAACCGGCAATATGGTCTTTATGTGTATGAGTGATCAGTATGGCGTCCAGTTGTTTTACTTGCTGACGAAGCATTTGCTGTCGAAAATCAGGACCGGCATCAATTACAACAGCCGTATCGTTTTCTTCTATCATAATAGACGAGCGAAGTCGTTTATCTTTTTCATCCGTTGAATGGCAGACAGCACAAGGGCAAGCTACTACAGGCACTCCCTGTGAAGTACCGCTACCTAAGACAGTAATTCTCACTATGCTTTTTTTAGACAACCTTAAATCCGCAAGTATAATATTTTTGCTGTGTTGAAAATATTTCAGTTACCATTTCAGTCATATTATTTCAATATTCATTTAGATTTCCACTCTTTTTCTTTCAGTATGATCAATCGGTCAATA
>JALNZU010000008.1 GCA_023229245.1 Bacteroidales bacterium | reverse complement strand
AACTGAAACAGATAGTTAATAATCCTATCTATAGAAGCAATCACGGTGGATGTTTCTTTACACCCAACTCAGAGTATTTTGTCGAATCGTGCCAATATCCCGCACCATTAGATAGAAAATACTATCCGCTCAACGAACGCAACTTCAAAAAATATTGGAGAGGCGGTAATACGTACTGGAAGTTTAATAATGAAACAGGAAAAGTAGACGAGAAAAACTCTTTTACTGTTGAGTTCCCACCTTACACACAAGACTTATCCGATATGGGTAAGAACGTTAGCTACGGATGGTCATTCACTAATTCCTTCTGTACAGAAATGTATATTGGAGGTATAGAAAGCGGAAGGCCACCATTTGAAGCTGGATGCTCGGCACGTGATGTGGACTACTTGCATGTGGTTAACTGGCAAACAGCTGAAAGACTTGTGAAAGAAGGAAAATACATCATCGTAAACGGACATAAAGTGATCACTATAGAAACAGCTATTCAGAATAACATGCTATATCTGATACCTGAACCTAAATCACCTCATGGAGTAGACGTAAGCCCCGACGGGAAATATATAGTAGTTGCCGGTAAGTTAGATTCACACGCATGGGTATATTCCTTCGATAAGATCATGAAAGCAATAGACGAAAAGAATTTCGAAGGAACAGACGAATTCGGAATACCTGTGATCGCATTAGAAGATGCCTTACACGGTAGCGTAGAAGTTGGATTAGGCCCTCTGCATAACCAATACGACAAAGAACCCGGTATTATCTACACCTCTATTTATGTAGATTCCCGGATAACCAAATGGGATTATCTCAATCTGAAAGTATTAGATTATGTGTCTTCGCACTACAACGTCGGACACTTAGTTGCAGCTCATGGCGATGCCGTTGATCCACATGGAAAGTATCTCATCTCCCTCAACAAACTTTCGATTGACCGTTTTAATCCGGTTGGACCACTTCATCCTCAAAACCATCAACTCATTGATATTGAGGGTGGGAATATGCAGTGTATCTTCGACTTGCCGATACCTATGGGCGAGCCGCACTATACAGCTTTAATACATGACGATTATTTCACCTCGGAAGAGACCTATCCATTAGGTACCAATATCTATACGATGGAGAAATCACCATACTATACAGCTGTTGGTGCTGAGAAGAAAGAAGTGAAAGGAAAAACAGTTCATATCTACGCAACCATTAATAATGGTGCTGTTACTCCGTCCAATATTAACCTTCGTCAAGGACAAAATGTTGAACTGCATATCACCAATCACGGGCAAACGAAGTTAGACCATTATGTGTATGAGATCGTTTCTTACGACCAGATGTACCGTTGGCGTCCGGGCGAAACAGCTACTATAGAGTTCAAAGCCGAAAAACCGGGTATGTACCCATTGCTGTTAGACCATTACCATAGTCCTGAAGGCACTAAGCTCCAAGGGTATCTTACCGTAGCTTTTGACGAGAAAGCCAATAACGAACGTGTATTAGCATACTCCAAACGTATACAGGAAGATATGATGATGCAGGCATTCCAGCCTTCAGCTATAGAAATGAAAGGCTTGTTAGATGGCGAAATGGAATTCCTCAATTACGGCTGTAACGCATGTCATAAGTTTGGAGAAGACTTTAATGGCCCCGATTTGTTGATGGTTGACAAACGTCGCAGCGACGATTGGCTCAAGTCGTGGATATTGAATCCCGAAAAGCATATGAGCGAGCCTGATATAGAAGCTATGCGCCGCAGATACAACCTGGCTATGCCGAACCAGAATGTATCAACTGACGACGTTGGTAAGATCATCACCTATCTGAAAATCAGAACTACTCAATATATGAATGAGCAATAAAAAATGAATAATAAAGTGGCGGATTAATCCGCCACTTTATTTCAAAAAAAGATGGTATTTTTGGGCAATTCAAAATCAATCACTAATTAATTCATTAAAACATTTTTTATGAAAAAGCTTGTAAAATTGACCCTTAGCACTATGTTGATTGCCATTGTTTTTGCTTCTTGTGGTGGTGGAGCCAGTAAAAAAGAGTTCGTAGCTGATCTTGCCAACGGTAAATCAGTGTATGACCGCTCATGTATTGCATGCCATTGGAAAGGCGTCTCGGGCGCTGCTGCTTTAGACGATAAACCACGTTGGGAAGAAATGGCCGCTAAAGGAATTGATGTGCTACTCCCTAATGCCGTCAGTGGATTTACCGGAAAATATGGTGCCATGCCGGAAAAGGGAAACTGTTTGGATTGCTCAGAACAAGACCTGTTCGATGCACTTAGTTATATGATGGATCAAGCAGGAGTAGAATTTGGTAACTAACTGGTCTTATTAAAACAAAATTCATGAAATCAAAAACATATATCATATTTTCACTTATAGGGATAGTATTTATTGCATTAACCTATTTCGCACCTATCTGGAGCGTTTCCCTACAAAGCATCCAATATCCTAAGGCGATGTATCCCAAAGGGATCCGTATTAATTTCAAATATAATGGGGTGTATAACGGATGTGAAGGAGTGGCCGAACGCGAAGAGTTAGCTACTAACGAAGGTGCTGACTGTTTGGTAGAAATGAATGCGATCAACCATTATATTGGAATGTTTCCTATTGTTCAAGGAGTCAACAATCCAAAAGGCATGACACATCCAAGCTTTTATGTTTTTGACACGGAAAAAGATGAAGAGGGACACGACTTATACGACGCACAAGGCCAGAAGATACGCATTAACGTAACACCCAACGCTTTGAAGGTATTAAACACACTGATGGTAGGCTCACCTTATATTTTTGTAGTCCTGATAATATTCGGAATACTATTCATGATTACCTCACGTAAGATGTTTGGCCTGTTCGGTTGGATAGCTGCACTAACCCCATTTTATTTCCTGATAGTTTATATCTATTATCTGTATTGGTATGGACATAATTTAGGATTACATGGTGGTGGAGCTTTCGCAGGCATCAAACCGTTTATGCCTACAGTATTTGGCGAAGGTAAAGTAGCCCAGTTCACTACCGAATCGTATCCCATGTATGGCTTCCTGATTGCCATGGGAGCTTTTGTCTTTTTCCTCTTAGCCATACTTTTAAAACGCAAAGCATTGAAAAAGGTAAGTGTTTAGTTGATAGTTGTTTAAACAGGGAGACATTAATGGTCTCCCTGTTTTAAATCTGATAAAATGAAAAAATACTGTGCTATATATTTGGTTTTACTTCTGTTTTTGGCTCCATGGGCTAAAGCACAGGAGATCTTTGGGCTTGAAAGCCCTGTAGAAGGGCATCAGGCTGTAGAAAATCCTATTTCACTGCAAACGATAATCGACCAAGCCAGACCAGGCCAGTATATACGACTTGAACCGGGATACTATATAGGCCCGGCAACTATCAACACAAACGGTATTACAATAGATGGACAAGGAAAAGCAACCATCTCAGGTGAAGGAAACAGCTCGGTAATATTCGTAAATGCCGACCATGTCACCTTAACTAATTTAGAAATTATTGAATCGGGCGGATCACACGATAAAATTGATAGCGGCATCAAACTCACCGGAAACTATAACTTAGTAGAAAACTGTTATATACACGAATGCCTGTTCGGAGTTGATATCTTGCAAGCCAATCATAACATCATCCGCCATTGCGAAATAAGCTCCTTGTCGCGACGTCCGATGGCTCTTAAAGGTGATGCAATAAGGCTTTGGTACTCAAAGCATAATCTGATTACCGGAAACTATTGGTATCAGGTACGTGATATGGTCGTCTGGTATTCCTCAGAAAATAGTTTTATTGCCAACAAAGGCGTTGGAAACCGCTATTCAATCCATTTCATGTATGCCCACAACAACCGCATAGCTGATAATGTATTCTATCACAACTCGGTAGGGGTTTTTCTGATGTATAGCGAAAAAACCGTAATGACCGGAAACACCATCATGCAGTCAACAGGCATTAGCGGGATGTGCCTTGGGATGAAAGAAACTTCTTCAAACCAAATTCTACACAACAGATTTATATACTCTTCCGAAGGGATACATATTGACGTATCTCCTTTTGTACCTGAAAAAATAAATACTATTGCCAATAATGAAATAGCCTTTTGTGGTGTTGGAGTGAAGTTTCACACCAACCAGGAAGGAAATCTGTTTAAACAAAATTATTTTCACAACAATTTAGTGCAGGTTGAAGCCGAAGGTAAAACAGCCAACCTAAATAAATGGGACAACAACTACTGGGACGATTATCAAGGTTTCGACAAAGACAAGGATAATATAGGCGACACCCCCTACTCCCTATATGCGTATGTAGAACACCTATGGTCATTCAATCGGAACGTGAAATTCTTTTACGGGTCACCTTTATTGTTGGTACTCGATTTTTTAGAGCGTTTAGCCCCTTTCTCACAGCCAAAATTTGTGTTGCGTGATCAAAAGCCGATGTTCAAATGGGATCAAAAACATAGCATCAGATCTACTGACTTTTAATTATGATACGTAAGTTACTCACATATACTCTTTTGCTTATCCATTTAGCTTTTCTAATATTGCCGGAGATTCCTTTTGTGATGTATCTTATGGGGCACAGTCAAAAACACCCACAAACCACTGATGCACATTTTATATCAGGTGACCGCCCATTAACGGGTGATATCACATTTTTACGTGCGTTGATTGAACGCACCAAAGAGACTAATAAAAAAACTGAAAAGCCTATTATGCCCGAGAGGGTAACACCTAATTTTGTACTATTTTATCATTGCCTGGCCGCAGCACCGTATCATTTGCTTAAAGGCGAAAAATGGATATTCATGCCATTTCAGGACGAGGTCATCTCAAGATACCTTACAACACCATCTCCCCCTCCCCGATTTTCCTGACCTAACATTTCGGTTATTCAGAACCTGCTTGAATCAGTTATGCGACTTTGTAACGCTAATCTAACAGAAAACGCAGCCCCAATAAACGAAATAATCCGATAATCTGGATACTTATGAAATGGATGGAAAACATATTAAAATATTTTAAAGAGATGGAAACCAGAACATTAATTGCCATCATCATAGTCATTGCTGCATTGTTAGCAACCATAACCTTAGTGGCTTCAGAGCCTGATACGCTCATGTTAGAGGAGATAGTCATAAAATCGGCTTCGACGCCTACCATGTCGAAAACAAATATCTCCGGACGTATATTAAAAATAGAAAATGCCCATGACGGCGGTTCTCTTTTTGTTAACCAGATTGGTTTTGGGATAGAGAAACGCGGGAACTACGGAATGGAGCCGGTATTACGCGGTTTTAAATATAGTCAGTTGAACGTACTGATTGACGGAGGTGTGCAAACTACTAATGCATGTCCCAACCGCATGGATCCTGCTATTTCGCAGGTGGCTATGGAAGAAATAGAAAAAATCGAAGTGATTAAAGGCCCCTACTCAGTTCGCTTCGGACAGTCGTTTGGAGGGGTTATCAACATAGTGAATCGAAAACCTGATCGCTATGGCGACAAAAAAATCAAAGGGATGATAGATGCCGGATATCAGACCAATGGAAATAATTTCTACTCCAATGCATTCATACAAGCTATCGAAAAATCATTCGACCTGAGCCTGAATGCAGGGTATAAAAATTTCGGTAACTACATCAGTGGGGAAGGTCAGAAAATCGCATCTTCTTTTACCAGAACCGGTTATGCCATTAAGCTTGGATATAATCCTGCAGAAAATCAACGCATTCAGCTCAGCTGGAGGCAAAGTAAAGCGGATGATGTGTTATATGCCGGCCTGCCTATGGATGCCGACTGGGACAAAAGCAATATCGTCTCCCTTGATTACGCAGCAGGTAAACTCAGTCATCGTATCAATGGTCTCAGACTGAAGCTGTATGGAAGTTTTGTGGACCATAGGATGTCGAACACATTAAGGCCTGCGTTCAAGCTTACCGAATCAGTCTCACATGCCACGGCCAACGTAATAGGCGGACGATCTGAACTCATCATACAAACCGCACGCTTTAATCTACTGCATGCAGGTTTAGATTTCAAACAAACCGGAAAGGATGGAACACGCGAACGTTTGGTACATAAAAATATCTGTACCGGTCAAAACTTCGATCCACCCAAAGCCTTTACCGATCAGGTGTGGCAAGATTCAAAACAAAGCGACCTCGGCCTTTTTGTTGAAAACAACTGGCAGATCAATCAAAACCTATTGTGGAGCACAGGAATACGCTCTGATTTTATTGGATACGCTATTGGCACTCCTGACGACAGCTTCAGAGAATACTATGGCAGCAAGTTGACGCCAGCTAACCGCATAGATCTCTCAGCCACTAGCTCAATCAGTTGGTCATTACCCAGAGAGGTCAGTTTATCATTGGCGGTAGCCCGTGCGAGCAGAGCACCAGAGCTTTCGGAGCTGTTTATCAACCACTTTAACATAGGCATGGATGCATATGAGTATTTAGGCAATCCTCGTCTAAGGTCGGAGGTAAACTATCAAACCGATATACGAGCCGAGAAACAATGGGGCAGAGTAGTGCTGTTTGGAGATATATTTTATTCCTATATACAGGATTTCATTTCAGCAGCAGTTGATACTACTATTGCTCGTCTTTATATGCCTTGTCAGGAACCTAAGTTCACCAAGGTTTTCACTAATGTGGATCAGGTCTTTTTAACCGGATTTGAAGCCGGGGCCGATCTTGTATTTGCCAGAAACTGGCTTGCCAATATAGGTATTTCCTATACGTATGCACACAATATAAGCTGGGGTGAGCCTTTAGCCGAGATCAGTCCGCTGACATTATTGAGTTCGATCACCTACGAGCATTCTCGGTTCATGTCTAAACTAAATCTTAGAGTAGCCGCCGATCAAAATCGGGTATCATCTCATTTCAACGAATCGGCTACACCTGGATTTGCTCTTTTAGACCTGTATGTCTCGTACCGTCCATTCAAGCCTATAGAGTGCAACCTAACGATAAAAAACCTGACTAATGCCAATTATGTAGAGCATCTGAGCAGGGCTTATAAAGCAATGGATATAGAAAGTTTGTACTACGAACCTGGAATAAGTTTACATTTGGGAGTGCGTTTTACATTTTAATACACTAACGGAAAAAACTGCTGTGTACCGTCTAAGTTTTCACAGTTGAAACCATAAAACTATAAACCATGGAAAAGAAAAAAAGCGGAGTAAACCGCAGAGCGTTTTTAAAAAGCGGGCTTGTTGCTACCGGAGCCATAGCACTTGCAGGTACCGGTGCTTTTGTGCTCGACCGTGCTACATCCGGCACACGTCTACGTCCCGATTTTCTTAGGCCACCGGGTGCAATAGATGAGGAAACCTTTATCTATGGCTGTATCAAGTGCGGTCTATGTGTACAGATATGCCCGGTACAAGCTATCAAGCTTGCTAAAGCCGGTAAAGGATTAGCCTTTGGCACACCTTATATAGATCCGCGCGAGCAGGCATGCGACTTTTCATGCGATGCACTCCAATGTGTTGAAACCTGTCCTACTGCCGTACTTAACTTCAAGCCATTCAAGGATGCCGGCCTGGCAGCCGTTGAACAAGCAGCTGCCGAAGCCGGTGACGATTTTACTTCGGTAAATCCGTTTGAGGTTCAGAAAGTAGCTATGAAACAAATAGTGCGCATGGGCAAAGCTCATGTCAACCGCGATAGTTGTTTGGCATACAAAGGAGAAGGGTTTAAAGGCGTGAGCCGTGGTACTAACTTTAAAGGCATATATCGTGCCCCCGACACACAGGACGCCAGCGCAAGCCCATTGGCTGATAAAGAATTCGATAGAGAAATATGCGACTTATGCATCACCGAATGCCCTATAGGAGAAACAGCCATAGTACAGGAATTGGATAGAAACGGAAGACTAGTACCAAGAGTATTAGACGGATGTACAGGCTGCGGCGTATGTGTGATGATATGTCCAACTCATGAAACCAGTATAATTGTTGAACCCTTTTAATTATGCCAGCTATGTTAAAAGATTATTTTAGCACAGGGAAAAACAAAGAACCCTTACCACCTAAGTCAAAAGACCAATTGCCGCATAGCATACAAGGGATCAGCTATGTAGAATGGCGCGATGCAAAAAAGAAAAACCATAAATGGAGAAACATCAGATGGTCGGTACTGTTATTTATGAACCTGCTGTTTGTGTTTTCATACTCCTTCGATCTGTCGATACTTGAAGGCTCATTAAGCGGTTCACGACTGATAGGTTTTTACCTGATGGATCCCTTCAATGCCCTACAACTGTTAGCAATTTCGTCAATAACAGGATATGTTGGTATGCTGACCATGAACTTTTGGATAGGTTTAATTACTATTCTTATTTTCTGGTTTATATTTGGCGGCCGAGGATACTGCTCATGGATGTGTCCTTATCACTTTTTATCAGAATGGGCCGAAAAATTACATATTTACTTAGTAAAGAAGAAAAAGATACGGGAACGTTCATTCAATATCGGGTTGAAGATCATTTTTTTCATCGGATTCCTGCTATTAGCCGTTCTCACCAAAAACTTAGTGTTTGAAGACCTTAATATGGTAGGTATAGTATCAAAAGCAATGATATACGGGCCCAGCTTACTTTTGTTATGGGTGGTAGCCATGCTGCTGTTTGAAGCGTTCGTAAGCCGACGTTTCTGGTGCCGATATGTTTGTCCTATTGGTACGACCTGGAGCTTTGTTGGCAAACTCAGTCCATTAGCCATAAAGTTTGAGCACGACAAATGTGGCTATTGCCTTGAATGTCAAAAAGTGTGCTTAGTACCCCACGAACTATGGTTTGTTCAAAGAGGTAAAGCTACGCAAGACGTCCACTTTGTTGGTCCCGACTGCACCCGATGCGGCTTATGTGTAGATGTATGCCCGGGCGACGCTCTTACCTTTGCCATAAAAGGCGCTTCAGCATTGGTATAAAATAATATATATGACTACGAATAATAATCACGAACTAATAAGTATCGATAACTTATCCAAAGCTTTTAAAAAGCAGGAGGTGATCAAAAACCTGACAATTCATTTTCGTGAAAAGGAACGAATAGCCCTGATAGGTCAAAATGGAGCTGGAAAAACCACTCTCATCCGGTGTATCTTAGGTCAATATAACTACGAGGGAGATATGAAGGTGTTTGGAATGAATCCCCGTAAAGAACGAAAAGACATCTTACAGCATATAGGTTTCGTACCCCAGATGCCACCCCCTATCAAGCTCACGGTCAAAGAACTGCTTAACTTCTTTGTGACGATCACCAAAACACCGGCCGACACATTCATTCGCTTGAGCCACGAAATGGGACTTCCTATCGAAGACAATTATCATAAACCATTCTTTAAACTCTCGGGCGGAATGAAACAAAAGTTGCTGATCAGCTTTGCCCTTGGACGACAACCTAAGATACTCCTGCTTGACGAACCATCGGCCAATCTTGATCCGCAGGCACGAACCATACTGTTTGATCATCTACGCAACTTCCCACTCGATACACTAATGATATTGAGCAGCCACCGCATGGACGAAATTTCCGGACTCGTCAACAGAGTAGTGGAAATGGACCTAGGAAATGTGGTACTTGATAAAATAATTTCAAAACAAACCTAATACTTCTTAAAAATGAAACGTTTAATACTACTTCTATTAATAATACCTATTACTCTTTTAACCAGCTTATTATCTTGCCAGCGAAATATTGACCAAAGCCCACGAGAGATAAACTTTGACAGAGATATATGTGTCTTATGCCTGATGGGACTTGCCGATCAGAAATATTCAGCCCAGTCGATCAATTCAATGGGTGAGGTGCTTTGGTACGACGATCTAGGATGTTTGATCTTCTATATGGACTCACCCGACTGGGAAAAATACGACCATGGAAATACAGTATCCTATATAGCCGATAGCCAGACAGGCGAATGGCTCAGAGTAGAAGAAGCATGGTACACCTACGGCGACCATACACCTATGGGATACGGTTATGCAGCTCATAAACATAAATCAGATTCTGCATTTGACTATGCTACCACACGACAACGAATTTTAGATGGAATTACAATGAGAGAAGACTTTATTAAAGATAAAAAAATGCTCCATCACGACTAAGTAACATTCGGATAATTAACAAACTAAAGTGATGAAGAAATTAAAAAAAATAGTTAGTTCAACCTGGTTCCAGATACTGAATACAGATGTCAGGCAACATCTGCGTTCCAAATGGTTCTGGACGTATAGCATCCTTTTTGGCGGTTTTGTAGCCGCAATGTTTTCTACAGGTATCACCGAATCGCAAATTATTGGATTTGTCGGGCTTAGCCGATTGATGGTAACTTTCATGCAGATAAGTATGGTCATCCTACCTATTTATGTGCTGATCACTACAGTACGATCTGTGGTAGGCGACAGAGAATCGAACGTGATGGAATACATCCTTTCGCTTCCTATTTCTTTTTCAGGTTATTTCTGGGGAAAATTCATCGCACGATTTCTGATGACATATATTCCGGTATTCATTGCACTGCTTGGAGCTGCTGTATATGGCAGCTTCACAGAGTTGAGCGTGCCATGGGACTTGTTTGCATTATACAGCGCCCTGTTGGCTTCGATGATCTTTTGCTTCCTTGGAATCAGCATGTTTATCTCATCTGTAGCATCAACGCAAGACCTGGCTATCAGCACTGCATTTATCCTATGGCTTATACTAGTTGCTTTCCTCGACCTGATCCTGATGGGCCTCATGCTAAAACTCCGAATGGATGCAGGCATGGTCATTGGATTTGGAATGTTGAACCCATTACAAGTATTCCGAACAGCAGTATTAGTGTTGTTCGATCCCGAACTGACTGTGATGGGAACAGCTTCATACTATATCCTGGATACGGTCAAACGTGAACTATTTATCCTGTTCGCCATCGCTTACCCCATACTTTTAGGACTGTTCTTAGGTATGGCAGGTAATCGCTATTTTCGCAAACATGATATCATCTAAATCTGCTATAAACTTTTAATAAAATGTACTTCCAAAATATGTTGAAAAAAGTTCTAAAGGAATCAGAGTGAATCTCTGAGTCGCATATTTTGGAAGTACTTTAAAAACAAGAAATGACAAAATTCTAATCGGATGAACAAACGATATGTGCATTACATACTGGCTGTAGCCGGCTCGCTACTACTCATCGTCGTTTCGTGTACCCTTTTGTTGCACCGGGATGATCCGCTCTTTGACTATCAGCCAGATACGACTAATCTATTACCTTTACCAAGCTCAACTGATATTGAGACCCGAAAAGCGGTGGTGTACGATCCCGTATTTCTGGAAGATGGCAGCAAACGTATCAAAGGTAATAAATCTACACCTGGCGATCGGCAGGATTTCCGTTTTGTGGACTTGGATGATATACGCTGGCACGGCGTAAGGGTTCAGGAGGGCGACTTCAGAGGAGTAAGTATGCGTACCGCTTTTTGCGATAGTACCGATTTCAGAAATTGCGACTTCCGCTTTGCCGATCTGCGATGGACATCATTCAACCACAGCCGGTTCGACTCAGCCAGGCTTTCGCAATCCATGCTGTTTCGGGCAAGCATGAATGACGCAACCCTATCTAATGCCGATCTTAGAGGCTGCAACTTATTCGGACTGAACGGACATAGATCCAATTTCAGATATTGCGATTTCTCCAACTCGCTCATGAAAGAGACAGTCATAACCGATTCGGATTTCACACATTCAAAAGCTATCAAAGTCATTTTTTTACTGTCTGTACTCTCTGGATCTAAGTTCGATTCTACAGATTTTTGCTATGCCGATTTCACTGGTGCCGGTTTAGAAGATGCCAGTTTTATACGCTCGCGGCTTTGGGGTGTGTCATTCAAAGGTGCGCATCTACAATATGCCGATTTTAGTTATGCCGACTTGAAAGACGCCAATTTTTTCGGGGCTGAGTTAGCCGAAACCAATTTCACAGGCGCACGTAATATACCTGATTATCTGCAGGATATGTTAATAGATGGAATAGCTACCGGAATAGTACTTCATCAAAACAATCCCGAATAAAATGCCGATACTACGTCTTTCCAAAAAGCTACCATTCGTTATCCTTGCTGCCGCACTACTCTTTTTGGGAATGACAGCCCCTATCAGCAAACAACCTCATACTGACCGATATGTAGTAGATACCACACAAGCAGTTCTATATTGGCGTGCCGATAATCATCATGGCACCGTACCTTTTAGACAAGGTGAGCTGATCCTAACAGATGGTCAAATCACCGATGGTAACTTTAGCCTTTTGATGGATAGCTTGAAAAATCTGGATATAGAGTTAGATATTATGCGTATCGTACTCGAAAATATCATCCGGTCAAAAGAATTATTTCATGCAGAAAAATATCCCTACGCCTTGTTTCATGTGTTCAATTCTACCATCGATAAAAACGGAGAAGGAACACTTGTTGGCGACTTGACTATCAGAGAAATAACTAAATGTATCGAATTTCCGGTGACTATCCATATACAAGGCGATAGCCTGATAGCCGTAACCGATTCGATACGAATCGACAGAACTGATTGGGATATTACATCCATGTCGCCCAATCATGTCAAAGGAGAAGAAGCATTTATTGTAAGCGATACCTTAGTAATGAAAGTGAAATTTAAAGCGATGAAATGGACATAAACATTGTTACACATAACCCTATAAAAACTGTACATAAAGCAAAAAAATGATGGTAAAACAAAGCAGTTACATCAGTTTAAAATCGTGAAAAAAATTTTTAGGACAGAAATTGACACCATTTTAAGCCCATAAAAACTGAAAACTATGAAAAAACGCATAAAAAAGATAAATACAATGGCTACCACTGAATCAGGATGTTATAAAAAACTCTTCGGGCTAATAGAATGTATTTACAGGTGTTTTTAAAAAAAATATGGCAAACTGTTATCAAAATCTTGTTGGATTGTTAAAGTTTCATAAATTTGTCGGTCATGGTAAACACGAATTTACCCCTTATTTAAACACACAGCATTGTAAAGATTAATACTATTTTGCAACCATCAGAAAAACTATCATAATGAAACAAATCTTTTTTAAGCAGGCACAAGCTATAGTACTCAGCAAATTGTGTCTGATGCTGATAATTTTATTTTCTTTTGGTGAACTTTTCGCACAATCACCCGAAGCCGAGAGGAATTATCAGGTTTGTCGAGCCTGTCATAATTATGACGGCCCCAAATTGATTGGTCCTAATCTGATAGGTGTCAACGATCGTCATGAGCAGGACTGGTTGATCCGGTTTATACGCAATTCGCAGGAAATGATACAAGCCGGCGATCCTGAGGCTGTACGTTTGTTTGAAGAGAACGATCAGTTGATCATGACCCCTAACGAACATCTGTCGGACGAACAGATCATTGATATACTCCTTTACATAGAGAATGGCCTTCAGGTTGACCCTGAACTGGCAGCTGCCGCAGCCGCAGCTGAAACAGACGAAGAAGTGTCGGCAGTAGAAGACCAATGGCAACTGCAAATGGCTAAAGAGCGTGACGCACATCGCAACACAGGTACCACCTTTATAATCACCCTGATCATTCTATTGGTAGTGCTGTTCGATATGTTCGTTACCAAGCTTATTAAATATAAAATTATCCATAGCGTCCTTATCCTGATCGGGTTAGTAGTAATAGGTGAGATTGCCTACAAAGAGGCAGCTGTTTTTGGACGTCAGCAATATTATCAGCCTGAACAACCTATATGGTTCTCTCATAAAGTACATGCCGATCAAAATGAGATCGACTGCCAATACTGCCATACGGTAGCCGATCAAGGCAAGAGTGCAGGAATACCTTCGGTCAATGTGTGTATGAACTGCCACCATCAGGTTAAAGAAGGGCAGATCACCGGTAAAAAAGAAATAGATAAGATACAAAAAGCATGGGAAACAGGCGAGCCTATCGAATGGATACGAGTATATAACCTGCCCGATCATGTGTATTTCAACCATGCACAACATGTAGAGGTAGCAAAGATTGACTGTGCCGAATGCCATGGCGAAGTAGAAAATATGCACGAAGTCATTCAGATCGAAGACCTAAGCATGAGATGGTGCCTTGATTGCCATAGAACAACAGAAGTGATGTTTGAAAGCAATGCCTTTTACACAGCTTTTGAAAAATTACATGACCAAGTTAGAAACGGAACGATAAAAAGTGTTACCGCCGACATGGTGGGCGGTGCCGATTGTATGAAATGTCATTATTAAAACTATCTAACGAATTCTAGAATGGAAAAAAAATATGTCAGAAGTATAGAGGAACTTCAATTAGATGAACCGAGATTAGACCAGCCTGCCGGCGATAGGCAGTTTATACTCGGTATGGAGAAAGAAGTAAAAAAGATGTCTAGTACTACCCGACGCGATTTTCTTAAAACTTTTGGCTTTACTATTGCATCAGCAGCCATTGCTTCAAGCTGCGAGCAACCCGTGCGTAAAGCTATCCCATTCCTGATACAGCCCGAAGAAGTGATGCCGGGTAGCGCAAGCTACTACGCATCTACATTCTACGACGGAGTAGATTATTGCAGCATCTTAGTAAAAGTACGTGATGGACGCCCTATTAAAATTGAAGGAAACACCTTGTCATCCATCACCAAAGGTGGGACTAACTCAAGAACACAAGCCGCTATTTTAGGACTGTACGACAACGAAAGGCTGAAGTTTCCGATGGAAAACGGAAGCGAGACAACCTGGGAACAAATAGACGAGAAAATACTTGATGAGTTGGAACAGATCAAAGCCAAAAACGGCACAATCGCTATACTCACCCCCACTATCATCAGCCCATCTACCAAAGCAGTCCTGAACACCTTTGAAGAAGCCTACCCCAATACTAAAATCGTTGCATATGATGCGATCTCGTCGGCAGGTATCTTACAAGCCAACAAAGCAGGGTTCGGAAAAGCTTTCATACCCTCATACCGATTCGACAAAGCCAGAATAATAGTAAGCTTTGATGCCGATTTCCTAGGATCATGGCTTTCACCTATCGAATATACAAAGCAATATGTGAAAGGTCGTGATCTGACGCAAGGGCAACGTAAAATGTCGCGCCACATTCATTTTGAAGGAAATATGTCGCTCACCGGAAGCAATGCCGACCACAGAGTGCAAGTAAAGCCTTCACAGCAAAAACTAGTAGTAGCGAGCCTGCTCAACAGCCTGAGATTAGCAAGCGGACAAGCTACCATCACAGCTCCTGCATCACCAATAGAAACCAGCTTGTTAGCGCTTGAACTGTTGGAGCATAAAGGAGCGGCATTAGTGGTTTCGGGTAGCAACGACCCAGAAGAACAAATGATGGTAAATGCGATCAACGAATTGTTAGACAGCTTTGGCAATACCATTATCACTGAAAAGCATCTGAAAGTCCGTCAAGCCGACGATCAGGCACTCAAACAACTGATACACGATATGGAAGCAAACAAGATTGATGCTCTATTGGTGTATGACGTGAACCCGGCTTATGACTATTATAACAGCAAGGCTTTTGTTAATGCACTGACCAAAGTTAAGCTTACTATTGCCATGACCGTTACAGATGACGAAACAACTGCATTATGTACATACGTCTGCCCTGATCATCATTTTTTAGAAGCATGGAACGACTTTGAAGTATATACCGGTCATTATTCCATGGCACAGCCTGCCATACGCCCTATTTTCAACACAAGAGCAGCTCATGACAGTCTGCTACGCTGGGCAGGAATAGAAAAAGATTACCGTAGCTTTATGAAAGATTACTGGCAGGAGCATCTCTTTACTGCATCTCTTGCCGACCTCAGCTTCACCGATTTCTGGAACAAACGAGTACATGACGGTGTGTTCGATACCCGGAAAACAGAAAACGGACTGACCCACTTCGACCCTACAGCTTCTATAGAGGCTCTGAGCCAACTGAAAGCTCCGGCAAGCAACGGATTAGATCTGCTGCTATATACCAACGTCAGCGTAGGATCAGGCAAGCATGCAAATAATCCATGGCTGCAAGAGCTACCCGATCCGGTAAGTAAAGTATGCTGGGATAATTATGTGGCTATATCGCCAAGATTAGCTAAAGAGCTTGACTTGAAAGACGAGCAATTGGTACGCATCAATGGAAGCGATCCACTACCCATCTTGATACAACCCGGACAGGAATATAAGACCTTAGGTGTAGCTTTGGGCTACGGAAGAGAAAGAGCCGGTAAACCAGCAAACGGAGTAGGAAGGAATATGTTTGGCTTCCAACAAAATGGCGGTGATACTTTATTAGCTTTCGTCGAAGATGTCAAATTAGAGAAAGCGGATGGTACCCTTGCTATAGCACGGACACAGTCGCACCATTCTATGGAAGGACGTTCTATCGTACGGGAAACTACATTAGAGGAATATCTGACTGATCCCCAGTCGGGCAACGAGATTCGCAAAGAGATACAGGAGCACTTAAAGACCCTCTATCCCAAAATAGAATATGACGGGCTCCATTGGGGCATGGCTATTGACCTAAATGCGTGTACCGGCTGCAACGCTTGTGTAGTATCCTGCTCGGTAGAGAATAACGTACCGGTAGTAGGCAAAGAACAGGTGATCATGGCACGTGAGATGCACTGGATACGTATTGATCGCTACTATACCGACGATATGGATAATCCCGAACTGGTACGACAGCCGGTGATGTGTCAGCATTGCGACAATGCCCCTTGCGAAAACGTATGTCCGGTAGCAGCTACTACACACAGCAACGAAGGCCTTAACCAGATGGCATATAACCGCTGTATAGGAACACGGTATTGTGCCAATAACTGCCCATATAAAGTAAGACGATTCAATTATTTTGATCATACAGGTGCTGACGCCTTCAAAGGAAACCGATATGATCCTGTTGAGATGACTACCGATCTGCGGCGAATGGTCTTAAATCCTGATGTTACTGTTCGGGCTAAAGGCGTTATTGAAAAATGCTCATTCTGTGTCCAGCGCATTCAGGATAAGAAATTATTAGCTAAGAAGCAGAACCGTCCGTTACGCGATGGTGAAGTAATACCTGCTTGTGCTCAGGCATGCCCGGCTGATGCAATAGTATTTGGAAATCTGAACGACAAAAACAGTAAAGTATCAAAATACTATGCTGATGCCCGTAATTATCATCTGTTAGAAGAACTGCATACCTTGCCCTCGGTAGGGTATCTGACCAAAGTTAAAAACAAAACCGTATAACTTAAATCATAAAAGCATGTACGTATCTCCAATCAGAGAGCCACTTGTAAGAGGGGGTAAGACATACAGTCAGATCACCAAAGATATACTGGCGCCTATGGCCGGACGCCCCTCTGTTTATTGGTATATCGGCATCAGCCTAAGTGTCGCTGCCTTATTGTTTGGTGCCTGGGCTATCTATATGACAGTGTATGTTGGTATAGGTACCTGGGGCTTGAACAAAACCATAGGATGGGCATGGGATATCACCAACTTCGTATGGTGGGTAGGTATAGGCCATGCCGGTACCTTTATCTCAGCCATATTATTACTCTTCAGGCAACGATGGAGAACCAGTATCAACCGTTCTGCAGAAGCAATGACATTGATAGCTATCATGTGTGCAGGATTCTTCCCCCTGATACATATGGGACGAATATTATTGGGATTCTTCATCTTTCCATATCCTAACACCCGAAGCTTGTGGGTAAACTTTAACTCACCACTGCTGTGGGACGTCTTTGCTATCACCACCTATTTCCTCGTATCACTTATCTTCTGGTATGTTGGCCTTATACCCGACATTGCTACCGTAAGAGATAAAGCTAAAAGCAAGATCAGAAAAGCAATCTACAAATTCCTTAGCTTTGGATGGACAGGCTCGGTCAGACAATGGACAAGGCACGAGACAGTTAGCCTGATATTGGCCGGACTTGCAGCACCCTTAGTATTATCAGTGCATACCATAGTTAGCTTCGACTTTGCTACATCGGTCATACCCGGATGGCATACAACTATTTTCCCACCCTACTTTGTTTCGGGAGCTGTGTTCTCCGGATTTGCTATGGTACTGACCTTGCTGATCGTAGCACGCAAAGCCTTGAACTTAGAGGAATATATCACCAAAATTCATATCGAATCTATGACAAAGGTGATCATACTCACCGGATCTATAGTGGGTATAGCATATATCACAGAGTTCTTTATCGCATGGTATTCCGGTGTTGAATATGAACAGTACGCCTTTCTAAACAGAGCTTTTGGACCATACGCATGGGCCTACTGGATCATGATGACTTGTAACGTGATCACACCACAGCTGTTCTGGATCAAGAAGATACGTACCAATATGTTAGTGGTGTTTATCATTTCCATTTTTGTGAATATAGGGATGTGGTTTGAACGTTTCGTGATTATCGTCACCTCTCTGCACCGCGATTACCTGCCATCAAGCTGGGCTATGTACAAACCTACTATAACCGAAGTAGGTCTTTACGTAGGCACCTTTGGCTTGTTTTTCACTCTCTTCCTACTGTTTATCAGAGCATTCCCGGTAGTTGCCATTGCCGAAATAAAAACTGTGTTAAAAGCTTCAACCGACAAACCAATGCAACAAGATCATGAATAAATATTTGACAGCCTATTATAATGATGAAGAAGACCTGTTAGAAGGACTGAATAAGATCCAGTCTGAAGGGATCAAGGTAACTGATGTGTTGACACCTTTTCCGGTACATGGTCTTGACAAAGTTATCGGACTTCGCCGCTCGCGCCTGTCTGTCATAGCTTTTATCGGAGGCGCCTTAGGAACTCTGATCGGATTCTTTTTTCAGGCATGGGTATTCACGGTTGATTATCCGCTTGCCTTCGGTGGGAAGCCATTTTTTGCCGTACCTTCTTTCATGCCGGTAACTTTTGAAATGGCCGTATTATTAGCTGCATATGCAATAGTATTTGCCTATCTGATACATAATAATTTAGGCCCGGGATCGAAAAATATTATCTATGACGAACGTATTACCGACGACAGATTCCTGATATTGATCAGTTTAGAAGATAAGGCCGACGATCAGATAAAAGAAGTGGAAACAGTTTTGGAAAATGCCGGAGCACTTGGTATTACATTAAAAGTTTAGCATCCATGGAAGCAAAAAGATTTACATTGAATAAAAAAACCTGGATTATCCTATTGGTGATGATAGCCATTGGTGTCGTATCCTTGCTTTATGGCGCCTTAGCAGGTCCAGGAATAAAACGCATGGCAGCCAACTTGTTGTTAAACAATTACTATTTCCTGAGCCTCGGCCTGATAGGCTTGTTTTTCATCACAGCACATGCCGTATCTGAATCGGGTTGGCATACCAGCGTGCAGCGAATAGCCGAGGCTATGTCATCATTCATACCTATCGGAGGAGTACTGCTGTTGGTGTTTTTCCTCTCAGGTGGCCTGCATCTGCTATACGAATGGACAAATACCGAGCAACTTGATGAAGTGCTGCAAGGGAAAACACCTTATCTGAATGAGCCTTTCTTCTATATACGTACTCTTGTGTTTTTAGCCGGATGGTCAATATTAGCATATTTTATTCGTAAAACATCGTTACAGCTTGATATAGACGGCGAACGCAAATATTTTAACAGGCTACGTGTCCTTTCTGCCGTATTTTTAGTCTTTTATGCCCTGTCAAGCGTGATTTCGTCATGGGATTGGCTGATGTCGATAGATGCCCATTGGTATAGCACTCTCTATGGCTGGTATGTGTTTTCGAGCATGCTGGCTGCAGGGATAGCTATGCTGATCATCCTTTTGTATGTGCTGATGAAAATGGGATATATGGAACACGTCAATACCGAACACATACACGACTTAGGAATATACCTCTTCGGCTTCAGTATTTTCTGGGCCTATCTGTGGTTTTCACAATATATGCTGATATGGTATGCCAACATACCCGAAGAAACGGTCTATTTCTATGACCGGCATCTGCATTTTAGCGGAGTGTTTTATATCAACCTGATATTGTGTTTCGTCGTTCCATTCTTAGCATTGATGACACGCAACTCAAAACGTAGCTTTACCATTCTTATACCCGTATCAGTATTAGTTGTCATAGGCCATTGGTTTGATCTGTATCTACTTATCATGCCCGGCACTATAGGTGGCGAAGCTTCCGGCTTTGGCCTTGTAGAAATTGGGACGACCATAGGATTCCTTGGATTATTTGCATTAGTGAGTTTCCTCACTCTGGCTAAAGCACCTTTAGCACCATATAAACATCCGTTTTATAAAGAAAGTTTGGATTATCATACCCATTATTGAACTAAACCGGCATTACGACCGGAAAATGATATGCCTTATGAAAATATTTAAGACAATAAGCTTCTTTGTGCTCATAGCTATTCTTATGGCAGCTTGCAACCGCGACAAGAATCATCCTGGATATATCTATTTTCCTGATATGCACTACTCGCAAGCTTACGAAACCTATGATGTCAACCCAGTGTTTGAGACGGGTATGACCAACCGGCTTCCGGCAGAAGGAACAGTGCCAAGAGGATACCAACCCTACCCTTTCAGTGAAAAAACAGTCCAAAATCAAACAAATGCCGGACTTATGCTCATCAACCCAATAGAAGTAAATGAGGAGGTATTGGCAAAAGGAAAGGAACAGTTTGATATATTCTGTAAAGTATGTCATGGCCCACAAGGGAAAGGCGATGGAGTGATCTATACAAAAAAACTATTCCCGGTGCAGCCCACTTCATTGGTTGACGACTATGTCCAAAACAAACCCGATGGCGAGATATTCCATGTCATCACTATGGGGTCACTCTCAGGACTGATGGGAGCACATGGAAGCATGATACCACCGGAAAACAGATGGAAAATTATTCACTATGTACGCACTCTGGCACAATAGATAACCATATCAACCGCTTTAGTGTATATACCTCTTTACCTCCTCTTTACGGAAGGAGGTTTTCTCATTTAAAAAAACCGATTTGAAACAAACATATACCTTGTGTAAACATAGTTGAGACACAGATGTTTATAAGATAACGGACAAAAACACAAAACAGCTCCATCAGCCAGAGCTCTTGGAACAGTTTTGAATCACAGAAAAAAAATAAACAGATGCAAATAGGAAAAGACAGCATAGCATCCATCACATATAAAGTATTCAATGCCTCTACAGGGGTGTTATTACAAGATACTGGCGAGCAGCCACAAGAGTTTTTATTCGGGCATAATCTGTTGTTAGATGGCTTTGAAGCCCATTTAACCGGACAGTCGGAAAATCAAAGCTTCAGCTTTGAACTAAAGGCTTCTGAAGCTTATGGACCGATTGACCCACACGCTATATTCGACATGCCGCTTAGCACATTCGCCGAAGAAGACGGACGCATAGACGAAGAAGTAGTGCAGGTAGGACACATCTTTCCAATGCAGGATGAAAATGGAATACGGCATCATGGGAAAATTATCCGAAAAATGAAAGACAGAGTAACCATGGATTTCAACCATCCCATGGCTGGCAAAGACCTGCTGTTTGAAGGGAAAATACACTCTATTCGAAAAGCTCAACCCGAAGAGCTACCCCATCAATGCACCTGCGGAGCAGATCACCACACCTCAGACACACATCATAAATCAATATTTGAACATTAAAATCTAATTAAAATGAATTACTTTCTCACACCACTGATAATCATTCTCAGCATGAGCCTATGGTTTGGTAAGGCTGATAGCACGATTCAGGCTGAACAGCAAACTGAACAACAAGATAATACTATTGACTACAAGAAAGAAGGTCAAGAGATCATCAGAAACACTTTCCTTGCACTGAATAACCAACTGCGGCAGGCTATGGAAGAAGGAGGACCTGAATATGCCATCCGTTTTTGCAAAATAGCCGCCTTACCGATAACCGATTCAATGTCGACTCAATATAGTGCATCGATCCGGCGGGTATCTGAAAACTATCGCAACCCAAACAATGCACCGCAAGATGAAGAGTTGGCCGTGCTCAAGGTGATGGAGATTGCTGACAAGACAGGCGTAACTACATCCGAAATGATCATCTTCCATGACGATCACACAGATTATTATGCCCCTATTACAGTAGGGCCTCACTGTTTGAAATGCCATGGGGTACCTCTTGAAGACTTCGATGAGGAGCATGCCCGTTTGATTTCATCATTATATCCTGATGACAAGGCTACAGGGTATAAACAAGGCGATCTGAGAGGCATTTGGCATATCCGATTCAATAAGTAATCACCCACCCTATCTGATGAGTACACAACAATGCGTTCATTGCGGAACGGATTGCGGGAGTTCACCGATCGTTTGGGAAAATAAACCGTTTTGCTGCCACGGCTGTAAAACGGTTTATCAGATACTGAAGCAAAGTGAGTTAGAGCAGTATTACGAAATACAGCCTATGTCGGGAATACGCGTTGAAGCACCTCCCCCTTTGAAAAAATTCGCTTTCCTTGATATGCCCGAGATCAGCGATAAGCTTTTAGATTTTAAAGAAGGAAACCGCTCAAAAGTACGATTATTCATACCGGCAATACACTGTGCGAGCTGTATCTGGCTACTCGAGCATCTGCATACATTACACCATGGCATCCTCTATTCTTCGGTTAACTTTCCGAAAAAGGAAGTGCATATCAGTTTCCAAAACGATCTGATCAGTCTGCGTCAGTTAGTTGAGCTATTAGCTTCTATCCATTATGTACCCGAAATCACGCTTCAGGATATGGAAGGAAGCACAAGTCGCAAATCCGATCGCAAACTATTGATTAAACTCGGGATAGCTGGCTTCAGCTTTTTAAATATAATGACTTATAGCCTGGCAGAATACGTGCCTGGTGGTGATGCCATAGACCCAAAACTCAAGCAACTTTTTGCAATACTCAGTTTTGTACTCATCTTACCGGTAGTGTTATACAGTGCTAACGACTACTATCTATCTGCATGGAAAGGACTGAAGCACAAGATCATCAGCATTGATCTGCCTATCACTCTTGGAATCTTAGCTCTTTTTGTACAAAGTTCGTGGGAAGTATTTTCAGGGACCGGCATTGGCTATATGGATAGTTTAGCCGGGCTGTTATTCTTTCTACTGATAGGGAAATGGTATCAGGGAAAAACCTATCAGGCTTTGTCGTTTGAACGCGATTATCGCTCTTATTTTCCTATAGCTGTGACCAAAGTCGAACAGGAAGAGGAAGTAATCCTCCCTATCAGGGAATTGAGAAAAGGTGATACCATACTCATACGTAATCAGGAGCTTATACCTGCTGATGCCCTATTAACCGAAGGCAGAGCCAATATTGATTATTCGTTTGTAACTGGTGAAGCTATCCCACAGTCGCGCCATCCGGGCGATCTTATCTTTGCTGGTGGAAGACAAGTTGGAAGCACCATAAAACTGATAATAGAGAAACCAGTAGAGCAAAGCTATCTGACCCAGTTGTGGAATCAAAGCGAACAAAAGTCAGAAAAATTATCCTTAGATAATCTGATCAACCAGATAAGTCAATATTTCACAGCCATAGTACTCATCATTGCCTTCACTTCATTTTTTTATTGGATAGCTACCGATCTGCGAACAGCTGTTTATGTCTTTTCATCGGTATTGATCATTGCCTGTCCCTGTGCCCTGGCACTCACTGTGCCATTCACCTTTGGCAGTACAATGCGGGTGTTCGGGAAGAGAGGTTTTTATATCAAATCTACTGATGTAGTAGAAAAAATTTACAGGACAACTTGTTTGGTTTTCGACAAGACAGGCACTCTTACTTTAAATCGAAAGATGAAAACCAGATTTGAGGGAGAACCACTGACAAGCAGTGAACAGCAGCTCATCCGAAGCTTGGTACAACATTCATCACATCCGCTAAGCACTGCCCTGTATGATACACTTCCTGCTATTGAGAGCTTAGAAGTTGATCAATATGAAGAAATACCCGGACTCGGGATCACCGCCGTGATAGGTACACAACGAATCAATATAGGTTCCAGACTGTTTGTAACCGGTAGTGAAACCGGTGAAGATGCGCAAGAAAGTCGTGTATACATTGGTTTTGGAAATCAAATGAGAGGATTCTTTCGCTTTTCAAACCTGTATAGGGCAAATCTGAAACAAGTTATAGATACTCTATCACACAAGTATGAGCTACACCTGATCTCAGGCGATAATGATGCGGAACGTACACGGCTTGAAACCATATTCGGACCTTCGGCTGAACTACATTTCAACCAAAGCCCCACAGAGAAAAAGCAATATATAGAAAATCTGAAAAAGCAGGGCAAGCAGGTACTAATGATAGGCGATGGACTTAATGATGCAGGAGCTTTGCGTGAAAGCGATGCAGGCATCTCCATAGCTGATGATGTGTTTAGCTTCTCACCGGCCAGCGATGCCATATTGGACGCAAAACAATTTGCTAAGTTAGATAAGTTTATTTGCTTTACAAAACAAAGCTTTAAAGTGATCCGGTTAAGCTTGCTGATCTCGTTCTTTTACAATGTAATAGGTCTCTCATTTGCTGTTTCGGCTAAGCTATCGCCCCTTGTGGCAGCTATACTTATGCCATTGAGCTCCGTATCTGTAGTAGCTTTTGCGACACTGACAGTAACGCTTTTGGCACAAAAAAAATTAAATCCAGAACTATCAACACATTGAAGGTGCTGATCAATCATATTTTTGCAATTCACAAGCAATCATTCGATCTCAAAAGAGAAAACATAAACTTTTGTTTATCAGTTATTTCGAGTACACATCACATGAAGAAATCTCTATAAACCGGATCATCTGACTTACTTTTTTAATTTTGCACAAAAAAATGCTGAAAGAGTCTGAAAAATGGAAGCTATATTTTTTCTGATCATTATAGGTGTAGTAGTTGCCGGTGGTTTTCTGGCAGCCTTTATCTGGGCTGTTCGAAGCGGACAATACGAGGACGACTATTCTCCTTCGGTGCGCATACTTTTCGACCAGAAGAAGCCTAAAAAGAAGAAAGACGAAGCAAACAGCATTCAAGACAACGATACAATAGACAAGAAAAAGGAACATTAAAAACACACTTATGGAATTACAAAGATTCGCCTATGACAACCGACTCTCGCGTATGTTTTTAAACGCGACCATGTTCTGGGGTTTTGTGGGCATGTTGGTTGGATTAACCATTGCACTTGAATTGGTTTTTCCACTGATGAGCAGCGGGATACCCTGGCTTTCCTTTGGGCGACTACGCCCTTTACATACTAATGCAGTGGTATTCGCCTTTGTGGGTAATGGTATGTTTACCGGTATCTATTATTCAACGCCGCGCCTGTTAAAAACTCCTATGTACAGCCAAACCTTAGGGAAGATACATTTTTGGGGCTGGCAACTGATTATAGCAGCAGCCGTGTTTACACTTCCGCTTGGGTTCACCGTAGGTAAGGAATACGCTGAGTTAGAATGGCCAATTGATATTGCAATTGCTATAGTATGGATCATCTTTGGCATCAACCTGATCATGACTATGGTCAAACGCCGTGTGAAGCATATTTATGTAGCCATTTGGTTTTATATAGCCACCTTTGTTACTGTAGCCGTGCTACACATTGTGAACTCCATCAATATTCCGGTCAGTCTGTTCAAGAGTTATCCGGTTTATGCCGGCATACAGGATGCTTTGGTTCAATGGTGGTACGGTCATAATGCGGTAGCTTTCTTCCTGACTACCCCCTATTTAGGATTGATGTATTACTTTGTGCCTAAGGCAGCCAATCGGCCTATCTATTCGTATAAGCTTTCCATTATACATTTCTGGGCATTGATCTTCTTGTATATCTGGGCCGGCCCGCATCATCTGCTCTATTCTGCTCTGCCCGACTGGGCACAAGCCTTAGGCGTGGCTTTCTCCATCATGCTCATAGGCCCTTCATGGGGTGGGATGCTCAACGGATTATTAACTTTACGCGGAGCATGGGATAAAGTACGCGAAAGTCCGGTATTAAAAATGTTCGTAGTAGGGATCACCGCATACGGCATGGCTACTTTTGAAGGCCCATTGCTCTCACTGAAAAGCGTGAACGCCATCAGCCACTTCACCGATTGGACTATAGCCCATGTGCACATAGGTGCATTAGGATGGAACGGGATGATCACGTTTGGGATGCTATACTGGCTGCTGCCACGACTGTTTAACACCAGGCTATACAGCAAAAAGTTAGCTAACACACATTTTTGGTTAGCCACTTCGGGTATGCTGTTTTTCGCTATCCCGCTTTATTTTGCCGCCTTCACCCAAAGCCTGATGTGGAAAGAGTTTACCGAAGCCGGATACCTGAGATACCCCAACTTCATTGAAACAGTCGTTCAGATATTGCCCATGTATTACCTACGTGCACTGGGAGGCGCACTTTATCTGACAGGTGTCATACTGTTGATATACAACTTAGTGATGACAGCCCGATCGGGTAGCTTTGTACGCTTTGAAGAAGACGAAGCACCGGCATTACGTACAGGCAAAATATCTGGCGAAAAAGGCCATAGGATCATAGAAAGCAAACCAGTGTTATTTACAATATTAGCGCTGATAGCTATTTCCATAGGTGGATTGGTGGAGTTTGTACCTATGTTTATGGTCAAATCCAATGTGCCTACCATAGCTGCTGTTCAACCTTATACACCTTTAGAACTGCATGGCCGCGATATCTACGTGCGCGAAGGATGCTATTTGTGCCATAGTCAGATGGTACGACCATTCCGCTCCGAAGTAGAACGTTATGGCGACTACTCTAAAGCAGGTGAGGTAGTCTATGACCATCCGTTTCAGTTTGGAAGCAAACGTACAGGCCCCGATCTTGCCAGAGCCGGCGTTCAGTCAGGACCAATGTATAAACCTGCTTCATGGCATTATAATCACTTCCTCAGCCCTCAAAAAATGGTCGCACAATCTATCATGCCGCCATACCCTTGGTTGATAAAGAACGATTTAGATATCAGTACTACGAACCGGAAAATAAAAGCAATGCAGTATCTTGGAGTACCCTATCCGGAAGGTTTTGCCGACAAAGCTAATGCACATCTTCAACAACAAGCTTACGAGATAGCCCAAAACCTTAGAGACAACGGAATCCAAATAGAAGACACCAAAGAAGTCATTGCGCTGATTGCCTATATCCACCGTCTGGGAAGAGACATACACGGAGGAGAAAAAGTTCACTTTAGCGAAAGATAGCCGATCCCATGAAATTAGTTACGTCAGCTTTAGAAAGTATAGCCGATATCCAGTGGTTTCCCATTATCGGATTGATTATTTTCTTTAGCTTTTTTGTGATACTCATCATTCACGTATCTCGTTTGGGCCGTAAGCAAGAAGACGAATACAGCCGCCTGCCACTTGATGAGGATGATGAGCAAGAGTACGACTATCAAAACGAAACAAAAAACTTAGACCATGACAACAGTAACAGATAAAAATCAACACACACAAGAGCCGGATTACGATATAGATACACTCACCAACGAAAAGCTGCTGAGCGATCATGAATACGACGGGATACGGGAATTGGATAACGATATGCCTCCCTGGCTGAAATGGCTCTTTGCCCTTTCCATAGTGTTTGCAGTAGTATATATGGTCAGATTCTGGGCCTTCAGAGCTAATGATCTGTATCAGCATAAAGAGTTTGAAAAAGAAATGGCAGCAGTGAAAATCAAATCCAAATCGGCCGAAACTTTTGAGATCATACTCTTGCAGGATGCCGTCTCATTAACAAGCGGTAAAGAAACCTGGCTGAAAATATGTGCCGTATGCCATTTGGCTGATGGAGGCGGATTAGTAGGGCCTAATATGACCGATGACTATTGGATACACGGAAACACAATAGATGACGTGTTCAATGTGATCACAAATGGTGTGATCGAACAGGGAATGCTTGCATACAAAGACCAGCTATCCGAAAAACAACGGTTGGATGTGGCCAGTTATATATTAGCTGAATTACACGGGAGTAGTCCGGCAAATCCCAAAGAACCTCAGGGAGAGCTGATAGAATAATACAATCCGAGACACTTTGCAACACATTGAAAGCTAAGTTAAAAAACCGGAAGATAAACAGCTCTCAACATAGCAATGAATGAAATCAGATAATGTGCTAACAAAATCGGCTACAGTATCCTATAGAGATCAGTTAGGAACTATAGACGAAAGGGGGAAACGGATATGGATATTCCCTAAACGACCTAAAGGTAGCTTATACACCTATCGTTCTATCCTGGCCGGTATATTACTGACCCTGTTATTGATAGGTCCCTGGCTACGATATCAGGGGGAGCCTTTCATGCTGTTCAACATACCCGAACGTAGGTTCATACTGTTTGGACAACTGTTTTGGCCTCAGGATTTCCATCTGTTCGTCTGGTCGCTCATCAGCATATTTGTGTTTGTCATCTTGTTTACAGTGATCTTTGGTCGTGTCTTTTGCGGCTGGGTGTGCCCACAGACGATATTCCTGGAGTTTGTCTTCCGACAGATTGAGTATCTGATCGAAGGCAGCGCACAACAGCAAAGGAAGCTAGCACGTCAGGAATGGGACTTTGAGAAAATCTGGAAAAAAAGTCTGAAGCATCTGCTGTTCTTTACTATTTCACTGATCATAATACATACATTTCTCGCCTATATCATAGGTACTGATACGCTGCTGACCATGATCCAGCAGGGGCCACTGACACATATCAAAGTGTTTACCGCTGTAGTACTGTTCTCTGCTGTATTTTATTTTATTTACAGCTTCTTCCGCGAGCAGGTATGTACCCTCGTTTGTCCCTATGGGCGACTGCAAGGAGCACTCTTAGATAACAAATCCATAGTCGTAGCTTACGATTATAAAAGAGGAGAACCAAGAGGCAGACGAACAAAATCTAAACAAGATGAAGCTTTCAGGCGTGGCGATTGCATCGACTGCTTTGCATGTGTAACAGTTTGCCCTACGGGTATCGACATACGCAACGGTACCCAGCTTGAGTGTATCAATTGTACCGCCTGCATAGATGCGTGCAACGCGGTAATGAAACGGCTGAAATTACCAAAAGGACTGATACGCCACACCTCAGAAGAAAATATCGCACAAGGAACTACCCATATCTTCAACGCACGATCCATAGCTTATACCGTTTTTTTAACTATATTATTAGTCATAGCTTTTGTGATGTTCAGTATGCGCTCCGAAGTAGAAACCACTGTATTGCGTGTCCCAGGAACCATGTTTCAGGAATATGGCCCCGACAGCTTCTCCAATGTGTATAAAGCTCAATTGGTTAACAAAACACGTAAGACCCAAAACCTACAGATGAAACTCAATTCCGAAGCAGCTGAACTGATCGTAATAGGAGACCCTATACTGTTGGAAAGCGGAAAAATGACCGAAGTGAACTTCCTGATTGTCATGCCAAAGAAACAGTTACAATCCAGTTCTGTCAAGATAGAAATAGGAGTTTATGAATCAGACAGACAAATTTCGACCACTCAAACAACTTTTATAGGACCAAACTCATTAGATCATTAAAACAATTATCACATGAAGTGGAACTGGGGCACCAAACTAACGCTGGCAATCATAGCTTTTATGCTGATGATCATCGTCTTTGCAATACTGATGATGCGGGAAACCATATCCCTTGTTGACAAAGACTATTATCCCAAAGGGCAGTCGCATCAGGAACTTATTGATAAAAAACAAAATGCGTACGGATTGGAACATATGGTAAAGCTTGAAAAAACAGATAGCCTCGTGCGATTAGTGTTGCCACCTCATTTCCAGTTAGAAGGAGTAAGTGGTGAGGTATATTTTTATCAGCGTATGGATGACAAAGGTGACAGACATATCCCGTTAACCATATCGGATGAAAAAGGTTTTATACTGCCTGTCAGTGAATTAAAAGGACGATTTATAGCCCGTATCGACTGGCAATATGAAGGCAACGCATATTATGTTGAAAAAGAAATCACATTTCCCTGACCATGCTTGAGTTGTACGCGGCATTTATGATAGGTTTTGTAGGTAGTCTGCATTGTATCGGCATGTGTGGACCTATAGCCCTTGCCCTGCCCTTAGGGCGAAGGTCGTGGTTTGACAAAAGCATAGGAGCACTCCTCTATAACTTAGGACGCTCGGTTACCTACGGCGCATTAGGAGCTGTGTTCGGATTGCTTGGCAAAGGCATACAATTAGCAGGGTTTCAACAATGGGTCTCTATTGCAATGGGAGTGATGATGATCGCCAGTGTGTTGTTTCCATTTCTGTTCAAAGGAAGCTTAGCCTTCGACAGACTGGCTGCCGGATTGGTAGGAAAGCTCATCGCTAAATTCAGGACATTATTCGGGAAATCCTCTAAAGCAAACCTGCTGACTATAGGTCTGCTGAACGGACTATTGCCATGCGGATTAGTATATATAGCCCTTGCAGGTGCAATAGCAACGCATGAGGTAAGCATGGGTATATGGTTTATGATCATCTTCGGATTAGGAACTATCCCGGTTATGATGTCAGTCTCACTCATCGGAAACCTGATCAGCACATCGCTGCGTAAAAAGATTAATCATGTGATACCTGTATTTATTGTCATACTGGGTATTTTGTTCATACTCCGCGGTATGTCGCTCGGAATACCTTTCATCAGCCCTAGAACTAAAATGCTTACCCCAACTCATGAGATGAAGCATGGCAGTATGTACAAGCCGTCTGATCCGAATTTTGTATTATGGGCAAAAAGATAGCTATCTAAACTTTTTCTCAGATCACGGTTTATGCCTCACACAGAATAGGCTGATAAACGCAGCATTTTCTTAACCACAATGGGCGTTTTTTTTAAACGCGATCTCTACAATGTAAGCCCTACGGGCTATCAATTTAATCTTCTACATTCTATATTCTATTGATATGCAAGCCCTACGGGCTATTGACGAACGCACGAATTCAGTCAAATCATTGCCCGTTAGGGCATACATATCAATAGAAAAAACATAATGAAGCAAAAAAACAATTGCCCGTCAGGGCATACATATCAATAGATAGCATTGAACGGTAGTCCAACATTGCCCGTCAGGGCATACACATCAATAAAAAAAGTATATAAAGCAAGAAATCATTGCCCGTTAGGGCATACATATCAACAGAAAAAGCATATGAAGCAAGAAATCATTGCCCGTCAGGGCATACATATCAACAGAAAAAGCATATGAAGCAAAAAACAATTGCCCGTCAGGGCATACATATCAATAGAAAAAGCATATGAAGCAAGAAATCATTGCCCGTCAGGGCATACATATCAATAGAAAAAGCATATGAAGCAAAAAACAATTGCCCGTCAGGGCATACATATCAATAGAAAAAGCATATGAAGCAAGAAATCATTGCCCGTCAGGGCATGCATATCAATTGAAAAAGCATAATGAAGCAAGAAATCATTACCCGTCAGGGCATACATATCAATAAAAAAACATATGAAGCCAGAAATTATTGCCCGTCAGGGCATACATATCAATAGAAAAAGCATAATGAAGCAAGAAATCATTGCCCGTCAGGGCATACATATCAACAGAAAAAGCATATGAATCAAAAAACAATTGCCCGTCAGGGCATACATATCAACAGAAAAAGCATAATGAAGCAAGAAATCATTGCCCGTCAGGGCATACACTTCTGCAGATCACGGTTTATGCCTCCCACAGAACAGGCTGATAAACGCAGCATTTTCTTAACCGAAAATCTTATTAATAATCTTTCTCTCTGTCCCTCTCACTGATATCTTATCCATTTCCACAGCTCGGCATAGCTTGGTTTCTTGCCATACATCAAAATACCTGTCCGATAAATCTTTGCTGCCATCCAGGTAGTGAGAATAAACCCGGCTATCAATACAACCATTGAAAGTAAAAGCTCCCATACGGGGACCCCAAAGGGAAGACGCAGCATCATAACAATAGGAGAAGTAAGTGGAAAGACCGACAACCAAAATGCTAATGGCCCATCCGGATTGTTAGCGATAAAACTCGACAAGATGATGCCAAGTATCAAAGGTAAAGAAACAGGTAACATGAACTGCTGGGTATCTGCCTCATTATCAACCGCTGCACCTATAGCAGCAAAGAATGACGCATACAACAAATATCCTGCAAGGAAGAAAAAGGCAAAACTGCTTAAGATCAGTCCAAAGTTGATTGAATGTATCACCTCAAAGATTTGAGCAACTCCCATATCATCTATCTGCGGCGAGACAGCTTCTGTTTGATTCATCATAGTTTGTATCTGCCCGGGTACAGCCGCATCGCCAACTGATCCGAAAAGCAAGGTAAAAACGCCGTATATGCTAAATGTCAGCACTACCCAAAGCACAAACTGCGTCAGTCCTACCAAGGCAATACCAGTGATCTTTCCCATCATCAGTTGGAAAGGCTTCACCGAAGAAACGATGACCTCTACTATACGGTTAGTTTTTTCTTCTATCACCCCGCGCATCACCTGCGACCCGAACATGAAAATGAAAAAATAGATGATGATAGCCGAAACCATTCCCAAACCTAATTGAACCTCAGTATAACTCCTTGATTCAGTGCCATCCTGATCAAGCTTGATTGTAACTATGTTCACTGTGGTACGAACCGACTTTATGATCTCGGGATCTATGCCTGACGCCAGAAGTTTTTGATTCTCCAACTCAGCTTTCATCACGTTTCGCACATATGATCGAGCTGATGCCGAAGCCTGCTTCACACTGAAAAACTCCGCATTAGACGGTAGTGAGAGCTGTGTCTCAGGCACATACAGCAACCCATCAAAAACACCATCCAATACGAATGTTTTTGCTGTCTCAAGATCGTCCTGCACATACTCAAACAATAAGTTATCTCCCGATTCAAATTTCCCGGCAAACAGACCACTCTCATCTAAGACAGCAATATTCTTTTTACCTACATCTTCTATGGAAGCTAAAACGATAGGAACTATCATCAGGGCTGCCATCAAAAGCGGACCTAAAAAAGTCATCACGATAAAACTTTTTTTCTTGACCCGTATCAGGTATTCCCTTTGCAGTATAAGCAATATCTTATTCATGGTGATTTATATTGAAGAAGCTATATTAGATAAGAGTGCGCTATCTCTGTGCTTATCGTCTACTGAACCTTCCTTAACTTTTTTGATAAAAATATCATTCATTGTAGGTAGTATTTCGTTGAAAGCGATGATATTGGCATGAGGCAATATGCGTTGTATCAAAGTATTTGTTTCAATAGCTACAGCACTTTTGATACGCAGGGTTGTCTCACCATAGTTGTTACGATGTTGATGAAGTATCTCAAACTGTGAAGGGATGAAGTTTTGTATATCAGTATGCAACGAACTTAGCTTTAGCTCAAAGGTGTGTGTCCTATATTCCCGTTTGATTGCTTCTACTGATCCGTCGAGTATTTTTCTGCTTTGGTTGATCAGGGCTATATGGTCGCATAATTCCTCTACCGAAGCCATATTATGTGTTGAAAGCAGTATGGTTGCTCCCTGATCGCGCAAGCGTAGTATCTCCGATCGGAGCAGGTTTACGTTGATAGGATCGAATCCGCTGAACGGCTCATCAAATATAAGCAGCTCAGGCTCATGCACTACAGTTACAACAAACTGTACCTTTTGTTGCATCCCTTTGCTCAGCTCCTCCACTTTTCGGTTCCACCAGTTTCCTATCTCAAACTTCTCAAACCATTGTTGCAAGCGTTTTTTTGCTGTAAACCTATCCAAGCCTTTGAGCTGTGCCAGATACATAGCCTGCTCGCCTACCTTCATCTTTTTGTACAAACCTCTTTCCTCCGGAAGGTAACCTATGTAACGGGTATGCTCTGGTCCTAACCGTTCCGATCCCGATTGTGATCGGACGAGATACACTGCTCCTTCATCGGCCCCGATAATTTGATTGATGATACGTATCAAGGTTGTCTTTCCGGCTCCATTAGGGCCTAACAAACCAAAAATCCCTTGTCGCGGGACTTGTACGCTTACTTTTTCTATAGCCAGATGGTTGGCATAACGTTTAGTTACTTCGGTGATATTGAGGTAGGTATCCAAGGTTGATTTGTGTTAGGTTTCTATAATGATATTATCCGAAAAACTCCCTCATACGGTCGAAGAAACGTTTTTCGGATGAAGATGGATTAGGTTGAAAATTAGGTGATTCTTTTAAATCCTCAAGTATTTTCTGCTCTTCTTTGTTCAGCTCTTTAGGTATCCACACGTTTATATTGACCAATAGATCGCCTGTACCGTATTGATTCACGCTGGGCAATCCTTTTCCTTTGAGTCGCAGCACCTTACCCGGCTGAGTACCCGGAGTTATCTTCAGTCGTGCTTTTCCATCTACTGTAGGTACTTCTACATGAGTTCCCAATGCTGCTTCAGATATGTTGATAAACAAATTATGTATCAGGTTATTCCCATCGCGTTCCAACTCGGGATGTTTTTCTTCTTCTATGAGCACCAACAGATCGCCCGGTATTCCACCCCTTGCTCCGGCATTACCTTTTCCGCTAAGCGACAACTGCATCCCTTCTGCCACACCAGCTGGTATGTTGATGTTAATGATCTCCTCATCTTTCAACACACCATTTCCCTGACAGTGGTCGCATTTACGCGTGATAATACGTCCTTCACCTCCACATGTAGGACAGGTTGAAGTGGTTTGCATCTGTCCGAGAAATGTATTTGTAACTCTTGTAATATGTCCACTGCCGTTGCAGGTAGAGCATGTTGCATAGGAGTTTCCATGATCGGAGCCTGTACCGCTGCAATGCTGGCATGAGACATATTTATTCACCTTTATCTTTTTCTCTGTTCCCTTGGCGATCTCTTGAAGGTTAAGCCGTACTTTTACGCGTAGGTTAGAGCCTTTGTTGACCCTTCGGCTACGTCCGGCACTCCCACCAAAGGCACCTCCGAAAGCACCTCCGAATATATCGCCAAACTGGCTGAAGATATCATCCATCGACATACCTCCGCCACTAAAGCCACCACTACCACCCATACCGGCATGACCAAAGCGATCGTAACGAGCTTTCTTATCAGGATTGCTCAACACTTCATAAGCCTCGGCAGCCTCTTTAAACTTCTCCTCAGCGCTATGATCATCAGGGTTTTTATCAGGATGGTATTTTAAAGCCAACTTACGATATGCCTTCTTTATCTCGGTCTCCGTAGCATTGCGGTCTATCTCAAGTACTTCGTAATAATCTCGTTTTGACATTGTGTGTGTTTTTTCCTTCAAAGGGTCTAACCGGCTACTACTACTTTGGCAAAACGTATCACTTTGCCATTCAAGCTGTACCCTTTTTCTATCACGTCTATCACCTTACCCTTCATCTCATCGTTTGGTGCCGGAATATGGCTCATTGCCTCGTGATAGTCAGTATCGAAAGCCATCCCTTGAGCTTGAATCTCTTCTAAGCCTTTTTGCTCCAACACCTTTTTGAATTTATTATAGATCAGAGCTACTCCTTCAAATTGTTTTTTTGTCTCTTTGCTGATCTCTGCTGCTGTAAGTGCACGTTCAAAATCGTCTAATACAGGTAAAAGCAGGGTGATCACCTCTTCAGAAGCTGTCTTGATCAACTCTATTTTTTCTTTAATAGTACGTTTTCTGTAATTATCAAACTCAGAGAACAGTCTTACATATTTATCATTCAGCTCGTCGTATTGCTGTTGAAGGGTTTCAAGACTTACCTCATCTTGCTGAATTTCGGCTTGCGAATTAGTTTCCAGAGTCTCCTGGTCTTGGTTTGTGTGCTCTGTAATCGGCTCTTGGTGTAGCTCATTTGCCTCCTGAGGTGTCTCAAATCTTACATCTTCAAAATCGTCCATTTGTGGTGAAGTCATGTTTTCGGCTTCCATGATTAATTTTTTTTACTAATTAGCCCACGCCAATCAAATAGTCTGCCATGAGCTGTTGTTCTTGTCATTTTGACAGGTTGATCCCTCCCGGTTTTATGATCAACGAACTACTCTGCTGCTACATTCTTTGGATATCAGCTCCAATAGCTTGTAGCCGTTGTTCGATCCGTTGGTATCCTCTGTCAATCTGGTCAATATTATCAATAATACTTGTTCCTTTAGCCGACAAGGCGGCTATCAGCAGTGCTACTCCGGCTCGAATGTCGGGTGAACTCATGCGGATAGCCCTCAGCGGATACCGCCTGTCAATCCCAATCACATTAGCTCTGTGCGGATCGCATAAGATGATCTGCGCTCCCATATCAATGAGTTTATCCACGAAGAAAAGCCTGCTTTCAAACATCTTCTGATGTACTAACACAGTACCTTTCGCTTGTGTAGCAACTACAAGTACGATGCTGATCAGGTCGGGTGTGAACCCGGGCCAGGGAGCGTCGGCTATCGTCATTATACCTCCGTCTAAAAATGTCTCTACTTCGTAATGTTCGTGAGCTGGCACTATGATGTCGTCTCCAACAATCTCCAAGCGGATACCCAAGCGTGCGAACACATCAGGTATCATCCCTAAATGTTGAATCCCTGCATTTTTTATGGTAAGCCGGGCTGCTGTCATAGCTGCCAAACCAATAAAACTGCCTACTTCTATCATATCAGACAGCAAGGTATGTGTAGTTCCTTTAAGGGAGCTAACCCCTTCGATAGTAAGCAGGTTTGATCCTATACCGTAAATTTTAGCACCCATACGTACTAACATACTGCAAAGCTGTACGATATATGGCTCACAGGCTGCATTGAAAATGGTCGTCATGCCTTTGGCAAGGGTAGCGGCCATCACTATATTAGCTGTACCTGTTACCGAGGCTTCATCCAGCAGCATATATGCACCCTGTAGCCGACCTTTGCTGCTCATCTCGCTTAAGGTATCTTCAATATTCCCACTGAACCCTGCTCCTAACTTCTGTAGTCCGATGATATGTGTATCTAATCGCCGCCTGCCTATCTTATCGCCTCCGGGTTTTGGGATATACGCTTTTCCAAAACGGGCTAACAAAGGGCCGGCGATCATAATGCTTCCCCGCAGCTGAGCCGAACGTTTGGCAAAGTCAGCACTTTTGATATAATCGAATCGTATCTCATCGGCTTGCAGCCTCACCGTATCAGACGATAGGCGGTCTGTCTTAACTCCCATACGCTCCAACAGTCCGATCAGGTTATTCACATCCACTATATCCGGCAGATTATTGACTTCTATCACCTCTTCGGTAAGCAAGCATGCACATAGTATTTGAAGGGCTTCGTTTTTTGCTCCCTGCGGTTGAATCTCACCCGATAAGGTTTTCCCTCCCTTCACAATAAATGAACTCATGGTCAAAAGTTTTATATGATTAAAATCCAGCTGCCTGCCCGTCTTTGCGCGATTCTGAAGCACCGTAATAAACCCCGCTTTCGGGTTTCTTCATTATAGCCTGATAGCCGCCATAGCCACCCATATCAAATTTCACACGATGTCCGAGTTTCATCAGCTCACGTATAGTCTCATAATTAAAACCCGATTCTAAATTAAGCCAGCCCCCATCGCTCATAGGGTTACCTGTTGGTTCGGTAGAGCCTTCATGGCTGATCCGCATGGCGTCGCCGGCCTCTTGCAGATTCATGCCAAAGTCAATCAGGTTAACCAATACCTGTACATGTCCTTGCGGCTGCATGCTGCCACCCATCAGCCCAAAGCTGAGCCAGGGCTGTCCGTCTTTGGTCACAAAACCAGGTATGATCGTATGAAAAGGACGCTTATTCGGTGCATATATATTTGGATGCCCCTCTTCCAACGAAAACGATTCACCCCTGTCCTGAAGTATGAACCCTAAACTATCCGGTGTCATGCCAGAACCCATGCCTCTGTAATTACTCTGGATCAACGAGACCATGTTTCCCTCCCCATCGGCTACGGTAAGATAAATAGTGTTGTCAGTCTCAAGGATACCTGATGGATAACTTCGACCGGCCTGGTCAGGATTAAAGAGCTTCATCCGCTCACTGGCATACGCCTTAGAGATCAGCTTATCCACAGGGATAGCATAAAAATCTGGATCAGCATAGTAGAGTGCCCGGTCTTCAAAGGCTAGTTTTTTCACTTCGGTGAACAGGTGAATATACTCTTTACTTCCAAAACCCATTGCTTTCACATCATAAAGCTCTAACATATTGAGCATCTGCAACACTGCTAAGCCTTGTCCGTTGGGAGGAAGTTGCCATACATCATAGCCTCTGTAATTGGTAGAGACAGGCTCAACCCATTCGCTGTGATGCGCTGCAAGGTCGGTTGCAGTCAGAAAGCCTCCATTAGCTGCCATATACTGTTCGATAAGGTAAGCGATCCGGCCTTCATAAAAATATCTGAACCCGTTTTCGGCAAGCAGGCGGTAGGTGTTGGCTAACCTAGGGTTTTTAAACAGCTCTCCTTTCTCGGGTATTCGTCCGTCAGGCATAAAGGTTTCGGCGAACCCGGGAAACTCTTTCAGTCGCTCGGAATTAGCTTTCCAGTAATACGCGATCACCTCAGATAGTGGAAAGCCTTCTTCGGCATATTTGATAGCCGGTTCAAGCAACTGATCTACACTCAGCTTACCGAATTTCTGATGGATCTCGTTCCATCCGTCTACCGCTCCGGGTACGGTAACGGGTAGCGGTCCGTATGAGGGTATTTTCTTGAGCTTATGTTTCTTAAAATACGAATAAGGCAATGAACCCGGCGATCGGCCGCTGGCGTTGAGGCCGTATAACTGTTGAGTTTCAGCATCCCAGATGATGGCAAACAGATCGCCACCTATGCCACATCCAGTAGGTTCTACTAACCCTAAGAGGGCATTGGCTGCAATAGCGGCATCCATGGCATTACCGCCCTTTTTCAGAATATCCAATGCCACCTGAGTAGCTAATGGGTGACTGGTAGCTGCGATACCATCTTTTGCTATCACTTCGGAGCGGGTAGCAAAATTCTTTCCGGTGATCCTGTCTTGACCATACAGCATCGCATGGCTTAGCAAGCCAAGAGTCAGCATATAAAATACATAGTGTTTCATGATCCAATAGTAAGATTCAACGCCTGTACGATCCGCCCTGCCGATTCTTCTATCTCAGCATGGGTTATTGTCAGTGGGGGTGCGATACGGAAACTCTGGTCGTTAAATAAAAACTGATCTACGATAAGCCGTTGTTTGAATATCTGTTGCATCAGCTCGTACATCGGAATATCTGGCTGTAACTCAATGCCTAACATAAGGCCGCTCCGCCTGATTTGCCGTATGGCAGCATGGTCGTGTAGTGCATCTTCGTACATCCTTCCTTTATCCTCAGCTTTGAGATGCAGTTCATCGTCCAGGATGATTTCCAATGCAGCTAAGGAAGCAGCACAGGAAACCGGATGTCCTCCAAAGGTAGTGATATGACCTAACTCAGGATGATGGGCCAACGCCTGCATACGTTCTTTGGAGCTGATGAAAGCGCCTAAAGGCATGCCGCCTCCCATCGCTTTTGCAAGGCATAGGATATCGGGTATGACCGCTTCTTTCTCAAAGGCAAAAAGTTTACCACTACGACCGAAACCCATCTGTACCTCATCGAAGATCAGGATAGCGCCTGTTTCATCACAGCGATCACGCAAGGCTTGTAAAAAGCCAGGCTCCGGAAGTATGATACCGGCTTCGGCTTGTACCGGTTCAATCAGTACGGCTGCCGTTTGACTGCTGATCTGGTGAACCTGATCAACAGCATTGAAATCAAGCAATCGTGTAGCCGGTAACAATGGGCGAAATGCATTTTTCAGACGCTCGTGCCCCATCATACTCAATGCACCGGCAGTACCTCCATGATAGGCATGGCGAAAGCTGACAAGTTCGGTGCGATTTGTCAAGCGTTTGGCTAGCTTCAGAGCTCCTTCTATGGCTTCGCTGCCTGAGTTGACAAAAAAGACCGACTGCAAGGCGGGAGGCAATACAGAAGCTAAACGAGCAGCAAGCTTCACCTGCGGAGAATGCAGAAACTTACCATATACCATCACGTGCATATAAGCTTCTAACTGCTCTGAAATAGCTGATAATACCATAGGATGACGATGCCCTACATTGCTGACCGAGACACCGGACACCAAATCAATATACTGATCACCACTAACATCGTATAAGTAAATACCCTCAGCTTTGACAATCTCCAACGGATCAGACACCACAGAAGGCAAGCCCATATGTAGCTGAAATAATTGCCTGTTTGTAAGCATTCTTGCGGAAATTTTTAACAAAATTACGCATTTTATAGCTGGCTAATTAAATACATTCTCCAAAAATCATATAGACTTTCTCTCAACCTCCTCCCTTCTGTGTAAGCCCTACGGGCTATCTCAATCACCAACATCTTACTGAAAAGATGGATATTGTTCTTTAAGAAACCATCATTATATCGACTAATTCCTCTACACTGTGTAAGCCCTACGGGCTATCTCAAGCACCAACATATTGCTGAAAAGATGGATATTGCCCTTTAAGAAACCATCATTATTTCGACTAACCATTGCCCGTAAGGGCATACATATCAATAAAAAAAGCATAATGAAGCAAGAAATCATTGCCCGTCAGGGCATACACTTCCGAAGATCACGGTTTATACGTCCCACAGATCAGGCTGATAAACGCAGCATTTTTCTAACCAAAAATCATATTAATAATCTTTCTCTCTCCCCCATCTCCCTATCGTTCTATCTCAACCTCCTCCCTTCTGTGTAAGCCTTACGGGCCATCAAAATAATCTCCTAAAACCCATATTCTATGGATATGAAAGCTCTACGGGCTATCTCAATCACCAACATCTTACTGAAAAGATGGATATTGCCCTTTAAGAAACCATCATTATTTCGACTAACCATTGCCCGTAAGGGCATACATATCAATAAAAAAAGCATAATGAAGCAAGAAATCATTGCCCGTCAGGGCATACACTTCCGAAGATCACGGTTTATACGTCCCACAGATCAGGCTGATAAACACAGCATTTTCTTAACCGAAAATCCTATTAATAATCTTTCTCTCTCCCTCCCAATCTCCCTATCGTTCTCTCTCAAACTCTTCCCTACAATGTAAGCCCTACGGGTTATCAAAATAATCTCCTGAAATCCATATTCTATGGATATGAAAGCCCTACGGACTATCTCAATCACCAACATCTTACTGAAAAGATGGATATTGTCCTTTAAGAAACCATCATTATTTCGACTAACTCCTCCACACTGTGTAAGCCCTACGGGCTACCAAAAACCTTCTTCTAAAATCCATATTCTATGGGTATGAAAGCCCTACGGGCTATCTCAATCACCAACATCTTATTGAAAAGATGGATATTGTTCTTTAAGAAACCATCATTATATCGACTAATTCCTCCACACTGTGTAAGCCCTACGGGCTATCTCAAGCACCAACATCTTATTGAAAAGATGAATATTGCCCTTTAAGAAACAATCATTATATTGACTAACCATTGCCCGTAAGGGCATACATATCAATAAAAAAAGCATAATAAAGCAAGAAATCATTGCCCGTCAGGGCATACACTTCCGCAGATCACGGTTTATACGTCCCACAGATTAAGCAGATAAACGCAGCATTTTCTTAACCGAAAATCTTATTAATAATCTTTCTCTCTCCCGATCCCGATCCCGATAGCTATCGGGATCGGGATCGGGATCGCTTTCCTCCATCTCCCCTCTACCCTTCCCTACTAATTGTTTTATTGTTTACTTTAGCCGGATAAGTTCAAAGGCATACATACTTTGATCATCAAGACTAAAAGAAAAAATGACTCGCTTTCTATATATCATTCTTATCCTGATGACAGCTATTCAACTGCCTGCACAGGAAAAAATTCGGATAACTCCCGATATGCTATATAACTTCAGTACCCGTGGCGATGCTACTCTGCTGATAGACGAGTTTGACCTGGTTGGTGATCCGGCAAACGGAGACTTTGGCATACCGGAGACTGTCTTCTCGGCTGGCTGGACTGATGCATCAGTAGTGTATCCGGTTCGGGTTGTGATAGACCTTGGTGTAGAATATGCGTTGTCATCGCTCTGGCTTTTTGATGCAAACGATTCGGATTCACTTTTTGTATATGCCGGCGATCCTTCGGGCTGGGCTTTGCAGTCGTCCATACTTTTAGACAGCTACAACCAATGGTGTGAGATAGAGACAGATACAATCGCTCGCATGCTGATGCTTCTGTTCCCCTCACCCTCAAGCAGGATAGCCGAGTTAGTACTCTATGGCCAGCCTTTAGGGCTAGCCGCACCAGACCCTATGCCAGTGATACATCAGCAACCTATGATGGATATGTTGATGGGTGTCAACGGGTTTGTGGACGACCCTTCCGATAAGATAAGGGTAGCCGGTGGCTTACGCGAATATCACGACTGGGGCTGGGACGAAGGAAATACTGACACTACCTATGTCGGATATCCCGACAACCAATATGCATGGAACCCAAGCTGGGTGAGCGGCCCGGGATGGGGCTTTAACTTTGATGAGTTTTATACTGTGCTGCGCAACCAAGGGGTGATAGCAAGTCCTGTACTTCAAGGCTCAGCGCCTTATATGACTGGTTTTGTTGATTCGCTTATACAGCATAAGCCCATCAGAAACAACAGAAACCCGGCTGATCCGCTCTCTTATATAGAACATGCAGATTATATGTTTCAGTTTGCAGCACGTTATGGAAACACTTTAGTTGATGCCTCACTGCTTAAGCTGCGCCCTGATCAGCAAAAGTTGAGTGCGTTAGGGCTGATCCAATACATTGAGAACTGGAATGAGCCGGATAAATGGTGGTTTGGTCGGGGAGGCTATTTTGCCCCAGATGAGTTTGCCGCCATGTGTAGCGCTGACTACGACGGACATGAAGGGGCTATGGGACCCACTAAAGGCATGAAAACAGCTGATCCAAGAATGAAAATGGTGATGGGAGGCCTGGCATCGCTCAACAAAGAATATATACGCTGTATGTGGCTGTGGAGCAACTTTAACCGCCAGAATGGATTCCCGGCAGACGTGATAAACTTACATCATTACTCGGGTAACGGACTACATGGGATCAGTCCGGAAGAAGACAGGCTGAAAGAAAAGCTCGCAGAATTGGTAGCATACCGAAACCAATACCTGCCCGGAAAAGAGATATGGCTATCCGAGTTTGGATACGACACCAATCCCGAAAGCATATTAGCTGCTAAAGCAATAGACAGCTCGGATGCGTTTGAAGTACAAGGCCAGTGGCTCATGCGCTCATACCTTGAAGCTGCCGCAGCAGGTGTGGACAAAGCCTTAGTGTTTATGCTGCGCGATGTGAACGCACCCAACCCCAATGTGTATAACAGCTCAGGATTGACAGGCGAGCTATGGTATGGACATCAACCGAAAAAATCATGGTATTACGTGCATACGATGAGAAACATACTGAAACATACACGATTCAGCCGGGAAGTCCCATCAAGTACAGATGATATCTATCAGTATCTTTTTGAAGATCAGGAGAAGACCAAACATATACTGGCTCTCTGGTCAGGAACAGCCGAAAACCGTGTCATACCTGATTATCAGATCAACCTGACTCAGCTTTTTGATCAATTAGGTGTTTCGGCAGATACAAAACATTATCGTATAAGGCATATCACAGCAATAGAAGGCGATACTTCAGGTCAAAGCCGGGATATTATTCCGGTAAACGATCTTTTCAGTCTGACCGTATCCGAGCGACCTTCGTTCTTAGTCATTGAGAAGATGCATGATGCCTCACTGCATATACGTCTGAAAAGATTCAACAGTCAGGAACCGCCTCTGACCGAAGAAGCTCTCAGCCATTTCTGTGTAGAGCTTAACCGCAGCGATACCAAACAACTCATTGAAACCAAATGCTTTGATAATGACAGCTTAGTGCAGATACATGAATTAGCTGTACCTGCCCTTTTCAGTCTTCGGCTGTATGAGCGCAACAGTAGCGGACTGCTCGGCGACAGCTGGCTATGGAATCACTGGAACGGTATCACAGCTTTAGATGCACTGATCATAGTGTATATGGCTATCCACCATCCTAAGACCGACCATCTGACCTGGTTGGGTAAGCCACCTTACAATCCTGTTTTCCAGTCGGTAGCCGATATAAATAACAGCCGGCATATTTCGGCTGCCGATGCATTAGCGCTGATGCAACGCATAGTGGGACACCCGGAAGCAAACCTTTTTCCCCGAAACAAGCATAATTTCACCCTGTCGGCATCATGGACTGCTACTATAGAAGAAAAAACCTTCCCCGAAGCTCCGGCACAGCTCTTACATGCTCATGGCGAATATATTGCTACAAACCCTGTCGAATCAGTTTATTATGAGCTGCCATTTGAAATAAATGAAGCTGGAAATCATTTTCTGAATTTATTTGTTTTACCTAATGGCAAACTGACAGAAACAAAATGAGACAAATACGATGAAGCTGTATATTAAAAATATGGTCTGTAACCGCTGCATCATGGTAGTGCGGCAGGAAATGGAAAAGTTAGGACACACCGTTCAACATATTGAGTTGGGTGAAGTAGTCGTAGCTGAAGAGTTGAACGACAGTCAAAAAGAATTAGCAGGCAGGACATTAGCAGCATTAGGGTTTGAACTGATAGACGATAAAAAAGCCAGGATCATTGAAAAAATCAAGGTACTCATTATCGACTTAGTTCATTATCAGCATAATATGTTGAAGTATAATATCTCGGAACTGCTTAGCAGAGAACTCAACCATGAGTATTCCTATATTTCCAGGCTGTTCTCTGAGGTAGAAGGAGTTACCATAGAAAAGTATTTTATCGCACAGAAGATCGAAAAGGTAAAAGAGCTTTTAGTGTATGATGAGCTGACCTTGAGTGAGATAGCTGAGATGCTGAATTATTCAAGTGTAGCATATCTGAGTAATCAGTTCAAAAAAGTTACCGGGTTGACGCCTACCCATTTCAAAAACCTCAAACAGGCTAAGCGTATTCCATTGGATCAGGTTTAAATCTTACAAATCAAATCCAAAATAACATAATAGCCATATAGATTTTTATGGCCAATTTTGTGCAATCACATTACGTTTCATTATATGACTACTATACATCACACATTATCATTGCCCTTAGAAGGGGTTGAGAGCGAGCATGGTGCTATGATCATTGATAAAGAGCTTTCCGCCATAGAAGGCATTGAATCGCATCAGGTTGAATTCAACAATCGCAGGGCTGTCATTCAGGTAAGCGATGAGGCTACTTTGTCGAAAGCTGTTAAAGGAATTAAATCATTAGGGTATGGTGTAACCACTGTCAAACAGACTATACCAGTATTAGAGCTCTCATGTGCAGCTTGTGCAGTGAGTGCCGAAAGCATGATAAAATCTATCTCGGGAGTATTGGATGCGGTAGTCAATTTCGCATCTATGAATGTAGCTGTTGAATACCTGCCTAATATGACTGATCCGTTTGCGATGAAAAAGGCGTTACAATCTATTGGCTACGACATGCTTATAGAAGACGAGACCACCCAGCAGCAAACTTTGGATACCATACACGAGCGCAATTATATGAGGCTGAGAAAGCGGACTATATGGGCTGTCATACTGTCGCTTCCGGTTTTTGTGTATGGGATGTTTTTTATGGATGCAGCATACGCAAACTATATTATGTGGCTTTTCGCTACTCCTGTAGTGTTCTGGCTTGGAAGGGATTTCTTTATCAACGGCTGGAAGCAGGCTACGCATGGCTCGGCCAATATGGATACCTTAGTAGCCTTGAGCACGGGTATCGCATATGTGTTCAGCGTGTTCAACATGCTATTCCCAAAAGTTTGGACCTCACGTGGCCTGGAAGCTCATGTCTATTTCGAAGCGGCAGCCGTCATCATCGCCTTTATCATGATTGGCAGGCTGTTGGAAGAAAAAGCCAAAGTCAATACCTCATCAGCTATCCGCAAGCTGATGGGACTGCAACCTAAGAGGGTAACACTTATATTAGAAGACGGCAGCGAGGTACAACGTCCTATAGAGGAGGTGAATGTAGGCGATATATTGGTCGTTAAGCCGGGCGAAAAGATAGCTGTGGACGGAAAGGTCCTAAACGGTAGCTCGTATGTGGATGAAAGCATGTTGAGCGGCGAACCGGTGCCTGTATTAAAAGAACAAGGAACACAACTATTTGCCGGAACTATCAACCAGAAAGGCAGCATGCGTTTTAAAGCTGAGAAAGTTGGCAAAGAGACTATGCTGGCACATATTATCAAGTCGGTACAAGAAGCGCAAGGTAGCAAAGCGCCGGTACAACGCTTAGTTGACAAGATAGCTGCCATATTCGTCCCCGCAGTAATTACCATAGCGCTACTCACCCTGATCGTATGGATCATATCAGGGGGCAGCAGCGGAATAGTACACGGATTATTAGCCGCTGTTTCAGTATTGGTGATCGCTTGTCCGTGTGCCCTTGGATTAGCTACTCCAACGGCTATCATGGTTGGAGTAGGAAAGGGAGCCGAACAGGGAATACTGATCAAGGATGCCGAAAGCCTCGAGTCAGCAAAAAAAATTGATGCCGTCGTATTGGATAAGACGGGTACTATCACCGAAGGAAAACCAAAACTCACAAATATCCAATGGCTGCATGATGAGGATACGGCCAAGACAATACTTTTAACTATAGAAAAACAATCGGAACACCCATTGGCCGAGGCTATAGTAGCTCACTTTGAGGCAGTAGAAACCATTGCCTTATCCGAATTCAGCAGTATCACCGGCAAAGGCGCTACAGCAACTTATGAAGGCAAATCATATTGGGTAGGTAACAACAAGCTGATGACGGAAAACAATATCAGGCTTGACACGAAATTAGTACAGTTAGCTGAGGAATGGGGCAACCAAGCCAAGACGGTTATCTGGTTTTCGGATGAAACAAATGCTCTGGCTGTGATGGCAGTGTCCGACAATATCAAAGAGACCTCTAAAGAAGCTATACAGCAAATGCAACAGATGGGAATAGAACTGTATATGTTGACCGGTGACAATGAGAACACCGCTAAAGCTATTGCACAACAAACCAACATACCTCATTATAGATCAGAAATGCTCCCCCAGCAAAAAGCTGAGTTTGTCAGGCAACTACAACAAGAAGGGAAGGTAGTGGCTATGGTGGGTGATGGCATTAACGACAGCACGGCTCTTGCTGCGGCCGATGTCAGTATTGCCATGGGAAAAGGGAGTGATATAGCTATGGACGTAGCGAAAATGACCATCATTGCCTCCGACCTAAAAAAGATTCCACAAGCTATACGACTGTCAAAACAGACGGTGGCAACCATCAAACAAAATCTGTTCTGGGCATTCATCTACAATCTGATCGGGATCCCAATCGCTGCTGGCATATTATATCCTTTCAATGGCTTCATGCTCAACCCTATGATAGCCGGTGCAGCAATGGCGATGAGCAGTGTAAGCGTGGTAAGCAACAGCCTCCGACTGAAACTCAAAAAATAAGCGCAAGCCGCTAATGTGTTGAGCAGGCGTTATCCCTGATCGAACAGCGTACGTTGCTGTATTGATCGACCTAAGGTTACCTCATCGGTAAACTCAAGTGCATCACCTATAGCCACTCCTTTGGCTATAGTGGTGATCTTCAGGCTGTCGGACTTGATCTTGCGGTAAATATAAAATGAAGTGGTATCGCCTTCTATGGTAGCTGGCAAAGCTAATATTACTTCACGTATAGGCTCTTGCGTGATCCGTTGAATTAAATGGTCAATATACAGATCAGCCGGTGCGATGCTCTCAATAGGACTAATCACACCACCTAACACATGATAAAGCCCGTTATAGCTTGCCGTTCGTTCGATAGCCATCACATCACGCATATCCTCAACAACACAAACCACGTTCTCGTCGCGCCTTAGATTAGAGCAGATTCCACAAACTGCACTGTCAGAAATGTTATGACATCGCTCACAAAACATGATTTTTTCACGCAACATCATCAACGATCTGCTAAGTGTTTCGGTACGGGATTTATCCTCACGCAAAAGATGTAATGCCAATCGTAACGCAGTCTTCTTACCTATACCGGGCAGCTTCGACAACTCATTGACCGCATTTTCCAAAAGAAGAGAAGAATATTCTGTCAAGATTTTCGTTTTAGAGCAAAAGTAGTCAAATACCGATAGCATCCATGAATCCGTATCACCCAAAAATTCTTTCTTTCCTTGTTTTGTTTTTTCACTTCGGGCTGATGTGCTCTTTATCTCAGCAAGCCGGCAATATCAATCAGACCGATATACATGGCCACAAGACCGGACTTTGGGAAGGTTATTATCCCTCTGGAGAGTTACGCTATACCGGTCGCTTCATAGATGACCGGCCCACAGGCGAATTTATCTATTACTACGAATCGGGAGCGTTGCGCGCAACCAATCAGTTCAGCCTGAATGGCAGAAAAGCATATAATAAGGTCTATTCCGAACAAGGAATACTGTTGACCGAAGGAGTTTATTTTGACCAGAAAAAAGACAGTATATGGCGTGTGTACAGCGATACCGACGGAAAACTGATAGCCGAAGAGCAATATCAAAACGATCTGTTACACGGCCCAAGCAAGGTGTATTATCCGGGAAATGGACAGCTTGCCGAGCTGACTTCATACGAAAACGGCATCAAACAAGGCGAGTGGAAACGCTGGTTTGAAGATGGCAGCATACTCAATGAAGCAAATTATGTGAACGATCAGCTTGATGGAAAAGCAGTTTTTTATCACCCTAACGGAGCTATAGAACAGCAAGGCTATTATCATCACGGGCAAAAGGCCGGACTGTGGCAACTATACGACGAACAAGGATTGCTACTTGAAGAAGAATACAAGCTTGACTGAAGCTGCCTTTCCCATGTGAACAGGCCTTAGACATCCGTTTTTTATGTACTTTTGTGCTTCATTGAAATAACTTCTTTTAATCCCATGATCATACACAATATTCAACTTTTGGCCGGTCTGTCTGATAATAAATTACGCCTTCGTAAAGGGAAAGACATGGCTGAGTTTCCCGCTGTTGCAAACGCATTTGTATTGATATCAGGTAATAAAATTGCCGATTACGGCTCAATGGGGTCGGAGGAGTACAGTCGCTATCGGGCTACGAACAATCACCAAATCGTAGATGCTGAATGGGGAACGGTATTGCCTTCTTTTTGCGATTCGCACACCCATTTAGTCTATCCGGCTTCCCGTGAGATAGAGTATATTGACAAGATCAAAGGATTGAGCTATGAAGAGATTGCTAAGCGCGGTGGCGGAATATTGAATTCGGCAGAACGTATGCAGCATGCAAGCGAGGATGAGCTTTTTGAGGATGCCATGCAGAGGCTTAACGAGATCATTGATTTTGGTACCGGAGCCGTTGAGATCAAAAGCGGCTACGGACTTACAACCGAATCAGAGCTAAAAATGCTGCGAGTCATCAGACGGTTGAAAGAAACCTCACCCCTTATCATCAAAGCCAGCTTTTTAGGCGCTCATGCCGTCCCGTTGAAGTACAAGAAAAATCAGTCGGCTTATGTAGATCTGATCATAGATGAAATGATCCCGAAGGTAGCGGCCGAGCAGTTAGCCGATTTTATTGATGTATTCTGCGATCAGGGATTTTTTACCGTAGAAGAAACTGACCGCATCCTGGAGGCAGGCTGGAAATATGGGTTACGACCAAAAATTCATGCTAACGAATTGGCTAAGTCGGGCGGGATACAGATAGGGGTGAAACATAATGCCCTTTCTGTAGATCATTTAGAATATACCGGTGAAGAGGAGATAGCGGCTCTGTCAGCCAGCCAGACCATGCCTACCATACTGCCAGGTGCTGCCTTTTTCCTGAATATGCCTTATGCACCAGCACGTCAAATGATAGAAGCCGGACTGCCAGTGGCAATGGCAAGCGACTTCAATCCGGGCTCCTCCCCCTCGGGTAATATGCAGCTCATATTATCTATGGCAAGCATATTATACCGCATGCTGCCCGAAGAAGGCCTGAACGCTACTACTATCAACAGTGCTTATGCCATGGATATAGCCGATCAAACAGCTAGTATCAGCCGCGGAAAAATAGCTAACCTGATGATCACAAAGCCAATCCCCAGTCTGGCATACTTACCCTACTACTATGGCTCCAATAAACTGTCAGGCATAGTGTTACAAGGGAAATATAAAAAAGTATAATCCAAAAAAAAGTAATAAACGAATCCTTATGAAAAAACTTATTGAATGCGTACCAAATTTTAGCGAAGGGCGCGATATGCGCGTGATCAAGCAAATTACTGATGTGATAGAAGCTGTAGAAGGCGTTGAGCTATTGGATGTGGATCCGGGTGCGGATACCAATCGTACCGTAGTTACTTTTGTAGGTACCCCTGATGAGGTCATCGAAGCAGCTTTTCAGGCTGTAAAACGAGCTTCTGAAGTGATCGACATGCGCAAACATTCAGGTGAGCATCCCCGTATGGGAGCTACCGACGTATGCCCCTTAGTACCTATCGCCAATATCAGCATGGAAGAAACAGTAGCGTATGCACACAAGTTAGCCGAACGTATCGGAAACGAATTATCTATCCCTGTCTATTGTTACGAGCATGCAGCAAGTACTCCCGAGCGTCGAAACTTAGCTAACAACAGAGCAGGCGAGTATGAGGGCTTACCCGAAAAGTTGGCCGATCCTAAATGGAAGCCCGACTTTGGTCCAGCCGTCTTTAACGCAAAAGCTGGTGCTACCGCTGTAGGAGCACGCGACTTTTTAATCGCATTCAATGTGAACCTGAATACTACCAGTACACGCCGTGCCAATGCTATCGCCTTTGACGTACGCGAAAGAGGACGCCCGCTACGCGAAGGAAATCCGCTGACAGGAAAAATCGTGAAAGACGAAAAAGGAAATCCTATCTATGTGCCCGGAAGTCTTAAAGAAGTTAAAGCAATAGGCTGGTATATAGAGGAGTATGGTGTAGCACAAATCTCAATGAATCTGACCAATATCAGTATTACCCCAGTTCATATAGCCTTTAATGAAGTGTGTACTAAAGCACAAGCAAGGGGAATACGGGTAACCGGATCGGAATTAGTAGGTCTCATACCATTGAAAGCAATGATAGATGCAGGTAAGTATTTCCTGAAGAAACAGCAGCGCTCCTTAGGAGTTGATGAATCGGAGCTGATAAAAATTGCGGTGAAGTCAATGGGCCTTGATGAGTTAAAGCCTTTTAAACCGGATGAGAAGATCATTGAGTATGTATTAGCAAAACGCAGTGGCCAGAAACGACTGATCGACTTAAGCGCATCTGCTTTTGTAGATAAGGCTGCTTCCGAGTCGCCTACACCGGGAGGTGGATCAGTAGCCGCATACATTGGTGCTTTGGGTGCCGCCTTAGGCTCTATGGTAGCCAATCTTTCCTCACACAAAAGAGGATGGGACGACAGATGGGAAGAATTCTCCGTTTGGGCCGAAAAAGGACAAAAACTCAAGGCAGAACTGCTCTATCTCGTGGATGAAGATACACAGGCATTCAACCGCATCATAGAAGCATTTGGCCTGCCTAAGAAGACAAAAGCCGAGCAACAACACAGAAAACAACAAATAGAAGAAGCATCTCAATATGCAATAAAAATACCCATGCGCATTATGAAAGCAAGCCTGGAATCAATGGACCTGATGGAAGCGATGGCAGTACATGGAAACCCAAACACCGTTTCAGATGCTGCGGTAGGTGCTTTATGTGCCCGTACAGCTGTAATGGGTGCGTATCTCAATGTGAGAGTGAACGCAATCTCAATTGAAGACAGGCAGTTTGCCGAAAAAGTACTGAAAGAAGGAGCTGTGATCAATGCCAACGCAATACAAAGAGAACAGGAAATACTTCAGAAGGCTGAAAAAGTCATGGAACAACTCTGAAAACAAAATACATGCAACTGATACTCATGTGTCAGCAGTGTATCAATTCATGTGAACTACCACAAGAGACTTATGTTACCTGCTGAATCTGCCAGAAAAAAAATTATAAAATAAAAATTGGTATATACCGGACAAAGTAGTATCTTTGCCGTCCGAATTTTTAGATATACTTATACAGCTATGGCTAAGAAACACAAAGACATCAGACATCAGATCATTCTGGAGTGTACCGAGCATAAGGATAGTGGTATGCCGGGTACTTCAAGGTATATCTCTACCAAGAACAAAAAAAATACTCCAGAGCGTTTAGAGTTAAAGAAATACAATCCCATTCTGAAAAGAATGACTATTCACCGAGAAATAAAATAATCTGATATGGCAAAGAAAGTAGTAGCAACCCTCAAAACAGTATCGGGTAAGCAATATGCAAAGGTGATCAGGATGAAACGTTCAGAAACTACCGGAGCATACACCTTCAGCGAAGATATCATCCCCAACGACAGAGTACAAGAGTTTCTGTCAAAAAGATAAGGGTTCAGTCAAACTGATGAGGTGAGCTTTTCCATTGGGTTGGGAGAGCTCATTTCTATTTATATCACACAAGCAATGGGTATATTTTCTTTTTTCAGCAGAGAGAAAAAGCAGGAATTGGATAAAGGCCTTGAGAAGACACGTGAGAGCGTCTTTTCAAAGATATCCAAAGTTATAGTAGGCAAGTCGAAAGTTGATGACGAGGTATTAGACGAGCTGGAAGAAGTTCTCATTACCTCTGATGTAGGCGTTCACACTACACTTAAGATAATCGAACGGATAGAAGTTAGAGTAGCCCGTGATAAATATCTTGGAGCCTCCGAGCTGAACCGAATACTGAAAGAAGAAATAGCAGCTCTGCTGCAAGAAAATCAAACAACCGACATTGAAGGCTTCGACTTTCCCGAACGCGACACCCCTTATGTCATATTAGTCGTTGGGGTGAACGGAGTAGGCAAGACTACCACTATTGGCAAATTAGCGTATAACTTCAAGCAAGCCGGAAAATCTGTTGTCTTAGGTGCCGCCGATACCTTCAGAGCTGCAGCCGTAGATCAGATAAAAATATGGGGTGAAAGGGTTGATGTGCCGGTCATATCACAAGGCATGGGAGCCGACCCAGCTTCTGTAGCTTACGACACGCTGAACTCAGCTATAAGCAATAATAAGGATGTGGCAATTATTGATACGGCCGGACGACTGCACAATAAAGTAAACCTGATGAAAGAGCTGACAAAAATCAAGACAGTCATGCAAAAACTACTACCCGATGCGCCTCACGAGATCTTGTTGATATTAGACGGCTCTACCGGTCAGAATGCGATTGAACAAGCCCGTCAGTTTATGGCTGCTACCGAAGTGAACGCATTGGCACTCACCAAGTTGGATGGCACAGCAAAAGGTGGGGTAGTAATAGGTATATCCGATCAATTCAAAATACCGGTGAAATATATCGGCATAGGCGAAAAAATGACCGACCTGCAGGTATTCAACAGAGCTGCATTTGTCGAAAGCTTGTTTGATAAAGCTTAACATCCATCAGGATGAACACAAAAAAACAGCGCATCAACATCATCACTTTAGGATGTTCCAAAAATACCGTTGATTCTGAACAGCTTGCCGGGATGTTCCCGACTGAGCAATACATAGTCAGGCACGAAAGCAGCTCACCCTCTGATGTAGTGATCATCAATACTTGTGGATTTATAGGCGATGCCAAAGAAGAATCGGTCAACACTATATTGGCACAGGCCGAAGCAGTGAAACAACGTAAGAACGCCAGATTAATAGTGATGGGATGCCTCTCGCAACGCTATCAGAACATATTGGAGAAAGAGATACCCGAAGTAAATGCATATTTTGGGGCAAATGATTTGAGACAGGTAGCCAACTATCTCGGAGCAAACCGGATAGAAGGTGGCTATCATTATAAACGCAAACGAAGCGGAGCCAAACATTATGCCTATCTGAAGATATCCGAAGGTTGCGACCGCAACTGCAGCTTTTGTGCCATACCTTTCATACGCGGAAAACATCATTCAGTCCCTATGGAAGAACTGATTGAAGAAGCTGACTATCTTGCAAAGAAAGGTGTTAAAGAGCTGATACTCATCGCTCAGGATCTGACGTACTATGGCTTGGATATCTATAAAGAAAGGCGGCTTGTACCATTGATACAAGCACTTTCGGAGATTGCCGGCATCGAATGGATCAGGCTGCAATACACTTATCCGCATGGGTTTCCCGAAGAGCTGATACGACTCATTGCTACCAATCCAAAAGTGTGTAAGTATATTGACCTGCCTTTACAGCATATCACCAGCGGATTACTGCATTCAATGAAGCGGAATATTGACCGTAGTCAAACCCTTGATCTCATCGGAAAAATCCGTAAAACAGTACCTGACATTGCTTTTCGGACCACTTTGATCGTAGGGTATCCGGGCGAGACAGAAGAAGCTTTTCGGGAACTGAGAGAGTTTGTGAGAACTCAACGTTTCGACCGTCTGGGAGTATTCACCTATTCAGCCGAAGAAGGAACAGCCGCTTATCGGTTGAAGGACGACATACCTGAAGAGGTGAAGCAGCAACGCCTTGAAACAATCATGGAGATACAGCAACAAATCTCATGGGAGCTGAATCAGGAAAGGATAGGTAAAACAGAAAAAGTCTTAGTTGATCGCTTAGAAGGCGAGTATTATATAGCCAGAACCCAATACGACTCTCCGGAAGTGGATAACGAAGTGCTGATATCGGCTGCAACAGGTCGATTTAAAATAGGTAGTTTGATCAAGGTAGTCATTGAAGATGCCGACTACTTCGATCTTTTTGCGCGCCCCCTGTAAAAAACTCCCCATTCATAAGAAAGAATAATCCTATAATGGCATAAAAATTGCTGTAATGCGACCGAATCATTGGTTCCATTTGTGTAACATTTTGGTGAATGGATTTTTTGGTTAGTGAGAAAAGGTCTGCGGTTGGCAGGCCTTTTTTAGGATGAAGCCTTATCTTTGCAGGAATATGTACCAGTTTCTTTGTTTTTCAATGCATAATGCATCATATGCTTCTTCAGGAAACAAACCAAAAAAAATAAACCTATGAAACTACTGAATCCTTACACCCGTTATCCCGAATACAATTGCTTCGGATGTGCTCCAAATAATCCGGTAGGCTTAAAGATGGAGTTTGAGCTTCGCAACAATGCCATCCACTCCAACTGGACACCTTCAAGTGATTTTCAAGGCTTTTATCAGATATTACATGGCGGGATAGTTGCAGCAGCAATAGATGAAATAGCTTCATGGGCTATGCAGGTGCTGTGCAAGACATCGGGCTTCACCAGCGAGATCCAGATCAAATATCTGAAACCTGTATATATAGAAAAATCACCTTTAAAGTTGGAAGCCAGAGTAGAATCAATACAGGAAAAGCATGCCATCATTCAGGTTCAGCTCTGGGATAACGAACATACCTTATGCTCTACCGCAAAAGTGGATTATTATTTGTTTTCGGAGGAACTGGCCCGTAGTACGTTTTACTATCCGGGTGTTGATTCTTTTTTTGAACAAGACTGAGACTTGTCAATCATTCATATACAGACTGTTGAATCTTTTTATTTTGTCAACTCCCATATTTCCGGCAATATCTCGGTCTCATTACAACTATAACCGAATATGCTAAGGTATTCGCTGCTCTCCTCGCCCATGGCCTCTATCTGATCTAAATACTCCATGACCGACTTGCTTTCGATGATGGTGATCTTACCCATTTTGTTGATGGCCGGACTGTGTTTACGCGATCGGTCGTGTTCAAACTCAAGTATGCGTCTTCCAAAACGTGTCAATCCTATAGTTCGGAATGTCAGACTTTTGCCTACTCCAGGCATATTCAACACATTGCGGTCGGTAGCAGCAAAAGGAAGATGATGTTTCTGCCGAAAAGCAGTGAGTTCTTCGGACAAGTTGGGAGCTTGCTGTACAATATCTCCTAACTCTTTCATGGCTTCTTGATCCGGTACACCCAATCGTTTCTCTTCTATACTTTCCTGCACAGCACGGGCGTTGGTAGCAAAGTTATGATAGTTTTCGTGGAACCCTTTGACCGAGAAGGTATAATACGTCAACACACCCAAGTCGTTGAGTGTCTGACGTAGTTTGTTGGTATGTCCTCTTCGTGAAGCGGCTGCTGTAAACACCTGTTGATTGGATACTATCCAGCCGGTAGCCAACAACCGTTCAATACCCTGTCGGGCTTCAGGTGTAATTTCCATCGCAGTCTCAAAATGAGTTTGTATGACAAATTGTGTGATTCCAGCCTGCATTGCCTTCTGTCGGAAATCGTACAGTATCTCACACAACCCGGGTGTGATTCGCTGCGGCAGATAAACCGGAAGTCGGGTACCAAGACGGACACGCTTAATCTCAGCCTTTTGTTTGTCTGATGGTGTTTTTCTATTATTCTCCCGTTTGCGCTGAGCCATCTCTAACACTGCGTCTAAAATATTTTTCAACGAGCGGTCCCTACTCATCAAGGCATCACCTCCAGTGATCAGTATATCTTCCAAAAACTCATCTTCTTCGAAATAATCAAGCAGGCGTTTGAGTTTATCAGTCCAGGATTCCTTAGGTTTCAGCTTATCCAGATTGAAGTTGAGTCTTCCGTTCTGAAAGTCGTACATCCGTTGACAGCTCACACATAGTCCGCCACATGCACGTCCTATGGTATCAGGAATGAGAATAGCCACCTCCGGATAGCGCCTGTGAATATTATTTCCTTCGGGTAGTATCCAACCTGCGGCATTGGGTTTACCGGGTTCTACCCTATCTTCTTTTTCCCATGCCCGTATCTTACCAAACTCTTCTATCAACTCTCTGCTGTAAAACACATAGTCGCGTATAGCCAGATCGGTACCGGCAAGACGGGTATTGCTTCCCACATGAAGCAACGACAGATAATACAGGTTGACAAAAAATGGAATACCGCGCTTGTAGGCCTTGTGCAGCAACTCCATAGTTTCGCGGCTAAGCGAATGATCTAAATATTCATTCAGAAGATCAGGCTTGCGTACCGCAAAACGCAGATGAAAATTTCTTTCGTCCCACCAGGCTTCGGCAAGACGGTACTTCTCCCTTTCATCAGCCCCGTCGGGAAACTGATACCTCTTACTGCTAAGCAGACCTTGATCCATCTTTTTGATGAAAATACGCAGGATACGCTCTTTATTTTTTTGTCGCATAGCAATCACTTCTTCATCCAATCCGCTAGGGTGCTTATTCATCCAATCGATAAGCTGCTTCTCGTCAGGCAAGCTATAGCGATCTGTAGCTTTTATCTGTCGAAACATCATTTGCATATCAATAAAAAAACCCGGCTCAGCTCCTCCTATGCCTTCTTTGACAGCAAGCCAAAGCTGGCGTATAGGATGCGAGATCACATATTCATCATTCAGATTGGGGTCTTTAAACAATCTACCGGCATGTTCGATATAGTCCCAACAGCGAAGGATGCCATAATCCTGCCAGCTAAGACGATGGAATGGAATATGGGTTTGAGTCTTGTCTAACAGATAAGCCTTCAGAAGCGGACGCTTGTTGATAAAGCCACTTATCCAGGTTTGGATCGCTTGAACCGCATCATGATCGGTATCGGCTCGCATAAGAAGTTGATAGATATCAGGATGTTCATCGAGAAGCTCCTGAAGAATTTTATGAGAACGAGGAGTAATGCTAATCTTATCGAAATAGTAGAACTTTGTATAAGGGGTTTTCACTTTATTACTAAATTTTATGCAAGCTGTCGGGAAAAAGGATGCAACAGATGCGAATGATTTCTCAAGCTAACCTACAAATCTACACAAAAACGTTTTACGTAGGAAAGAGAAAAACCTATAATTTTATGGATTAAAGATTGTGAATCTCAAACTAAAACAGGCTTCACCGTAGTTTAATGAGCCTTTTGTGACTAATATACAGCTTTTTAACAAAATCCGGAAAATGATCTTAGTTGACCTGAAAATCCAAGAGTTTATTGAAGGATGCCGGCTTGTTGAGTTTGATGAAAAAGTTGTTAACCAAACTGAAGCTGGGTTTATGACGATTTTTATCCACTTTACTTTACACATTGCTACACATCAAAATAAATTGAGTGTATAGTAATGATTCGACTAAAGTAGAAATACGAATCAAGGGGAACTAAAAAAAATCAGAGTATTATATTATGAATTAATATAACGGAATGACAATTGCAATTTTTCTATTCAATCCGACTGTTCTTAAGTCAAAAATTCAAAATAGAACAAAGAATATAAATATTGAATTCAAATATTTCAATTTTAAAAATACTTGTATGTATAAAAAAAATAAACAGGCTACCTATAAAGGCAGCCCGTTTATACACATTAACCTTTTAAAGTTCGTATCCTTGTTTAATAATCTCTATATACACAATGTCCCTCTTCCACATATATGGTTGAAAGGTCTATATCCACAATAGCATAATTCCATTCATCATGATAGAGTGCCCAAACAGCACATTCGCTTTTATTGGAATGATTAAATGTTACATTATGTATTTTTAAATATTGGCTTGTTCCTACTTTAACATTATATACATATTCCGGATCAGATGCATTTATTCCGGTATATTCTATAATTGCATGCGATATCTCATTAGCAGGATAATGTGTTTCAATTTTTATACCAGACCACAGTCGTTCGATTGGTTCAACGCCGGTAAAAACAATAGGTTCTTCAGCGGTTCCTCTTGCAATTAAAGCTCCACCTGTACCTCCATATTGGGTATCTGTAGTACTCAAATAGGAATTTACCGGGAACTTTAACACAGCGCCGGGTGCAATAGTGATCTTACTATTGATATTTACCCCAGACTGAAACACATAAGGGACATGATGATTATGCCAGGTACCATCTACTAAGGTAGGATGTGTGGAATTAGGCATTGGGTCAACTCTAATTTCATTGATAGTATTACCTGTAAATTCATTTGAAGGGTCTAACAAATGAAGTGTATGAATAGCAGCCAAAACAGGTGTTTCATTGTCCTTAAAAACATTACCAGAAATAATATGTTGTTCTGTCAGTGTACTTGATGTTTGTGTAATATCTAAGCCATATTTTCTGTTATTTAAAATCTGGCTATTAGTCAGTTTAACTCTTCCATACCCATTATTCACACTACCTATTGATAAGCCACCTTGTACCATACTTGGACTCCATGGCTCACTTCCGGCATCACGAATAATAACATAATCCAATTCATTAACATTATTAAAGGTGCCAATATTTATACCTTGCCAGTGCCCTTGTACAGCTTTAGTACCTCTGAACACAATAGGCTGATCAGCAGTCCCCTTTGCAATGATAGCACCAGTATGATCTTCAAAATATCTTTCAATATTAATCCTACCATTCTCTGTAAACTCGATTACAGTTCCGGGTTCAATCGTCAGGGTGACTCTGGAAAAATCAATATAGCAATCCACTATATAATCAACTGGCCGATCCGGATCACTAGTTAAAGTAACATCTTCGGTAAATATGCTACAATCCAACTCAATAGGTGGCTTCTCCCCGTCAACCTCAATTTCAATTTCTGTTTCTTTATCACAAGAAAACAAGCCAAATACTATGATAGCAACACCAAAAAGCAATGCTTTTTCATAATACATTCTTTTTTTCATTATTATTAAAAATTTAAAATTAAACATTAGTTGTTTTATATATTTATTAAACAGTAAAATATTATCTCCGGTTGTTTGAGCCGCAAACGTAGATAAAAAAGTACAGGGTCTAAAATTAAACTAAACATTTTAAGTATCTTTAACAAATTGATCAGTAAAACCAACTCATCAAGCTTTATAGATACTTTACGTAAACTTAATTTGTACCTACCTATTTCTTAGCTTTTTAGTATCATTCGAACAATCGTAACAAACCGCTAAATCCGTGTGTTTACTAAAATTTATCGACATATTCAGTTTGTGAAAAAGCTTGTTAGTCCCAATCGAAATCCGATTCATGACGGCTTCTATCCATTGAGTTTCATATTCTGCACCAAGCAGTAGACCGTTATATTTCAAACCATCCTCACATACACTCAAAACGTATTTCATTCATTTTCAACAGATCACTCTCTCACTTAGTAACTTAAAATTTGACATATGTTTAGTAAGTACAGCTCCCCCAAAAAAACCGTTACTTTGAAAACTACAACAAAGAAACCCCATCCCCTTGCCATGAACCGATGACTATACCCTGCTTTAAGGTGTACAAAAAAACATTATTCCGAAGCTTACCGTCAGGAAACGCTTACACTTATTATCACTGCGTATTGAACTTACAGTATGGCAGCAATCTCAGCTCAAGGGATGTAAAGTACAAAAGACTTTAAAATATCAGTTTTTCACCTACAACTTTCTCACTCAAAGTAGCTGTATATCTGATTCTTCTTGATAATCACTAAATTTTCGCAGGTAGTCTTCCACTAACTTAAAAACCTCAACAATCTTATCAGCTGAAAATTTTTTAGTAAATAGATACTTTGTTTATATTTCAGCGAATCAGCATGTTGTCATGTCGTTTCAAGTATTTTCACATATTCACTGCAACCAATCCGGCTTTACTCATTGCCAAGCCATTTATCCGTATGGTTTAAAATATGTTGATGTCCTGTATCATATCGAATTATATGAACAAGAAATCGGGTTTTCTTTTGATCATGAAGTTAGAGTTTTATTAATTTTTGAACCGATCTAAAAGTATTACACTGTATTTCTAACACATACAATCCTGGAGATAAAAATGATACATCAACGACCTGGTGATTGACTACATTATTCAGCGCCAGAACTTGTTCCCCTATCTGGGAATATATATTTAGTTCAATGTATTGCACACAATCGGAGGTAATAGTCATCGTAGCTTTTGTTGGATTTGGATGAATGTTAAAGGCGGATGTTGTTGTTATGTCATCTAACCCAATATAAGGCAATTGGGTAACAGTCACTGATTTAAACCCTGTTTGAATTCCAACAACAATTACGTCTGAGTTCCGCTCAGTTCCAGTTTTATTTTCTTCGGTGGCGGTAAATAAAATTATTTGGCTATTAGCACCTTGTGTAGGTTCTACTGAAAGCCATTCAGTCTGATTCACTATAGTCCATAAATCATTGGAAATAATAGCCAACTCATTCACACTTCCTGCAAAGGGATCGAGTATTAATTCGTTGGGTATGACATCAAGAAAATAATTAAAAGAAGGTTCTTGAGTTACAATAAAATAGGTTGATAGTTCAGACCCATCAATGCGAATGACACAGCTTCGTTGCTGAGTATCTGTATTTTCCTGGTACTCGACTATAATTGTATCGTTATTGGTTCCGCTCCCGGGAAAGTAACTCAACCAGTCGCATTCATGGGTAATAGTCCAACTGATGTTGGAAGAAATGACAAAAGTTGTTTGACCGGCCTCGGCATCGACCGTAATACTTTCCGGTTCAACTATTAGATAAGGTACGGCTCCCTGTTGGATAAGTGTAAAAATTGAAGATAACTCATTGTTGCCGACTGTAATCTCACACACACGAGCTTGAAAATCAGTGTTTTCCTGATAATCAACTATAATGATATCATTTTCAGTCCCACTTGTGGGGCTGCATATTAGCCAGTCACAAGCTTCGGACACTGTCCAACTGACGTTGGAGTTGACGGCAAAATCAGTACTACCGGCAACCGCATCAACTGTTTGGCTATCGGGTGTTAAAGTGATATAAGCAGTAGTAGCTTGCTGAGTAAGTGTAAATATTCTATTAATCCCGCTTCCGCTAACTGTTACAGCACAGCTTCTTTGTCGTGTAGTTGTGTTTGCATCATAGTTTATTGTAATGGTTCCGTTACCACTTCCGTTAGTAGGATTGCACGAAAGCCAATCGCAAGATTCAGACACAGACCAGCTGACATTGGAACTAATACTAAAATCAGTACTACCAGCAACCGCATCAACTGTTTGGCTATCGGGTGTTAAAGTGATATAAGCAGTAGTAGCTTGCTGAGTAAGTGTAAATGTTCTATTAATCCCGCTTCCGCTAACTGTTATAGCACAGCTTCTTTGTTGTGTAGTTGTGTTTGCATCATAGTTTATTGTAATGGTTCCGTTACCACTTCCGTTAGTAGGATTGCACGAAAGCCAATCGCAAGATTCAGATACAGACCAGCTGACATTGGAGCCGATACTAAAATCAGTACTACCAGCAACCGCATCAACTGTTTGGCTATCGGGTGTTAAAATGATATAAGCGGTAGCAGCTTGCTGAATAAGTGTAAATGTTCTATTAATCCCGCTTCCGCTGACTGTTATAGCACAGCTTCTTTGTTGTGTAGTTGTGTTTGCATCATAGTTTATTGTAATTGTCCCGTTACCACTTCCGTTAGTAGGATTGCACGAAAGCCAATCGCAAGATTCAGATACAGTCCAGCTGACATTGGAACCGATACTAAAATCAGTACTACCAGCAACCGCATCAACTGTTTGGCTTACGGGTGTTAAAGTGATATAAGCGGTAGCAGCTTGCTGAGTAAGTGTAAATGTTCTATTAATCCCGCTTCCGCTGACTGTTATAATACAGCTTCTTTGTTGTGTAGTTGTGTTTGCATCATAGTTTATTGTAATGGTTCCGTTACCACTTCCGTTAGTAGGATTGCACGATAGCCAATCGCAAGATTCAGACACAGTCCAGCTGATGTTAGAACTAATATCAATGCTTGTATTACCGGCACTAACTCCAACATTTGTGCTTGTAGGGCTGATTATAAGAAATGGGTCTGCTTCAAATTTATATGCTAAAGTATAACTTCCATACTTATTAGTCCATCCCCGAACTTTCAGATATGCAAAACCGCTATAATTTGCAGTCCATTCTAGTTCACTACGCAATTCTTCACATCCGTCATTATTATAAGCGATTGAATCACAACTATTACTAAAAAGTGTCAAATAAGTATCATAATCAGCTGTTGCACCGTTTCCACAACCTGTTTTAAATGTGTATGTTTTACCATTGATTACATTTACTCTATACATTTTGCATCCATACATTTCATGGGATGAAGCATGATTTTGCCAGTATGTCTGAGGAGATATTGCAAAATCAAAATTCGGGCAGTCCTTACAAATTTCTTCAGCACCACTACCTGAGAGGCTGATTGTTAAAGGACTCAGGATATTATCTGCATTATGTGGTATATTAAGAATTGCTGTTTTAGGCCCGGCTGAAGTTGGTGAAAATCTGATTTTAAAGCTTCCCGATGTACCTGGTGGAAGATATAATGATGTCGCACCAATAATTGAAAACTGATTTGCATTTACTCCACTAATAGAGATTGAACCAGCTTCAAGATTAAGATAATTAGGAATAATACCAGTATTTGTTACTATTACATTCAAATCTGTTGAGGAGCCAATAGCTTGTGATCCAAACTCAAGTGTTGTTGATGGATTGGTTGACATGGCTACACTTGCACCTCCATTATTTAACCAATATTGAAGGTTATTATTGTTAAATGAAGCATCGAAGCGACCCCATAAATTATAATATGAATCGTAATTACATATATCCCAGTCTGACAAAGCGCAAAAACCATAAAGTTGTCCAACGACATAGCCATTTTCGTTAGTAATTACACCACCTGAACTGCCGCCTTCGGTCTGCCCTCCAATAGTTTTTGTATAATGATAAGTTGATGTACTTAAGTCTGTACAAGTAAAATTTGGAGAAGTATTATTAGTATGTCTGGAATATTGCTGCAGCATCCCACCAGGATGATGCACTGAATGCAAGGTTGCTCCATTATTTACAGCAATAGTTGTCCAACCTAAATATAAATTTCCGCCCTTTTCTTTTAACAGAACCAAGGTAAAGTCTGACTGATTGTGCGTTGCAATCAGATTAGAACCATTGACCAATATATAATTAGGATTTGTTATACCACTATTACAATATGTTGACCAATAATAGAATCGTGCTTCAAGCCCTGAAGCCGAAGCCTGTGTATTAATACAGTGGTTGGCCGTAAGCAAAAATGGCTGAAAATCTTTATCTCTCGTATCGTTTAACTGACCACCGGAACATAAATAATACCCACTGCCTATCGGAAAAGTGAGCTGTGCTGTTGCATTATGCAAATTATCAATGTATGTAAATTCATTAGCATAAGGACAATTCGCATCCTGATAACAAGACCTTGGAAGGTCTTCAGGTATATAAATACTATCCACATGAACGACTTTTGTGATTGAAAAATGAAGATCATCATCAAAAGATTCAATGGGAATAACTATCTGAATAATAACATAATCTGCAAAAATAGTTCGGGTATAAAAACCATATTCATCAAGCTCACCACTCAACTCAATCTGATTAAAAGCAAAATCATTCTGACTGAATAAATTCACTTGCACCCCATGAGGAAAATTCCCTTCCGAGAAAAATATTCTAATCTCATCTGCCTCTTCCGATTTAATGTAAGTTGAAAACACTAATACTTCATCACTTATCCTTGAAAGTCTTCCGCCCGAAGTGGTTATCTCCCCATCTGGAGGAATTTCTATCTGCCTTAAATTAAATACAATTGGTTGCTGTAAATCGCGAATAACCCCAATTGCCGGTGGATCAATCTCTGATTCAATAAATAGTCTTTCCTCACTTGATAATGTATCAAGCAAATGCATTTCGCTTGGGCCAAAACCCCTTTGCAATGAAAAGTATTCAGGCGATTCTCTGACAATCTCACCAAAAACAGAAGAATAACGTTCAGCCTCAACAGTAATGGGTGTATCATACTGACAAAAGGCCGACTTGGTATTGAAAAATAACATAGTGCTAACACACAGCACAAGCATCATAAGATTGGTAATTCTTTTTTCCATAGCTTTAGTCTTTTTATAGGTTGTTCTTATAATTTTTATATCCTGAATAAAATCCTCCAATTGGTTGCTACCTACAACATTCTCAGCATAATTGATTTGCCTTGTATCTTTATGCTACGACTTGGTTTATCCGTCATATTGCTCCATGATCAGATAGTCATGACATGGCAAAGACATGGGGACAATTCTAAATGGTATCAGTAACTCCATGTGTTTCCGCTCATATATTAGATTGTTCTTTACAAACAAATACATAAGAAATCATATAAAAAAATCCATTTCAATCCATCTAAAAATTAAAAAGAAAGGACGAAAGTAAAACTATTGATAATCAGGTAGAAAGAAGTAATACTAACATATTCTGTAGAACCCTTTACTAAGTTCTCAAAGATAAATTTCGATAAAGTCAGGCTACGTAACTGATTTGTAGGTATCTCTCCAGATTCATTCTTATAGTGAAGAACGACTTCTCTTACCATCTTTAAATTCGTTGCAGCCTACGATCATATATTGTTAGATATCCAGTTGAAGAAGGCATAGTTTCCGTCATATCCCGAGACTGAATCAGTATTGAAATGGAAAGATGCTGATTGAGAATAATGATATCTTTGATATAGGTAAGGATAGCTTTTCTTACTTGTTAAAAACTAATTTTGATTTGGGTTAGTTAGGTTCAACTTTTTTACTGTCTTACTCCTGTTGAGCAAAGATATCCCGTAATTCTTTGTTACTCAGTTTTCCTATCCAGTTTTCACCTACAGACACTGTCATATCAGCTAAATGTTTCTTTTTTTGGATCATATCATTTATTTTTTCCTCAAAGCTATTTTTAGTGATAAAGCGGTGTACCATCACATTTTTCTTTTGTCCGATACGGTATGCACGGTCTGTTGCCTGGTTTTCAACGGCGGGGTTCCACCACAGATCGTAGTGTATGACGTGTGAGGCTGCAGTCAGGTTAAGTCCTGTTCCGGCGGCTTTCAACGATAGCAGGAAAATCTTATCAGCTCGGTTATTTTGGAATTTGTCCACCATCTGATGCCGTTCTTTGATGCTGCATCCTCCATGATAAAACATAGGCTTTTTGCCTAAACGTTCTTCTATGAAGTGTTGTAACAGATCGCCCATTTCTTTAAACTGAGTGAATATAAGTACTTTTTCTCCAGCTTCTACTATGCTGTCTATGAGTTCAAACAACAGCAGCATTTTTCCTGATTGGGTAGCATCCCGGTTACCGTTTTTCAAAAAGTTGGCCGGATGATTACATATTTGTTTCAGAGCTAATATCATCTGTAACACAATACCTTGCCGCTTAAACAAGGATTCGTTGTCGGCTTCTCTTATACCTTCTATCTCTTCCATAGCAGCCTGCATTACTTTTTCGTATAAGGCAGCTTGTTGACGGGTCAGCAATGCATACTGGTCTTGCTCAACTTTGTCGGGCAGATCGGATATGATTGACTTATCCGATTTCATACGGCGCATCATAAAAGGGGAAGTAATCTTACGAAATCGATTCACCGCTTTTTCATCATTAAAGACTTGTATTGGGTCAGCAAAATTCGATTTGAATGATTTCAGATTCCCCAGATAGCCTCTGTTGGTGAACTCCATGATAGACCAGAACTCGGTGAGGCGGTTCTCTACTGGTGTCCCGCTCATAGCAATACGTATGGTAGCCGGAATACTTTTGATTGCTTTTGACTGTCCTGTCTGATGATTTTTGATGTTCTGGGCTTCATCAATGATCATGATCTGCCAATTACTTTTTTTCAATAGTTCGTGATCGCTTCGTAACACGCCGTAGGTGGTAAGCATCAGGTCTGCATCAAACTGATTCAGATTGCGAGTGCCGCCATGATAGATATGAGTGGTTAGAGATGGTGCAAATTTTTCTACTTCAGCTTTCCAGTTGGTCAGTAATCCGGTAGGCACTACCGCTATTGCCCGTTGTGTATGGTTGATAGCGCCTTCTTCCTTTAGCTTGAGCAGTATAGCTATGACTTGTATAGTTTTCCCAAGACCCATATCATCAGCTATGATACTCCCGAATCCAATCCGACTGTTCTTAAACATCCATGAATATCCGCGATGCTGATAAGGACGCAGTGTGGCAAACAAGCCGGCAGGAAGAGCGATCTCTTCCGTTGAGCTAAGCTCTCCAATAATTTGCTGTACCTCCTGGGTAAGAATTACCGGTGCTCCTTGATATTCCTGTGCCAATGCAGCCTGAAGCAACTCATAAGGAGACAATTCCTTATTAGTAGTAAGCGCCTTAGTGAGTTTTGTCATATCTTCCTCGTTTACATAAATATATCTTTCTTTGAAACGAAAAAGACCGGACGCATTTTGCATCCATTTCATAAACTCTTGGGGAGTAACAAGTTGATCACCCAAAGCTATCTGCCAATCAAATGCAAGCAGATCGTCCAGGCGGATATAGCCTTGCTGGGAGGTTTTGGCTTTTATTTTTACCGACAACTTTGGCTTGAGCAGATATTGCAGGCTTTTTGGCAGCAACACCTTCACATCTAACAGACGGATAGCCGGTATGATCTCTATGAGAAACGGAACAAACTGTTCTTTATCAAACTGTATTGGCTCTTCAGCCAGATTATTGATATATGAGTCCAATCCTTGTATAAAAGAAGACAGCAAAGACAAGGACTGAAGGATACGGAAACGCTGTTTCTCATACTGTTGCTGGCTTAGTATAGTTTGCAAAGAAATAGGTAGCTCATCCGGTTGAGTAGTATCTTCTATACTGAGATGTACCTCAAAAGAATCCAACTCAAGTTCAGTAACCGTTATCACCGGACGGAACTCTCCTGTACTCATATAAAAACGGTCGAGCCACACCTTGATACCTCCACTCAGCGCATGCTCGCCCACCTTTGAAAAGGCATACGGCTGCTGCTTAAAGAATAAGTCTTCAAAGATATCATCGTTGGAAGGCTTGGAAAATCGCCCCATCAGATGGCTGATAAACAGTATCAGCAATTCCTCTACCTGATTTCTTACCGGATACACTCTTTTGCTTTTAGCCGTAATTTTATGTAGTAGCAACAGATCGGGAGGGATAACCTGTGTAAGTCGCTCTATCAGTTTACGTACTTCATTATCTATAATTGCCGGCAGCCACCGAATGAGATAGTCTTTATTCTCTAATCTAACGATCTGCGGAACCACATTTCCGTTAGCTATCAGATGTATGGAAGCCAGCACAATTTTATAAATAGCTGCCACCGATGGCTGATAATCCAGCAGACGATCCGGGTTGAGACTGTATAAAGATGGTATGAGTTGATTTAAATGACCGAATCCATGTTGCCGGCCACTTATTTCTACATGATTATTGGTGTCAATCAAAAAAGACAGTTCGGTATGAAAGTCTATCTCAGAATGTCCGGTATATGCCGGATAAAGTCCGGATATAGAAAGTTTTCTGGTCAACAGGCGAGTTGCCTCACGAGTAACCTGCATAAACTGTTGTCGATACTTATCTCTGAAATTACCAGTAGAATAAAAAGGAGGTTCATCGGGTAACAGAAGTACTAAAGACTCTGAAAGGGTGTTCAGCTGTGAAAAATCTACACGTTCATAAGCCTTTTCCTCATCGAAAGCGATTGTCGTCTTTCTTTTTGTGCGTAAAATAGTAGCCAGGCTGCTGATCTCTGTTTTCTTTTGCTCAATGAATATTCCCCTTTTATTCAGCTCCCGGATGAGGTCAACCTTATGCATCTCAAAGATGCGAAAAGGATTGTTATCAATTTCACGGCTTATCATATATATGACCGCTGCTAAGTGTTTACAAGGTACCGCCCAGTCCGGACAGGAACATTGCATTTTAAAGTCAGTCCATTGCTGTGGGAAGACTTTTAAGCCATTTTGTTCGGCTATGCCCTGAATAGATGGATCCAGCTCGCGGTTGAGCAATTTGGAGATAAGTGCTGGTTGCCTGATAATATCGTTCATCAACGCATTTATCTGGTCTTCAAAAAAAGGTGGGATAATGATGGTAACATTATAAGGACGGGGACGACTGCCTTTCACCTTTGCCACTATCATATTCTCCGTGAATCTGATATCTTTTACATATCCGTTGCGGGCATACGACTTGCCACGAGGCAAGCGGTTATCGTAATCCACATGAGCCAATGAACGCAACCAATGTTCACCCCACCAGGTTTTGCCAAACTGTAAAGCCATAAATACAATGTGTTAATCTGCGAAAATAAAACTAAAGAAATTTGTCAAAGATAAAACGATTATGTTGGAATCCTTAGTTGAACGATTATCAGAAAAGCGACAGAGTTCCTAAACCTACTAACTTAGATATAGTTTTTCTGAAGTGATACTCAAGCTTATAAAACATCTTGCAAATAAACTTTTCTCATTTCACCGAAAACACATGAGCACCCAACTTGTATCAATTATAAATGAATTATTTCCTGCACGAAGCCATTCCCTGTGCCAGATTTCAGGTCTCAGCAACAGGATTATTTCATCATAGAGTAAAAGACAACTTGTCAGTTATTTATTTCTTCTGTTGATCATCCCATGCATAAATGTTTTCAGTTAGCACATTGAACTTTAGTTTTTAGGTACGCATAAAAGTTTTAAAAAAATAAACTGTGGTTTATGGTCACATCAAAATATTTATCTATGAATGAGTTAGTTTGTTGTCATTTTGCTATGTACGTATCAGTTGGCTACTTATGCAGTAGTGCTTAGCAATATTTTCGTTCACTGAATGTCAGAAATAATATCCGATTCCAATGGGGTTCACAATAAAGCCGTTTACAATACGTTAGAAAATCTATATCAACAGCGCGCATGAGATTTTATTCTACTTGTCTATGCCTTTTTCTATGTCTTTGGCTTACGGTTTTAGCTACTAATAGCATATATGCTCAAAGCGGAGGAAGAGGCACTTATGATTTTTTAGATGTTGCCATACCAGCTCGCACTGCTGCTTTAGGTGGAACGGCATTACCTATTAACGACGATGATATTCAGCTCAGCCTTTTTAATCCGGCTTTGATCACTGACAATATGCACAATCAGCTAAGTCTGTCGTATGTGGACTATTATGCGGATATCAAGTTCAGCAGCTTGCAATACGGGCGCTCGTTTGAGAAGGCTGGTAATTTCGTGGGTGCTGTTCAGTATCACAATTATGGCCAGTTTGAGTATGCTGACGAGGCTGGAAATCGGGATAATGGTAGTTTTGGTGCTTCTGATTATGCGTTGATGCTAGGCTGGGGGCGTCAGTTAGATTCTTTGTTCAGCATTGGAGCTCAACTGAAATGGATGGGATCGCAATACGAGTCGTATCATTCGTTTGGCTTTGCAGTAGATGTGGCAGGCACTTATCAAACCCGCGATGGATGGCTGTTTTCATTGACTGCACGCAATATAGGCAGAGAATTAAAATCCTACCTGCCGGCACAGGCCTCTGCGCCACCCTTCAGCATGCAGCTTGGGGTATCCAAACGATTAGACCATGTACCATTTCGCATACTGCTTATTTATGACCATCTGCAAAAATGGGACTTGCGCTACAACGACCCTATTGACCTGAAAGGAAAAAAAGACCCATTGACTGGCCAAACAATAGAAAACAGCAAAATTGAACAGTTTGCCGATCAACTGATGCGACATTTCATCGTTGGAGGAGAGCTTTACATAGGCAAAAATCTGATACTCAGAGGAAGTTACAACTATAAACGCCGGCAAGAAATGCTTATACCCGATAAACTAGCTATGATAGGTTTTGCATGGGGAGTAGGGATAAAAGTATCCAAATTCCAGATCAACTACAGCCGATCAACTTTCCATGTGGTAGGCTCACCCAACTATCTGAGTATCTCAACAAACCTAAACCAATTCAAACGATAGATTTCTTGAAGCTCAAAATCGTATCTTTGCCTGCCCAAGCATGCAAAAAATGTTTTTACAGCAGATCAGACTTACCGATTTTAAGAACTATGCCTCAGCAGAATTGGAGTTTTCCGAAAAGATCAATTGCTTCATAGGTAACAACGGATCAGGAAAAACAAATATGTTAGATGCTATCTATTATCTTTCCTACTGTAAAAGCTATTTCAATACGATAGACCAGCAAAACATAAGGCATCATCAGGATTTTTTTGCCATACACGGCAGCTATAAACGAAATGGTGAGATTGATACAGTTAGTTGCGTACAAAAGAGAAATCATAAAAAATCATTCCGATTCAACAAAAAAGAGTACGATCGTTTAGCCGACCATATTGGAAAGCTTCCTTTAGTAATGATCTCGCCCTACGACCGCGACCTGATCAATGAGGGCAGCGAGTTGCGCCGCAAATTTGTGGACAGCATGATATCGCAATCCGATCCGATGTATCTTGAAGCATTGATACACTACAATAAAATATTGGCACAACGCAATTTTTTACTTCGCCAATTAGCCGAAAATGGCAAAACAAATCACGAGCTGATCGAAATTCTCAATGAACAGATGGAGCAATGGGGTATGCAGCTATACGAAAAGCGATTTGCTTTTTTAAATGAATTTACACCGGTATTTGAAAAGTTTTATGCCTTTGTGTCGGACAGCAAGGAATCGGTTGCCATACTTTACGAAACAACTATGGGTAAATCTCCACTGACACAACAGCTTGCTGCACTGTTTGAACGTGATAAGGCTCTTAAATATACAGGAGCCGGGCCTCATAAAGACGATCTGAAATGGCTTATCAACGGCTATCCGCTTAAGAAGTTCGGATCGCAAGGACAACAGAAAAGTTTTGTGATCGCACTGAAATTAGCACAGTTTGAACACACCCATCAGCTTATGGGATATCAACCTATACTGCTGTTTGATGATATCTTTGATAAATTAGACGACCAACGAGTAGAGCAGATCATTGATTTAGTGTGTCGCGAAAACTTTGGTCAGGTTTTTATCACCGACACCCAACAGCATCGTATTCAAAGACTGCTGTCTATCAGCAAGAGCGACCATCGTCTTTTCAGCATACAATCAGGGGCAGCCCTACCAATCCAATCTATTACCCAATGAGCGCATCAAACGAAATAAGCATAGGAAAAGCTATTGAAGAACTTCTCAGACAGTATAAATTAGATGAGAAGATTGACGGCATACGCATCATAAACGCATGGGAAAAAGTAGTAGGCAAGCTGATAGTCCGCCACACTACTGATCTGTTTGTGAAAAACAAAATACTATACGTACATCTTGATTCGGATGTCATCCGCAATGAGTTGAGTTATGCCCGTAAAAAGCTCATCAACGACCTGAACCAAGAAGCCGGAAAAGAGATTATTAACGAAATCGTTATTCGATAGCCAAAAGATCATTTAGCCAAAACAACCTCATTATGAATGCTGAACTGCTCATATATGTTACCAAGACTACCAACAGGTTGCGCTATATCTTTGATTTAATACTTACCGAGCTGCTTGGCCTTAGTTTTCGGTTCACTAACGATCAGGAGCAGTACAAAAGCTATGAAGGTCCTAAGTTTAGCTACGGCACACAAGCGTTGGATGATGGCCTTTTCTTCAAATCAGCTCAACTGTTGTTCGAGCGTGAGATAGATAATCAAGACTTGCAACCATTTGTATATAAAGGGCTTATGGCATTCTTTCCAGTTTTTCACAAGCAGTCGGCTTTGCCTTTTGACCTTTTTGCTGCCAGCTTTTTTCTTGTCAGCCGCTACGAGGAGTATCTACCTTTTGTGCAAGACAGTCATGGCAGGTTTGAAGCCGAATCCAGTTGCCTGTCGGAGATGGGTATGCTCCAAAAACCTTTGATAAACATATGGAGCCATGATCTTATGGAATTGCTCCAAACCTATTTCCCGCGCTTAAAATTCAGACTACCCGTTTATCAGTTCACCCCAACCTACGATATTGATATTGCATGGTCGTATCTGCACAAAGGCTTGTATCGCACTATAGGAGCATACCTGCGTGATCTGTTAGCAGGTGATTATACCGAAATAGTAGCACGAACCAAGGTATTACGTAAAAAAACAAACGACCCATACGACACCTATTCCCTTCAACTGGATTTGCAGTCCAGATATAAGCTCTATCCTATATACTTCATTTTGTTTGCCAGCTATGCCCATTACGACAAAAATATCTCAAGACGTAACCCTGCTTTTCGCCGCTTAATCAGACATTTAGCCGATTATGCTACCATTGGCATACATCCAAGCTATGCCTCAACCGATGACAAAACCATTTTAAAACAAGAGGTAGAAGCTTTATCCGAAGTGATTCATAGTGAGATCACTCATAGCCGGCAACATTTCTTAAGAGTTAAGCTGCCTACCGTATATCATTGGTTGATGGACATGGATATTACTGACGATTACAGCATGGGCTTTGCTACCCAACCCGGATTCAGGGCGGGGATAGCAAACAGTTTTTTGTTTTACGACCTCGATCATGACCTACCTACCAAGTTGCGGGTACATCCACTCATTGTCATGGACGGTAGCCTGCGCGACTATCTGCATATTGAAAAGGAAGCCGCCAAGGAGCTCATAACTACTTTGATCAACGAAGTAAAAAAAGCAGGAGGAAACTTTATCAGCCTATGGCACAACGAAACGCTGAGCAATACCAAACGCTGGACAGGATGGAACGAAGTGTATACGCATCTGATTGAACAAGCTATTAGCTGATTGTATGATACGTTATCTGAAACATCAGGAAATTGATAAAACAAAATGGGACTTATGCATCCGCAACGCCTTCAACGGTAATGTGTATGCATGGTCGTGGTATTTAGATATCGTTCACCAAAACTGGGAAGCATTGGTTGAAGGCGATTACGTAAGAGTATTCCCGCTGACCGGAAATAAACGATTAGGGATCAATTATCTGTTTCAGCCGTTTTTTGCACAGCAGTTAGGCATATTTTCACCGCATATACTGAATCAGGATATTGTAAGCAAGTTTATTAAGGCTATTCCTGATCAATATAAATATGTGGAGATCAAGCTCAACACTCACAATAAGATAGGTGATATGGAAAATATAGTGACAAGTCAGCATAGAAACCATGAGTTAGACCTGATCCATAGCTATGATAAACTATACCGCAACTATAACACCAACACCAAACGCAACTTGAAAAAGGCAGCCGAAGCCGGTCTTAGCCTGATGAAAAATATACGGCCCGAAGAGATCATTGCCCTTTTTCGCCAAAATAAAGGACGTACTATAAGCCATTGGAACGACAGAGAATACAATCGGCTGATCAAATTGGTCTATGCCGGTATTTACAAAGGTATTGCAATGGTTTACGGTGCATACACCGATGCCAATAATCTGTGTGCAGGAGCTGTATTTATGAAAAGTCACAACAAAATAATATTTCTGTTTTCAGGTGCTAACCAAACTGGAATAGATATGCAAGGCCTAAGCTTTTTATTGGATTCGGCTATCAAAGAGCATGCTCCCGGACATTATGTATTCGATTTTGAAGGATCAGATAACCCGGGTCTGGCCAGATATTACAAAGGATTCGGAAGTAAAGAAACCTCTTACCCAGGGGTACATATCAATCGGCTGCCCATACCACTGAAAGTGATGGTAAGCAGTGTGAAAAAAATACGGTATTATGCCAACAGATAACCAACAAACCTATTGCCGCTGATTGATCCTTTCCAATCTGAACGATTATTTTCATCATCCTATCACATAGTTTTTAGCATATGGTTATCCCGAATAAGATTAAGAAAATTAATTTTTTTCTTACCTATGCATTAAAATCATATGAAAGATAAGGATGTCATTCTAATTGTGTTATTTTTGTTCCACAACAATTACAAGCTTGATGATACAGAATTTAGGCGCCACAAACTCGATTTTCAACCAATTTATTTCCGAACTGCGTGATATCACTATCCAGCAGGATCGAATGCGTTTCAGGCGCAATCTGGAACGTGTAGGTGAGATTTTCGCCTATGAAATAAGTAAAACGCTTAGTTATGAGACCAAAGAGGTGATCACTCCTTTAGGCTCTACAATAATGCAGTTGGTGTGCGAACAACCTGTTTTAGCTACTATACTGCGTGCCGGACTGCCTCTGCATCAAGGGTTGCTCAACTATTTTGATCAGGCTGACAATGCGTTCATTACAGCTTATCGAAAATACGATAAAAATGAGGCTTTCGACATACGGGTAGAATATATCTCAAGTCCGGATTTCAATAAAAAGACACTGATACTTAGCGATCCTATGCTGGCTTCGGGAGCATCATTGGTAAAATCGTTGAAAGGGATGTTAGCCATAGGAATGCCCTCACACATACATATAGTTACTGCCTTAGCCAGTGTAGAAGGGATAGAATATATGAAACGGCATCTCTCACGGCTTAACCTGACTATCTGGGTTGGTGCGATAGACGATGAACTAACAGCCCAAGCTTATATAGTACCCGGGTTAGGCGATGCAGGAGATCTGGCCTACGGCAAAAAAAGCGATACAAATATATGAGCCACAAAGTACATTTCGAAAGTGTTAGAATTGCCTTGGAATCTATAGGAAACCATTTGCTACGAACCTTTATCACAGTAGCTATCATAGGTTTTGGCATCATGGCATTAGTAGGTATCCTGACAGCTATAGACTCTATCAAATACTTTCTGACAGAGAATTTTTCTATGATGGGAGCCAACACTTTTCGAATAAGTAACAGGGAGATGGTTGTCCATGTCGGCGGCCGGCCTGCACAACCCAAATCAAACCAGATCATTGATTTTCGCGAAGCTATCAGGTTTAAAGATGAATTTGGTTTTCCGGCTTCTACCACAGTATTCACATACGGCACAGGCGCCTCCACCCTGAAATATAAATCAGAAAAGACCAATCCCAACATCCAGATCATGGGGGTGGACGAGAACTATCTCTTCAACTCAGGCTATGAGTTGGAAGCCGGCCGTAATTTTACTTCCCACGAGATTTACTCGGGAAGCCATGTCGCCATTATAGGAAAAAATGTTGCCAAAGACCTGTTCAAAAATAATGAAGACCCTATTGAGCAGATTATATTGGTAGGACCTGGCAAATACAGGATCATTGGTGTACTTGAAGAAAAAGGTTCAAGCATGGGTTTTAGTGGCGACCGCAATTGCTTGCTGCCACTTAACAACGTCAGGCAATATTTCTCAAGACCTAAAATGAATCATACCATCAGTGTACGGACCCGTTCAACCGAAGAAATGGAAGCCGCTATAGGTGAAGCAACAGGTTTGTTTCGATCTATCAGAGGCGATGCCATAGGGTTAGAAAATTCTTTTTCTATCACCAAAAGCGATAGCATTGCCAATATGCTCATTGAGCTTACCGGAGTAGTCCGCTTAGGAGCTACTTTCATCGGACTGATCACCCTGTTTGGTGCCGCTATAGGGCTTATGAACATCATGCTGGTATCGGTAACCGAAAGAACCCAGGAGATAGGGATACGTAAGGCTATGGGAGCAACACGCAGAACTATTCGCAACCAGTTTTTGATTGAAGCGGTAGTTATTGCGCAAATAGGCGGATTCTTCGGGATCATAGCCGGCATAGCGGTAGGGAACATCTTATCCTACGCCATAGGCAGTGCCTTTATTATCCCTTGGGGATGGATCATATTAGCTGTAGTACTATGTTTCTTAGTGGCATTAGTCTCAGGCTATATACCTGCTAACAAAGCTGCTGCAGTTGACCCCATTGAATCGCTGCGTTACGAATAATCATATAGTACAATGCCTTATCTCTATCATCAGCTTATCAGTAACAATAAAAATTGGGTAGCACAAAAAAAACAAACCGATACCACTTATTTCAAGCGGCTCAGCAGCGGGCAAAAGCCTCTTTTTCTGTATATTGGATGTTCCGACAGCCGCATGCCGTTAGATACCTTTACGCAGACCGAGCCGGGTGAGCTTTTTGTACATCGCAATATAGCCAATCAGGTATCAATCACCGATCTAAATTTTTTATCGGTATTGGATTATGCAGTTAACTACTTGCATGTCAAGCATATTATAGTGTGTGGCCATTACGGATGTGCCGGGGTGAGTGAGGCGTATCAAGGGCAAGCTACTGGTTTAGTAGGTAACTGGATCAGCCCAATTAGCGAGATAGCGAGTGCATATAAAGACGAATTAGATCAGATAGATGATATGCAGGAGCGTATGAACCGCCTGAGTGAACTCAATGTGCTTGAGCAAGTGCGTAAGCTTTTTAAGATAAATATTATCCAACAAGTATTAGCTGAGAATCAGACAAGCATTGAGTTACACGGCTGGATACTCGATCTCTCATCAGGTTTGATAAAAGAATTAGAAACTGATCTCAAACATGAATTTTAATTACCCATGTCATGGCAAAATTTGACTTTTCGAAACGCGACAGTTTTGGCTCTAAAATAGGTATCATTGCTGCTGCCGCCGGATCGGCTATCGGACTAGGAAATATCTGGCGTTTTCCATATGTAGCAGGCGAAAACGGTGGTGGTGCATTTTTGTTGATATATCTCTTGTTTGTGTTTTTGATTGGTATGCCGGTGATGTTGTCGGAGTTCGTGATCGGACGTGGCTCACAGCGCAATCCTATGGGAGCATTCCGATTGTTGGCCCCTGGCTCAAAATGGTTTTTAGCCGGTATTATTGGAATCATAGCAGCATTTTTAATATTAGCTTTTTATAGCACTGTAGCCGGTTGGACATTAGAATATCTTTATCAGGCTATTGGTCAGGGATTCAAAGGGAAAGACACACAACAACTGTCACTAATGTTTGATGATTTTCACCAGAGCGGATTACGTCCTGTGATCTGGCAGACCGTATTCATGTTTTTAACTGCTTTCATTGTTTTCAACGGGATTAAAAACGGGATAGAGAAATACACTAAAATACTTATGCCAGCTCTATTCCTCATTATCATTGGATTAGGAATACGTGCGGTAACTTTGCCGGGTGCAGGACAAGGCTTGGCGTTTCTGTTCCAACCTGATTTCAGTAAGATCAATGCCAACACCATGTTGCAGGCATTGGGTCAGGCCTTTTTTTCGTTAAGTCTGGGTATGGGAACTATGATCACCTATGGTTCTTACGTCAGTAAAAAGGACCGGCTACCCAATATCACCTTTTCAGTTACTTTAGCTGATTTTGCAATCTCCATATTAGCCGGTATCGCTATCTTTCCGGCTGTATTTGCTTTTAATATTGCACCTGAATCGGGAGCCGGATTAGTTTTTATCACCCTACCAATGATCTTTGAACAAATCCCGGGAGGATATTTCTTTTCTATCATCTTTTTTGTGCTGTTAAGCATAGCAGCTCTCACTTCTACCATCTCACTACTTGAGGTTGCAGTGGCTTGTTTTTCCGAAGAGTTAGGTATATCCCGTAAGAAAGCTACTATAATATCTGCTCTGTCTATCAATATATTAGGTATTTTTTGTACACTTAGTCAAGGGCCACTACCCAAACTCAGTATCATGGGTAAGAATTTATTTGATATGTTTGACTTTGTATCGGCTAATATCATGCTACCAATGGGAGGATTCTTCATAGTAGTGTTTTTAGGATGGAAGATGGATAAAAAGGTGGTATTCAATGAGCTGACAAATAACAACAGTCTGAAGTTCAGCTTGCAAACTATATTTATGTTCATTATTAAATATATCGCACCTGTTGCCATAGGTATTGTGTTTCTGAATGGATTGGGTATATTGGATATGATTGGATTATAAGATATTGTAATACTTTTTTTATTTTTAGCTTGATGTCTGTGCAGCCAAAGTCAGGATATAAATATGAACAGGATCAAACATATTTTCGATTTCAGCAAAAAAGAGCAGTATGCCATCCTGCTGTTGCTTGTCATCATCCTACTCAGCAGCATTTTCATGTTAGTTTCCGATCAAATCTTTCCTACGAAACACCTTGCAATTGATGGGCTTGCCGACAGCGTCAGATTTTTCGAACATTCTATCACCAACACCAAGCACATAAGATCAGAAACAAGTTCTTTCGACATCACCGATCCGGATGTTTCATCCGTCAGAATGCGGCTGAATCCCTTCCCTTTCAATCCGAATAAAATGCCTGCCGAAACCTGGCGTGAGTTAGGATTAGAGGATTATCAGATACGCGCCATACACAATTACGAGCAAAAAGGGGGTAAGTTTTACTCTAAAGCCGATTTTGCAAAAATGTACACCATAAGCGAAGAAGAATATGCAATCTTAGAGCCATATATACGAATCCCATCACTTGAATCACACTCTGGAATACCGCAAAAAGATCCGACCCTTTCCACTGCCTTAACAACCAATAAAACCGACTCCATTTCAAAAGAAGCAATCTTTTCTATAGTTGACCTGAATAGCGCTGATTCAACAGAGCTAATGGAAATACCGGGTATAGGAAAATGGTTTGCCCATCGGATATTAAAGTACAGAACAGCTTTGGGTGGTTTTATACATCCAACTCAATTGTTAGAGGTATATGGGATTGATAGCGACAAATACGAACAGGTTATTCCCTATATTGAAATCGATAGTAATGCTATCCAGCAACTAAAGGTCAATCATCTCGAATTCAGGGAGCTGCTTCAGCATCCTTACCTGAAATATGAACAGGTCAAAGAGTTGGTTTCTTATCGCGAAAGGAGAGGATTCATTACTTCGGACGAGCTGTTCCGACAGGTCGTTTCAATAGATGACGAGATATTCGGGAAACTTCAACCCTATTTAGATTATCGATAAATGAACCAAGCCATTGATTTATGTGTGCAACCACATTGAGAAGTCCTGATCCATTGGTTAAAAAACTTAGTTTTGCATACTACATCATGTATGATGTGCCTGGCATTTACCTTTTTGTTAACCATAGTTTTCATTTAATATGATTGAAAAAAGATATGTGAAAGTAAAACAGGTCTATGCCAAAGATTTTAAGACTGCATGACACGTATGGGATGACAAAATTTCTAACTACTGCAATAAGGTATTTACTATGGAACTGACTGACAAGTCACATGATCAGCCTTTAAAATTCGGTTTATTGCTCAATAATTTCACCGTAGAGGCCTGGCAGTTTGATGCAATAGGGCACTTGCTTGATAGTGGACATCTCCTTTCAGTGGCTATCATTCAGACAGTTTCCGCCAACCCACAATCTTTTTTTTCTCGAATCAGGCAATATCCATGGCGACGGTTTATTTTTCGTTGGTGGCATAGGTTTCTCTTCAAGCCTGAAGCTAAGAAAATAGTAGATATCAGTGATCTGCTTGAAGATATACCCATCTTGACGGTTACTCCTATACAAAAAGGATACAGTCAGTTTTTCCCGGATGAAACGATTCAACAGCTTGGTGAGATGCATTTGGATTTCATGCTTCGCTTTGGATTCTCTATATTACGCGGTGATATACTGCAATCTGCACGCTTTGGCATATGGTCGTATCATCACGATGACGAGCGGCACATACGTGGAGGCCCTCCCGGCTTTTGGGAAGTATTTAAAGCAGATATATCCAACGGGGTAATCCTACAACAACTTACAAATGATTTAGATAAAGGCATCATCTTAGCCCGTATGCAACTTCCGGTCATCCCCTATTCATGGAAAGCCCAACTGAATCAGTTATACTTTTCAAGCAGTTATTTAGTTGCACAGGTAGCGTATAAGGCACAAACGGCCCAGCTTTTTCCACAGCTATCTACTTCAGATGCTCCCGTTTACAAAGCACCTACAAACCATATCATGTGCTGGTATTGGATCAAAATGGCATGGAGACGCCTTCTGTTTCACCTTCGTACCCTCATCCTGCAGGAAGACTGGAATATTGGACTAATCGAAGCCTCCTTACCGGCTGTTACAGATAATCCAAAACAGTATATCCCTCAAGCCAGATGGCTTCCAAAGGAAAAGCGATACCAATATCTGGCCGACCCTTTTGTAATTGAACATGCAAATGAGACCTGGCTGTTTGCCGAAAAGTATGACTATCGAATTGGTCAAGGAAAAATTGTAGCAGCTAAAGCTTCTGAACAATACCGGTTTTTTCGTCCGGCACTTGATGTTGAAAGCCACTGCTCGTTTCCATTCGTGTTTATCGAAGGCGGGCGTCTGTTTTGTATCCCCGAGAACTATGTATCCGGTATGATCCATATTTATGAATGGGATCAGCAATCGGAACAATTCATTTTTTACTGTCAGATATTGGAAGGTATTGCTGCGATTGATCCGGTTTTATATACACATAACGGCATTTGGTGGCTGCTATTCAGTCGTAAGGAACTAGCTTCAGCGCAGTTATACGCCTATTTTTCTACTGAAATGAAAGGGCCTTATAAGCCTCATCCATTGAATCCAGTCAAAACTGATATTTTTTCAAGTCGTAATGCAGGAACTCCTTGGGTTAAAAATGGTCGTATATATAGGTTTGCGCAAGACTGTGCCGGAAGTTACGGGCGTATGGTGCGTATGATGGAGATGAATATCAGTAGCACTAGTTTCAATGAGAAAGAGGTAACCCGAATCATGCCCGACGATAAAAGTCCTTACTGTAGAGGATTACATACTATTAATGGCTGTTCGCAGTTAACTGTCATAGATGGTAAAAGATATTCCTTCAGTTGGTGGGGCCTACGGCATCAGTGGTTACTAAAAGTAAAAAAACGATGATCTTAAAGAAAATAGTAGGTACTTCAGGTTCCCGTATGCTTCACGCTGCCTCCAATTTGTTGCTGCTTTGGATGGCAACCAACTTTCTTGGCGCCGATGCATGGGGCTTGGCAGGGCTTATCCTGTTAGATATATCGCTCCTGATGTTGGTGGCCGATATTATCGCCAATCCTATTATTTTTTATGCCAGCAAACGCAAACCAACTCAATTGCAGAGCATGGCTTTCAAGTGGCTGGCATTGGTGTTGATCATCGCAGTAATATTGTTTGGAACGCTTTATCTTGTCTTACCGGATGTGTATTTTATCATAGTACCAAAAGGATACGGCTGGCATATCGTCGCTCTTACTGCCCTTCATAGTTTGTTCAGCATCAACCAGTATATGTTGTTGGGCAGAGAAAAGATCAGAGCATTCAACAGCTTGTTTATCACGCAGTTTTCAGGCACCTTACTATTTATGGCTGTTTTAATATTTATAGGTGGGATACGTGATGAAAGAGCTTTTGTATATGCCTTATATCTTTCGTTCATAGTTGCGTTGATACCGGGTAACGTTATTGTTTTCAATCATTTCAGAAGCTTGGGTTCTTCACAGCCTGAGGCCAGGTTCAAAGAGTTATTTGCGTTTGGAAGCATGACACAATTATCCAGCATCGTGCATACACTTAACAAACGACTTGGGTTTTATGTGATTCGCAACTTCATGGGATTAGCTCATTTGGGGGTATATCATTCTGGTACTCAGGTCACCGAGGGCATGCGCCTGATCGGACAAAGCATTGCATTGGTGCAAGTCAGCAGTTTAGCCAATCGTGATGATAAGGCATATGCCCGTGAGCTAAGTCTTCAGCTTCTAAAATTCACTGTATTACTGACCTTTATGGCGGTATTGCTACTCGTCATGTTGCCAGGTTCCTTTTTTGGGTTAGTGTTCAGCAAAGATTTTACCGGGATGAAGCAGGTTATTTTCAGTTTGGGATTAGGTGTAGTAGCTCTTTCGGCCAACACTATTTTCTCACATTATTTCTCAGGTACAGGCCGCCCAAAATTCAATCTGTATGCCTCTTTGGTTGGCTTTACAGTTACCGTACCAGCTCTTTTTATTTTCATACCGTTGTTTGGAATAGTGGGTGCCGGCATGGCTGCCAGTTTAGCCTATATTGCAACAGCCATTTATCAATGGATCATTTTCAAAAAAGATACAAATACCAGGCTTTCCGATCTTTTAATCAAAAAATCGGATATCCAATTGGCCGTTCAGGCAGCACGGTCCTTAACAAAAACCAGGAAACCTGACAAATAGGCTTTCTGATCAAACAGTATAAATACTTTTCGTAATGTACTTCCTTATAAAACCTAAGGGGTAGTTTTGAGCATGAGTTCAGCTGATAAAGGATGTTTTTCCGGAAGATATTCAGTCATGCTTCAACTATCGATTACTCTGGCACATAGATAATTTCACCATTTTCCAGTTCATAAGCTATTCCGATTCTTTTACCTTTGGCACCGTTGGTCTGTTGGTCGTTGGAAGGGGTGTATTTATGTATTTTGTTACCTTCTTTAGTAATTATCTCCATATTTTTTTCACCTGGATTTTTCACTATAGTAAAGCTTTCCTGGGTAAATATCTCGGTCAGGTTCATATGCATAACCATAGCTACCATCAGTGCAACCGCAAATACCATTGCTACATCAAACATATTTACTATTACACTTAAAGGATCTGAATCTTCATCGTGGTGAAAGCGGGTAGCTCGTCTTTGTCGTCTCATAATCAATGATTTTTTTGTAAAAGGATTCGACTTACATATTCTAAATGGTTTACATCTTTGGCATACCATCGTTGTTTTACTTGTTGGGTGATCAGTCCTACTATTGAAATGACCAATCCTACAACTGTTGTGGCAAATACTACCTGCATATTGTACGCCATACCTGAGATGTCGCCGGTTGAAAGTCCAACTAATGCGGGGCTCATTGCTATCAAAGTGCCGATAAGGCCTAAGATAGGCCCCATTTTAGCAAGTATTTTTGATAATGCCATATCTTTATTAGCCGCATTTTCAAAGTTCGACAAAAGGAAATCGGAATATTCCTCACTTGGCTTATTGCTCAGCAAGTCTCGTAGATAGTGTATAAAGAGCGAGTTGTCCTTATCGGGTAATAGCTCTTTTAATTGATCAATCAGTGATATATCCAATTCTTTGATGGCATTGTTGAGGCGATGATCATTCTTACGTTTTGTCATATATTGATTATAGAATCCACCAATGAGCAACAAGCTGCGGCCAAAAAGAAATAAGAGCATGATAATGTCGGGTATAAGTAAGCTGTTTGCAACCCAAAAAAGTGTTTTCGAAATTAATTCCATAATTAGTATGATATATTATTTTTTGGTGCGTTTTTGCAAAAACTTCCACTTATGCTTATTCCACAAATAACCTGTAAAAAATGTCAGAGCAAAAATAATGAGAGCCAATAAAAGTGCTTTTGGATTATATTCTTGCTTTGTAGCTGCATAAGTTACATGACCGTTTACGGTAGTTAACAGTCCAATAAACGCCACAAAAAGGGTTACTAAAAAATGTATTTCCAATCTGAATTCTGATTCCGGGATAAGATACTTCAAACCTTTCCGTAAAAGTGGAATTGCAACTACTATTGCCATTGCAAGCAGAAAAGTCAGGGTGTCGAAATCTACTCCCGGGAATGTGAATATAGCCTGAGTTAAAAGATAAAACAGTACAGGGAAAAAGAGAATCCCAGGATACCAATGCAGTAGCATCAGTTTTCGCTTTTTCTTTTTCCCAAACTGATTACTAAGAGCTGTAAAACTGTACACCAAATTAATTGCCGATTCTATAGTAATGATAACTGCCACATTTTTAAGCATATCGGCATTCATCATAAAGTCGTGTAATTGTGTTTTCGATTGCATGATGGCAAATTGCTTGGTCCATACAACAAATGCTGCTGCACCAACCGAAAACAGTAGTGCATGCCACCATTTCCAAAAGCTGAGCTTAAGTATGCTGTTAACAATAATAAATAATAACAATATGTGTATTATAAGCTTCATCCAATTGTTTTATCTACTGTTTTTACGTTTACGTCGCAGCACTACCAGCATAAATACAAATATCACAAAGATCGCACCTACTGTAATTACACCATTGAGTGTATTTGTTAATGATTTTTGATGCGAATTGATCTCTTCTTTTTTAAGTACCAAGCCATTATTTTCAACAGTTTCATTTGGAGCTTGTTTCATAGCTTGAACCTGTTGACTATACACATTGGCTTGTTGTTCGGGCAATTTTTGTGCTATAAATTGTTGCAATTTTTCGTTACTACCCGAAAATCCACTTCCAGTAGAGCCAAACTCTTTAACCATTTCGGTATGCAGATTCACCATATTTGTAATTTGTTCATCCGTAGCATCCCACATACCTTTTCGGACTGTTTCTATCATTATGGCGGTCACTTCCTGAAGCACGGCAGGATTCACTTGTTTGAAATGATTTTTTGTACCCAATCCAAACTTATCTTGTACATACACATCGTATAGGTCGTCCCATAATTCATTGTCAATCACATCAGGTTTAGCCACATTCCACCCAAATGTGTTTGTAACGATATCGGTGATTTGTGCTGCTGTTCCCGAGCCACCTTTCATAATTTCCTTTACATATTCGGGATTGAGTACTGTAGTGCGTGATTCCACACCTATTGCCTCTTTAAGCTCTTGTATTTTCGCCCGATTTCTATTTCTGTAGTCAGCAAAATATGCTTCCGGGTCTTTTCCGGTCACATTGCGAATGGCTAAATTCATTCCCCCCATAAATTCATACACATGGTCTAAGCTAAGAGCGCCCCAGGTATTGTTCTGGCGCGGCTGTACCACAACGTCTGTATTTTCCAGGACTGTTTTGAACAAGCCTTCATAAAAATGCCCCCAATCTTTGTCACTGCCGTATTCGGCCCCCATATTATGCATATAGGTATGAGCAATTTCATCTTCTGTCTCCCATTTGTCGCTAGCGGTTATCATTTCTTGAATTCCGGTACCATACATCCCATTAATTCCACCAAAAATCCGTTTAGTGGACATCTCGCGTGCATCTTTTGGTGATACGCCTTGCTCTACTAATTTGCGTTCGATATCTATAGTGCTTTTTGATACCAAATTTTCAAACTGCTCATCTTTCGCCTGAGCGGCCATTTCAACAGCTTTTGTGATGAGCATCAGGCGCGAGGCAGCCAAGTCCCTAAACTGTCCTGAGGTTTGCACAACTACATCTATCCGGGCTCGGCCCAACTCATTAACAGGAATTAATCGCAAGTCGGAGACTCTGCCAAACACATCACGAACTGGCTCTACACCAAGCATATAAAGCACTTGTGCAATAGTGCTGCCCTCACTTTCAATAAACTCGCTGCTCCAAAAAGTATAGCCTACTTTCCGCGGAAAATCACCATGCAGTTTCTTATAATTCTCTAAAGTAGTTTGTGCCAATTTTACACCTCTATCCCATGCCAATTCGGTAGGAGTAGCTTCAGCATTAATGGAATACAGATTATGCCCTGTTGGCACAGCCCGTGGATTTGCTACCGCATCACCACCAGATGAAGGTGCAATATATCCGCCCGAAAGTGCATTGAGCATAGCCTTAAATTCCAACTCAGGACTTTCCTCTAAGGCCTGTTTATATTTCACTATATTTTTTATGGTATTTTCAACCGTTATGATGGCAATTGCTTTATCTTTATCTTCCTTGCTATACACTATCGGTTTTTCCTTAGGCAGCTCCGATCCTGGGATTATTGATAACTTAGGCGGTAAGAGTATTTCTTTTGCATGAGACAATTCATCATTGGTGATCTTAGCTATGTCACAAATCAACTCATCATCGACTGATTTTCCTTTTAGCACCTGCTCAACCAAGTCTTTTGCCGGATTAAGATAGTGTGCAACAAAAAACACATTTTTCTTCAGTTGATCATCAGTTACTGTTCCCCGCACTTTATCAAGGATCGACATTCCGTAAGCGATAGGGTCGGCACTCATTGCCAACACTGTTGAGTGAATCATATCTTTGCTATAGGTCTCTCCTGAGGTGTAGAGCAAACCACTCATTTTTTCGTTAGCAATTTCTTCGGCAAAGTTTTCAATTTTTTCTATTTCTTCAAATGTATAAGGTATAGTTGTAGTGCTATCTAAGCGTAGTTCACGATGAAGTCCCATTTCTACAGCAATTTTCTTTACTTCCAACGAATATTTTACATATGCGGGTTCATCTTCTTCAGTCTTATAAAACTCACGTATTTTCTCTTGAAGTGTATAAAATTGCGATCGCGTTTTACTTTCGGTAAACGGTTGTGTCAGATAGGAAATCACAGTAGCATACGAGCGTCGTTTTGCCATCATACTTTCGCCTACATTACCTATCGTATAATAATAAAAGTGTGGTATTGTGCCCACCATTCTGTCGGCCCAATCATTATTATCAAGTGCTACCTGCTTTTGCGGTGTAAATTCTAAGCTACCGTGCGTACCAAAGTGGATCAGTGCATCCGCTTTAAAATCGTTTTGTACCCATAGATAGGAACCAATATAGGTATGAGGTGGAGGCATATCAGCACCATGAACTATAGCAAACTCATCATCGCCTAAGGCAGCCATAGCTTGCGGAAGCAAAACAACATTGCCTAAATCAATACGTGAAATAGCTACATATTGCTGGCTGTCTTTTTCTACGTTCATATACGAGCCAGGAGCCTCACCATAGGTTTCTACAACAGCTTTATAAGCCTCATCAGTCAATGACTTCTTAACCCAAGCTTCATAATCTTCTTTTTTGATCAGGTGCGGATTCCCTTTTTTCAAGAAATCATCGAAGGCACCTTTAGCAAAAGTGTTTAGAACAGCGCCTTGTGTCATCAGCAGTTTTTCAAAATCTTGTACAGAATTTGGCAGATGCCTGATCGTGTACCCTTCCTTTTGCAGTCGTTTCAGAAAATTATAGAGCGATGGCACTGTCTCTAAGCCTTGTGCCGTGAGGGCTTCTTGCCCCGGCCCTTTGAAATAGTAGATAGCCAATTTCTTATCCTGGTTTCTCAAAACCTTCAGCTTCAGCACATTTTGTACTATCTCAATGAAATCAGCAAGACGATCGGGCATAGCTTTAAACATATAAATATTATCCTTGTTTTTCTCTTGCGCTACTAAAGAATACGGATACACAGCCCCATCAATTTCGGGAATTACGACAGTTTGACCCATAAATCCACCAAACATACCCATAGGATCATCACGCCAATCCTGTTCAAGCTGTAGGATAGTCAATGGAGTAAAAAGTGGTATATTTTGATTTTTGAGCCACTCAACAGCCTGGTCAGGTGTATCATTAAGCAAACGACCGTGAGGAAAATATACAACGGCATCAGGATGAATCTCTTGTAGGAACTCTAATCTTTTGTCAGATGTTACAACCGGATACACATTGATTCCAACTTGCTGGAAATTAGTAATAAGGCTATCAATATGAGCCTTGTTTCCACTGAATGGATCATGTATTCCGGATAGGATAGCCACACGCTTTGCATTTATATCATATGAATTGATGCTTTTCAGATATTGCTCAAACTCTTCAATTTCAGTAAATGCGAGATTTTCGTCAATATGGAAGTAGGCATTTGTAATATGCTCTGTGGCCGGTACAGGTTTGACAGCAAACAATTTCTTTTTATCAATAGTTCGTCTGATATACCTGGCAAGGTTTTGAAAATTCACTTTATTTCCATTTGTCAAATAATCAGATATATTTGTCAAATCCTTTGGTGACAAATTGTGAATATTATTCTGTGGATTAGTGGCTGAAAATGTAAAGACAGGAACTTTTTTTTCGACGATTCTGACTAGATTATTTCTTTGATCTTCATTAATCTTCAACCCCATCCCGAAAATCAAGACAAAATCATATTTCTTTAGTTTTTCAATCTTTTCGACTTCATCAAACTGTATAAATCTGTCATTATTAGAAAGTGAGATATTTGAAACCTGATAGGTTGGGAAGTTATATAATGCAATTTTAGTTGTAGAAGCATATCTTTTCCAAACTATCATTACAATAGCGATAGCGCCTATTGCAATCAACCATACATATTTTCTTGATCTTCTCATACTGAATTCGATTATTGTAGTCCTATAACCTCCATTTCAATTCAACAAAAAAAGTACGTCCAGGTGATATACTCGAATAAAAGCTGGCAAATTTTGGTTTGTAATTACATATATTATTTACGCCGACATTCAGAACAAATCGGAACGGAAGAGTTTGAGATACTGCTAATTTAAAGATTGCATAAGCTTCATATTCTATCTTATATTCTTCTCCTGTGCTATTATCTATTTCGATATCAGAGTCATCCAGATCACCTATGCCGTAGATATGTATTTTACTAAAATATTTTCCACTAAAACTAATAACGGAATGATATTTTTTGAACATATTCATGTTGTGTTCGATTCGCATGGTAACTGAATGAGGCCTAACAACAGAGTTTTTACCTAAATTATCATACACAAATGCGTAGCCCCCCTTGAGGAAAATTTGATCAGTGATTCGTGTGTTCAAGGTTAATTCGGTACTTAGCACTTTGGCATCGCCTATGTTATCATAAACAACTGTATCATTATTAATCCATAAAATATTAACCATATCATTTATCAATGAGTATTGTGTCATTGCAGTTATCGCCGATCTTCCCAAACTTATTTCAGTGGATAAGGTATAATTATTACTTTTTTCAGCTTTCATGTTTTCATTACCAATTATCTGAAATCCACCACCATCGGGATGAAACCAGTTAGTAAACAGCTCTTTTAATGTGGGAGAGCGAAATCCGGCTGAGTATCCACCCCGAATCGTAACAAAAGGATTTGGTTTGAACATAGCAGATATACGAGGTGATAAATGACCGGCAAACTGTGAATGATAATCATAACGTAACCCGCCCACAAGGACGATCTTCGTATTTAAAACATACTCCTGCTGTGCAAATGCTGAATAAGTTTGTGCGTCCTTTTTTGCATTACTACCATCACTTACAAACATATAAGTCATCAAATTATCGGTAAAATAATCTAATCCTGCAACTAAGGAATGTCCGGCCTCCCAGTCGAAGTTATAGACAGACCCAAAACGGATTTGATAATTTTCATAATTCTTTTCTTGCTCGTTTAATAATTTATACATTTTCAATTTGTCATATTTATCAAAATTTAACGAGACAGAAAAACTTTGTCGTTCATCAATTTTGCGTTTTCCCTTGATACCACCGGTATAGCTATGGTACTGATCAGCAATTTTTGTCCCACTCAATCCACCCGGATTCCTTTCTTTATAAAAGTAAGCACCTCTTATTTCTAATTCAGTGTTATTAAAAAGATGTATACCAATTTTAGGTGAAAAACTATAATCTTTATACCCGGCAATATAGGTTTCTTGTAACGGCAAAGTTCTTATACTTCCATTATCAAATATTTGTTTGACCGGCTCGCTATCTATTAGAAGATAAGGATCAATCGATTTTAAGGATGTAGTGAAATTCACATATCCCCAATTTAACAATGAACCAACAGAAGCTCTATAAGTCTGTTCATTATTGCTGCCAGCTCTAAAGTGTGCATTTGCTTCAATTTTCTTCTCAGGTTTTTTTGAGATGATATTAATTACTCCACCAAGGGCATTTGATCCATATAAAGAAGAGCTAGCGCCTTTCACTATCTCAATTCTCTGAATATTATCCATATCAACCCTATTATAGTCGATATTATCAAATGTTTCACCTGCCATTCGTTCACCATCTATCAGAAAAAGAACATGTTTTCCTCCAAAACCAAGCATATTTATATTAGCAAAACCACCATTGTTGGTGAACTCAATACCAGCCAATTCATGCTCCAATAAGTCTTTAAAATTGCTAATCTGCATTTTCTCTATTGATTTGGAAGTTATTAACTGTGTTTGTATAGGTACATTTTTCAATGATCTTTCAGTTCGGGTACCTGTAACAACCACCTGCTCCAAATCAAATGCTCTCTCGCAAAGTGCTATAACTATATCTTCAAGAGATGTAGACTGAATGTTCAAGTGAATTTGTCGCTCTTCAAATCCAATTACCGAAGCAAAAAGAATGTATTCTCCTTGTTCTATATGAGTCAATGTAAACTCACCTAGTTCATTGGTAGTAGTACCCTTATTGGTTCCTAACAGACCAATATTGACTAAAAATAGCCCCTCCTTTGATCTGCAATCAATAATTTTTCCTTTGATATACAGATCTGACGCACTCAACATCACCGATATACTAAGAAATAATATTGAAAGCCAGGTCCTCATTTGTACTATATTCATTCAAGAGCAAAGACACTCCATAATTATTGTCGGACGATAATCTGTATTATATTTTTACTTTTCCAACTGGTCTGCTATAAATATTGATATGTAAAGCTTACATAACCAGCTTCGTCCTTTTCATTTTTATTATCATATAATTGAATCTTTACATAGCTTCCTTCAGCAGTTTTCACTACATATATCCAATTAGACAATACATATCTGGGTGGCGGATTGCTTGTATCAATCTCAAGCCAGGTAGAAAGCACTTGCGAATACGGTTGTTCTTCTTCTACTATACCTTCACCAGTAAATTCGATAGTGATCATACCTATCTCGTCTTTTTTATATCCACTCAAAGGTGCCTCGGTAATGGCATCCCAACTTTTCTGTTGAGTATTTAATGCTTCAGCTTGACCTATACCGGAGGCTCCACCATTGGTACGGATATCACCCCGATGAAAAGCAATGTCCCACTCCAAACTATTTTGAAAGTCGTTGATCTCAACCGTTTCTCCCTTTGAAAAAGAAAAATACACCCAGTCAGTATATGATCTGGCGTTTATAAACTGAATATCCTTTACCCCTTCTATTGGTTTTTCACCCTCATCATCCTTAGTACAAGCACTGAGTAAAGCAACACTAGCAAACATTAATAATAAGGCTCTTGTTAACATAATAAATCAATTTAAATTGTGATAAATACTATAAATATTTAATAATTATTTCATAGCACAAAATTAAAATGAATCATCATGGCAATCCATACCGAAATGTAGTGATTTTTGTAACTTATTGATTACGTGATAATTTAAAGGCACTACCAGATCTTTGATTGAATCTATTCACTTTCGTTTGAATACAATACATAAATATACATGTAGTGCATGCAGCGATTTGCTTTTTCTATATCGTTGTGTATTTGACTCTTACAGAAAGAGATTCAGGAAACTGTGAAAGCAACAAAATGCAATCAGCTCATATATTGCATATTATTGGAATTACTCGGCCTATCACATGCATAAATAAAGTCTAATTTGCACATGTATTATACTACTGATTATCAAACTGAAACCTATCTATTCATTTTGTTTTGAATAGTCTGCAAGTATAAATTTCAATAGTATGTATTAAAAGCACCATGCTAATCCATAAGTAGTCTGCACACGACTTATCTCAAATTTATTATGAAAAAAGCAATCTGAAAAACCAACATGCTTTACACAATATTTTACTACATTCGGTTATTAATCCACATATAAATTATCGCCAAACTTTTGACTGACAGTAGCCCTTTTACTTTCTACCTCTATTTCCATAGATCCATCAAACACATGTCGTTTGATCACCTTTATATTTGAATTCAACTCTATGCCCAATTGAAACACATATTGTAAAAAAGCAGCACTATTGTCGTTCACAGCAACTAATTTACATACTGTGTTTTCTTCTACTTTGGAAAGCGTCTTGCGTTTCACGAATTTTATCTCACCTTCGGCAGTAGGAATAGGATCGCCATGCGGATCAACAGTGGGATAATCCAACATTTTTTCAATTTGACTGATCAACTTTGGAGATTGAATATGTTCGAGCTGCTCGGCCACGTCATGTACTTCATCCCAACTAAAATCCAACTTTTCATATAAAAATGTTTCCCAAAGTCTATGTTTTCTTACTATGTCAATGGCACAAGATTTTCCCTTAGGCGTCAAAGAGATTTTTCCATATTTTTCGTAAAAAATAAGCTGCTTCTCTCTTAACTTTTTCAGCATATTATTCACTGTGGGGGGCTTCAATTCTAAATAAGATGCCAATTCATTAGTACCGGTTTCAATCACACCTTCCTTGTCCATAGTGAGATGAAACAATGCCTTTAAATAGTTTTCTTCGGTTTTCGTAAGCATGCCACAAAGATAAAATTTATTGGACAGGCACAAAAAGAAGATCAGTCTAACTTAAATGTTAATTTTATTAAAATTTCACAACTCCTATGTATTTAGCATGAAATACTTTATTATGTTTGCACAATGAAACCTTATTTGTTAGAGTTGTCAAACTTGAATGTTAGCTATCCAAATGGAATACAGGCTTTAAGTGCTGTGAACCTGAAGATAGATGAGGGTGGGCTATGGGGAATATTAGGTCCTAACGGGAGTGGGAAAACAACTCTGCTCAAAGCCATATTAGGCTTGCTACCGCATAATGGGAAGGTTTTATTTAGAGCTCAGCCAATTAAAAAAAGCGCAAAACAAATTGCCTATGTAGAGCAGAAGGGTGATTTTGATATGGATTTTCCAATAACTGTATTTCAATGTGTTTTGACAGGAACCTATCCAAAGCTTGGGTTGTTTAAAAAGCCAGGTAGCAGTGAAAAGCAAGCTGTTTTAAATGCGCTTGACAAATTAGGGTTGATGCAGTTCAAAAATCGTCAAATTGGTCAGTTATCCGGCGGGCAGTTTCAAAGAGTGTTGATCGCCCGAATGCTGGTACAAAATGCCGACTTAATATTTTTAGACGAACCATTTATAGGCATTGATATGGAAAGTGAAGCATTGATTATCCACCATTTGAAACAAATGGCATTAAACGGGCATACTATCATCATGGTACATCATGATCTTAAAGCTGTCAGGGAGTATTTTGATAAGCTGATACTTGTCAACAGAACAGTTGTTGATTACGGTGCTACAGAAGATATTTTTATAGGCGAGAAGCTAAAGCAAGTATTTCCTTATTATCACGAAGTTGTATTGGCATGATTGAATTAAAATTGTAAAAATGGGTCAATCTTTTTTTGAGTTCTTCCGCTATCTGTCTGAATATGCTTTTTTACAAAATGCACTCAGCGTGTCCATCGTATTGAGTGTCGCATACAGTATAGTAGGTTGTTTTATTGTTTTAAGGGGCTTAGCCTTGATGGGTGATGCTATTTCGCACGCCGTTTTACCAGGTGTGGCCATTTCTTATTTATTACAGATCAGCTATTTTGTAGGTGCAGTAGTTTTTGGGCTAATGGCTGCTTTGGGAATTGGATTTGTAAAGGAAAACAGTAAAATAAAAAGCGATTCGTCTATTGGGATAGTTTTTTCAGCGTTTTTAGCTCTGGGAATATTATTGGTAACCAAGATACAAAGTTCCGTCAATCTCAACAATATCTTGTTTGGAAACGTGCTTACAATCACAAACGAAGACCGTATCCTGACCTATGTAGTATCCGGCATTGTTTTACTGGCAGTTGCATTGTTTTATAAAGAACTTTTGCTGACCACTTTTGATGAGACTATGGCCAAAGCCAGTGGATTACCGGTGAAGTTCATCAATTATATGGTGATGATCATGCTGACTTTGATCACTGTTGTATCCCTGCAAACGGTAGGTGTAATATTGGTGGTTTCATTATTGATCACACCGGCGGCTACGGCTTATCTGCTCACTAACAAACTATCTTCCATGCTTTGGGTTTCGACAATTATTGGAGTGGTTTCGGCAATAATCGGATTGTATTTAAGTGCCACTTACAACCTCCCTTCAGGAGTTGTCATGGTTTTAGCGGTGAGCTGTATTTTTGTGTTAGTGTTTTTATTTAATCGTAAAACAGGCTTAGTCTGGAATAAACTTCGCCTGCGTATCTGAAAACATTCTGATCAATGAAGCCTGTGACCCAATTTCTTATGTCTTCAATATTTCTGCTAACAGTGATGTTTCAATCCTGCCAATCAGATGAGGCAACCATACATACTGACGACAAACTGAAGGTGCTTTCCAGCTTTTCAATATTGACCGAAATGGTGGAGGCTATTGGAGGCGATAAAGTTATAGTACATAATGTAGTACCTATAGGAACAGATCCACATGAATATCAGCCACGTCCGAATGATATTCGTTTTGCATCCGGTGCCGATCTTTTCGTATATAACGGTCTGAATTTGGAAGGCGGAGAAAAAGGCTGGTTCACAAAGTTATTGAGGTCGGTAAAAGCTGATCCCAATAAGATATTTAAAATAGCCGATCAGGTAACGCCTTTGTATCTAACCGAAAAAGACGGTTCAAAAGAAGTGAATCCTCATGCATTCATCAGTCCACATATAGGTATAATAATGGCAGAAGCAGTCAGAGATGCATTGAAAACAGTTGATCCGGCCCATGCAGGATTCTATGAAGAAACGGCTTCCGAGTATATTTTAAAATTAACAAGTATTGACAAACTGTACCGCCAAAAATTCGGTCAAATTCCTGAGGCCCAAAGAGTTTTTATCGCTAGCGAACAAGCCTTTCAGTATTTAGCCAAAGAATACGGCTTAAAAGAAGGGTTTATCTGGGCTATTGATACCGAAGAAAATGGATCGCCTGAACAATTAATGCACGCAATAGAATTTGTACGTACATACAAGCCAGCTGTTTTGTTTGTAGAATCCAACGTAGATACGCGTCCAATGAAAGCCATCTCAAACGAAACAGGAGTCCCGATTTATTCACCTGCCATCTTTAGCGACGAATTAGGTAGGCCCGGACAAGGTGCAGATACGTATCTGAAATACTTGGAATATAATTTAAAACACATTTATCATGGATTAACAGGCAATATGGAATGGAGCAAATAAACTTGAAAACCGCAGCCAATTACTTCAGATTCTTTAGTTGAACAAAAAAAAAACGATATTAGACGTAACTACTGTATTTTCGAGTCAAAGTTTTTTATTGTATATTTACTTCCTTAATCATAAAAAATAACAGCTATGAAGAAGAATATCGGAAATATTGACCGTACCATTCGGATCTTGCTTGGTTTGGTTATTGGTGTGTTAGGTGTAGTCTATCATACCTGGTGGGGTTTATTAGGTCTCATCCCACTTGTGACAACTTTTATAAGTTTTTGCCCTATCTATTCCCTATTCAAGATCAGTACAGTGGAAAAGAAACAAACATCAAAAGAGGCTTGAGCCTCTTTTTTTTATTTGGCCGGCACTTTCGAGGTTCTATATTCAGGTAATTTTATTTTTGCCCATATCAAGGCTAAAACAATTCCCGACACCATTTGCCATATACCCCACCATGCTGCCATGAATGCCATACCTCCATTGGCATTGAACAGCTTCGGATTAAAAATGAGTACCAAAGCTAATCCGGAGTTCTGAATACCGGTTTCTATAGACAGGGTTCTGCGGTCGGCTCTGGACACCCTGAATACTGTGCCAACTAGATAACCTGTTGAAAGAGTCTGGACATTTAATAAAAACACGACTAAACCCAGGGCTAATATTACACCAGGTATAAATTGAGCATTAGCTACTAAAGCACCAACTATGAACGTCATATACAAAAAGATGGAAATAAATCTGATCTTTTTTCTGTATTTTTCGGCAAACTGCGGAAACTTATGGCCAGCCCACATACCTATTATTAGTGGAACACCCAAAAGAATAAACACTGTTTGGGCCATTTGTAAAAAATCTATCTGTATAGGGATATTCAAGTGCTTTGCCTTTTCATAATAGCGTACATACATACCTCCCCAGAAAGCAAAATTAATAGGTGTAACTATAGTTGCCGTCAAAGTTGAAAAAGCTGTCAAACTAACTGATAAAGCAACATTGGCTTTAGCTAATGCAGAAATAAAATTGGAGATATTTCCGCCCGGGCAGGCTGCTATCAATATCATTCCCATTGCAATAGATGGGGGTGGGTTGAGTAGAAAAACCAATAAGAATGTCAAGGCTGGCAAGAGTAATATTTGAGAAAAAACGCCTAAAAAAGCAGAACGCGGATAAAGCAGGATATTCTTGAAGTGATCCTTTTTAATATCAAGGGCTACTCCAAACATGATGATAGCCAAAGTGATATTCATGTAAAGCAGTCCGCCTTCGCTAAAATTTAGCCGGACATTATCAATATGAGCTAAACTGTCAAACATAGTTCTTTGTTTTGGCTCACAAGGTAGGAAGGATTTAGTGAATAGTAATAAAAAAATCGGGAAAAGATAGCGTTAATTTTATAGAGCTCTGATTTACTGATGTTTAATCAATAATATAATTTGGGTAAGCTTTCTAAAAACCGACAGTGTTTGATAATAACAAAGCCAAAGCAATCAAAATTTCGTCGTTTCTGAGCATATTTCTTACTGTTGACTACACATTAGCAAGCCTGAGCCATAATAGATAAGGCGATAGACTTTTGCTGCTCAAAAAATTAATGCAACAAACGTATCCTATACGTCTCTTGCATATACTTAAAATACCAGTACAACAGCCGGTTCACCTCAACTCCATAATCTTCGGCCGGATTATACTGAATGTACGACATCACATGGTTGGGGTATCTTCCTTCACGATAGTAATTGTTCCAGGTATTCACAGCAAGATAATTTCTGTTTTTATAGAACGATCCATCTCGTTCAAGGGCAGCAGAATGGTTCATTTGATACCATTTGTCAAAATAAGGGTCGAGCACAGTAATTTTATAGCGAAGCAGATCAGTATTGATAGCCTCAGTTTGTGACGAGCTTTCCACCTTATGGAATATGCTGCATGAAGTGAGGATGATCCCAACTAACACAGTAGAGATAAAAGCTTTCATATGTTTAAGCTTGAATAATTCATTTGGATAAACCGTAATCAGAAAAGGGTATCCATTTTGTCATTTTTATTTATATAGCCACGTATTCTTGCGACAAAGTATATGCCACAAAATATACGATCATGTATTTTGTTCTTTTTTATAAATCCGTTCAGAAATCAATATGCTGATCTCGTAAAGTCCTAAAAGAGGGATGCAGACCAAAATCTGGCTAAACACATCGGGCGGAGTGATGATAGCCGAAACAATTAATAAAATGACTACCATATATTTCCTGTTTTTCTTCAAAAAGTCTGGTGTCACCAATCCTAATTTGGTTAAAAAATATATGATAAGAGGTAGTTCAAACACTAATCCGACGGCGAAAGTAACCGAGACTACTGTATTTACATACGAATTGATTGATATCTGATTTTTTACTATCTCACTCACCTGATAAGTTCCTAAAAAATTTATAGTGAGTGGTACTATTAAAAAGTAGGAGAAAAGTACACCAACAAAGAATAAGATAGAACTGCTGAGTATGAATCTTCTTGAGTTTTTTGTTTCATTTTTATGCAGTGCCGGACGTATAAATCGCCATACCTCGTTAATGATAAACGGAAATGCCAGTATAGCTCCTGTCACTAAAGAGATGAAGAGATGCATAGTAAACTGTCCTGGCAGATTGATATTAATAATTTGCAGGCGCAAACTATCCATACATAGCCCACTCATTGAAAGTTTTTCAGCCATCCAGCAGAAAAGTCTGTTGGTAATAAAGTCTGAAGTACTCGGCGCCAATATGATCAGGTCAAATAATACGCGTCTGTTAAGGAAAGCAATTATAGCCAACACTATTATAGCCGTTATGCTACGCACCAAATGCCAACGCAATTCTTCAAGATGCCCCCAGAAACTCATCTCTGATTCTTCACCCTCTTGCTTTTTCTTTCGTGCCATATCAAAAGTTTAATAAGTACAAAACTAAAAAAAACACGCATTCTTTCCGAAATAGCAATCATATTCCACAAATCAAAAAAAATAAAGCTGACAAGCATTCGTTTTGCCAGATAAAGCGTGTACAAGCACAACGAATCTTTGTAATTTTGCTACATCTTAACATAAAATACTAAATTGAACAAAATGCAGTCAAGACTTATTCTGACTTTTCTTTTCGTTACCTCCTTTATTTTACTTGTTACAGCTCAGGAAACTTATCGTATTTCACTTGAGCCTGAGGGCTATCCGGCCGATACTTTTTATTTAGCTCATTACTACACAGATAAGTTTTTCATTGTAGATACCAGCTTCAATAATGCCGAGCTAGCTTTATTTGAAGGGGATAGCTTGCTACCACAAGGTATTTATCTTTTGGCGAATGCTAAGAAGGAAAAAATAGTCGAGTTTCTGATTCCCGACAAACAAAGGTTTTCCATTAAACTATTTGCAGATGGAAGCATGCCGGAGATAACCGATAGCCAGGAAAACACCTGGTTTTTCGAGCATATCGAAAAGAGTAATGCCACTTTCAAGCAAATTGATTCGCTACAAAAAATTGCAAGCGAACTATCGGCCGACTTAGCCATAGATTATCAAAACCAGATCAATGAACTCACCCATAGCCTAAACAACTATAGGGCAGCTATCGTAGCACAGTCACCTGAATCTTTATTCGGTACTTTGCTCAAAGTAATGGAAGAACCTGTCATTCCTGATTCAATACAGACAGATCAGCACGCATCATTTATGTATTACAAAACCCATTACTGGGACAATATTGATCTTTCCGACGAACGATTGCTGAACACCCCTTTTCTACCCCACAAACTCGAAACGTATTTCAATCGACTTATACTTCCACAAGCCGATTCGGTAATCAAAGAGATTGATTTCCTGATTGAAAAAGCAGGTGAAAGCCAAAAAACCATTGACTATTTAGTCTGGCATTTTGTAAGCGAATACCAGAATCCTAAAATTATGGGTCTGGATAAAGTATTTGTCTATCTATCCGATATGTATTTTAGGCTTGGGAGGGTGAGCAATATCACTGCTTCTATTTTAGAACAGATATCCGAAAGGGCTGATAAAATACGACCTAATCTGATAGGCAGTATGGCACCAGATATGTGGTTAGTTGACAGCACAGACGTGTTTCGCTCATTTCGGGAAATAGAAGCAAATTATACTGTCTTGTTTTTTTGGGATCAAACTTGCAGCCATTGTAAGAAAGAGATGGAGATACTTGATGCGATCTATAAGAGTAGAAAATATGACTTAGAAATCTTTGCCATCAATACTACCAATGATTTTGAGGGTTGGAAGCACTTTATCGCCGAAAAGAAGTATCCTTGGATTCAGGTTAACGGCACCAAAAGCCTGACGCCAGATTTTCATAATCTTTACGATATATACAGTGTGCCAGTACTTTATCTGCTCAACAAGAATAAGATCATCATTGGAAAACGTTTTGGTGCTGAACATCTTGAAGAGATCATTGATCATTCTGTACAAAATTAAAGTTGAAATAACCCGAATGATAAATAAACATATCTGGTATTCAAATAATGGGAACTGATATAAAATGAGGGGCTCATTCATCTTAAATCTGTTGAAGATGAATCCAGCTTACAAGAGGTTCTTATTTTTTCTTGTATGGGGGTTCATGGCTATGTTGGGTCACGCACAGACTATCACCCACAGCATGTATCATTTTTCTCCTAAATTAGTGTTAGGGGCAGGTACGGGAGCCTCTATTTCGTTTACCGATATAAAAGTCAATACTGTTTTTCCGTCTTTCAAACCTATTAATGAATGGAGGGAAGTATCTAATCTAAGCATGGAATTTGAATTCATTCCTATCCTAAGCCTGAAAGGTCAGTTAGCTACAGGTCGGCTTGCAGGTGCTAATTCTTCATCCACCCAATTTTTTGTATCCCATATGCGCGAAATGCATATGGCTGTATTGCTTTATCCTAAATTTATCTTTATTCCCTATCGGACTGACTACAGATTCCACCCATATATTCAGATTGGAATCGGATTACTACACTACAATACACGTTTATACTCTTTTCCAAAAAAAGAGATATTGGTTCAGAGAGGTTTTGGAGCTGGTAGCGGTTTATTTGGGATGGTAATTGAAGGGATCGCATCAGGTGGTATTGGATTCAATTTCAAGATTGATGAGCATTGGAATATCAGCTTCGAGACAGCAAACCGATGGATAAATGATGATAAATTAGATACCTATCCGAGTGCAAGATCTTCACCTTATGACTTTTACAACTTTACTATGTTTGGTGTTTCCTACAAGTTTTTCAAAAGGCATACCTATCCGTTGATCAATGCAGTAAAATCGATCAATTAACAAATTCTCACTAAATGCTGTTGTAGCACTATTCTTATAACCAAAAAAGCCTTCTCATATTGATATGTGAAGGCTTTTATTAAAAAGGGGGTGGCAACGACCTACTTTCCCACGTATGACCGCAGTATCATCGGCGCTGACAGGCTTAACTTCTCT
>JALNZU010000007.1 GCA_023229245.1 Bacteroidales bacterium | reverse complement strand
AACTTCTTCCACACACGATTTCTTGGATAAAAAAATTCCCCTTTTGATGGTTTTATCCAAAGGGAGATTGTTGAAAGGTGTTTTTAATCCCTAAAATTAAAAATTATTCTATTTTCTGAAAGTGCCTTTTTATGCCCAGCCTATTCATCCAATAACTCATTGATCAAAGCAAGATTCCTGCCCTCCAAACGATCAAACAACTCTTTGGAAAAAGACTCAAACTCATCCTTGCCTTTGCTAAAACGGATTGTCCCATCCTCTAAATAATGTATATAATCGCATAAATTGGTGAGCGTTTCAAGTATATGAGAAGTGATGAGGATGATTTTGTCTTTTGTTTTCAAACGTAACAACACCGAACGCAGCACTCTGCCGGTTTCAATATCTAATCCATTAAAAGGCTCATCCAATAAAATAATGGGTTTGTCAAGCTTTAAAATACTTAGAATGGCTAACTTCTTCTTCATGCCGGTAGAGTACTGATCAATAAGCTGTTCCAAAGGCAAGCCAAACAATTTGTTCCAGCCCTCTGTGTCGAAATGCTTGTTTTTGAATAAACTCAGATATTCTCTCCCGGTGATCCTGTGATAAAAATAAGGCTCGGTAACAAGATACGCAATTGACTGCCTGTTGATGGGCTTGCCGTTCCAAAGTATCTGACCGTTATCAAGGGCTTTTAATCCAAATATTGCCTCAAGCAGGGTTGTTTTCCCTGAACCATTCAAGCCTGCCAGACCATGGATCGAACCATTCGGCAATGCAGCATGTAATGAGGTGATCACTTGTTTATCACCATCATACGAGATCGAAATATTTTCAAATGTAATCACGCAGATAAAAACTTAGTGTGTGGGTGGCTTTATAATAAAACCGTATGAGCAGGATCAGCAGTGCAGGCAAAAAAATTGGGATCAACACACTGATCACCCCTATTGCTAAATAGGTTTGCGCTGCATACGATGTTTCAGCTGGTGAGTAAAACGCATATTTAACCAACACTGCATACAAATGAATCAAAAGAAACACTATGAGTAGTATAGGCATGAGATACCATAAGCGGTAGTGAACTAACGTGAAACACACCATCAGTGGAGCGAAAAACAGGATCAGCATCAAAGATTGTTGTTGTATCTTCTGCCATAAAAAGCTGTTCACATTTTTTTCGTAAGACAGTATCATTTGATAAGGTTCGTTCTTTTCCAATACACTTAGGAAAAACAATCCTAACAGTATGAGTGCAATAGGTATGCTGAATGTGAGAAAAGAACTCAGCAGGGCTGCTAATTCGATGAGGATGACCAGGTACAGCATGGTGCGCATTGAGCTTTTCCATTCAAAATAGGTGTCGGGTATTAGGTGTTGGATTTTATTAGAGCCGTATATACGTCTTTTTCTGCCGTCTGAATGAGCAATTGCGATCAATACTATGATATGGAGCAAAGCGAAATACCAAAGATGGTGCAGGAATAAAAAAAACAAGAGGGCGATAGATATGATCAAATATTCAATAAAGCAGATCCATTTGCTTGCTTTGAAATTGATCCGAAGAAACGACTTGTCTTTACGTTGCAGATGCAGCCATAGTATGAGGGAGTTTATCAATGCGACAGGAATAGCAGCTTGTTCCGGTGTAGAAGTGTATGAGTGGAGAAAGATCAAAGTAAGTGCTCCTATTCCCAACAACACTAGTACTCTGAATAATCCTAACTGATTATGTTCTCTTCCTGCTTGCCGTATTCTGATACCTATCAGATTTACTATCATGGCTATTAGTTACATAGCCTGAGAATAAGCTTGTTAGGCTTATTTATTGTCAGGCATTCATTTCCACTATTTTCAATATTACTTCAGTAGCTTTCACCATTGATTCAAGGGGTACGAATTCAAATTTTCCGTGGAAATTATGTCCTCCTGCAAAGATATTAGGGCATGGCAGTCCCATAAAGCTCAGCCGTGCGCCATCCGTACCTCCCCGTATTGGTTTGATATGTGCTTGTACGCCTACTGCTTCCATAGCCTTGCGTGCTGTTTCAACTATATGATATTGAGGTTCAACTTTTTCACGCATATTATAGTATTGGTCTTTCATCTCCAAGCTAAAGCATCCCTGGCCATATCGGGTATTCATAAAATCGGCACAGTCGCGCATGATTTGTTTGCGTTGTTCAAACAGTTCCCTGTTATGATCACGTATGATATATTGTATGACTGCCTTTTCTACCGAGCCTTCCATCTTGACGAGATGAAAAAAGCCTTCATAGTCTTGGGTAAATTCGGGTCTGTCGAACACAGGTAACAGTGCGTTGAACTCTGTTGCCATCAGCAGTGCGTTTTGCATTTTGCCTTTGGCATATCCAGGATGTATGTTTCTGCCTTGTATGCTGATCCGGGCATAGGCTGCATTGAAGTTTTCATATTCAAGCTCGCCTATCTCACCCCCGTCAAGGGTGTAAGCCCAATCGGCACCAAACTTTTTCACATCAAAATGATCTACTCCTCTACCTATCTCTTCGTCAGGAGTGAAGCCGATTTTTATAGGCCCATGCTTGATCTCAGGATGTGTAACCAAATATTCTACTGCTGTCATGATCTCGGCTACACCGGCTTTATCATCGGCACCAAGCAAAGTAGTACCATCGGTAACTATGAGCGTTTGACCCACATATTGTTTCATCTCCGGAAAATCAGATGGGGAAAGCAACAGCTTTAACTCCTGGTTGAGTACTATATCCTTTCCATCCCAATTTTCAACTAAACGAGCTTTGATATTGTTACCGGGCATATCCGGACTGGTATCCACATGGGCAATAAACCCTATAGCAGGGCTTTCTTTGCCGTTATTAGCCTCCAAACCGGCCATCACATAGCCTTTTTCATCCATTGATACATCCGTAAGACCTAATTCTTTCAGCTCGTCATGTAGCATGCGAAGCAGCACCAATTGCTTGGCGGTACTAGGAGTGGTATCCGAGTTTTCATCGCTCTGAGTATCTATGCTCACATAGTTTAAAAAACGGTTTTTTATAGTTTCTTTCATCGGTTTAAGATTTTATACTTTGCAGTGTTCGAATCGGTTACAATATAGAAAATGAAATATATCGACTTAGCTCCTAACCTCTTCTATCAGTAATATCATTGGTGTTCTATTAGATACTAAGGAGTGTGCATTCATTTCCTGATTTACTAGATAAACGTGTTCATACATAATGTTATTATTTGGTCTCGGGTTTCGCTTTGAGTGTTTCCCATATCACATAGGCACAAAGCAGTGCAAACATCAGCAGTGCAATTGCTTCTGCATTGTATGAATTGTACCAATCGGTATTCACGAAGCTGATGCCTCCAAATTTCAACATGGCACTTACCACGCCCATTAGTGCTCCGCCGGCTATAAAACCTGATGCGATGAGTGTGCCTCTCTCTTTACGGGCCTGGTTCACTGCATTGTCTTTGGAGCGTGTGGTAACAAACCAGGCGATGAGGCCGCCAACCAACAGTGGAGTGTTCAGCTCGATAGGGATAAACATGCCTAATGCAAATGCCAGGGCAGGTACGCCTATCATTGTAAGTATGAGTGAGAGAAAAGCGCCGGCTGCATATAGCATCCACGGGGCTGCCTTACCCGACATCATTGGCTCTATCACTGCGGCCATAGCGTTAGCCTGAGGTGCTGCAAGAGCTGTATCACCAGTGAAGCCATAAGTCTCATTTAGTATCATGATTACTCCGCCTACTGTAACAGCCGAAACAAGGGTTCCCATAAACTTCCAGGTTTGTTGTTTATATGGTGACGAGCCTAACCAATATCCAATTTTCAGGTCGGTGATAAATCCGCCAGCCATAGAAAGTGCCGTACAAACCACACCACCTATGATAAGTGCTGCCACCATTCCTGCTGTGCCCGACAGACCAGCCCAGACCAATACCAATGAGGTGATGATCAAGGTCATAAGCGTCATGCCTGAAACAGGGTTAGTACCTACTATAGCAATGGCATTAGCTGCTACCGTTGTAAACAAAAAAGCAATCACCATAACTATAGTTAGTGCAATAAGTGCTTGTGCCAGATTGTTTACTACACCAAACATAAAAAACAGGAAGATGACTAAAGTAGTCAATAAGATTCCGATCAGGATGATTTTCATGGGCAGGTCGCGTTGTGTACGCCTGTCGATGGAGCTTGTTTCGTGTGAGCCTCTTAGCTCTTTGACAGCCAATCCGAAAGCCCCTTTGATGATGCCTGACGAGCGAATAATACCAATGATACCTGCCATAGCAATACCGCCTATGCCAATATGCCGGACGTAATTACGGAAAATCTCCTCAGGCGACATCTGGCTGATCAATGCGCTGACATTGGCCCCTACGGCTATAGTCTGCCCATCGGCAAAATGCGATATAATCGGTATGACAACATACCATCCTACAAAAGAACCGGCAGTGATAATAGCTGCATATTTCAAACCTATGATATACCCCAATCCCATCACAGCAGCACCTACATTCATTTTGAATACGATCTTAAACTTATCGGCTATCAATTCGCCTGCCGAAATAACCCTTGACGTAAACACCTCGTTCCACCAGCCAAAAGTAGCGATGATGAAGTCGTAGATCCCGCCTATCAGACCTGCAAAGAGTAATAACTTAGCCTGACTGCCACCCTTTTCACCCGAAACAAGTACCTCCGTAGTAGCAGTAGCCTCGGGGAATGGATATTTACCATGCATGTCCGAGACAAAATATTTACGAAAAGGGATCAAAAACAGTATGCCTAAAAACCCGCCTAAGAGTGAAGAAAGGAAAACCTGATAAAAATGAGCTTCCAAATTCAGTATATACAAAGCAGGCAGGGTGAAAATAGCTCCTGCTACTATCACTCCCGAGCTGGCTCCTATAGATTGGATGATCACATTCTCGCCCAAGGCATTCTTTCTCTTGGTGGCAGCCGACAAACCCACGGCAATGATAGCAATAGGAATAGCAGCTTCAAATACCTGCCCGATCTTTAACCCTAAATAGGCTGCCGCAGCAGAGAAAATAACAGCCATAAGCAGTCCTAATAACACAGAACGAAGGTTGACTTCCGGAAACGTCTTTTCTGCCGGCATGACAGGCTTATACTCTTCACCCGCTTTTAGTTCGCGATAGGCATTTTCAGGTAAACCAATGGTCTTTTTTGTGGTATCTTCCATAATAAACGATTTCTTTTTTTGGCAATAAAGAACAAAAGTAAAAAAATAGAGAGTGATACCCGAATAATTCACAAGAAAACAGTGTTGTACTGACTTCTGCCGTCAGCACTATTGATGCAGTTTCATTTTTCTGCTTATATATATAAGGTGTCGTTTCCTTCCCGTACTGACGCAATTCACTGCGTCTCCATAGTAGCATATATGGTAACACAGGAACTCGGCTCCGGCTTTGGCTTCGCTCAGTCGTTGGTTGCAGGGGCTGACTTATAGAAAAAGATACTGTGAGTGAAAAAGAAAAGGTTCCCACTACAGGATTTGATAAATGAATATGTAAGTGTAGATTTTTTCGGGCATACAGCTATAATCTTTTGCTGGTAAGCGGTATTGGTTTGCACATAAACAGCATGACAACCTTTTATTATCGATATCTTTGAAAAGATTTGCAGGAGGTTTGCCGATGCAGAAAGCAGTTGATGAGCATATTGCCTTTTATTTGCAAAATTATCTACAAGAAATACACAAAAAAAACATTTTACTTTTAATAGTTTGAAAGAAATAGTATATTTGTGCCTCACAATTTGATTAAAAACCTAACTTATATTCAAATTTAATTCATCTATTTTTAACCAAAACAATTAATTATGAGACAAAAAGCTACATTTTTATCTTCGCTTTTTGCGATTGTATTAGGTTTGCTGTTCTGGTGCGGGAGTGTCATCCCACTGCATGCGCAGCAATCTAATAGTAGTAACGAAAGGATTCGGATTTCTGCTTCAGAGATGGGGCAACAGACAGAGTCTAATCGTTTAACCCCTGAGCAGAAGCTTCTGACGCAAGACTATAGTGTGTTCGACAGAGCTCGTAAGGGACATCCTATGCCCTCTCCTTATTATGTAACACAGGAAGAGGTGATACGTTATGATAATGGTATCAACGACGACGCTATCGGACTGACTAATGGCGGAACATTTGAAGTAGCAGCTTATTGGCCAGCTTCTTCTATGGGACAATATGCAGGTATGAAGCTTGAAGCAGTGGAGGTATATATCAATGATGTACCCAACCCGGGCAAGATCAAAATTTATGGTCAAGGTAGTGCATCCGCTCCCGGACCATTGCTGTACGATCAGGTCTTTGCTTCTACACCTGACAGTTGGATCATGGTTGAGCTTGATGATGCCGTAGATATTACAGGTGATGACATCTGGATTGGTTATGAAGTTACTCATACAGGAGGTACGTATCCTGCCGGATGCGATGCAGGTCCTGCCGTAGCTGGATTTGGTGATATGATAGCTCTTGGTGGCGACTGGGATCCAATTTCCAGTATGGGATTTGATATCAACTGGAACATAGCCGGTTATTTAGTATCAGGTGTAACCTATGCCATCGACGTAGGTGCACAAAGCTTAGTAAGTCCGGTTTCAGCTCCCGAACTTGGTAATGAAACAGTTACCGTGCGCGTGAAAAATTACGGCACTAGCCCACAAAGTAATATCTCAGTAAGTTATTCCGTAGATGGTGGTTCTGCTGTAACAGGTACCATACCCGGTCCTTTAGCTGCTGGTGCTACTGTTGACTTTACATTCCCCGGAACTGTTAATCTCGGAGTGGTAGGTCAGACTTATGCGTTTGAAATATGTGCAACTGTCAGCGGAGATCAAAATCCGGCAAACAATTGCAGGACAGTGGACGTAACCAATGTGATGCCGGTCTATTGCGATGCCTCTACCGGTAGTCAGGATGAGTATATTGCCCGGGTTCAGATAGCCGCCATTGATAATTCAAGTGGCTGGCAAGGTGGAGTGGCCGATTATACCGATCAGATAGCTATAGTACCAGCCGGTGCTGGCGAAGAGATCATTGTTACCAATGGAAATCCATGGGCTAGTGATAAAGTTACCGTATGGGTTGACTGGAACGGTGACTATGAGTTTGGTGTGGGTACTGATGAAGAGTTTGTGCTGCTAAGCAACGATGGTGGAGCTTACTTCACAGGTGAGATAATTCCTCCGGCAGGCACACCTGAAGGCTTGTATCGCATGCGTATCCGTATGTCGTATAGCGTTGATCCGGTTCCTTGTGGTAATATGAGCTATGGAGAAGTAGAAGATTACTCAGTCTTGATACCCGGTGGCACAGTAGTCGTATATCCCAAACCTCGGAATTTCACTGCTACACCCGACGGTTTAGCTGCATTGTTGGAATGGGATGCCCCGATTTTAAACAATAATATGCCCGACGGCTTTGGAGCAGATCATAGCGCTACATACGCTACTCTAAAAGATCAGCCTCTTACCGAAGTAGCCGAGTCAGCCCGTGAAGGTGAAGTCGCTTTTACAGGCGGTGAAACCAAATCAATTGCAAACCGTGCTGTATTATATGACAACGGCCCATTTATCAATGGACCTGGCCAGGGTGCCGGTGGCGCTGACATAAGCTATCTGCATTCAGGTATGACAGGCTATGGTGCCAATATCAATCAGGCAGCAGGCTATCGGTTAACTGACGACTTTGAGGTTACAGGTGATTGGAACATAGAAAGCTTTACCTTCTATACATATCAGACTGGAAGTCCTACTACCAGCACGATCACTGGTGCATTTGTGCAAATATGGAATGGTAAACCAGACGAGGGTGGACAAGTGATTTATGGAGATATGGTCAGCAATTTGATGATATCCACCGAATGGACTGGCGCCTATCGCGTCAGCGGTACCGCCTTAACTAATACCGATCGTCCTATCATGGCCGTGGTGGCAGCTACTCCAGGATTGAGTCTGCAGCCCGGTACATATTGGGTTGACTTTTCTCTTACAGGAAGTATAGCCAGTGGTCCATGGGGTATCCCAATCACCATTACAGGTGAAACTACTACTGGTAATGGACTACAATTCACCGGAACTGCCTGGCAAGACTGGTTGGATGGGGGTACGAGTACCCAACTCGGTCTTCCTTTTGTAATTGATGGCTCAGCTGATGGTGGTGGTGTAGTGAACGGCCCGCTCGTAGGGTATAATATATACCGCGATGGCCAGCAGGTTGCTACAGTAGGTCCTGAAGCAGTAAGCTATTTTGACAGCCCGCTTGAAGGTGGTGTCTATCAGTATCAACTCACTGCTGAGTATGGTGATCCTTATCCGGGTGAATCTGATCCGGTGAGCGCTTCAGCTATTATAGTAGCTCCATCACCAATTCCATTTGTGGAAGACTTTAGCGGTGGATTTGAAGTGAACGGATGGATGTTTGATTCTTCACCGACTAACTGGACTATCAATAATAACACCGGTAATCCGGCCCCTTCAGCTCAGTTTGGATGGAGCCCCACACAAACGGATTATTCAATGGCTATGATCAGTAAAAATATCATTGCAACTGAAGCCGAAGAAAATGTAACCCTGAAATTCGACCTCAACCTGAGCGATTATGCCGGGAACGGTAATGAAAAAATGAGTGCATATATATGGGATGGCAGCGACTGGGTTTTGGTTACTACCATAGTTAATAATGAAAGCATACCATGGACGACATTTTCATTTGATGTAACAGCGCAAGCCTTAGGAAAGGTTACCAAAATAAAATTTGTTGCAAGTGGTCTAACTACTTTTGATATCAATTATTGGTACATCGACAATGTGATGTTGTTTGAAGGGGTAGCAGGCGATGCTCCTGTGATCGAAGTGAGTCCTATGCAACTTACAGAAACCCTTGAAACCAATCAGACTTCAGTACAGCAAATTACCGTAACCAACACAGGTGGTGGAGCGTTGAACTTCGATCTTGAAGTGAATACTACCCGCCAGAATACAAGTGCCGGTAATACGCCTGAAGATTACGAACGACTTGCCGACCGCCTCAATGCCGAAGGCAGAGAGTATGTCATGCTGAGCCGTGCCGACAGAAATCAGGCTGTTCCATCACCTTATAATATAACACAAGACGAAATTATTCGCTATGACAATGGTATCAACGATGATGCTATTGGATTGACTAGTGGCGGAACATTTGAAGTATCAGCTTATTGGCCTGCTTCTTCTATTGGACAATATGCCGGTATGAAGCTTGAGGCAGTAGAGGTGTATATCAATGATGTACCCAATCCGGGTAAGATCAAGATATATGGACCAGGCAGTTCATCAGCTCCTGGACAGTTACTGTACGAACAGGTCTTTGCTTCTACACCCGACAGTTGGATCGTAGTTGAGCTTGATGATGCGGTAGATATTACAGGTGATGATATATGGATTGGTTATGAAGTTACTCATACAGGAGGTACGTATCCTGCCGGATGCGATGCAGGTCCTGCCGTAGCTGGATTTGGTGATATGATAGCTCTTAGTGGCGACTGGGATCCGATTTCCAGTATGGGATTTGATATAAACTGGAATATAGCCGGATACTTAGTGCAAGGCATAGTTTATGCCAACGACATAGGTGTTCAAAGCTTGGTAAGCCCGGTTTCAGCTCCCGAACTGACAGAAGAAGAAGTAGTTACTATACGTGTGAAAAATTATGGTACTAATCCGCAAAGCAATATTTCAGTAAGCTATACCTTAGATGGTGGAACAGCTGTTACAGGTACTATACCCGGTCCTTTAGCTCCTGATGCTACTATTGACTTTACTTTTGACGGAACGGTTGATCTGAGCACTGTAGGACAGACATACGTATTCGAGGCTTGTGCTACCGTTACAGGAGATGAAAACCCGAATAACGACTGCAGAACCTTTAACGTAACTAATATAATGCCTGTCTATTGCGATGCTTCTACAACTTATGAAGATGAATATATCGCCCGTGTGCAGATAGGTTCAATTGACAACTCCAGTGGCTGGCAAGGAGGAGTAGCTGATTATACTCATCTTTCAACTTCCATACCTATTGGAGGCAGCGAGGAAATCATTATAACCAATGGTAATCCATGGGCCAGTGATAAAGTTACCGTATGGGTTGACTGGAACGGTGATTACGAGTTTGGTGTAGGTACTAACGAACAGTTCGTATTAACAAGTGTAGCGAGTGGTGCCAGCTTTGTTGGCCAGATCACTGTGCCTCCAGGTACCGCAGAAGGTTTCTATCGTATGCGTATCCGTATGTCGTACAGCACCGATCCGACACCTTGTGGTGTCATGAGCTACGGAGAGGTAGAAGACTATACCATACAAGTAGGCTGGGGTACTCCCTGGATCAGCGCTACCCCACTTTCGGGTATCGTAAATCCCGGACAAAGCGTAACAATTAATGTAACATTCAACTCATCGGAGACCATACCCGGAACCTATCATGGTAGTCTGGTATTTACTTCCAATGATTTAATGAATCCAGAAGTTACCGTACCTGCTACATTGAATGTAACCGCTAACGAGCGTCCTATGCCACGTAACCTGGTTGGTACTAACCTTGGTGATGGAGCCTTGTTAGAATGGCAAGCTCCTGACTTAGGTGGTAGCCCTGGTGGAGAAGACTTCTACGAAGACTTTGAAGCAGGCACCCTGCCAACAGGATGGGTAGTGTACGATGTAGACGGTGACGGGTATAACTGGGAAAACACTGCAATCAACTTTAGTGTATTTGACGCACACAGTGGATTGTATTGCATGACCAGTGCAAGCTATGTCAATAACGTAGGTGCATTGAACCCCAACAACTGGTTGGTAACACCTCCAATAGCTGTTACAGCTAATTCCGAGTTGAAGTTCTGGGTTGACGGACAAGATCCCGCCTACTCCGACGAGCAATATTATGTACGCATTAGTACGACAGGTAATGCAGTAGCCGACTTTACTCAGACCATCCACAGCGCACTAGCTACTCCCGAATGGTCAGAAGTAGTGCTTGGCCTTGGCGCATATGCCGGACAAACTATCTACATTGCTTTTGTACATACTGATGTAACTGACGAATTTTATATCAAGATAGACGATGTAACGGTAACGAATACCGCTAGCCGTTCCGCTTATACAACTCCTGTAGCTTATACATCATCAACCGAACTAAGCTATCGTGAAGGCGGTAGTCCTGCCGAAGTTATAGCAGTAGGCAGTACTGAGCCATTAGATATAGCCGTATCAGGTGGTACACCAGTAGAGGTTGTTACCGGTATTAAGCATATGTCAGGTACCAGCAGCCGTAGCTTGCTGTTCGACAATGGCCCGTTTGTTAATGCTCCTGGACAAGGTGCAGGCGGAGCCGACGTCAGCCATCTGCATTCTGGTTTAAACACCTATGGCCCTAACGCCAATAATGCTGGTGGATATCGCATAGCTGATGACTTTGTAGTAGATGAGACCTGGGAGATAGAAAGCTTTACTTTCTATTCTTATCAGACTGGCTCTACTACTACCAGTACCTATACCGGTGGGTTTATTCAGATTTGGGATGCTGCACCGGATGCCGGTGGACAGGTTATCTGGGGTGATTTAACTACTAACCTGATGACCTCAACAGCATGGACGAATGCCTATCGTACAAATGAGACGGCTCTGACCAATACCGATCGCCCAATCATGCAGATCGTATGTGCTACTCCCGGTCTTGAACTTGATCCGGGTACCTACTGGGTTGATTTCTCGCTCACAGGTTCAATAGCCAGCGGCCCATGGGCTGTTCCGGTAACTATCACCGGTCAGATAACTACTGGTAATGCCAAGCAGAATACAGGTACAGCTTGGGTTGACCTTGAAGATAGCGGTACAAATACCCCATACGGTATCAGCTTTATTATAGAAGGTGATGCAGGTAGCAGTGGTTCCTACAATCTCCTTGGCTATAATGTATATCGCGATGGTGAACAGATTGGAAATACAGCTTCCAATGTACGTACCTTTATTGACAGCCCACTGGATGAAGGCACATATGTCTTTGGTGTAACAGCCGTATATGGCGAGCCTACTGCAGGTGAGTCAGATATGCTTACCACAACCTTAAAGGTGTATCCGCCTGCCAGCATTCCTTTCTTTGAAGACTGGGCAAGTGGCAGCTTTGAAGAAAATGAATGGTATTTTGATCCTTCACAAGGTAACTGGTCGGTTACAACAGGTACAGGTAATCCTGCCCCAGCTGCACAGTTTGGATGGTCACCTACCACCACAAACTATAGCCAGTCGCTCATCAGCACGGATATAGATGCCTCATCAGCCGAAGAAAATGTAACTCTTGAGTTTGATATCTTCCTGAATGACTATAACAGCAATGGCAACGAAAAGATCAATGTCCACATCTGGAACGGCAGCGAATGGGTACTGTTAGAATCTATCGCCAATTTCGGTGACATCCCATGGACTACCAAGTCATATGATGTAACTCCGCATGCATTGGGTAAGACTACCAAGATCCGCTTCGAGGCTACCGGATTGACTACCTTCGACTTCAACTACTGGTATATTGATAATATCAAGCTGTATGAAGGCGAACCTGTATTTTATCCTGCTATCACTGTATCACCTGCTTCGCTTGAGTTTAACGTATTTCTTGGCGGAAGCCAGAACCTTGACCTGACTGTTGGCAACACCGGTGAAGGTGCATTAATCTGGACATCCAACGTACAGTATGTTAGCAAGCAAGCTGTTGAACCTGTTGTTGTTCCTCCAGGTCCTAAGCCTACTGGCAATATTCTTGAACTCAGCCATAAGCTTGGAGAACCGGGCGGATCACCTGCTCCTCAGGATACACGCGAGACTGTCATCCTCCATTACGACGGTGAAAATGACGGTAATGCCATCGGATTGACAAATGGTGGAACCTTCCATGTGGCAGCACGTTTCCCAAGTGCTATGGTAAGCGACTATGCTGGCTATACACTTGAAAGTGTGGATATCTATATCAATGACACACCTACCAGCGCAACCCTGAAGATATGGGGCGCCGGAACAGCCTCGGCTCCCGGCCCTGTACTACATCAGCAAGGCTTTAGCGGTGCTTTTGCATGGGAAACCGTAACCCTTACATCCCCTGTTACTCTGACAGGTGAGGATATATGGGTAGGCTATACCGTTGAACATGTTGCCGACGACTTCCCGGCCGGATGCGATGCAGGTCCTGCTAATCCAAACGGCGACTGGATATCGACAGATGGAAACAGCTGGGATCACTTAGCCGGATTTGACTTAAACTATAACTGGAACATCCGTGCACTGATCAATGAAGGCGTAAGCTATAACTGGCTGAGCCTGAATCCAACAACAGGAACAGTTGCTGCTGGTGGATCACAGACAGTTACCGTTACAGCTAACTCAGCAGAAGATGATCTGCCAGTGGGAACCTTTAATGCCAATATCAAAATCGCAAGCAACGACCCGGTAGCACCGGTGAAAACCGTGCCGGTACAATTGAATGTGATGCAAGGTACAGGTGAAGAAGCCATGGCACTGATCAGCATCTATCCTGTTCCGGCTAATAAAGAGCTTATCATTGATCTGGTTGAAGGAGTAAAATCAATACGCTTGTTCAACTATATGGGTCAGGTAGTAAGTGAGACAGCCGTTACAGGTGAGTTGAAGCTGCATATGAATGTTGAAAATCTCAAACCGGGTGCATATACGCTACAGTTTATCAATGCACAAGGTGAGTTGTACAACAAAACCGTGCTTATCAATAGATAACAATCAATAGTCGAAAGACATATGAATTTTTAAAGGGGAAGCCGAAAGGTTTCCCTTTTTTGTTTGTTAAATTTTTCTTTTAACCGCAGAGAACGCAAAGTTTCCCGCAGAGAGCGCAAAGTTTATTTTCTTGCATCTGTTTATAATATTGGGATCCATCTTTCCCTCTCTTCTATATTATCCAAAGGTGTATGCCCTAACGGGCAATGTTTTCTAATTTTTCGTTTAATTTCTATTGATCTGTATGCCCTAACGGGCAAATCTGGTTTTGCTATCTCTCTCCCGATCCCTATCGGGACTCCATCTCTTCTATATTATCCAAAGGTGTATGCCCTAACGGGCAATGTTTTCTAATTTTTCCCTTAATTTCTATTGATCTGTATGCCCTAACGGGCAAAGCTGGTTTTGCTATCTCTCTCCCGATCCCTATCGGGACTCCATCTCTCCCTCATCTCTGCGTCCTTTGCGGTTTATTTTTTTTAACCGCTGAGAACGCAAAGTTTATTTTTTTTTGCATCTGCGTATAATATTGGGATCCATCTCTCTACCGATCCCTATCGGGACTCCGTCTCTTCTATATTATCCAAAGGTGTATACCCTAACGGGCAATGTTTTCTAATTTTTCGCTTAATTTCTATTGATCTGTATGCCCTAACGGGCAAAGCTGGTTTTGCTATCTCTCTCCCGATCCCTATCGGGACGTCATCTCTGCGTCCTTTGCGGTTTATTTTTTTTACCGCAGAGAACGCTAAGTTTATTTTCTTGCATCTGCGTATAATATCGGGATCCATCTTTCCCTCTCTTCTATATTATCCAAAGGTGTATGCCCTAACGGGCAATGTTTTCTAATTTTTCGCTTAATTTCTATTGATCTGTATGCCCTAACGGGCAAAGTCGGTTTTGCTTTATCTCTCCCGATCCCTATCGGGACGTCATCTTTGCGGTTTGCTTTTTTCCCGCAGAGAACGCAAAGCATTTTTTGCATCTGCGTATAATATTGGGATCCATCTTTCCCTCTCTTCTATATTATCCAAAGGTGTATGCCCTAACGGGCAATGTTTTCTAATTTTTCGCTTAATTTCTATTGATCTGTATGCCCTAACGGGCAAAGTCGGTTTTGCTTTATCTCCATCTCTGCGTCCTTTGCGGTTTATTTTTTTTTAACCGCAGAGAACGCTAAGCTCCCCGCAGAGCACGCAAAGTTTATTTTCTTGCATCTGCTTATAATATAGGGATCCATCTCTCTCCCGATCCCTATCGGGACTCCATCTCTCCATCATCCCCACACACCTTATATTATATATAGCACCACAGGCGCCCTCTTTTTGGTAGTTGGACAAGATTTTTACTATATTTGTCACAAAACAATACTATATTGCTCATCGATCAAAAACCATATTTTGTTTTTTTTCTTGTTTGTCTGATCTTTCACAAACAAAACCTGGAAAAGACAAGTACCACTAAGAGGAAACCTTGATTGTCATTGGTTTACAAGTCATTTGCCTGTTTATAGTTCAGGAATTTTTCAAGTAATGCAAACCTACAGATATACAGTAAGTTATATGATTTCCGTTCCTTTTTGCTTGGTTCTATCAGTTTAAAGATTGTTTTTTGCACCTTAAATAATCCTAAAAAGCAGGCTTTTACATCTTTACACAAAAAAAAATTTGCATTGTATTACAAGTTCACATATTTTTGTCGCCTGAAAGAAAAAAGTATTGTCATCCTTATTAGTTGACTATTATTTATGTGTAGATAGGCCGAAAAGACACCGCTTTTAAATAAAAATAGGGGTTTTTTTGTTTTTGATTGGCTATTATATTATTTTTGTTGTTTTGTAAACGAAAGAATTTGCAAGAAGCTGAAACAATTTTAATACTTTTGCGTAAGATTTCTTACGTAAGCAATATATGGGATATGTTCAATTTTTCACTAAATCAAAAAACTGACCAGTTATGAATGAGCCAGAAATTAATTCCCGAAGCCGCGACCCAGCTCGCGCACGGGGCAGTTCAATTGTTAATGCGTTTAATAATTCAAAGAAAATTCAAGAAAAATCTAATTTAAAATTTATTCACAAAATCTCGAATCTCATGGAAACAAAGTACGATTTAAAAAGACTACTACGTACGGGAACTGTGTTAGCTCTGTTCTTTGCATGGATGCTGGCAGGTTCTTTTGTAGCCAATGCTCAAATCGCTCCTCAAGCTGCCTTCGATGTTATTCTAACTATCGAAGGACAAGGATCGGTATCTTTGAGTGGGTATGATAATACGATAGCTGGACCTGTTGTCGGCTCTAACGTAGGCCCCTTTGCAGATGGCTCCATAGTTGCTATTACTGCAACACCCGAACCCGGATGGGCCTTCGTGGAATGGGAAGTGAATCTTCTTTTCCCTGTCATCGGTGACCAAAATGCAACACCCAACTCTATACGAATTGACGGTGCCGACTTTGAGTTGACTGCTATATTTAAAAAACCACTTACTCTCCTCCCTTTCCGCGCCGATGATAAACCTTATGACGGCAATGATGTCGCAACAGTTACAGTTTGGGGCGCACTCGATGGAGTGGAAGGATTAGATGTTGTAATATTGGATGATGCTCTATCTGCAGCAGTTTTTGACGATGAAAAAGTAGGTACTGATAAAGAAGTAACCATTACAGGCCTTGCTTTAGCTGGTGCTAATGCCGCTGATTATCATCTCTTTCTTCCAGATCCTTTCATTGTATTAGCTAATATCAATCCTATTGCAATAACCTTGAACGGTGCAGTAGCTGATGATAAAGAATTTGATGGCAACACTACCGCCACAGTTGATTTTACACTTGCTGCTCTTAATGGTGTTATTGCTCCCGATGTAGTTGGATTTGATGCTGCCGGTTATTCAGCTAATTTTAATAACATAAATGTTGGCGCTGGAAAGCCAGTTACTGTAGCTGGTGTGGTGTTGACAGGTGCTGATGCCGGCAATTATACGCTGACACAGCCTGTGTTAGGCGCTGCTATCAATCCTAAAGAACTTACGATTAATGCAGTGATCGAAGATAAAGTATATGACGGTCTTGTTGGAGCAATCATTAAGAGTATGACTGTATCAGGTGGTGCTATTGCTGGCAATGCTCCCGGTGCTGTGAACTTTGGCGGTGCAAACGCAACATTTGACAATGCAAATGTCGGAAATGGAAAGGATGTTACCATAGCTGGTGTAGTAACAGTAGCTAATGGAAACTACGTAGTTAATACTCCTTTTGTCACTACCGGTAATATATTAGCTCCTTATTATGCCATGTTTAATCCAACATACGGTGTAGTGGGTGTACGTCCGACAGCGCCAGTTGCTGATGTGCCGATAGAAACTCCTTTATACATTGAGTTCAACAAACCGGTGTTTGACGTGAATGGTAACGTATTACCAGTAAACGATATAGGCGACTTTGTGAAATTGGAAAAGTGGGATGGAGCAAATTACCAACTCGTCCCGTTTACTTCGAACCGGGTTGGAAATAAAGTGCATATTGTTCCGGATGATCCGCTCGAATACAGCACACAGTATCGCATCCGTTTCCTGAACATTTACGATGCTGATGGAGTTCAGGTAGCATATAGCCTTGACGGGGAAGATAGAGACCCAAGCATAGCCGGATCATTACAAATTGATCCTGACAGAGCAGTCGTATTCAATACCTGGGATATTGCCACAGCTACCTTGCCTGTAGTAAGTCCTTATGATGTTGATGCTGCTGTATGTGGTACTATGACCCTCACCTTTTTGAATCCGGTGAAATATCTGAACGGAAATACGATAACTGATAATCCAAAGCATAAGTTTACTCTTCAAACCTTTGACGGTCTAAACTGGGTTGACGTTCCTGCCGCCGATTGGACGGTTGCTATTGACGTATCTGGAGCACCAAGAGTATTTACCTTCACCTATAAGAACGGAACTACACCATTCGACTATAATACTCAATATAGAATCAGAAATAATGTCGGAATGGATGCCAATTTTGGATTCATTGATATGGAAACTGGTCTGAATCTGTTAGCCGGTGAGTTTAACTATGATCATCAGGATGGAAACGACGGCTGGCACTGGACTACAACTAACGAATATCCTATAGTAGTTGATGTAGCTCCCTGGCCTATTGCACCGGTATTCCCCGCTGCACCCGCCGCACCTATAGTATCTAATGCTACCTTTGACGGAAATGCAGTAGTTTCTGTTGGAGCAGGTCCTGGTTTTGCTATTACAAAAGACGTTGATTTTGTTGCAGATGTAACAGTTATCCACGCTTTTGATGCTATCAATGGAGAAGGATACCACTTTACCGGCTGGAAGCGCAGCACCAATGGTGGCGCAGCCTGGGGAGCCTTATTACCTATAGCCGCTCCTATAGTAAATCCTCAGTTAGGTATCAACTATGCACCTCAAAACTTTAATGTGGCTGCCGAGGATATTAAACCTGCTACTTGTACACAAGAAATTGGATATCAAGCTAACTTTGCTATCAATACATATACAGTCAATGTGACTGCCGTACCAGCCCCTGGTAATACAGTAGCCGGTGGCGGAGTTAAAACACATGGTACTACAGTTACCCTAACAGCTACTCCAGGCGCCGGCCAATATGTAACCGGCTGGAATGTTGCTGCTTTACCAGCTAGCGTACTGGAAACTGTAGTTGAAAATACACCTGATCATACTGCAGTCGGATATCCGGCAACAGGAAAAGTAAGTACCCTTACTTTCAGTATAGTTGGTAACTTAGCTCATAATTTAACCTGGAACGTACAGGCATTGTTTGCTGATTTCCAACCTGTATTATTTGCTGCTACCGATCCACAGGATATCAATAGCGGTGTTGTAAATGCAACCGTTGAATTTGGCGGTGCACCTACCATAGCTGTTGGTGTTGAAGGTGCCCCATTCCAGGGTATTACCTATAAGTGGGAGCAGTATGTATATGATACCAAAGTAAAATTAGAAGCTATTGATTTTGATTGCCGCTATGTCTTTGTAAAATGGCAACAGTGGAATCCTTCCATATTACCTGCCGGTGGCTGGGTTGATTTCAAATTAACCAATCCTACCGACTTCTTTACAGTAGATGGAAACTTCCGTGTTAAAGCTGTCTTTAAGTTGAGAGACGATGTACATGTAAGTGCTACGGCTAATGATGCCGATCTGGCTACTGTCATCATCTTTACCGATTTTAACCGTGATGTGCCGTTGACTATCAATGATATTAATGGCGCTGACTTCACTTTTGGAGATTTAGTGTATATCACCTCTTATCCGGAACCTGACTATTATACCTGGAGATGGGTAGATGGTGCAAATAATCCGGTTGTAATGGGTGGACCTGTTCGCTTTGAAGACCGCTCAGAATGGATATATACCGTTGGATGTAATGATATTGACCTGAAAGCTGTTGTGGATCTGAAAGAATATACTGTAGCAGTACGCAGCCTTGACAGAAGCGAAGGAACTATTAATAATTCTACTCCGGCCTTTAATGTCAATACAGGTAATCAAGGTGGTTTAGGATTTACTTTTAATAATGTGGGAATTGGTCGTGTAGGACAAGGTAATTTCCAGCGTACCAAAGCTGTTACATTTGCTGCTACCCCTGCTGCTGGATTTGCTTTCGTTAAGTGGGTCACTGCAGGTGGTGCCGATGTTTCAACAGACAACCCATTTACCATTAGCAATCTGACCGGGCCGGTTGATCTGACAGCCGTATTTGTAAGTACTGCTCCTCCGGCTCCAACCTATGCATTGACAGTGGAAAATGACCCGGTTGAAGGAGGTAGCGTCAACTTAGTATCAGGTAATTATGTGGTTGGACCTTTAGCTGCTACCGCTACAGCTGCTCCCGGATATACATTTGCCGAATGGGAAGCTGTTGGTGTTGCTTTGACACCTGCACAACAAGTAGCTAATCCGGTGAACTTCAATATGCCGGCTAATGCTGTTACCCTGACTGCCAAATATGTAAAAACTGCATATACATTTACTCCTGTTGTACGTACTTATCTGCGTCCACATGCTAACTTCAATATAGTAAACTGGGGTGGAGTCGTTACCAGAGATCCTGCTGCCGGAACCTTTACAGCCGGTCAGACAGTTGATCTGACAGCTACACCGCTACCGGGATACCGCTTTGTGAACTGGATGGTAGGTGAGTTCCAGGATCCACCAGCAAATAAAATTCTGCGTGGTAATCAGGTAAGTGATCAGAACAACTTCACCTATACTATTCCTGCCGTTAATGGAAATCCACCTCTGTATATTTATGCAATATTTGTTGAGGTAGGTAATCCGGAGTATCCAATTTACAATCTGGCTACTGTAGCCAATCCTGCCGGATTTGGTGATGTAACCGGTGCCGGTACATTTGCTCATGGAGTAGAAGTACTCGTTGATCAGCAAGTAACCGAGCCTGGATACGAATTTAATGGATGGAGCCCCAATGTGATCCTGCCTGGACAATATGTGGAAATGGATGCTAATAAAACTGCAACTGCAAATTATGGCAAAATTGTATATAATCTGATCGTTGATAATGCTAATCCTGGATTTGGTGCCGTTGCACAAGCTGCCGGAAACTTTGTATTCGATGGCCTGCCAATCGCAATAACTGCTACACCTAATGTGGCAACTTGTGAACATACTTACAAATTTGATGGCTGGTATGCCGACGCTCTGCTGACTATTCCATTAACCGATGCAGGTGGGAATCCGGTAACAGATGCCGAATTTAATTTCATACCATACGCATTACCTGCACCACAAGTTAACTTGTTTATCTATGCTAAGTTTGTAGAGGAAGTTAATGAATACGATGTAACAGCTACCGTTAATCCTCCAGTTGCCGGTACAGCCTCTATTTCTCCTGCAGGACCTTATAACTGCAACGATATTGTAACTATTACTACTGTTGACAATCCGGGATACGAATTCCAGTATTGGACAAAAGATGGTGTAATATTTATCGATCAGAAAACCTTTAACTGGAATGTAGATGACGACGCTGATTTTGAAGCAGTATATGTAGCTATTGAATACAATGTAACCGCTAATGCTCAGGCAGGTGGAACAGTTGATCCTGTAGCCCAGATAAAAATAGTTGGCGACGATGTTGAAGTACTTGCTACTGCTGATACCGGATTTGAGTTTGACGGCTGGATAGCAGTAGGAGTTGTACTTGGCGATGCAATGGCTAACCCTGTACAGTTTACTATGGAGCCTAATGACGTTATACTGACTGCCAAATTCCTGGCAATCGATTATACCGTTACAGCAACTGCCGGTGCCGGTGGTACTGCTGCACCTGCTTCTCAGGTGAAACATTATGGCGATGCCGTAACAGTTACAGCTACCCCTGATGCAGGATATGAGCTTGTTGACTGGGATATAGTGGGTGTTGTAGTAGCTGATCCTACTGTTAACCCATTAGTCTTCAATCAGCCTGATAATGATGTAACTGTTCATGCAAACTTTGTAAAGAACGACTATATCATCAGCTTAACAGCTGTACCTGCCAATGGTGGTACATTCAGTGCAATAGATCCTACTTATAACGTTGGCGACGATGTTTCCATCACCGCTACACCTAACGCAGGATTCATATTTGGCAACTGGGCCGGATTACCTGCAGGTGCTGTAGTAGATGGTAATAAAGTTGACTTCACCATGCCTGCCAATAACCTGGCTATTACAGCCACCTTCATACCTACTGGTAATACGCTTGTAGGTGATGTACGCTACTTTAACAAGTATCCTTCAAAAGTACCTGCCTCAGCAAATATCAATGTTGAGCTATACGACGGTGCTGTGTTAGTAGGTGGTCCTGTAGCAATAGGTGCTGATGGAGCTTATGAGTTTGATGGAATTATTCCTGGAACCACTTATACTGTAAAAGTTTGGGAAGACAAACCATACGACAACAGCTGGAATAAGAACGGCTGGGGTGGTGTGAACGCTACCGATGCGCTTATTATAAATTACATGGTAACTAATAATACTGCGATAGAGAACTTCTCATGGATAGCCCCTGTAAGTGCAAATAATATTACAGATTTCGCACTGAGCGTGGCTGATGTGGATAACAGTGGTGCTGTTGTGGCTAATGATGCCTTAATTGCAATGCGTCGTGGTATTGGTTTATTAGACAGATATCCGAATGCTACACCTAACTTCCGTGTTGCCGGTGGTGCCGACTATCCACAAGCTCCTTCTACTCTGTTCGATGCTAATGGTGCCTTCACCGATGGTACTCCAGCAGGTGGTTACTTCTATACAGCTGATGTGGTAGGTCAGGATGGTGTATTGCAATTCAACATCTACTACATTGCAACAGGTGATGTCAATGCCAGCTATGTACCGCAAGCCGGTGCCAAAGCACAAATGGCAATGAACTATCAGGATGTGTTGAACGTAAGCGTTGGTGAAGAGGTAAGAATACCTGTTCGTATTGACCACGCTGCCCAATTAGGTGCTATCACCTTAGGCTTACACTTCGATAACAGCCTGATTGAAGTAACTGGTATTGAAGGATTCGATACATATCGTGTTGACAATGAAAACGGTGCTATTGACCTTGCCTGGATGGATCTGAATGCCAGAACCTATGCCAGCAACGAAACCATGTTCATTGTGAATGCCCGTGTATTAGCTCCTATCGATGCTCAAACAGAATACTTTGCACTTGACGGTATGACCGAATTCGCTGACGCTTTTGCAAATCCTGTGAACGCAAGCCTGAATACCACCGCACTGAATAGCGGACTGGCTTCTGTGAACGAGAACATGCAATTAGATGCTGTAGTTTATCCTAACCCATTTAATTACGAAGCTAACTTTGCATATACCCTGCCTGAATCAGGAAAAGTACAGTTAGTAGTGTATAATCAGTTAGGACAAGCTGTAGTTACTCTTGTGAATGAGGCTCAAATAGCTGGACAGCATACTGTACAATTAGACAACAGCATGCTCACCGGCGCTGGTACCTATTACTACCGGATTACTCTTGAAGGTGGCGCCAAATCGCATACTTTAAATGGAACTCTTATTTTAGTGAAATAGGTATATATCCCCCTATGCCATTCCGGAGGTACTCTCCGGAATGGCATTTTTTAACTTAAAAAGATGTTAATTATAAAAGGATTGATTTGTTTGAATAGAAAACAAAATTTTTACAGGCAAAATAGGTTTGCCTTTTTTTGATTTTAACGAATTTATCCAGCATAGAATTGCAGACTCATCTTACACTAAAGTGGGATACCATCTAAAAGAAGAAATGAGAATATTAACGCAAAAACAATAACGCAGATGAGAAAAAAAATCTACCTAACCTTTATAGCTTTGCTTTTGGCTGTTGGAAGTGTGCTAGCACAAGCCGCACCGGAAGTGAAACTTGGTGATGTAACTTCAGGCCCTGGCGAGATACTCGTACCTGTGGAGATGCTTAACTTTAGTCAAAATGTGAACTCCTTTACATTCTTTATAACAGCAAACGAAAATTTACTCGAGTTTGTTGATGTAGTGAATAAGGTTGGTTTTACCGCACCTACAATGACAGCATTTCATAATGGAAATACATTAGCAATTGCCTATTACGACATAGGTGCAGGATATCAACCAAACGGCCACGTGTTTGACATTAAATTTAACTATACCGGTGCGGCAAGTACTATACTTGCGTTCCAGGCAGATAAATGCGATGTAACCTATGATATTTTTGAGGTACCCGGTATAGTCTATACTGACGGAACTATAACTACAACCCAACCCATCCCTAATCCTGTAGTGAAAATATGGGATGTTGTGACTGCCCCAGGCGAAGTAAACGTGGGAATAGAAATGAATAACTTTGTAGATAATATCAATTCACTGGCATTTAATATTGAAGTGCCTTCAGAATTGTTGACCTACATAAACTTATCAAATATATTCCCCGGATTCGATCAGGGCATATGGGAAACTAATCTAGTAGGTGATATCTTACAACTGCAATGGTTTACTAATGGCGTTGGATTTATCCCCGCTGGAAGAGTGTTTGATATTACTTTTGAATACGTTGGAGGATTTAATACAGACCTTGTATGGGCCCCAGGAAATGATGTCTCATATGGAGGCGTTGCTGTTGAAGATATTTCCTATATAAAAGGAAGTATTACTCAAGTCCCTGCCGTAGGTACTGTAACAATAGGCTCAACAGATGCAGTTAGCGGAAATACAGTAAGTATTCCGGTAAACTTTAGCGGACAAGGATATACAAGCGTTAGCGCCTTTACCTTGTTTACTGAATTCGATGATACACGACTGACATATACAGGTACAAGCAATGAATTTGATCCAGGAGTGATTGTAAATCAAGTTGGTAAAAATATCAATATTGCATGGACTGGCGCTGCAACCGATCTGAGTGATACAGATGTGATCTTCTTAGACTTTATTTATACAGGTGTTAGCGATGCCGTTATACAATTCCTGCCCGGATCAGAAGTAAGCGACCAAAATACTACACCATTAGCAACACAATATGTAAATGGTGTTGTTAGCCCTACCGTAAGTAATGCAAGCCTTACTATCAGTGAGGTGAGCGGACTTGCCGGACAATTGGTGTCTGTACCGGTAATAGCTTCCGAAATAGGAACAGTAGCCGCTGTAGAACTTACCATACAATTTGATAACAGCAAACTTACGCTTGCTTCATTTACTTATGAACAACTAGCAGGTTGGACTGAAAATCAAACAGCCGATAAACTGATAGTTGCCTGGTTCGACCCTGCTGGAGTTGCATTGAATGACGGCGCCCTACTTACTTTAGACTTTATATATCACGGTGGCGGCCCGGCACCTATTACATTTGGTGATGCCTCCGAAATTAGTGGTACAAATGCGTTACCAATACCCGTGAATTATGTGAACGGACAAGTAATACCAGGACAAAGCGATGCTAAGGCTATCATCGGAACTGTTACACAATGTGTGGGTGGTACAGCTGTTGTACCTCTTACTTTTGAAGACGTAGGACAAGTAACCTCAATGACCTTGCCGATAAGCTTCGATCCTGCTGTACTGACATTCGTTGATTTAGATAATGTAAACCCCGAGTTTGCAGGCTATCAGATCAATATTACCAATAACTCAATTACTATTGGTTGGAATTCGGTAGCACCTAAGAACTTTGATGGGAAAGTGTTTGATATTGTGTTTGGCTATGCCGGTATGGTAAGCCCCGTTAGCTTTATGCCTGGTGCCGAAATTACCGGACTAGAAGCAGTGGTGTTAGATGTTGAATTTGTTGACGGTTTGGTAGATTGCAATATTGATACCCGGATATTGACCCTTAGCACAACCGGAAATGGTAGCGTGCTTGTCAAAGATGGCGATATTGTGCTTGACCCCGATCAAGGAACAACCAATAAATTTACTGTATTCTATGGTACTATCCTTACCCTTGAAGCTATAGGCGATGAAGGATGGGAGTTTGAATCATGGGAAGGCAGCGTACAAAATCAACACGACCCAATTACTACTATAACCATGATAAATAATATGGGTGTAGTAGCTAATTTTACTCAAATTGATTACACCTTTGATCTAATAGTTGACCCCGCCGGAAGTGGTGTGGTTACCGGTGAAGGCGTATATAACTTCGGTGATTTAGTTGAGATCACTGCTACAGCCAACGAAGGCTGGGCCTTTGTGAACTGGACAGATGAAAATGATGTAGAAGTATCAGCAGATGCTAACTACAGCTTTACTATGCCTTCCAACGATCTGACTTATACTGCCAATTTTGAACTGATTGATTATACCTTTGATATATTGGTTAACCCTGCCGGCAGCGGTGTGGTTACCGGTGAAGGCGTATATAACTTCGGTGATGTGGTAGATATCACAGCTACAGCTAACGAAGGCTGGGCCTTTGTAAACTGGACAGATGAAAATGATGTGGAAGTATCAGCAGATGCTAACTACAGCTTTACTATGCCGTCCAACGATCTGACTTATACTGCCAATTTTGAACTGGTCGATTACACCTTTGACATTGTGGTTGACCCCGCCGGCAGCGGTGTGGTTACCGGCGAAGGCGTATATAACTTCGGTGATGTGGTAGATATCACAGCTACAGCTAACGAAGGCTGGGCCTTTGTAAACTGGACAGATGAAAATAACGCTGTTGTTTCAGCAGATGCCAATTACAGCTTTAGCATGCCGTCCAATGATCTGACTTATACCGCCAATTTTGTATTAGTCAATTACACACTAACACTTGTTGCTGATCCAGCAGCTGGTGGGACAGTGAACGGTGGTGGTAGCTATAATTTTGGTGATGCCGTAACTATAGTAGCAACACCTACAGCCGGTTGGGATTTTGTGAACTGGACAGATGATAATAATGCTGTCGTATCAGCCGATGCAAGCTATAGCTTCACCATGCCATCCAATGACTTAGTATATACTGCTAATTTTGAATTGGCTTATGTGGCATCCTTCCCGTTTAGTGAAGATTTTGAAGGTGATTGGCCACCATTAGGATGGGGTATCTATGATGTAGACGCTAATGCCAATGTGAGGATATGGACTCAATCTACCACACAAAATCATACACCAGGTGGATCAAAATCGGCATTCCATAACTATGGACCAGGCTCACAAAATGATGATGGATGGTTAGTCACTCCAAAGATACCGCTACCAGCAGCAATAGATATAGAATTGATCTTCTGGAGCTTTAACTCATTCCCAACCTATTACGGAAAAAATAGTGTGCTTATCAGTACAGGGAATGGTACCCCTCAGGGAGGCGACTTTGTAGAGATTTGGTCACCTGCTAGCATTACAGGAGCATGGACTGAGACCGTTCTTGACTTGAGCAGTTATGCCGGACAGGAAGTGTATATCGCTTTCCGCTATGAAGGTAGCAATGCTCATGGATGGTATGTAGATGATGTGGTTGTTGATGAGATGTTGATTCCTGCTGCTATCAGCGTGAATCCAGCACAACTTTCGGAAACTTTACAAATGTTCGAATCATCGGTCAAACAACTGACAGTAACCAATACAGGTCAGATTGATCTGGATTTCCAACTGACAGTAAATACCGGTCAGCGCATTACTGCTGAACCTGATACACCCGAAGATTATGATCGCTTAGCCGCTCGTCTGGCTGCTGATGGACATGATTATGGAACCTTTACTTTAACAAATAGAGGCGGTGGTACAACTGATGTTCCGAAAAATCCAAAAGATCAGGTGGTATTACGCTATGACGGACCTAATGAAGGTAACGCTGTTGGTGCCGGTGGTGCAACATTTATTGTTGCTGCTTATTGGCCCGCTTCAACAATGGGCGCATATGCAGGTATGCAACTTGAAAATGTAGATGTGTATATCCTTGACCCCGTTATAAGCGCTACGCTAAAAGTTTACGGACAAGGCAGCTCTACAGCACCAGGCGCATTGCTTTACCAACAAGCATTCAGTCCTACTGAAGAAAGCTGGAATAATATTGAATTACTTGATCCTGTTGAAATTACCGGACAAGACTTCTGGGTAGGTTACGAAGTAGAATATGCAGCAGGAACATTCCCTGCAGGAGTTGACGCAGGTCCTGCAGTTGACGGATTTGGAAACTGGGTTTACCTGAACGGACAATGGATGACACTGCTCGAAGCTTCAGCTACCTTAAATTATAACTGGAATATCGCTGCGTATCTCGGTAGCGGTGTTTCATATGCCAACGATGTGGGTGTTCAGAGCTTGCTAAGCCCTGTTACAGCTCCCGATCTGGGCGATGAAACAGTTACCGTACGTGTGAGAAACTATGGTACTAACCCGCAAAGTAATATAACAGTAAGCTATACCTTAGATGGTGGCGCTGCTGTAACAGCAACTATACCCGGTCCATTAGCTCCAGGAGCTTCTATTGATCATACTTTTGATGGTACAGTAGATCTGAGCATAGTTGGACAGACTTATGTGTTTGAAGCTTGTGCTACTGTTGCAGGCGACGAAAACGCTGCTAACGACTGCAAGACTGTAGATGTTACCAACTTGATGCCGGTCTATTGCGATGCTTCAACTACATACGAAGATGAGTATATAGCCCGCGTTCAAATAGGTACTATCGATAACTCAAGTGGATGGCAGGGCGGAGTAGCCGACTATACAGATCAATTTACCGTTATCTCATCAGGATATAGCGATGAGATCACTGTAACCAATGGAAGTCCATGGGCATCAGATAAAACAACTGTATGGGTTGACTGGAACGGTGATTATGACTTTGGTGTTGGTACAGATGAAGAATTTGTGTTGGTAAGTGATGATGGTGAAGTAACCTTTAAAGGTGAAATAGCTGTTCCAGCTGGTACCCCAGCCGGAATGTACCGGATGCGCATTCGTTTAACTTATAGTGTGAACCCTGTTCCTTGCGGTGTGATGAGCTACGGTGAGGTAGAAGATTATACTATTAAAGTAATAGATGATGCACCACCGGTGCCATGGCTCAGCGCTACTCCATTGAGCGGTACTATAGCTGGTGGAGAAAGCATGACCATTGATGTAACCTTCGATGCAACAGATGTAACACCTGGAACATACAACGGCAGCCTGATATTCAACTCTAATGATGCTGCTAACCCTGTAGTTACAGTGCCCGTTACACTTGACGTGCAACCAAGCGAACTGCCAGCACCTCGTAACCTTACCGGAACAGGGCTGAGCAATGCCGCACAACTTGCATGGCAGGCTCCAAATCTGACCGGATTTGATAACCTGAATCTGACAGGATATAATGTATATCGTGATGGAAATAAGATAGGCACAACAGGAGCAGCAGAACTTTCCTATATGGACGTAGGAGTTGAGGGTGGAAGCTATTTGTATAGCGTAACCGCCGAATATGGTGATCCATACTCCGGTGAATCAGACCCCGTATCTACTAATGTTACTGTGTTTGGACCTGCTTCTTTCCCCTTTGCCGAAGACTTTGAAACTGATTTCCCACCTCATGGATGGATAGTCTTTGACGTAGATGCGAATCCTAACGTACGTACCTGGACTGGCTCAACAGCTCAGAATCATACCCCGGGAGGTACAACATCCGCATTCCATAACTACGGCCCAAGCGCCCAGACAGAAGACGGATGGTTGGTAAGTCCACGCATCCCGCTCCCAGGAAATACTGATCTGGAATTACGCTTCTGGAACTATAATTCATTCCCAACCTACTACGAAAAGAATAGCGTACTGATTAGTACGGCTAGCGGCTTGCCACAAGATGGTGACTTTGTTGAAATATGGTCGCCTGCAAGCATTACCGCAGCATGGTCGGAGACCGTGTTAGATCTGAGTGGGTATGCCGGAGAGGAAGTGTATATTGCATTCCGCTATGAAGGTAGCAATGCTCATGCCTGGTATTTAGATGATATAGTTGTAGATGAAACTGTATTGGCACCTATAATCAGTATCAGTCCAATGTCATTGACTGAAACTCTTGAAGTAGGTGAAAGCTCGGTTCAACAGCTTACAGTATCTAATCTTGGTGATGCTGATCTCGATTTCCAGATTTTGGTAAGCAGTACACCAGATGCATGGCTGAGTGCCTCGCCTTTATCAGCTACTGTAGCTGCAGGTGCTAACACTACTATTGATGTTACATTTGATGCTACTACCCTTGCTGAAGGTACCTATACCGGTAGCTTGGAGTTTAGTTCAAATGACCTGATCCAGCCTGTTGTCAACATACCTGTAAACCTTGTTGTTCAGGTTACTAATATATGTTATCCCAGCCCGCGTAATTTAACCGGAACAGTGGATGAACAAGATGTGATCCTGAGCTGGCAAGCTCCTGACTTAGGTGATAACCCTGGCGTAAAAGGCTTCTACGATGACTTTGAATCAGGTACCCCTACTGAATTTATAGCAGTAGGCAGTACTGAGCCATTAGATATAGCTGAGTCAGGTGGAATACCTGCTGAGGTTGTTACTGGTATTAAACATATGATGGGTTCAGGCACCCGTAGTCTGCTGTACGACAATGGTCCGTTTATCAATGCTCCCGGACAAGGTGCAGGCGGAGCCGATGTCAGCCATCTGCATTCCGGCTTGAATATCTATGGCCCTAACGCCAATAATGCCGCTGGTTATCGCATAGCCGATGACTTTGTAGTAGATGAAACCTGGACAATTGAAAGCATCACATTCTATGCGTATCAAACAGGATCAGGAACAAACAGCACCTTTACAGGCGGCTTTGTTCAGATTTGGGATGCAGCACCGGATGCTGGTGGACAGGTTATCTGGGGTGATTTAACTACCAATCTGATGGCCTCAACAGCATGGACGAACGTTTATCGTACAAATGAGACCGCTCTGACAAATACCGATCGCCCAATCATGCAGATCGTATGTGCTACACCAGGTCTTGAACTTGATCCGGGTACCTACTGGGTTGATTATTCGCTTACAGGTTCTTTAGCCAGCGGCCCATGGGCTGTTCCGATAACTATCACTGGTCAGACAACTACTGGTGATGCCAAGCAGTTTACTGGCTCAGCATGGGTTGATCTTGAAGATGATGGTACAAATACTCCGTATGGAACTACATTCATCATTGAAGGTGAAACCAGTAGCAGCGGTTGTCAGCATGGCGAACTCTTGGGATATAATGTCTATCGTGATAATGTCAAGATAGGTGAAACAGTAGTTGATGTACGTACTTATATAGACAGCAATGTTGAAGTTGGTACATATACCTACGGTGTAACAGCTATTTATGGTGATCCTTATCCGGGTGAATCAGAGCCTGTTACAACTAGTGTAACTGTTAGCCCCCTTGATGATCCAACTATCACAGTAACACCTGCCGCCTTAGAGTTTGATGTTCATATAGGTGGAAGCCAGAATAAATCACTCACTATCGGAAATACAGGTATAGGTGATCTGGATTGGTCGGCTAGCGTACAGTATCTTAGCAAGTTAGTTAGTCCTATTCCTGTACCCGAAGGCCCAACACCTTCACTAAATGTTAGTGCAAGCTTTACAAAGGCTGATGGTCAGGCAGGAGGTGCTCCTGGCACCACTGAGGGCGGTGAAGTAGTTATTCTGAATTATGACGGTGAAAATGACGATGCCATTGGCTTACAAGGTGGTGGAACCTTTTATGTAGCAGCCCGCTTCCCGAGTGATATGGTCAGCGCATACGCCGGCTATTCGTTGGAAAGTGTAGATGTGTATATCAATGATGTACCTTCACCTGGTGTCTTATACATCTGGGGAGCTGGAACATCTACTACTACGGGTAGCATATTGCATCAGCAGAACTTCAATGCTGCTCCTGACGATTGGAACACCATTACCTTAACTACTCCGGTAACACTGAGCGGTCAGGATATATGGGTTGGCTATTCGGTAACCCATGGTGATCAGCAGTGGCCTGCCGGTTGTGATGCCGGTCCGGCACATCCACAGGGAGACTGGATCTCTATGGACGGAAGCTCATGGGATCACTTAGCCGGTTATGGTCTGAATTTTAGCTGGAACATACGTGCATTGATCAAAAGCGTCATCGACTTCGACTGGTTGAGCTTCAGCCCGACTACAGGCTCTGTAGCTGCCGGCTTTACCCAATCAGTTACTGTAACTGCTGATGCTGGCGATCTGCCTGCAGGTATTACCTACTACGCTAACATACTGATTGCAAGCAATGACGCCGCAACGCCTGTGAAAACTGTTCCTGTTCAGTTAGAGATATTAGAAGGCGTGGACGAAAGAGCTATGGATCAGATCAGCGTATATCCTATACCAGCTAACAGCACCTTGCATATTAAATTGGTTGAAGGAGTGCGTGAGCTACGCATGATTAACCTGATGGGACAAATCGTACATCAAAGCAAACTGGATGGTGAGCTTGATAAGACGATTGATCTCACAGGACTGCAAAGTGGAGTATATACGCTACAGTTTGTAAATACCAAGGGTGAAACCTATCAAAGGACCATCGTTATATCTAAATAACAATATGGATAATTAAACAAAAAAGGAGGCCTGAGGCCTCCTTTTTTGTTTAATAACTTCCGCACTCTAAGCTGTATTTCTTTGCTATTTTTGTGTTTAATTTTACATATGTTATCCATTCAACAACTTTCAATGCATTTTACTGGCGATGATCTGTTTACAGATATCGGCTTTTTGATACGTGAGAAAGATAAAATTGGATTGGTTGGAAAAAATGGATCGGGGAAAACGACCCTGCTTAGGCTTATTTGTGGGATAGAGCTTCCAGGCAAAGGCGAGATAGTGAAACCTGATGGCCTCACTATAGGATACCTGCCACAGGAAAAGCAGTTGAATAGTGAGGTAAGTGTTTGGGATGAAGCAGTTACAGCTTTTGAACATATTCATCGTATAGAAAAAGAAATAGAACAGATAACCGAGCAGATTTCTGTGCGATCGGATTATCATACTGATTCATATCAGAAACTCCTGATACGTTTAAGTGGGCTTAATGACCGGCTTTCCATTTTGGGTGCGCATACCTTGGAAGCTAAGGTGGAGATGGTTTTAACCGGTCTTGGTTTTGATGCCGACGATATGCACCGACCAATGAATACCTTTAGCAATGGCTGGCAGATGCGGGTGGAGTTAGCGAAGCTTTTATTGATTAATCCGTCTCTCTTGCTCCTTGATGAGCCTACTAATCACCTGGATATAGATTCCATACAATGGATAGAAGACTACCTGCTAAGCTATAAAGGTGCCTTAGTTTTGGTGTCGCACGACAGAGCTTTCCTTGATAAAGTAACAAGCCGGACCATCGAAATAAGTCAGGCACGTATATTTGATTACCCGGTTCCCTATTCGGAATATCTTGAAATGCGTATAGCCAGAATAGAAACACAAACAGCAAGCTATCAAAATCAACAGCGGGAGATAAAAGAAATAGAACGTTTTATTGAACGATTCAGATATAAAGCATCTAAAGCCAGGCAGGTGCAGTCGAGGGTCAAGCAGTTAGAACGTATGGAAGAGATCGAAATAGAAGAGCTTGACAAAAAAGGAATACATTTTACTTTTCCGCCGGCCCCACATTCAGGAAAACTAACTATTGAGACCCGAAATTTAAGCAAGTCATACGGCTCTTTGCAAGTCATACGTTCACTCGATCTGATGATAGGGCGTGGTGATAGAATAGCTTTTGTGGGTCGCAATGGGGAAGGGAAATCAACTTTATCTAAAATACTGGCAGGCGTTCTTGATTATCAAGGTGAACTGAAATATGGCCATCAGGTGACTACAGGCTACTACGCACAGAATCAGCATGAAATGTTAGACCTTGAAAAGACTGTCTTTGAAACTTTGGATGAAGTAGCCACTGGTGAACAACGCAAGCAGATACGTGCAATATTAGGTGCATTTTTGTTCAGCGGCGATGCCATAGATAAGAAAGTAAGAGTGCTGTCGGGAGGCGAAAAAGCACGTTTATCATTGGCTAAAATGCTCTTGTTTCCAGTGAACCTGCTGATCTTAGACGAACCTACCAACCATTTGGATATGCAGTCTAAAGATGTTCTAAAAGCTGCTCTGCTACAGTATCAGGGAACACTGATTGTGGTTTCTCACGATAGAGACTTCTTACAGGGATTGACCAATAAAGTCTTTGAATTTCGAAAACCTTTTGTCAAAGAATTTATAGGAGATGTGTACGATTTTTTAGAATCAAAAGCACTTGTCAAATTAGCTGAATTAGAGAAACAGCAAGTTGTTGACGATAAACAAGTGATTGCACACTCAAGCCCATCTCAAAACAAACTTAATTGGGAAAAGCGAAGAACCTTAGAGCGGGAGAAGCGAAAGATTATCAGAGAAATAGAAAGATTAGAAACTCAAATACACAGCTTTGAAACAGACTTGGAAGAAAGAAACCTACTGTTACAACAAATAGGGGAACAGTCAATAGCCCCACCCGATGATGCCTGGTATGAGGTGTATGAAGGTATCCGCAGACAGTTGGATCAATGCATGCTGCTGTGGGAGCAGCAACATATTGAATTAGATGCTGTAGATAAGCAGATCATAAGGTTGCAATAGACATAATTTATAGTATAGGACTGATCTTTTCATGCCGTCTCAATCGTCGGTATGATAGTCGTCTGATACAGGGGCAAGCTGAAGTGCTTCAGCCTCTGTAATACTATTGCCCGCCTGATCCCAAAATTTCCATTTACCCACACGCTTCCCATGCAGATAATTTCCTTCCATAAATTTCTTTCCGTTGGAGTGGTATATAGTACCCCTTCCTTGCCGAAGACCTGCTTCAAAATCTCCGGTACTCCATAGCATTCCGCTTTTATACCAGGACTGCCATTTACCATGTCGTTTTCCTTCAAGTAGAGGCCCTTCCATATACTTCTGACCATCAGGGTAGTAGTGAATTTCTCTGACAGCTTGATGAGCCTCGTTGCCAAGGTCGAACAGCTGAACTAATTTAGGCAATCCATCATCCCATATTTCTACTATCTCTGTACGTAAAGCGGTAGGTGGTTTTTGGCTGCTGTCACAAGAAACCCAGATACATACAAGAAAGAAAGCAAGAAAATAGTATCGCATATTGTATCAACTTAAACAGTGAACATCAGCCGTTGTCCTTTCTGATGTTCAAAAAAATTACCCTTTTCAAACACTAAATTACCATTTACGAAGGTATGTGTAACTGTTGCAGCTAATTCACTTCCTTCTAAAGGCGACCATCCGCATTTGTAAAGTAGTTGTTCTTTGTTCACGATAAACGACTGTCTAAGATCAATGAGGACAAGGTCGGCAAAATACCCTTTACGAATGAATCCTCTTCTGTCAATCCTGAATAAAGTAGCCGGATTATGACACATCTTTTCTACTATACGGGTGATCGGGATATTGCGTTGTTGTGCCAGACTTATCATAGCCGGTAGCAGATGCTGCACCATAGGGCCGCCTGAGGGGCAGTCAAAATAGGACTTTGATTTTTCTTCGTAAGTATGGGGTGCATGATCCGTTGCAATTACATCAATGCGGTTATTCAACAGCCCCTGCCATAGGGCTTCGCGGTCTTCTTCTGACTTTACCGCCGGATTCCATTTCATAAAGTTACCAAGACGGTCATAGTCAGACTCAGTAAACCATAAATGATGCAGGCATACTTCGGTAGTGATCTTTTTTTGATTCAGGGGCGTATGAGGATCAAACAGCTCTAATTCTTTTGCAGTTGAAAGATGCAACACATGCAGGCGGGTGTTGTGTTTTCGCGCCAATGATACAGCTTTGGACGAAGACATATAGCAGGCTTCTGCATCTCGAATCAAGGGGTGTATCCTGGATGGTGCATCAGTGCCATACTGTTGCATGAACATCTTGTTTCGGCTACGTATTCTTTGTTCGTCTTCGCAATGAACAGCAATCAAAGCTGGAGCCTCGGCAAATATCTTTTCTAATATACTGATGTCGTCCACTAACATATTCCCGGTACTTGAGCCCATAAACACCTTGATACCACATACCGTACGAGGATTGGTTTTGATGAGCTCTGAAAAGTTGTCATTGGAGGCACCCATATAAAACGAGTAATTTGCCAATGATTTTTTGGAAGCTAACTCATATTTCTCTTCCAATAGCTCTTGTGTCAAGGTGTTGGGGATGGTGTTTGGCATCTCCATAAAGCTGGTGATACCACCGGCTACCGCAGCTCTGCTCTCGGTATATATATCTGCTTTATGGGTTAGGCCCGGCTCCCGGAAATGAACCTGATCATCAATGACACCCGGTATGAGCAGGCTGCCATTGGCATTGACCTTTGGATAGGTATTCAAAGGATGCTGATCCGGAACAGACCCCTTGAAAACAGCTTCTATCAACCCGTTACTGACGGCTACACTGCCGGTGAACTGCTCACCCTCATTGATAATAACGGCTTCGGATATGATAAAACGATTCATGAAAATATCAGGAAATATGTACTGGCTTGATGCGCCCGGTAAGCCCTCTCCATCGAAGATTGATCACCCCAAATACCGCTTCTTTAAAGATTCTTTTGTTCATCTTTGAAGTACCATCAGTACGATCAGTGAAAATAATAGGCACCTCCTTGATTTGAAAGCCGAGATGCCATGCACTGTATTTCATCTCGATCTGGAAGGCGTACCCAATAAATTTGATCTTTTTTAAATTTATTGCTTCCAATACTTTTCGATGATAACATACAAAACCGGCTGTAGTATCGCGTATCTTCATACGGGTGATTATACGCACATAGGCTGACGCATAATACGACATCAGTACTCTGCCCATTGGCCAGTTCACCACATTGACACCTGTTATATAGCGTGACCCCACCGACATATCGGCACCTTCTGTAGTACAAGCCTGATAAAGTCTGATCAGGTCGTTTGGATTATGTGAAAAGTCGGCGTCCATTTCAAAGATATAAGTATAATGGCGGCGCAAACCCCATTGAAACCCATGGATATAAGCCGTTCCTAATCCTAATTTCCCGCTACGCTCTTCCATGAACAGCTTGTTGGGAAATTCATCCATCAGCCGGCGGACTATGGAGGCAGTGCCATCGGGACTGTTATCATCGACTATTAGTACATCAAATTCTTTTTCAAGGCTAAACACAGTCCGAATAATGGATTCTATGTTTTCCTTTTCATTATATGTGGGGATAATTACAAGACTATCAATAGATGCCATTCGTTTTGGATATGAGATATGTGGCAAAAACCAAATGCAAATTTGCAAAAAAACTATGGATATAAAAAGAAAAGGATGGAGACACCCCCATCCTTTTACAAATTTTTATGTTTCTTCATTATTTCACTATCACTTTACTTATTTCCCAGGTAGAGGCTATGGAGGAAGTAGAGCGGTATCTGAATGCAATATATACTGTTGATGCGCCCTCATAGGCAGCTAAGCTGATATCGCCCGAATCAACAAAGGTCCAGGTATTACCAGCAGGCTTATTAGGCACTTGTAATTCATTCCAGCTGCCTTGTTCTTCTGGATTGCTGCTGCCATCATAATCAGTTGAGACCATCAGTTGCAACAACTCCCAATGATCTTGAACATGATTGGCTGCCTGACGTATATTCAATACGACATCAGTATGGCTTGTAAGGTTTATAGCCGGTGAGATCAGCCAGTCTTCGTTTTCATAGCTGATTCCGCTGGCAAACCCTGCCATGACGGCACATCCGCCATCAAAGTTGTCCCAGTGCCAGTTTTGTGTGCCATCAATATCGAAAGCGGTAAAAGATCCTAAGCTATTTTTAAATTCTTCGGAAAATATCAAATCGCCGCCAGCTCCGTTACCTTCTAATTCAAAATCGCCTGACTGCCCGGGGGAGTCACGTAACCCGGCTATGCCAAAATACTTGCGGAGAGTTCCGGTAACTTTTAAAGATTTTTTAAGATTATCAGGGTTATCTAACAGATTCACCTGAGCCCGTAATGGCGATCCCGCAGGCAGGTTTACCACTACACATTGGGTATAATCGGTTTGAGTTTTTGAGTCGGCAACTAATACGTTGGTAGCTGAAGTGAATGGCGGACTCCAATGGATATCATCTGCAGAAGAAATCGAAGTAACTCCTTGTTTTACTGAACCAACTATGTAGCCTTGTATCCATCCAACTATGTAGGGACTAGCATCTTGTTTATCGATGGCGCTTTCAATATTATATGGATCGCTCTGAGTGCCCGCTCCGCTACCACCTCCGCCTCCACCTTCACCACAACGTGCCCCTTCCATCTGAACCTCTGCGATAGTGCGGATATACAACTGCCATGTAGTGTTGAACAAGCCTACAACGGCTACTATGCTTCCGTTTCCCTTAGCTATGCTTTTATCTGCGAAATTGGCAAAGTTGCTGGTGCGTACGATCATCGTTTTGCCAGAACAATCTTCAATCATTCTGTTGGTAGTGGCGTCTGAATCGGCATAGGTTAAAGCTGTATCGCCTGCAATAAACTGAACGTTTTGAAGCCTGACTAATTTGGCCTGATGATTTCCCTTCATAATTTCGCTTAGAGTAACGGTCTCAGGTTGACGATATTTTTGATTAGCCAGGATAATAATATTGCTGTCGTTGTGGACATTGTCTAATTGTCGCATATTGTTATAGCTTGACAGCACTACGTTTTTCAGATATACCCTGATCGAATCGCCTACCCGTAGTCCTCCGGCTTCCTTCAGCCTGAGGTTGATAGCGCCGGTTGAATCTTGTATGTAGGCACTGCGGTAAATATTACCCGAAGTCTCGTCCATCGTTACTATCCCATACACAGAAGCGTCTTTATTGAACTGGGTTGCTCCTGTGGTGTTGAATTGCTCAATGAGTTGACCTATGGTATACACCTCACCTATAGGGAGATTCTGTATAGGCGGGCGATCAAAATCCTGCTTTACACATGATCCGATAAAAGGAATGACAAAAGCTATAAGCAGGATCAATGTATAATTCGATTTCTTTATTATGGTTTGAGTGAGTGAGATCATAGTGCTGGTTATTGCATTCTGTATGAAAGATTGATGAAAAATGTCGTACCGTACATATATGCATATTTTTCAGGGAACCGTGCGGGATCATTCAGATCGGTTCGAAGTTGCTCAAACCCCCATATTATCATATCTTTACTGTTGAGCAGATTGTTAATACTGATGTTGAGGGCAATATAGTTGTTTTTTATTCGCCATGATTTGCCGCCAAAAAAGTCGAGCGTATAACCCGGGTCAAGCTTGATCTGATTCAGAAGCTTTTCGATACGTATGTCACCTTCGTTATAATGCCTCATAGCTTCGGCTGTATGATTATCCGGGTTAGATTCCAGATAAGTGTTGTCGAAATAATTGACGGTCAGTCCTGCGAACCAATATGTAGGTGCATTATATCGCACTCCTGCCGAAAGGATGGTTTGAGGAGCACCACCTGCATAGTAGTTTTTAAGATACACGGTTCGGTTGTCAGCTAATAGCCGGGCATTATTATCGATAGCAATGGTAACATTGGGTCTGTTGGTGATAATTTGCTGCCCGTGGCCAGCAACCGCATGCATTGATGTTGTGGGAGATATATTAGCTTCAATACCCAACTCTATCCCTTGGCTTCGTTGGTTAATATCGGTCATAATATAGTTTACAAAGTTTCGGAAGTCTTCGTGATAATAACTACGTACCCACATATTGTTGTGTATCTCGGCATGGTAGATAGTTAGTCGTCCTTTTATTGCAGGTGTACGAACTACATAGCTTATATCTCCCGAAAACAGTGATTCATTTTTTAGGTTGTCAACGGTAAAGTCGCGTGTACGTGGCGAGATGTATGCGTCTCTGAAATAAGGGGCACGTGTTAGCAGGCCACCGTTGAATACTATATAGTTACGTCCGTCAATGGCATAACTTGCACCAGTTTTTATTCCATAGTTCAGAAAGCTGTTCTTTTCCGAATCACCATATGAATGATCAGGGAATCTGCCGTTTTGCATATGACCTGTGCGCCAGAAACGGGTACCGCTGAGGTTTGCAGCACCATATATTTCCAATCGTGGCAGCTTCCATTCAGCTTGCCCCCATAGCTGAGCCTGATCGGTATTTGCGGTGTAATCGTAGCCAAACACATCACCTTCTTCTGTCACCCTGTTGGGATTACGCAGATCGCTCTGAGCTGCTGTAGTAATCTGAAATGGCTCCTGCTCCGAATATTTATCTATATCTAACCAGTAATCGCCTCCCAATAAGTCGAGTATGCGTTTATGATGATGCGTTTTAAGCTGAGCAGCCGAGAATCCAGCTGTAAAACGGATGACAGAGGTCAATTGATGTTGCCAATTGATATGTAAGCCAAGCTGCTGCTTGTCCATGCGACGGTCTTCCACAATGAATTTAGATTTGTAACCTGTCTTAGAATTTCCCTCTATCCCATTCGCATTATTGACAGTAGCTAAATTTTTAGTATTTGCAAAATAAAAATGATCCCATTGCAGTTGACGAAATGACTCATCAAGGCTCCATTTTTCAAGGTAATAAAGGTAATTATCGGTATCGTCACGTTGTTTCCAGTAGGAGGGCAGGTTGCGGTAATAATCAGGTCGTGGGTCATCAGCTTCGTTCCATTCTAAAGCTGATGCTCCACCACGTCCGAACCAGTAGTAGGCGGTTGACTGCATAGTTGTCTTCTGAGAGGGTGTCCAGTAATGGGTCAACTGAAGCATCGGCTGGTGATAGTTACTCACACGGGCATTGCGCACTTCTCCGTTTTGATAGCCCCAGTTGGAATTGTAATAGGTTGTCCCGGCCAAAGTATAAGCCTCTAGCACGGAAACACCGGAGTAGGCGCGTTTGGTAGGGGCCGCAAACCCAATAAATCCAATGCTATGTTGAGGATTGATTTTCTTTTCGATGGATAAGAAATATGCCCATGCGTCATAAAAAGTTCCCGGTACATAGCTCTCCTGTGCCCATCGTCTGGAACCTGATAAGCTCAATGCCCAGCCATTCTCCTGCATGGCAGTGGCGTATAAGAACATCAACCTGTTGTTATAACTTCGGTTAGAAGCTGAATAGCTTAGGTTGGTCGTCTTACGATAGGCCGAAGCTCGGGCTAATATATTTGTGGCACCACCTAATCCTCCAAAAGACCAGTCGAAAGCTCCAACGCCATTGGCTACTTCTGTCAAACGCACGGCATCATTCAAACCGCCCCAGCTCGACCAGCTTGCCCTACCCGTCTCAAGATCATTCATCTCTACACCATTGAACAACACCTTCGTATTCTCTGAATCAAAGCCTCGTATGCGATACCGCATAGTACCAAAGTTGAATCCGGCAGTTGATACAAAAATATCGCGCGACGATTGTAGTAAACTTGAAATATCAGCAGAAGTGCTTCCTTCCTCAAAATCCGATTCCAGGAGGATCACAGCTGGTAAAGCAGGCTGAGGAATGGCGATAAACGTTGTATCCCTCTGGCCTGTGGCATACAGAGAAAGAAATAAACAGATCAGAAGAATCCATCTTGTCCTCATATACATCTTAAAAGAAATCACCATACAAAGGTAAGGCATTAGAAGAAGAATTGCCTGATTTCCAAAACGATTTCCGTATGTTTGTAGCACTTATCAGATTGAATTGCATGTCATAAGGCTCCTGTGGTTAGCGATCTGATATAAGCGTAACTGATAAAATAGTATATGCGGAATTTTTTAAAAATTTTGATCCTTTTATTGCCCTTTTCCTTTTGTCTTCATGCGCAGGAGAACCGGTTATTTCAAGCAGCTGTCATTGCTTTTTATAATGTGGAGAATTTGTTTGATACCATAGACGATCCTATGGTACGGGATGAAGAGTTTTTGCCTGATGGAGCTAACCGATGGAATACCGAACGTTATCTGAATAAGCTTGACAGACTTGCGCAGGTGATAGCAGGTATTGGAACAGATTTCACACCTGATGGACCAGCTATAGTGGGTTTAGCTGAGATAGAAAACAGAGCTGTAGTTGAAGACCTGATATCGCAGGCAGGTATCAAAGACCGCAATTATGAAATAGTTCATTATGATTCACCTGACAGACGTGGAGTAGATGTAGGACTTATTTATCAGCCAAAGTATTTTCACCTGCTACATTCTAAATCATATACTTTGCAACTAGATGGGATACCGAATTTCTATACCCGCGATCAGCTTGTTGTATCCGGCTTGTTTGATGGAGAGCTTATGCACTTTATTGTAGGGCACTGGCCTTCAAGGCGGGGAGGCGAAAAACGATCGCTGCCTTTACGAATGGAAGCTGCTAAATTAGCCCGGCATATAGTAGACTCGTTGCTCATGTCCGGCCCACAAGCTAAGATAGTGGTGATGGGCGATATGAACGACAACCCTAACAATAAAAGCCTGATAGAAGGATTGAGAGCTAAAGGATCTCAAAAAAACCTGAAAGAAGGTGAACTGTTTAACCCTATGTATGCGTTGTATAAAAAGGGAATAGGATCAAATGCATGGAGAGATACATGGAGCCTGTTCGACCAGCTGATCATCAGCCATGAGTTCCTGGGTGAGGATTATTCAAGCTATAGGTTTAAAACGGCGAAAGTGTATAATAAACCTGAACTGACCCAACGAAGTGGTAGATTCAAAGGGTATCCATGGCGTACTTTTGTTGGGACAGAACATCAAGGAGGGTATAGCGATCATTTCCCAAGCTATATACTTATTATTAAAGAAGTTAAATAAATCTTTCACAACTTGTTTTACTCATGACAAGTTTGGATCCTATCTACGTAAAGTGTCTTTTCGTGGTTTCTCTTATATGTTATGATCCACATAGCGAAGAAACTCTTGTCTTATCTTATCCTGGTTGAACGCACCACTATATTCGGTAGTAAGCGTAGAACTGCTCTCATCCCGTATTCCGCGGCATGATACGCACATATGGGTTGCTTCTATCAGCACGGCTACGTCTTCTGTCTTGAGTACCTGCTTAAGCTCGGCAGCAATTTGTACTGTCAAGCGTTCCTGAACTTGCGGGCGATGGGAATAATAATCGACTAAGCGGTTGATCTTGGAAAGCCCAATGACTGTGCCTGTCGAGATATACCCTATGTGAGCCTTACCTGTGATAGGTAAAAAATGATGTTCGCAAAATGAGTTCAGCCGGATGTTTTTTTCTACTAAGATTTGTCCATATCGAAACTTATTCTCAAAAACAGAGATAGTTGGTTTGTTGTTAGGATGTAATCCGTAAAAAATTTCTTTGACAAACATTTTAGCTACCCGATGCGGAGTTCCGCGCAGGCTGTCGTCAGTCAGATCAAGGCCTAAAGTTTCCATGATCTGTTCAAAATGATGTTCAATGATTTCCATCTTTGACTGATCGTCTAAAACAAAGGCATCGGGTTTTAAAGGTGTTTCTATACCGGAGGCGATATGATTATCACCAAAATATTCTTCTTCTTTCAGATTATGCAGCTTAGATCCGTTTCCGTTTTTGAATCGGCCTCCGCTGACAAGTTGCGTTAATCCGTTTGTATATTGGGTCATTACTTGTGTGTTTAGTATCTTATAAACACTTGATACCTAATTTTGTTTTAGCAGTATCTGGAACCAAAGTCAGCGTAAAATCAGGTATGAATCCAATTGTTTGCCGTAAATTGTATAAGGCTTTGCCGTCAGATGAAAGATAGAAGACTGGCAACTTATCTGTAATAAGCAATCAGAAGGTTATTATTCGGGCTTATTGATGTTTTATTGAAAAGTTGTGGATGAAATGAAGAGTTTTAGTGTTTATCTTCTTCCATGCCGGTGTCGCCCACGGTTCTTATAAGCAGGCCCTTGCTGCATACCGTATCGGGCTTTGTTTTCAAGAAGCAGCTCTCTATAAAGCCAATGGAGTATTTGTTGTTGTTCGGGGCTGCTGATCTCTTGTACTTTATTCAGGTGACGGTAGGTCTCCATTCTGATTTGATGCTGTACCTCAGCCATTTTTTGAGAAAGTGCAATCAGCTGGGTGCTATCAGCCTGCTCCTGACTGATAAGCTCTAAGCTTGCTTCCTGCAATTCCCATAACTCACGCTTGTATGGAGCAATCTGATTTTGATAATTCTGAAGAAACTGATTATAATCGGCCGTTTGAACGGTGTCGAATCTCATTTGCTGACGAAAAGTAGTAAACCCCTGTCCATATCCGGTGACTACCTTAGGCTGTTGCCGTTGCCAACTTACTAACCAAGCTGTTACAACAGTGATAAGTATCAACAGAATGATAAAAAACCAGGCTTTGTATGGGTTGGAAAAGGTTCGTCTCATGGCAATGGGTATTCATCAAACAGATCGAAACTAAAAATATCATCAGAAATCATGTCTACATAATAATCCTGTAACGCAGAATAAGAGCTGTACTTGCTTGCGTCATATTTGGGTATTGCCAGTCCAATTCCTATTCCAATCAATATGGCAGCTGCTACAGATGCTAATGAACGAACCGTATAGACGCTAAAGAAGTCGAATACTATTTTGTGCGACTTCTGTGTAACTAAGTGTATCATTTCTTCATCCGGGATGAAATGGCTAGGCTGTCGCCATACTTCCATTCCTACTTTTAATGTGGCATATTGCTTGAAACAAGAGGAGCAGCTTTTTAAATGTTGCTGCAAAGTCTCCTGTTCGGTAGCTGATAAACTACCAACTATATCTTCTAACATCAAGTTGCGATATGTCGTACATTCCGAAGCTTGGGTTGCCATTATTCTGAGAGGTATGAGTTTAATAATTCTTGTTTTAACTTTCGCTTTGCCCTTATGAGTAATGATTCTACGGCACTGACGGATGTTTCCAGTACTTCAGCCGTTTCGGCATTGCTAAGGCCTTCGGCATTGCTTAGTATAAAAGCAGCTTTTTGCTTTGCTGTTAATCTGTTTAGTGCGCTTCTGATGATAGCAGCCTGGTCATGCTGATCCATTTTGTCAAATCCACTGGCAATAGGTGATTCCGCATAAGTTGTTGATTCCAACGCATCCGAGTGGGAGAAGCTTACTAATCGTAGTCGCTGTTTCTTACGGATATGGTTGAGGGCACTATGAATAGAAATACGGTATATCCATGTTTGCAGGCTCGATTTTCGCCTGAATTTGCCAATAGATTTCCAAATGCGTATCCAAACCTCCTGACTCAGATCTTTTGTATCGTCCTGGTCTTCTACCATTTTATAGATCACGTTCTGTATCATAGAGTTATACTTGTGTATCAACAATCGGTACGCAGCTTCATCGCCTTTTTGAAGGGCATCAATCAGTTCGTTTTCACTTAGCTTGGGCATACAGCATAGGGCTCAATCCAGCTCATGAGTTCAAAAGTACGATAAATCTCTCTGACCTGGAATCCCTTCACTTACATTATTTATTAGGTTGTATCGGTGGCTGACTCAGGCTGTCGTTTATCCATAATTCCCAACATCTGCCGCGATATAATCCACGATTACCCTGTCCTCTATACGTATTGCGAAACGCAGGTCTACGACCCGTACGTGGATTATAGTATCGTGTAGTATCGTTTTGTCGTTCTAAAAAACGAAGCCCTCTGCCCTGAGAAGGACGTTGCTGCCAGTTATCACATACGCCATCATTGTCTTTGTCCACATAACGACCCGGCTGAAAATCAGTAGTCTTATCCTGTGTAACAGGTGCTTTAGTATTTGCTGACTGTGAAAATAAATTGCCGGTAAAGAAAAATGTGGCAATCAATAAAATGCATCCAATCTTTTTCATCTGTTTAAAATTTGATTTGTTTATAATTATACGAGTTTGTATGTAGAAAATTTACCTATTTCTTACACTTAGTAACCCATTTTAATCTGCTATACTTTTTTTACTCATTTGGGTAAGCTAAGGTTCGTTTTATTTTAGCTTGATCAATAGGGTTTATCTGTTAGACACCATATTTTGAAAAACCATGCGCTCCATTGAAAAATTTATTGCTATCACAGATAAGTTCGTTGGGATATGATGTAATTTGTCGGATATTTTTTGTGTTTTCAAACAACTTATGCAGCTGATTTTTTATTTCAGACTGATTTTTAGGGTTGTTATTGAATCTGCCGCTGCAAAATATTGTTAGTAAATTTGTTGGTATGAGAAATTGTTTCTATTTTTGCACCCCGTTTTATGAAAATGATTTACTGTACATAAAGCAGAAATACAAAAGTCGATGAATACACTTAGTTACAAGACAGCCAGCATCAATAAAGAGAATGCTGATAAACAATGGGTACTTGTTGATGCTGAAGGCCAGGTACTGGGTCGTTTAGCTTCGGAGATCGCCAGGATACTTCGTGGCAAGCATAAAGTAACCTACACTCCCCACAGCGATTGTGGTGATAATGTGATCGTTATCAATGCCGAGAAGATACAGCTTACCGGCAATAAGATGAATACCAAGACTTATATTCGTTATACCGGATATCCTGGTGGGCAGCGTTTTCGCAGCGTGAAAGAGCAGTTAGAGCGTAAACCCACAGCCGTTTTGGAGCATGCCGTCAAAGGGATGCTGCCAAAGAACAGATTAGGTGCCGAGTTGTTTCGTAATCTATACGTATATGCCGGTCCTGAACATAAACAGCAGGCTCAACAACCTAAGAAAATAGAATTTTAACTATCAAGCCCTCACAAATGGAAGTAATCAACGCCTTAGGCAGGAGAAAAACTGCAGTAGCACGTATCTATTTGAAAAGTGGAAATGGAGCTATTACCGTCAATAAAAGAGACTATCAAGAATATTTCCCGACGGAGATACTGCATTTTATAGTCACACAACCTCTTTCTATTACCGATAATCTTGATAAATATGATATCAAGGTGAATATGAATGGAGGCGGTTTTAACGGACAGGCCGAAGCTCTTAGCTTGGCTATAAGTCGTGCACTCTGCAAGATTGATCCAGAATTTCGCCCTGCGCTCAAAGCTAAAGGTCTGCTACGCCGTGATCCAAGAATGGTAGAACGCAAAAAACCAGGCCAGCCAAAAGCCCGTAAGAAATTCCAGTTTAGTAAACGTTAATCAAGCACGGGCCCGACGATCGTGTTTAGTATCCAAATTGTTGAGACATCTGACACAACAGGTCTACTCAGCGATTGCGCCAGTGAAAGTAAACATCAATTAATCTAATTTTATGTCAAGAGTAACATTTGAAGAATTGTTAGACGCAGGTGTACATTTCGGACACCTGAAAAGAAAATGGAATCCTAATATGGCACCCTATATTTTTATGGAGCGTAATGGGATACACATCATCGACTTATATAAAACACAGGCTAAGCTTGATGAAGCAGCCAATGCACTTCGCCAGCTAGCCCGATCAGGAAAAAAGGTACTCTTTGTCGCTACCAAAAAACAGGCAAAAAATATTGTAGCCGAAGAGATAGCCAAAGTAGGTATGCCGTATGTCACCGAGCGTTGGCCGGGTGGGATGCTGACAAACTTCGCTACCATACGAAAAGCTGTTCGCAAAATGTCGAATATTGACAAACTCATGGTAAGCGATGCATACCTTAACCTGTCAAAACGGGAACGACTGCAGATTCAGCGTGAGCGCGAAAAGCTTGAAAAAAACCTCGGTAGTATAGCCGATCTCAATCGCCTGCCTTCTGCAATATTTGTAGTAGATATCATCAAGGAGCATATAGCTGTGGCCGAAGCACGTAAACTGAATATACCAACCTTCGCCATAACCGATTCCAATACTAATCCAAATCTGATCACTTTCCCTATACCGGGCAACGACGACGCATCGAAATCAATCGCTCTGATCATACGCCTGATGGCAGAAGCTATAGAAGAAGGATTGAACGACCGTAAATTAGCTAAAGAAAAAAATCAAGAAGAAAAAGAGGCAGAAGAAGATGATTTCTTAGACGAAAAAGAGAAAGCATTTGACGAAGAGGATGAAAAAGACGAAAAAGATAGCCGACGCAGAACCACAGACGAAGGTGGACGCCCAAGAAGACCAAGACGACCAGTATCAAAAAAATAAAATAGTAACTTTTTAAAGATAGGATAAATAATGAATATTACCGCTGCCCAAGTTAATGAACTAAGAAAACTGACCGGAGCCGGAATGATGGATTGTAAAAAGGCTCTAGTAGAAAGCAAGGGCGATATCAAAGCAGCTATCGACTATCTGCGTAAAAAAGGACAGAAAGTAGCCGCCAATCGTGCCGACAGACAAGCTACCGAAGGAGTCATAGTATCCAAAACAAACGATACACACAGCTATGCTGCTCTGATCATGGTGAACTGTGAAACGGACTTTGTAGCAAAAAATGAAGACTTTATTGCATATGTCCATAGCATCTTAGACTTAGCCGTAGCACAAAAGGTTAACTCATTAGATCAACTGAAAACACTTGAACTCAATGGAAGAAAGATTGAAGATACTATTATTGATCAAACCGGAGTAATAGGTGAGAAAATCGACCTTGGCGCTTTCTTCTTTATCGAAGCACCTGCTACTGCAGCTTATATACATCCGGGAAACAGACTGGCTACTATAGTAGGACTGAATAAACCTCAATCGGAGCATATCAATCAGTTAGGACGTGAACTTGCTATGCAGATAGCTGCCATGGATCCTATAGCCATTGATCAGGATGATGTGCCACAAGAAGTCATTCAGCGTGAAATTGAGGTGGGTATGGATAAAGCTCGCAACGAAGGAAAACCTGAACATTTGTTAGAGAAGATCGCAAAAGGTACACTGAATAAATTTTTCCGTGAAAACACCTTGCTCAATCAGGATTTTGTACGGGATACCAAGAAAACTGTACGCCAATATTTGACTGAGGCAGATAAAGACTTGACAGTAACCGCATTTAAACGGGTGATGTTAGGTTAATCGACACAAAAGATCAAAAAGATAAGAGAGGCTTCCCGTGTAATGAGACAGCCTCTTTTTTTATTTCAAGCCCTGATCATAAACGGCTGATCTTTTGAACTAATACATCAGCCATCCTGCGGTTCGATTCGTGTGTCCATCCGGCTATATGAGGACTTAAAACCACATCAGCACGTTTTACTAATCTCTGGAAAACTGATGACAATTCATGTGGCTGAATAGCCTCAAACGAAAACTTCTCATATTCAAGCACATCCAAACAAGCACCTGAAATTTTACTAACTTCTAATGCCGTCAGTAAATCGGTCGTATGTACCACAGCACCCCTTGAAGTATTGATCAGGTAAAACGATTTTTGGAAGTTGTTGATATACTTAGTATCAACAAGATACCGGGTCTCTTCACTCAGTGGAAGGTGTAGGCTTAAAATATCGGCCTCTTCAAAAATCTGAGGCATGGTAACTTCTTCTACCAACTCGGAAGCAAAGCCACTTTTGTATTTGTCGTAGGCCATGATCCTGCATTCAAATCCTGACAACTTACGGGCAAAAGCCGAACCAGTATTCCCATACCCAATGATAGCCACAGTCTTTCCCTTGATCTCTATACCTCTGTTTTCTTCTCTTTTCCATATACCGGAACGTACTTCACCATCAGCTTTTATCAGATTTCGGAAAAGACTTAACAACATGGCTACCGCATGCTCAGCTACCGCATCTCGGTTGCCTTCGGGTGCATTAAAACAAGCTATCCCCCGTTGATGTGCATAGTCAACTGCAATATTTTCCATGCCAGCCCCAACTCGGGCAATAAATCGTAACTCAGAAGCTGCATCCAATAATTGACGGTCAACCGGAATCTTACTGCGCACTATCAGACCAACATACTGATCAATAATTGTAAGATACTGATCATATCCGTATGTTTCATGGTATTCGCATATAAAACCAAGCCCTTCCAATTGATCCTGTAGGGTGGGATGAGCTGTATCAATAAAAAGTACTTTTTGTGGCATGATAGGGGAAAATATTATTGATGGTTGCAAGAAAAAACCTTCATCTCAAATAATTTGTTGTGTATATAGTATAAAACAGCAGTGCTCAAAAAATCCATCTACTCTGCGGAGTGAGCGCTGATATGTGATTGTCAGCGATCGTTTGCCTGTTTAACTATACCGGCTTCTTTGCGAAGGACTCTTTTAATCTCCTCATGCAACTGATGGGCAGCATCAGCTACCATGGCTCCATCAGCTGGGAAAGGTATTGCCTCATGCTTGATCAGTTCTAATGTAGCTTTGCTGCATGCCCTGATATCGCCGTCAACTTTTGCAAAGTTATGTATAAAAGAGACAGGCCTTTCCAACGCAATACTATGAATGAGCTTATGGCGGTGGTTGTCTTCATAATCTATTGAAACACGGATCAGCACATTTTTGCTCATGCTTGTCTCTTTCACTATGGCCTGTATTTGTTTATAGTTTGGTACTTCAATCACTTGGCCCGCTGAGTCAATCATGATATTTCCATTAGTATCCCGTTTGGGCTTTGTTCCGTCAACTATTTCACGTTTTTCTGTAAATTGGCGAGTATCAATCCGTTCTGGCGATACAATGATATCCTTTAAGGTAATATATATCAGATAATCGTAGGTCAATCCAGGTTGTGCGGATAGATCGTAGCTCACTAAGGTTTCTTTAAAATCTTTTTCAGAAAAATTCATGATTGTCTGCACAAACTCATCAGGTACCGATAGCTTCGATTGGTTATCAAACTGGATCAACACATAATTTACAGCTTGCATTATTGCCTGACGTTTTAATTGGTCTAATTCAGCATAGTCTGGGTAAATCGTTTCAAGTTCGTTAAGTAGTATCAACGCTTGACGTGCATCAGATTTTGATTGGCTTTGTAATTTCTGTTTGATGGAGGCTGTCAGATAATCTACTGCGTGATTCTGTGCCTCCAGGATATATTCATCGTATTGTATAAGCTGAAATCCTATCGTCTGTTTCACATAATCAGATAGAAAGCGAAGCTTTTGTTGTCTGATATCCATTGTTTTATACAAGATGTACACTTCTGGCCAGATCTCAGGCTTGCCACTTTTTCTCAGTAGTTGTATCCTGTCGTGATCAATCTGGTTGGCCGCATGATAGGCTTCTTTCAACATCAGCACGTCTTGGCTACGTTCTTTGCCCGTACGCAGTTTCCGACTGAGCTTTTCTACTGCAAGATCATATTTTTCGTTTTTGATCAAATGTTTTGGACTGCCGCAGGCAATCAAAAGCAACAGCCATGCTGTTAAAAGTATAGATCTTCTCATTTGTTTAAAATTTTATAACAGTCAATATGTAAATCAACTTCAGAATTTTTAATTATCAAAACTGCATTTTGCTTGCATACTCTTTTTTATGCTTGTATCATAAATATTTCTTATTGAATAGCAACCTGAACATCAAGCTGTTGGTATTAAGTTTTTGTTCTTCATGTATCATCTGACAATAGGTTGTTTCATACTTTGCAGAGTTCAAAGTTAGTTTAGTGAAAGTGAATCAAACAGTATGTTGATATATGATAGAAGTCTGTTACAAAAACTAAACCAGTTTTTTTTTATAGTTAGAATGTAGTACTTTCGTTTCTTAATTTTTTAATGCAGACATTTGCGCAATCACAAATGAAAGTATAAAGTAAAAGCTTTAGCATGTGGACTTTGCTTACCAGGTTCATTCTTAGAAATCGTTTAACAAATTTAATAATTATCATACTGCTCACTCTTTTTATGGGGTGGCAGGGTACAAAAGTTCGGATGTCGTATGAATTTCCCCGCATGCTTCCGGCTAGTGATACTGCCAGTCGTATTTACGATCGGTTTAAAGAAACTTTTGGACAGGATGGTAGTGTTATATATGTTGGGATACAGGACGAGCATCTATTCGAGTTAGATCATTTTTTAAGCTGGCATCATATGACCGAAACTCTTCGAAATATCGAAGGAGTGGAAGAGGTGGTATCGGTGAGTCGGATGTACCATTTGGTTCGCAATGATAGCTTAAAAAAGTTTGATTTTAAACCGGTTATGCTCAAGGCACCGGATAGTCAGAAAGAGTTGGATTCGTTGAGGCATATTATATTAAGCCTGCCGTTTTACGAAGGTATGCTGTATAACTCCAAAACCAATGTGAGTATGATGATGATCACTCTGGATAATGAGGTGATCAACACAAAAAACAGGGTCGCATTGGTGTATGATATTAAATCAGTGTTAGACGACTACACAAAAAAATATCAGATACCTCTGTATTATTCAGGTCTGCCTTATATCAGAACGATGACCTCAAAAAAAATACAAGATGAACTGATACTGTTTGTCTTCTTAGCCTTGTTTGTAGCATTTGTGATCTTGATGGCTTTTTTCAGATCGGGTAAGAATGTGTTTTTCATTATTCTCAATGTGCTGATCACTGTGATCTTTATGTTTGGCATGCTCCATTTGTTAGGATTTGAGATCACTGTATTAACCGGGATTCTCCCACCTTTTTTGATAGTGATTGGGGTGGAAAACTCTATCTTCCTGCTTAATAAGTATTATGATGAGTATAATATTCATGGCAATAAGATCAAAGCTCTTACCCGGGTGATACGGCGTATAGGGGCTGCTAACTTCCTTACAAATGCCACAACAGCCGCTGGTTTTGCTTCGTTCATTATTACTGGAAACAAGATGTTGGTTGAGTTTGGGATCATCGCAGCTATTAATATTATGGTAGCTTATGTGATCACCCTGATGATGATACCGATCATATTCAGCTACCTTCCGGCACCCAAACGAAAACATTATCAACACTTAGACCAAGGAAGAGTCAATGCATTCCTGGAAAAAATTAAATTTATTGTAACCCATCACCGTAATACCATTTATGCGATCACTACTATACTGATCGTAATTGGACTGGTGGGAGTTACCCGATTGAAAACTACAGGCAGCATAGGTGATGACATCTCAAAAAAAGACCGGTTATATAAAGATTTAGTGTTTTTTGAAACTCATTTTAATGGTGTCATGCCGTATGAGATCAGCATAGATACCAAGCATCCAAAAGCTGTGATGCGGGCGTCAACTATAGCTAAGATTGACCAGTTACAACATGAGCTTGCAGCTTATCCTCAGTTTAGTAAACCGCTTTCGGTAGTGCAGCTGGTAAAATTCTCCAAACAAGCTTTTTTCAGAGGAGACCCTCAATATTTCAATCTGCCCAATAACCAGGAACGTAATTTTATATTGTCGTACATACCGGATTTTGGACACGGCAAACGAACTTTCCTGCACTCGTTTGTGGATACAACATACAGGTTTACACGTATCAGTGTGCAGATGGCCAACATCAATACGCAAGAGATAGACAGTATTGAACAAACATTACGCCCTAAGATTGATGAGATCTTTTCACCTGAAGATTATACCGTTCATACGACTGGTACCAGCGTGGTGTTTTTGAAAGGAACCAATTATTTAGTCAAAAACCTGATCTCGTCATTGTTGCTTGCATTGGTAGTCATTGCCTTGTTGATGGCTTTGACATTCTCTTCTTTTAAGATGATTATCATATCGCTTATCCCTAATTTGATCCCACAAATACTTACTGCCGGTATGATGGGTTTTGCTGGTATCAGTATCAAACCATCTACTATATTGATATTCAGTGTGGCCTTAGGTATAAGTGTGGATAATACGATTCATTTTCTGTCGCGCTACAGGCAGCAATTAATTATTAACGATTGGAGGATCAGAGATTCGGTTCTGGCAGCTCTTAAAGAAACAGGATTTAGCATGATCTATTCGGCAGTAGTGTTGTTTTGTGGTTTTGCTATGTTTATCTTTTCTTCGTTTGGAGGTACGGTGGCATTAGGATATTTAGTATCGTTCACTTTGCTTATTGCCTTGTTGTTGAATTTATTTGTGCTTCCTTCTCTTTTATTAACTTTTGATAAATGGAGTACTACCAAAGCTTTTAAAGAATCTTTATTGGAAGACTTAGCCGAACGGGAAAACGATACACCGGAGATGAGGACTAAGCCGGATCAGTTAGAAAACTATTCAAATCAGTAAAAACTAAATAGTATGAAAGGTATCATTCTTGCCGGAGGTGCCGGTACACGTTTACATCCGCTTACCTTAGCCGTAAGTAAGCAACTGATGCCCATTTATGATAAACCTATGATTTATTATCCACTATCTGTCTTGATGATGGCCGGTATCAGAGATATACTTATTATTTCGACCCCTTATGATCTGCCGGGTTTTCAAAAACTTTTAGGGAGCGGCCAGAGCCTGGGATGTAATTTCTCATATGCCGAGCAGGTAATCCCCAACGGATTGGCACAAGCTTTTGTGATAGGCGAGTCGTTCATAGGAAATGATAAGGCGGCTCTGATCTTAGGCGATAATATTTTTTATGGAAGTGGGTTGCAACAACTGCTGTTAAGAAATAACGATCCTACAGGAGGCGTAGTGTTTGCTTATCATGTGTCGGATCCTGAACGATACGGTGTAGTAGAGTTTGATCAAGCTCTGAAAGCTGTTTCTATAGAAGAAAAGCCGGAAAAACCGAAATCCAACTTTGCAGTACCCGGATTGTATTTCTACGATAATACGGTTGTTGAGGTAGCTAAAAATATTCAACCAAGCGCCAGAGGTGAGTACGAGATTACTGATGTCAATAAATACTATCTCGAAAAAGCTATGTTAAAGGTAGGAATACTCGGACGTGGTACGGCCTGGCTGGATACAGGAACTTTTGAATCGCTGCTTCAGGCAAGTCAGTTTGTACAGGTCATCGAACAAAGACAAGGATTGAAAATAGGCTGCATAGAAGAAGTGGCTTACAATAAAGGGTTCATCAATAAAGAACAGCTTGCCGAATTGGCATATCCTTTGCTGAAAAGCGGATACGGTCAGTATCTGATGAATCTGATCAAATAGAAATTATGGAGAAGATAGCAGAATATCAGGCTCTTATTACTAAGCTTATTGATCTGCAAGATTATAAAAAAGAGCCTCCTGAATTATACGACCCCATCATATATGTGATGTCGCAAGGTGGGAAGAGGCTGAGACCTATGTTTACACTCCTTGCATGCGATATGTTTGGAGGGGATATTACCCATGCCTTGTATCCGGCCTTAGCCATTGAAATGTTTCATAGCTTTACGCTGATACATGACGACATCATGGACAAAGCACCTATACGCCGTGGCGAAGAAACGGTATATAAAAAATGGAATTCCGACATCGCTATCCTCTCCGGAGATACTCTTTTTGCCATGGCATACCAGAATGCAACCCAAACAGACAACAGACTGATTAAGCCTATATTGGAAGTGTTCAGTAAAACAGCTATTGAAGTATGTGAAGGTCAACAATATGATATGAATTTTGAGACAGCACGGAAAGTCAGTCTGGAAGAATATATTGAAATGATCCGGCTAAAAACGGCTGTACTTATTGGAGCAAGCGTGAAGATAGGAGCTATCGCAGCAGGTGCCGATTATACCTCTATCCGAAATTTATACGATTTTGGTGTCAGCTTTGGATTAGCCTTTCAACTGATGGACGACTTATTGGATGTGTATGGTAATCTTGAGCAATTTGGAAAGATCCGGGGAGGCGATATCGCTTCCAATAAAAAAACATACCTCTATCTCAAAGCATTGGAATTAGGCGATAAGGAACAAAAAAAACAACTGAAAAAATTATATAGTAACAAACGCCTTCAAGCAGATGAGAAGATCAATCAAGTGGTAGAGATATACAACCAGCTGAATATCAGAAATGAAGTTGTTAGCTTGATGGAGCAATACTACAAAGAAAGCCTCCGCTCATTAGATGCTGTTGTAGCCGATGAAAGAAAAAAAGAGGTGATGCGTGTGTTTACCTGGCAGCTATATAATAGAAACTACTGAATCGAATGAGCGTCAGTCCCAAGTAAAAATACTGCCGGTTTCTTATGAATATTTAGAGGCGATGATTGCCATTGACTTATTGACTGAGTAAGAATCACCTCATCATCTGAACTGATATCTATGGCGATACACAATGTAGTGCTTGGGTGGCATGTTCGCATCAAGGCTTCAAACAATTGTTGGTTTCTATAAGGGGTTTCAATAAAAATTTGGGTTTGCCCGCTGTGTACTGCATGCTGTTCAAGTTCACGGATCTTTTTTATACGGGCATTAGCCTGAATGGGTAGATAGCCATGAAATACAAACCATTGCCCATTAAATCCTGAGGCCATCAGAGCCATCATTATCGAATTAGGCCCTGCCAAAGGTACTACCTTGATACCAATTTTGTGAGCCTGCTGAACAATTATAGCACCCGGATCGGCTATGCATGGGCTACCCGCTTCCGAGATCAGACCTATATCAGAGCCTTGTTTTGCAGCATCTAAAAATGAACCTACATCCGCTTCGGAGCTGTGTTTGTTTAATTCATAGAACTGTATGCTGTCAATAGACTTTGGGATATGGGTCTTACTCAATAAGCGCCTTGCTGTACGCAGATTTTCTACTATGAGATGATCTAAACGATGAAGGATAGAAATTGCATGAGCTGGCATCACCCATTCAGGAGGATCATCTCCTAAAGGAGTGGGTATCAGATATAAAATACCTGATAGTGGCTTATCTTTATGTGAAGTATGTGGGTACATCTGTGAAGAACAATTTACGTTTCAACTTTATTGAAATAATTCTTTAGTGAGCCGCCTGCATCTTGGCAAAGGTAAATATTGAGCGGTAATATTCAACCTACCAGCTGGTTTATACTGCTGTATTTGTCTGAAGATATTTTTTGTGGGTGTTGATGTCTTGCTGTGTTGAGCTGTATTACTGCCAGGGTAGTTTTTGCAGATCTATATTGCCACCTGAAAGTATGATACCTATTCTTTTATTCCTGAACAATTGCTTTTCTTGTAAAGCTACTGCTACGGGTACTGCAGCGCTGGGTTCTATGATTATCTTCACACGTTCCCATACTAATTTCATAGCTTGTATAATAGCTTGATCATTCACGGTAATAATATCGGTAACATAATCCATGATGATAGGGTAGGTGAGGTTGCCAAGGGAGGTGAGCAGTCCGTCGGCTATAGTAACAGGGTTCGACGAAGGAATAAATTTACCGGCTTTGAACGATTGCCATGCATCGTTAGCGCCTTCCGGCTCGCAAGCAATGACTTTGGTAGCAGGCGAAAAATAATGTGTGCTTAACAAAGTACCACTTAAAAGACCACCTCCTCCTACCGGACAAAGGATATAGTCGGGAGGCGATATAGATTGTAACAACTCAAGGTTAGCAGTGGCCTGTCCGGCTATCACATCATAATTATTGAACGGATGAATTTCGACAGCTCCTGTTTGAGACCTGACTTTTTCCAATGTTTGTTCACGTGCTTCTAAGGTTGGTTCACAAAAGAAAATTTGTCCTCCATATGCTTCCACTGCTGCCACTTTTACTTTTGGAGCATTCCGGGGCATTACTATATAGGCCGGGATTTGTAACAGAGAAGCTGCACGTGCCAGAGCCTGTGCATGATTGCCACTCGAATGGGTAGCAACACCTTTTCGAAGGATTTCAGGATCAAGGCTCAAAAGGGCATTCACAGCTCCGCGGCTTTTGAATGAGCCAGTCTTTTGGAAGTTTTCACTTTTAAAATACAGTATTGATTCAGCCAGAGCGTTTAACTGAGTTGAAAAGAGAATGGGCGTTTCATGCACATAGGGTGCTATACGCTTATGAGCTTGGCGGATATCGTCCGGGCCTGGTGGATGTTGAAGCAGCATACAATGAGTTTTTGAAGACAATATTCAGCATTTTTTTTGATAGTGCTTGTAGTTTTACTGAAATTCTGAGCTTGGTAACTGATTTTTGTCAGATTCATTCAAGAACACAAAACGCAGCCGGTAGAGCTGCGTTTGGGTATTTTATTCAAGCATCTAAGTTCGCATTTGGATCAGTATATTCAGTATTTTGATAGCTGCTTCGGATATAATGGTGCCCGGGCCAAAGATAGCTATTGCTCCCGCATCGTAGAGATATTGGTAATCTTGTGTTGGGATCACTCCGCCTACTATGACTAATATATCTTCGCGTCCAAGCTTTTGCAGCTCTTCAATCACTTGTGGCACTAATGTTTTATGACCTGCTGCTAAGCTTGATACTCCTAGTACATGTACATCATTTTCTACTGCCTGCCTTGCAGCTTCAGCCGGGGTTTGAAAAAGGGGCCCTATATCTACGTCGAAGCCGATATCGGCATAGCCTGTGGCAACCACTTTGGCACCTCTGTCGTGTCCGTCCTGTCCCATCTTGGCCACCATGATGCGCGGTCTCCTGCCTTCTAATTTTGCAAACTCATCAGCTAATGCGACAGCTTTTGTAAAGCTTTGATCACCGACACTTTCAGAAGAATAGACACCGGATATAGAACGGATGACTGCTTTGTATCTTCCAAAAACTTTTTCACATGCGGTTGATATCTCGCCTAAGGAAGCCCGTTTTGCTGCTGCATCTACGGCAAGCTCCAACAAGTTTCCTTCACCTGTCTCACATGAACGGGTGATGGCATCTAAAGCAGCCTGTACCGAAGCTTCATCACGGCTGCTTCGCAACACTTTTAGTCGTTCTAACTGGGCTTGTCTGACAGCTGTATTGTCGATATCCAATATGTCAATTGGATCTTCTTTTTCAAGACGATAGCGGTTTACTCCTACGATTATGTCTTTATTGGAATCGATACGGGCTTGTTTGCGTGCGGCAGCTTCTTCGATACGCATTTTCGGGAGCCCCGTTTCTATAGCTTTTGCCATACCTCCCATAGACTCAATCTCTTGTATATGATTCCATGCTTGTTCTACTAACTCGGCAGTGAGTTTTTCTACATAATAAGAGCCTGCCCAAGGGTCTACTGCTTTGGTAATATTGGTTTCTTCTTGCAGGTAGATCTGTGTGTTACGAGCAATACGGGCTGAGAAGTCGGTAGGAAGTGCGATCGCTTCGTCTAATGCGTTGGTATGCAAGGATTGTGTGTGTCCTAATGCTGCACCTAATGCTTCTATACAGGTTCTGGTTACATTATTGAAAGGGTCTTGCTCGGTCAGGCTCCAACCCGATGTTTGGGTATGGGTGCGTAATGCCATGGATTTCTCAAGCTGTGGTGCAAACTGTTTGACGATCTTTGCCCATAACAGCCTGCCTGCCCGCATCTTGGCTATTTCCATGAAGTGGTTCATCCCTAAAGCCCAAAAGAAAGAGAGCCGAGGGGCAAAAGCATCTATACTAAGACCGGCTTTTAAGCCCGTACGTATGTAGTCCAACCCATCGGCCAAGGTATAAGCTAATTCAATATCTGCCGTAGCTCCAGCTTCCTGCATATGATAGCCCGAAATAGAAATGGAGTTGAACTTAGGCATATGTTTGGAAGTGAATTCAAAGATATCGGCTATGATACGCATAGAAGCTTCGGGTGGATAAATATAGGTGTTGCGTACCATGAACTCTTTTAAGATATCGTTTTGTATGGTACCGGCCAACTCTTCCAATTTAGCTCCCTGCTCTAAGGCGGTAACTATATAAAATGCCATGATAGGCAGTACAGCTCCGTTCATGGTCATAGAAACCGACATCTGATTGAGTGGGATCTGATCAAAGAGGATTTTCATATCCAATATGGAATCAATGGCAACACCTGCTTTGCCTACATCTCCAACTACACGTTCATGATCAGAGTCGTAGCCTCGGTGTGTTGCCAGATCGAAAGCTACAGAAAGGCCTTTTTGGCCTGCGGCAAGATTTCTCCTGTAAAACGCATTAGAGTCTTCAGCTGTTGAGAAACCGGCATACTGACGGATAGTCCACGGACGCATCACATACATAGTAGAATAAGGTCCGCGTAAAAAGGGCACTATTCCAGCCGCATAATTCAAATGCTCCAATTGCTCTAAATCCGATTGATTATATACTTGCTTGACTTGAATATGCTCGGGAGTTTCCCAATCGGCCTCTACTGCATGCTGCTTTTCCCATTCAGCTGCTTGTAAAGGGTTGGCAGGAATATTTTTTATATTGATATTTTTAAAATTCGGTTTCATATAGTCAGGTTTTTAAATTATTGTTGGGTGATGCCAAGCCTTTGCTGAAACTGTTGCAGGGTTTCCAACACATTGGAACGTACATGGATAAAATACTCCATCCCTGCTGTTTTCAGTGTGTCCACTAAATTAGTCGGATAACCGGCAAGCACTACCTCATTAGTCTTTTTCAGAGCGTTGAATATAGTGAGGGCGTTAGTAGCGTATTCATCATCTGAGCTGCATAGTACAACTATTTCTGCTCCACATTCACGTGCTGCTTCTATACCTTGTTCAACTGTTTCAAAGCCTGGATTATTCACTATCTCAAATCCGGCGCAGGCAAAGAAATTAGATGCGAAATTGGCACGCGCACTTCGCATAGCCTGATTGCCAAATGGGAGCAGCCAAACTGTTGGACGTTTGTGGGTTTTGCTATACTGGTCAGTAGTATATCGCAGCAACTCAAACTGTTGAGCACCCCTACATGTCTTGATGGTTTCTATCTCAGCTTGCTTGTCGGTCCTGTCATCGGGTTGGAACACACTTACAGGTAATTCCCAGTCTATTTTTCCATTAAGGTCGGGATACTGGTTGATGCCTAACAAGGTTTCACGACGGGTGGCAATAGCTTGTCGGCGTTTATCGGCAGAAGCGTTAATTTTCTTTTGGATGATCCCTTTCTTTAAAGCGATCAGAAATCCTCCTTCTTCTTCTATTTCCAGGAAGAGCTTCCATGCTTCTTCAGCTAACATATTGGTCAGATTCTCAATATAGTATGAGCCTGCTGCCGGATCGGCTACTTTATCTAAATAAGATTCTTCTTTCAGAACTAACTGTTGATTTCTGGCGATACGTTCTGCAAATTCGGTAGATGCGCCATACACACTGTCGAAAGGCAGTACCCGGAACGAATCAACTCCACCCAATATGGCTGACATAGTAGCTGTAGTAGTTCGCAGCATATTCACATGTGCATCATAGATACTAAGGTTCCAGCTTGAGTTTTGTGCATGGATGAACATTCTGCCATTAAGCGAGTCGTTGAGGCCATAGGCATTCACCAATTGTGCCCACAGCAGGCGATAGGCACGTAGTTTAGCTATTTCTAAAAAATAATTAGAGCCTACTGCCAAATTAAACTTGATGCGTGGGGCAATATCTCCAATAAACAGTCCTTTTGCGGTGAGCCTTGTGAGGTACTCGCTACCGGCCGAAAGAGTGAAAGCCATCTCTTCTACTATAGTAGCTCCTGCATTGGTAAACAGATGACCATTTACTTTCAGAACCCGAAAATTGGGAAGCGCTTTGGATGCGTTGATCATCTCATAAGCCGTACAAAAATCAGCTTCTTCACTGTCGTACCAAACACCTTGGCGAGCGTATCTCAACAATGGATCGTAAGATACGGAACCGAAAATTTTTTCAAGTGGACGATTATATTTACGAACTAATGTATCTATATACCTAACAAGATCAAAATGTTGTGCCGTACTATAAAAGTTGAGTTCGACTATATCAGCCCGAATATTTTTTAACAAAGCTTCTATTTCCTCTATAGAATATTGCTTGTCGCAGTTCAGTTCAAAGCCTATAGAGTCTATGCCTTTCATCAGAATGTCGAGAGCTTTTTCATTTGCCGATGCGATCGTATCAACCTGTATATCTTGTCTTACCAACCAATGGTTTGCTGTGGGATTATTGCCTCTGACAAATGGAAAATCGCCCGGATAGGATGCCAGCCAAGGGATATGTTGGAGGTCTTCAGCCCTGTAATAGGGTTTTACCGATAGGCCTTCATTGGTCTTCCAGATGAGCTTTTTCTCATAATCAGCTCCCTTTAGGTCCTTGAGTATGACAGCTTCCCATTCGGCAGTGGATATAGACGGGAACTCGCTGAAAAGTTTCTTCTTTTCTTGATTCATATAAAAATGGTTTTACAGATTAAATATTTAAAAACCAGTGTTAAAGCTGATAAAGAGTACAAAATTACGATAAAAAGCCCGAATGTTTTCAGATTTAGGCTAATTATTGTTAATTTAATAACAGATGATATATGGTAGCTTACTAAAAAAGAAATTTTATTGCAACAGCTTGCAATTGCTGTATTAAACTCCTTTTGATGGGGTCACTATGGGACAGTACTGTTATTTACCCTTTGTCCGGCTTCATTTTTTTTCTTCGCTGATAGCTTTAACACCAGGAAGCTCTTTTCCTTCAATATACTCCAGCATGGCACCGCCTCCGGTAGATACATAACTAACCTTGTCGGCAAGATTGTATTTGTTGACTGCTGCTACTGAATCGCCTCCGCCAACTAATGAATAACTACCTGATGCAGTAGCTGTGGCGATGGCAAGAGCAATCTCTTTTGTCCCGGTAGCGAAGTTATCAAACTCAAAAACTCCCATAGGCCCATTCCAAAGTATAGTTTTTGATTGTATGATTACTTCAGTGAACTCATTGATGGTTTCCGGTCCTATATCCAAACCCATCCAACTATCAGGTATCGCATCTGCTTTGCATATTTGTTGCAACGCATCGTTGCTGAACTGATCGGCTGCTACCACATCTTTTGGGATCAGCAGCTTCACTCCATTGGCTTTGGCTTTTTCGAGAGCCTGCCTTGCCGTTTCAATCAGCTCGTCTTCAACCAACGAACTACCCACTTTGCCTCCCATCGCTTTGATAAAAGTAAACATCATCCCACCACCTATGATCAGGTTGTCTACCTTGTTGATTAAGTTGTTGATGATTTCAATTTTTCCCGATACTTTGGCACCTCCTAACACAGCAGTGAATGGTTTTTCGGCATGAGTAGTAACTTTTTCAAGATGGTCTAACTCGTCCTGCATAAGGTATCCAAACAGACTTGCTCCCGGAAAGAATTGAGTGATGATGGCAGTACTGGCATGAGCTCTGTGTGCTGTGCCAAACGCATCGTTTACATATACATCAGCTAACAAGGCTAATTTTTTTGCAAAATTAGGATCACCTTTTGTTTCTTCTTTATAAAATCGCAGGTTTTCGAGCAATAGTATTTCGCCAGGTTGTAGGCTGTCAGCAAGCTGATGGGCTTGTTCACCTATACAGTCATCGGCAAATTTGACATTTATGTGTAACTTCGATTCTAAGGTCGGAATAAGGTGTCGTAAAGAATACTTGTCATCCCGTCCTTCTTTGGGACGCCCTAAATGCGACATCAAAATGACAGAACCACCTGCCGAAAGAATTTTCTGTATAGTGGGCAACGCAGCCCTGATACGGGTGTCGTCGGTTATTTCAAACCGCTCATTTAAAGGAACATTAAAATCAACTCTGACAATCACACGCTTGCCCTTAAGGTTGTATAAGTCAATGCTTTTCATTCGGTTATGTTATTAAGGATTTGAATATTTTTTAGAAAGATATATTTCGACACATATGAATGGCTATTCCTGCCGATGTTCACTATCTTCATATTATATGGTCATTATGCATACACAAGATGTTATCAGTCAATGATTGTATCAGTCGTTTTAAAAGTTTTGGCATAATACTGAGGATTAATCCTTTTACTGTTTTGAGACTGATACACATATGAAAATGACTTTCTCAATGAGCAAAATTAAACATTATCCCAAAATGGTATCAGACATGATATGCAGTTTGATGATATAAGATAAGTGATTAATCTGCTTTATTTTATTCTTTTTCAATAGAATATCAATGTTTTTTTATATAAAATAAATTTAGATAATATGCAGAGTATCAATTGCTAATCAATTTATTTCAGTACGTTTAGGTGTTGCTTAGTGGATTTGTTTTGGTGTTGCCGTCTGATTTCTTGTCGCTACTATATAAAATATGGTTACTTTCGCAGCAATTTTTTAATTCCTTATTATTTTAAATCATTGAGCTTTAGCGGTTTGTTTGTATATCAATTATCATTTGTCGGATTGGTATTTCCTGGCATCGCATATAGCTCACAATCTCACATTGTATGAAAATTGGAAATAACAAAGTAGTTTCTTTGATTTATGAGCTTCGCGAGAATGATGCGCAGGGCGAATTAATTCAAAAAGTAGAAAAAGATCATCCTTTTGTCTATCTGTTTGGTGTAGGTGGTTTACTGCCTGTTTTTGAACAGAACCTAAATGGTTTGCAGCCGGGTGATACTTTTAGCTTTTCTATGAAAGCTGATGAATCTTATGGTCAACGTACCGAAGAAGCTATTATTGAATTGGATAAGCAGCTTTTTGAAATAGATGGTGTCATAGACGAGGAGCTACTAACTATTGGTAATCAGCTTACGATGCAGGATCATGAAGGAAATCCTCTTGAGGGAACCGTGTTGGAAGTTACGGACGACAAAGTTATTATGGATTTCAACCACCCTTTAGCCGGATTTAATCTGCATTTTTCAGGTTTGGTATTAGAGGTTCGTGATGCAAGTCAGGAAGAAATTGCGCATGGTCATGTGCATGGCCCTCACGGGCATCACCACTGAGTGATTTTATAGTAGCAATAAAAAAAAGCCGGCTGTGATCCAGTCGGCTTTTTGTATAAATGGTGACGATGTATGTTTACATCATACCTGGCATTCCACCTCCCATTGGGGGCATTGGTGGTGCTTCGTTCGGGTCTTTGTGTTCTACTAACACACATTCGGTTGTAAGCATCATACCGGCTATTGAAGCTGCATTCTCAAGGGCGATACGAGCTACCTTAGTGGGGTCGATGACACCGGCTTCGTGCAGGTTCTCATATACTTCGGTACGTGCGTTGAATCCAAAATCGCCTTTTCCTTCTTTCACACGGTTGACGACTACAGAGCCTTCGATACCGGCGTTTTCAACGATCTGACGTAAAGGCTCTTCTAATGCACGGCGTACAATAGCGACACCTGTATCTTCATCCTGGTTCTCACCTTGCAGCTCAGCCAGTGTGTCAATAGCGCGAATAAATGCTACTCCACCGCCTGGGATGATACCTTCTTCTATGGCAGCACGTGTTGCAGCCAAGGCATCGTCAAAGCGGTCTTTCTTTTCTTTCATTTCTATTTCGCTGGCAGCACCTACATAGATAACAGCTACCCCACCGGCTAACTTAGCCAGACGCTCTTGCAGCTTTTCCTTGTCGTAATCGGAGGTAGTATTCTCAATCTGCATCTTGATCTGTGCCACACGTGCATTGATGTTTTCTTTCTCGCCATGTCCGCTTACTATGGTGGTGTTATCCTTGTCGATAGTAATCTTTTCGGCGCTTCCGAGCATTTCTAATGTGGCATCTTCTAAGCGATAGCCCTTTTCTTCCGAGATGACGACGCCACCTGTTAGTATGGCGATATCTTCCAACATTTCTTTTCTGCGATCACCAAATCCGGGAGCTTTCACGGCAGCTACCTTCAGCGAGCCGCGTAGTCGGTTGACTACTAAGGTAGCTAATGCTTCGCTTTCAACATCTTCGGCAATGATGATCAGTGGTTTACCGGTTTGCAGTGCTTTTTCCAGTATGGGTAGCAGGTCTTTCATCACTGAGATCTTTTTGTCATATATCAGTATAAATGGGTTTTCATATACTGCTTCCATCTTTTCGGCATTGGTAACAAAGTAAGGGGAGATATACCCTCTGTCGAACTGCATCCCTTCTACTACGTCCACGTAAGTCTCAATACCTTTGGCTTCTTCTACGGTTATTACGCCTTCTTTTTTCACTTTTCCCATAGCTTCGGCTATCAACACACCGATACTATGGTCGTTATTAGCTGATATAGCAGCTACTTGTTCAATTTTTTGGTTGCTGTCGCCAATTTGTTTCGTTTGTGCATGCAGCGATTTCACAACTTCTGCAACGGCTTTATCGATACCTCTTTTAAGGTCCATAGGATTGGCACCTGCTGTGACGTTTTTCAGTCCGGTAGTGATAATTGACTGTGCCAATACGGTTGCGGTGGTAGTTCCATCGCCTGCTAAGTCGTTGGTTTTTGCGGCAACTTCTTTCACTAATTGTGCACCCATATTTTCAACCGGGTCTTTGAGTTCCACCTCTTTCGCAACAGTAACACCGTCTTTTGTGATCTGCGGGGCGCCGTATGATTTTTCAATGATAACGTTACGTCCTTTAGGCCCAAGGGTAACTTTTACTGCATTAGTCAGTGCATCAACTCCTTTTTTAAGCTGATCGCGTGCTTCAAGATTAAATAAGATGTCTTTTGCCATTTTAATAAATATTTATTATGTTAATTTTCTATGTATTAAATAATTGCGATGATATCTGATTCCCGCATGATGAGATAATCATTCCCGTCTATGGTTATCTCGGTTCCTGCATATTTACCATAGAGTACGATATCACCTTCTTTTACTGTCACTGGGTTATCGGTTGTTCCGGACCCAATGGCAATGACTGTTCCTCTTTGTGGTTTTTCTTTGGCAGTATCGGGTATGATGATCCCACTGGCTGTTTTTTGTTCGGCAGCTGCCGGCTCAATGACTACTCTGTCAGCTAAAGGCTTAATACTTATTTTTCCCATTTTTTACAATTTGTTTATTTTGAATAAGCTATATTTAATGACGCCAGTCTTCTGTCATATTTTGTGCCAAAACAGCTATATAAAAAAAATGTCAGAATGTGGTGACAATCTGACATTTTCTATAATTCTTATTTTGCGGATCAATCAATATCCGGGGCTGTCGGAGGTGCTTGAAAATCAACAGGTGCTGTTTGTTCAATTTGTTTACGCAGTTCGGTATCAGCTTGTCCGGCAGTGATATCATACTTTGGAATGGCCATAGCTGCTGCAAGGCTTAAGACTAACATGGCAATTGCCATAGTCCATGTTGCTTTCTCTAAGAAATCAGCAGTTTGACGAACTCCCATGATCTGGTTTGAGGAAGAAAAATTAGAAGCCAATCCACCTCCTTTAGAGTTTTGAACTAATACGATCAGAGTCATCAAGACACTGGCTATTAGCATTAAAATTGAGATTACTACAAACATTGTTCTATTATTTAAAGATTCTTTTTCGACTTAATTTCTGCAATAAGGGCTGCAAAATAACTACTTTTTTCTGGATATTTCAAACTTAATTTTTCAAATACGCTGATAGCCTTATCCGCATGCCCTTGTTGAATATAAATATTTGCTAAGGTTTCGCTCACAATATTTTCCTGATCTACTACGCTTTGTTGAGCTACTGAAACTGGGTTAAAAAATTCGACTTTCGAGCGGGAAATAGTTGGTGCATTCTTTATGAAGGTATCTATCAGCTCGTTTTTATTAATAGTTTGAGTAGCAGATGCTGCCGGCTGGCTGCGTTTGGAAGATTCCATCAATTTGATGCGATCGGAAATTATGGCTTTCAGCTCTTCTAACGACTTCTTTTTTAATGCTTCTTTTTCCGCTTCTTCGGTATCCTCAAGCAATGTGTCAGTTTCGACAACTGCTTGCTCTTCAAATTGTTGTGTGGCAGTGTCAAGAGCAGGTTCATCTTGTTTCAGATTCGCCTCATCCGGAGGTGTGGTTCTAAGGGTTTCGGCCGTAGGGGTTTCGCCAGGTGTTGAATCAAAAGGCGATGGTGTCGTTTTGGATTCTTCTTCCGCAGTGTCAGTCGATGGCTTGGCAGCAGCTCTATATTCGTCCGGGAGTGACTGATGTTCATTTACCTTACTGATTTTTGATATATGGTGCCTGAGAATGTTTCTGTCGTACATTAGGCTGGCAGCTAATCGTAGTTGACTATCGTACAGTACATTGTTTTCAAGATACAGATTCATGGCTAGCAGGCTTTGGATAGTGCTGCAATAAGGGAACTGGTGTGCTAAGTCAGTTAGTTCATGCAAGCTGCTTTTATCTAGAAGCTCTGGCTTTCGTATCAGATTGATAAAACCCGTCTTATTCATCGCATAGAATTTTACCAGTTTACAACTGCTTTGTTGAATATGTCGTCGATCAGCATTTCTGTGATTTCGGCTATTAATCCGTCTTTCACAGCGCTCAGGTCTTGTTGGCTGGGGTATTCCATATATTGAGTAAACTTTGATTCAAAGTTTTTGCTTTCGTCGTATTTATTTGTGAAGCGTATGTTTACCGTGATAGATAATCGGTTTAATGCAGCGGTCTGGTCACTTTGAATGGCCTGAGGTGTGGTTGAGTAATCTGTTATTTCGCCTTCAAAAGCCAGGTCACCATTATTTGTTACTCCATTCAGGTTCGTCTGATTCATAAAACGGTCGCGTAAAGCAGTAGTGAGGGTGTTGCTCAGCAAAGGTTCAACTAATAGTGCGTTATTTTGTAATTGCTGAACGGAAAAGGTGTTAGCCTCAGGAGGGATGGTAGCTCCTGTGAAGCTATAAATCCCACAACTATTAAAATTGAGCAGTACAAACAAAGCGATCAGCCAGTTGCTTGTCTTTTTTCCGTAAATCGTACTGCATCTCATCATTTTAACTTGATTAGAGGTTGATATTATGCTCTTTTATTTTTCTATATAAGGTTCGTTCGCTTATACCTAATTCTTGAGCTGCTTGTTTGCGTTTGCCATTATATTTTTCCAACGCCTTGATAATCAAGTCTATTTCTTTCTTTTGCAATGAGAGGCTTTCGGTAACCTCTTCGGATGGATGAAAATCTTCGATATCAGTTTGTGCGATCTCAAAATCTTCAAATCTTTCCTGTCTGCTGCCAGGTTCTTTAATGATTGGATTGATCAGTTGACTTGCGCCATGGTGTAAAATTGATTCATAGGCTTCACTGCCGGTGATGCCTTCCACTGTTTTTTTCAATTCCATCAAATCTCGTTTCATATCGAACAGTACCTTATATAATATATCGCGTTCCGAAAGTTTTTCATCTTCTTTATGTTTTGAATACAAAACCGGAAGTGAGCTAATAGGCTCGCTAGGGATATATTGTGCCAAAATGACTGCGTTAATTTCTCGGTTTTTTTCAATGATACTGATTTGCTCTGCCAAATTTTTCAATTGCCGTATGTTACCCGGCCAGCGATATTTTTCTAAGAACTCTACAGCATCTGGCATCAGTTGTAGGACGGGCATGCGATATTTTTCGGCAAAATCAATGGCGAATTTTTTAAACAGCATCACTATATCTCCTTTCCGTTCGCGCAGTGGCGGGATCAGTATGGGTACTGTATTAAGTCTGTAGTAGAGGTCTTGTCGAAACTTGCCTGATGCGATAGCTTCGGGTATATTAACATTGGTTGCTGCCACTACTCTGACGTCGGTTTTTATCACTTTTGAGGAGCCTACCTTAAGGAATTCACCACTTTCCAATACACGCAACAGGCGTACTTGTGTGGAAGGGGGCAACTCTGCCACTTCGTCTAAAAAGATCGTTCCACCGTCAACCACTTCAAAATATCCTTTTCGGGCTTCGTGTGCACCAGTAAAGCTGCCTTTTTCATGTCCGAAAAGTTCCGAATCAATTGTACCTTCTGGTATGGCGCCGCAGTTTACGGCTATATATGGGCCATGCTTGCGGGCACTCGACTGGTGAATGATTTGTGGAAACACTTCTTTCCCGGTACCGCTCTCCCCCGAAATCAAAACAGTAAGATCGGTAGGTGCAACCTGAACAGCTACCTGTATGGCACGCTCTAAGAAACGGTCGTGCCCGATAATACCAAATCGTTGTTTGATTAGTTGAATATCCATACCAGTATATAACAATTAATGTCTTCTTTTTATTAACGTAAAATCGCTCCCAATTGTTGCTCAAAAGCTTGAAGCAAGCGTTGCATGCTCTTCTCGATCACCGGATCGGTGAGTGTTTTTTTCTCGTCAAGCAAGGTGAAACTGACCGCATACGATTTTTTTCCTGCCGCTATCTTTTCGCCTTCATATATGTCGAATATATGCATGTCCTTCAGTATTTTTTTTTCGGTCTGCTTAGCAATAGATTCTATCTCGCTAAACGTCACCGATTTGTCAACTACTAAAGCTAAATCACGACGTACGGCCGGATATTTTGGCAGAGGCAGATAACTAATGGCATGCTCCGGTAGCAACCTCATCAGTTGTTCCCAGCATATAGAAGCATAATATACGGTTTTTTTTATATCGAACTGCTTCAGGGTTTCTTTGGTAAGCTTTCCCATGCTGATGAGTGCCACATTTTCTGCGTGCAAACGTGTTCCATATTCAAACAATGAATCTTCAATCGTTTCAGTTTTCAGTGCAGTGTTTGATATTCTTAATTTTTTGAGTATGGCTTCTACATAGAATTTCAGATCGAAGAAATCTACTTCTTTATTATTGTTGTTCCAGTTTTCGGGTTCTTTTAAGCCAGTGATAAAAATCGCTAATTCAAGCTGTTCATGATACGCTTTAAGTGGGTCGCTATCAGTATGTTGTACTGCTTGACGTGTATAAACCTTCCCGAATTCAAACAATTTCAAATCGCTGTGCTTACGGTTTTGATTATGTTCGATAGTGTGCAGGCCTCCAAACAACAGACTTTGTCTTAACACGTTCAGATCTTTACTCAATGGATTGAGCATGCCTACATTTTTGTTTGCCTTGAAAGCAGGGTGATGATGTGTCCAGTCTGATGGTATAAGCGAGTTATTCATGATCTCGTGTAATCCCATAGAAGCCAGCATATCCGCAACAGAGTGTTGTATCTTGTCCGGATCATATCCCTTTGTATTGGTGACAGAAGCATTCAGCTTTTCAGGAATAGCAATTTGGTCGTAACCAAACACCCTTAGCACTTCTTCTACTAAATCGGCAGGTCGATACACATCCACTTTATAGCTCGGTATCCGAAATAGTGCAGTAGTGTTGTTGCTGTCAAGCAGTTCTATCCCTAAGTCTGACAGTATAGTCGTGCTTGCTTCCTTAGGGATATTTTGCCCGGCTATTTTGTTTAAATAGTTGATTTTCAGCTCTACTTCTTTAGGTGTTTGTTTGCCGGGATACAAGTCTTTGATCTCTGAGCTGATTTGTCCTCCTGCAATTTGCTGAATCAGTATAGCTGCTCGTTTGAGAGCATAAATGGTCATCTCCGGATCGCTGCCTCGTTCAAAACGAAATGAGGCATCGGTGTGTAATCCGTGATGGCGAGCAGTTTTACGAATACTTTTTGATTCAAAACACGCACTTTCCAAAAAGATGGCAGTAGTCTCTTCGGTTACTCCCGAATTAAGCCCACCAAACACACCTCCTATACACATAGGAGTGTTACCGTTGCATATCATCAGATCATGTTTGGTGAGTTTGCGTTCTATCCCATCCAATGTAACGAAAGGAGTACCTTCTGCAAGTGTTTGAACCACTACTTTACCTTGTGTGATAGCGTTTGCATCGAAAGCATGCAGTGGTTGCCCGGTTTCGAATAATACGTAGTTTGTGATGTCAACTACTGAGTTAACCGGCCGTAATCCAATGGATTGCAGCTTGTTTTTGAGCCAATCGGGTGATTGACCCACCTTCAGATTACTGATAGTGAGGCCCGAGTAACGCAAACAAGCATCTGGATTGGCAATTTCTATATCGATGTCAAGTTGATGATTATCGATTTTAAATTCCTCTACCGATGGAATTTTTAAGCTGTATTCTCTGGTTGCGTTTCTATGATTCAGCGCTGCAGTCAGATCTCTTGCAACACCAATATGGGAGGTGGCATCCGAGCGGTTGGGTGTTATGGCTACCTCAAATATTGTATCTGTCTCAATCTGAAAATAATCGGAAGCTGGTAGTCCGATTATCGTTTTATCGTCTAATACTTTGATACCTTCGTGGGATTCACCTATACATAGTTCTTTTTCAGAGCATATCATGCCTTCTGACACTTCCCCTCTTATTTTGGTTTTTTTTATTTCGAATGAACTATTATCCGCATAAAGAGTAGTACCTACCTTTGCTACCAATACCTTTTGTCCGACAGCCACATTAGGGGCTCCACATACGATAGAGAGCGGTTCCGATTCGCCTATATCAACTTTTGTAAGATGCAGTCTTTCGGCATTCGGATGTCTGCTACACTCTAATACTTTGCCCGTTACTACACCTTTTAAGCCACCTCTCACCGATTCGAAGGCAGTTATTTCCTCTACCTCTAATCCGATGGAAGTCAGTAAATGTGCAACGGCATCGGGATTGATGTCTATAGCCAGATATTGTTTTAACCAGTTATAAGATACTTTCATAAACGAACTATTATAAGGGGACGCAAAATTACTGAAATTATGTCAATATGGCAGTCGTCACCTTGAAACACTTTCATTAAACAATTGCTGTCAGCTATTGATTTTTTTTCTTGTTCAGCAGTTATTCTCCCGCCCTGCTTAGTCGAATGGTGTTGGATGAGCCTGCTTTCCATACTGGCGTGCTGAGTACGTTGATGATCTTCTGTCCGGCAGTGAGATGCCCATGATCGAGTAAATACTTATTGATTCGCTGCATGATATGTTCGGCAGTGTCAATAGTTTCATCGTGAAAGCCTTGTATTCCCCATACCATGTTTAAGCTGGAAAGCAGGTGGTTATTATTTGAGAACACGAACAATTTTGCTTTAGGCCGGTAGCTTGCCAACCGGAAAGCCGAATAGCCTGAATGGGATACCACTACTATTGCTTCGGCTTGTGTGATCTTCGACAGTTCAATGGCGTTGAACAATACCGCATCGAACAGGAAGCTGTCGTTTTTCGACAGCCGGTAATCGTTATGGACATGATAGATATACTCATCCGTTTCGATTTGAGAGATGATTTTTTGCATAGTCTCTACTGTTTCCACCGGATATTTTCCGATAGAAGTTTCGGCGCTTAGCATTAGTGCATCGGCACCATCCAGTACTGAGTTAGCCACATCATTCACTTCCGCACGCGTCGGTCGTATGTTATCTATCATACCTTCCATCATCTGAGTGGCTACAATAACAGGTTTACCTGCTTGCTGACATTTGCGGATGATGGTCTTTTGTATCATAGGAACTGTTTCCATAGGGATTTCTACTCCCAAATCACCACGGGCTATCATCACTGCATCAGCTGCTTCTATGATTGCATCAATATCATTGACAGCTTGAGGCTTTTCTATTTTAGCAATGATTTTTGGTTTATGGATAGCTTCATGGGCATCAATGCGGCTGCGAAGTATGTGTATGTCAATAGCGCTACGGACAAACGAGAGTGCAATCCATTGTACTCCTAAATCTAATACAAATTCTAAATCAAGTATATCTTTTGTAGTAAGTGAGGGCAAGCTGACCTGACTGTCGGGCAGGTTGACACCTTTGCGGGGAAATAGAGTGGTATCAGCAAGAGCTTCCATTACTACCTCGTTTTTAGAATTGGTTTCAACCACTTTAAACTGGTATTTTCCATCGTCAACCAAAATAGTTTCCCCGGGTCTTACATCAGCTGGAAACGTGTTATAACTGATAGAGACCCTGTCGCAGGTGCCGGATACTGCTTCTGTGCAAAATATTATACGGTCGCCGGCTTTGAGCGTAATAGAGTCTTCCTTGAGCTCACCCAAACGGATCTTGGGGCCTTGTAAATCAGCCATGATACTGATCAACCAGTTATGCTCACGGTTTAATTTGTGAATAGTCTCAATAACAGCACGATGATCGTTCTGATGGCCATGAGAAAAATTCAAACGACATACATCTAATCCGGCGAAAGCCATTTTACGAAGTATGGTTTCATCCAAAGAAGAAGGGCCTATAGTGGCAATAATTTTTGTCTTCATAATGGAAGTTGATTTGTGAATAAATAGGTTTTAAAAACTCGTTTGATTGATCTAATCATAGGATTATTATCCGGCAATTGCTGTCTTACAATTCAATAAAACAACTAACGGTGCGAGATTGTTTAGCACATCATAAGAGCTCTTATTTTATTGTTTCTCCTGTTTTGCCAGGAGGTTGCTGGCGTAAGACTGCCATTTCGTGAAATTCAATCTGCTCTAACAGTGGAATAAGTTCTTTGTTTTTATGGAGGTCAAGCTCAAAGACAGAAAATATTTCTTTTATTTTTCTCATGGATGAGACCAGATGTTGTAACCGTTGTTCAGATACCGGGTTACGAATCACCATCAGATAATCTGTATGCAGTTTGGCAGGGAGCAGCCGGATACCGGCTTTTGTACATTTGAGCAGGTTAAAGATGTTTTTGTGTTCTCCTTCATCATGTATATAAAAAGAGAAAGTTTCTTGTTCGATACCAATAAAATCAGTGGTTTTCTTTAGGTCGATACCAAGGGCAGCGTTCAGAAAGTAAGCTAACTTATAATCTGGTAGTACGGTATTGATGCCAATAGGCATAATATCGTCTATAGAAAGGGAGTTAGTAAGGCTTTTTTTTTGTATCACTGTCTGATGTTTAGTCGCATCGCGAAATTACTAAAACTATGTGAGCTAGCTTTATTTGCTTTAGCGATCAATAAAAAAGCCGCTTTTAATTTGAGCGGCTTTTTCAATGCTTTATGTGTGATAGTCAGATCAGTAGAACAATAGTCTGTTGTCTTCTATCACTGAGATTTTTTCTATAGCACGATAGCTTGCATTTCCTCTGATTGAGTTTTGGAATGTAGTGCGTTGTTCGTTTACTATAGCAGAAATATCGTCGGTTTCATCAGCTTTATGGATGGCCTTGAGTTTAAGCAGAAAAGCTGAGTTAGAGCCGGCTACAGCCCTCACTTCACCTTCATTCATAGTGAAGACAGTTCCGATAGCGATATTTTCTTGCCCATAGCCTGAAAACATTCTCGAATCAAAGTTCAGATCATCTAATTGTTCAATTTCTACCTGATAGGTGTCGGCTACCTTTTGCAGGTCTTTATCCATCTCATTCATCTTCTGAACTAAATAGTCGCCTTTTTTCTTATTGCGTACTAATGGTTCTATCTGTTCCTTGATCATTTCTAATTCAGGTATGCCTTTATCCGATTTTTTTGTTAATGCGGCAATAACGAACATATTGTCTAAGTCGAATATAGTCGAAAGCTCACCTGCTTTGGTCTTCTCGTCAAAGGCCCAGCGAATGATCTGTCGTGGGTTATCAATTCCCGGGATTCTGTTCGAGGTCAGGCGTAAAGCAGGTGCAATGCGTTTATTCAAGCCTTCGTCTTCTATAGTTTGATTAAACTGTTCAAGCGTTTTATTTTCTGCTGCAAACTTACTGGCTTTTGAAAACACATGTTGATATGTAAGGCTTGATGGGGAAGCTTCACGGGTGATGATAGCTAATTGTATTTTTCTGTCGGCTTTGTTTTTATCGGTAACCTTAATGATGTGAAATCCAAAGTCTGTTTCTACAAGACCTATACTTCCGACAGGATTTTCTACGACAAATTTTTCAAATGGGGCTACCATTTGCCCTGACTGGAACCAGCCAAGGTCTCCGCTGTTCATTTCTACACTTGAATCGTCGGAAAATTCTCTGGCTAATTCTTCCAATGCTGTCGGACGTTTTTGAACTACTGCCAACAGGCTGTCGGCAAGCGATTTAGCCTCTGCAACACTACGACTCTGCTCGCTTCTCAACGCACCGCTATACGCAATCAAGATGTGGGATGCTTTTAATGAGTCGGATCTGTAATCTGTATCAACCAACCGGGCTATCTTATAGTTGTCATCTTCAAAATAAGGACCATATACAAATCCTGGCTCTGCTTCAAACATCAGCTCCTCTATGGCAGGCGATACTTCTCCTTTTCCAAACCACTGTGGATTGTATGGGGTTTCAGAATTATTGTTGACGAATGATTCAATATGCTGAGTTAACCTCAACTCGTCTATCAGGCTTTCTACATATTCTTTTGCGTGCTCCATATCCTCTTCGGAAGCTTTGACCTCGAACACCAAATATTCGATATCCCGTTGTGCTTCCCTATCGTACGTCTTTTTATGCTGATCGTAAAAAGCTTTGTAGTCTGCATCAGTCAGGCTGACTAATGTATCAGATAAATTGCTGTAGCGTATGGCTGCAAACTCAAGCTCGGCTTTATCGTTTTTCTCATGATACAAGAGCTGTGCAAAAGCTTTTGGCATATGATAACTCCTTGAGACTAATGTCTGATATTTAGTACGCAGCCTGTCGTCTTTGATATATCGTTCGAAAACTATCCACTGATTTTTTGCTGCCTGACCCATATTGTCTAAGTTTTGCAGATAGTTTATCACTAAATCCCTGTTGTACTGCCCTGTTTCAGGATCGGTAAAGTTTTGAATTATCGCCTGATGCGGATCAGGCCCTTGTACCTGTTCGAACAATTCTTCAGCAGTGAGTACTAACCCAAGCTTTTTGTATTCTTCATCCATTATCTGTTGCTGTACTAATTGGCTCCATGTTGATTCACGTATCCTGAACAGCTCATCCTGCGACAAACGGTCTTCGCCTCTTTGTTGACGAGTGTTTTCTACCTGTTCATCAAATTTACGATTGAAATCCTGAATACTGATATTTTCACCATTGATCACTCCAATATTGGGTGTTGGACGTTTGCTGCTTCTGGCAAAATCACCTAACACAAAAGCTGCCAAGGCAACGCCTATTACAACGACCAATAGACCTGAACGTTGTCTGATTTTTCCAATTACGGCCATATTAATTCTCTTTGTTTGAAATCGGGTGCAAATGTACAATAAAACTTAACGTATTGAAAAGAAAAACAAGCTTTGGGCGTTCTGGCAATCACAATCATGTGATAAAATTTTTGATGATTTAATAATTACCACTTGCTTTTCGCAAGAGCCATTCTACTGTTATCAATAAAAGTAACAGACATGGAAGCCACCATTTTGTTATCAGAGGTGAATAGTTTTGTGTGAAAGATACAGTTGAGGCAATTCGTTGGTCTTGATGTAACAATGGTTGAATCTGCTTCCAGTCGGGATATTTCAAGAAACGTCCTCCGCTTTGACTTGCTAATCGCCTGAGCAACTCATGGTTGGCAACGAGCTCTTGTGATTCTATAGTACTGCTTATGATTACAAAATCACCTTCGGTTGATAGTTTTTTGCCACCAAGTACAGTTTCTGCAGTGTACGTATAGCTTCCTGCCGGCAGCTTGCCAAGATGAAGCTGATAGGCATGATCACTACGCGAAAAGACATAATCGTATGATGTTCCTTCTTCCAGGTGGATAATGTTCAGATGCAGGTCTGGTTCATTCACCATTTCCATAGAAGGGTTGTATAACTCGGCTCTGAAACCTATGTCGTCCTGAGTGAGGTAGCTGGCTTCGGCCATGATGCGTAAAGGCCGTGTATCGGTTTTGACCATCAGATAAGTCATGGTCTTACTGATCAGTTCGTGAAAAGTTTCATGATTACCGTTTTGGCTGTAGTCAGCTATACGCCAGCGCCAAAGTCCTGTACCTGTCAGATAAGCCATGCGCCTGTTTGCATCCTCCATGAAGCCAAGCATGGGATAAGAAGTAGCCACACCTCTGATACGCTGATAAAGCAAACTCGTATGATTTAACGGAAGATTGATCTCCAACAACGGAGTAATCAGGGCAGGGAAACGCATGATACGTTCATGCCGAAAGCTTTCTATTGAAAACAAGCTGAAGTTGGGTTCGATAATTGGAAGAATGTCAATAAGTCCGGTACTTCTATCGCTAAATTGAATTCCGCTGGTGAAACGGTTCAGCACACTAAGCTCAGTTTTCGGGCCTATGATGACCCAAATCGGAAGGTCGGGATGCTCGGTGAGGAACGATTCTAATGAAGCTGTAGGCATGCCCAAAGCAGGCAGGTCATGCAGGATAAGCAGATTGTATTTTTTTGTCTCAACAGCTTTCCATTTGGTGATATACTGCACACTTATCTTGTGTTGATCATCTATCACAGAACGTATTGCAGCAATATCGGGATGTGGTGCTCGGGCAAGGATCAATATCTCCGATTGGTCTTGTAAGATATCCACATATGACTGCCATTGGTTGTTGGCCTGGTTTTGTTCGCCTTCAATTGGTTCAACTATGGCAGTTAATTTTTTTCTTCCGCTTTCGGTAGCATCTACCTTGAATATCAGGCTGTGCGAATACGAATCGCCAGAGGCTGTCACTACAGCTTCGTCGATTTTTTCGCTACCCATAAAAAGGGTGATATGCAGTACTCTGCCGTCAGCTTTTTGTGCTTTTATTGTAAGCTCTACTGGAAAGCTTGTCTCCTGAAAAACGATTTTGTTATGCCGTAGGTCGGTGATACTCACGTCAGGGCGTATTACTGTATCACCTGTGCCTATGGTATAAACAGGCGTTTTCCTGATGCCCGCCATTAAGTCAGGTGGAATGCCATGATTGTTGATACCATCGGTCAACACTACAATAGCTGCCAGGTTTCGATTATAATATGCTGTTTGTAAGTTAGCGAAAAGGGAGGAGATATCTGTTCTATAGCCTGTGAAATTCAGGTTGTCGGATAAAACAGCTTCCTTATCAAAGGTGTAGGAGTCAACACGATAATCAGTTGAAAGCAGGGCAATTAAACTATCGAATCGTGCTGGCATAAGTTGTTTGAGCAATAAACTATCAGGCCCCATGACCATAGACTCTGAATTGTCGTGTGCTACTACTATGATAGGTGGTTCAACGAGTTTTTTCTGTTGCCTGATGTTAGGATGCAGTAAAAGCATAGTCAACAGGCTGACTAACACAAATCGTAGTACAAACAGCCATCGTATTTCGCTTTTACTGAATTGCTGATTTTTATTGCGATAATATAGGAGTAACGCATATACTGTTCCGGTTGCTAAAGCCGGAATCAGATACCAGACGGAATGATCAAATACAATGTTCATCCGGATACATACTGAAAGGACACCCAATATTTTTTCAGGGTGAGATATTCATTCATTTACATACTCATTCCACCGCATACGCTCACTACCTGACCTGTTACATATGCCGACAGGTCGCTGGCCAGGAATACTGCTACATCGGCTACATCTTCCGGCTTGCCGCTACGGCGAAGGGGAATGGATGAAATCCACTGTTCGCGTACATCTTGTGGGAGCTTATCGGTCATTTCGGTCTCTATAAAACCTGGCGCAATCGCATTGCAGCGTATATTCCGGCTGCCTAATTCCTGGGCTATTGATTTAGTAAAGCCTATCATGCCTGCTTTTGAGGCCGAGTAATTAGATTGACCTGCATTGCCGTTCACACCAACCACCGAGCTCATATTGATGATAGAGCCGCTGCGTTGTTTAAGCATGATACGCTGTACGGCTTTAGTCAGGTTGAAAGCCGACTTGAGGTTGACTGTCAGTACTAAATCCCAGTCTTGCTCGGTCATGCGCATTAAAAGATTATCGCGCGTAATACCTGCATTGTTGATCAGTATGTCTATGCGGCCAAAATCAGCTACTACCTGCTCGGCTAATTTCTCACTATCTTGTAAAGAGGCGGCATCGGAGGCATATCCTTTGGCCTTCACACCAAGAGCCTCAATTTCTTTTTCGGTAGCCTGCATCGTATCGTCATACCGTAAATCGCTGAAAGCAATATGCGCACCCTCAAAAGCCAACCGTAATGCAAGTGCTTTGCCAATGCCCCGAGCTCCACCAGTGATAAGAGCTGTCTTTCCTTCTAAAAGCTTCATCTATTTAAAATTTTGTGAGTATTTGTGTGTAAAGTAATTTCAAAATCACAGACAAATGAGTTCAATTCACTTCATTACGCATATCCTATATATCCATGATGTCTAAAAAAGTGTATTTTCATGTAAGTAGATTTTGAAATGCCAAAGATACACTTTTTGACTAAAAATCAAGCTGGCTCAATTGCAAAGGTAACTACACATTATCACATATTTTCATTCGGCTATCATGGTTTCTGTTGGCTGAAAAGCTTGTGGTTTTTGTTTGAAGAAGCACGGATTTTACAAATAATAGCTTTACCCTGAGCTTACATTGTGTTTTCTTATAGATAGGCTGCTAAAAGCAAGTCGAGCGGTTGAAATGGAAGATCATATAATTGGCTGATCTGTTGATTGGTGATGGTACCATTAAATATATACGTTCCTTTAGCGAGGCCTCTGTCGTGTTTTAACAAATTATCCACTCCTCCATGAGCAGCTATCTCGAGCAGCAAAGGGGCGAAGAAATTGCTGAAAGAAGTGGAAGCAGTTCGCGGCACCCGGGAAGCTATGTTAGGTACACAATAATGTGTAACTCCTTGAATTTGATAGACTGGGTTTTGGTGTGTGGTTGGGCGTGAAGTTTCAAAGCAGCCTCCTTGATCAATGCTCACATCAATAATTACCGTACCTTCTTTCATGTTTGTTATGGCTGATTCTGTAATTAGACAAGGTGATATACCTGTTGATGAGTATTTGGCTGCAATTACTACATCAGCTGTTTTGAGTGCCTGCTCAATAATGAGCGGATGTAAGGTAGAGGTGTAAAGACGCATTCCTAATTTTGCCTGTAATGATCGAAGTTTATACATGGAGTTGTCGAACACTTTCACTAATGCCCCCATGCCTAATGCTGCTCTTGATGCATATTCGGCTACTGTACCTGCACCAATTATCACAACTTCGGTTGGGGCCACTCCCGGGAACCCTCCTAGCATCGAGCCTTTGCCGTATTGAGGATGACACAGATACTCGGAAGCTATCATCATGCATGCGTTCCCAATGATCTCGCTCATCCCTTTTACAAGAGGCAGAGCACCGGTCTTGTCTTGTAAAAATTCAAACGCAATAGCTTTAATTTTTTTGTTTGTCAGCTGTTGAAAATAATCTTTAGTACGAGCAGGGAGCTGTAGCACTGAAAACAAACATTTACGATTTCCAAGCAGCTCAATTTCTTCCCGTATGGGTGGAGCTATCTTGAGGACGATATCAGCCTTAAACACTTGATCACGTGTAGAGCATATCTCAGCTCCTGCTTCGGCAAACTCTCTGTCGCTATAACGCGCCTTTTTGCCTGCTAAGGTCTCTATCAATATCCTATGACCGTTTTCAACTAACAATTTGACAGCCTCCGGAACTAAGCCGATACGACTCTCGTTATTGCTGATTTCTTTTGGAATACCTATGGTGAGTGATGTCTGCTGATGGGGTATCTCTAACATCTCTTCCTGAGGCAAAAGCGATTCAGTAGTTGAAAGACTGATAGTAGGCTTGGTTTGGTTCATGATGTATTTACTCGTGTACTAAAGAAATAATTATCTCTCTCTCATCCTGTTCCTGTCCTATACGGATATCCACTTTTACGAATTTTTGGGGTAAAAGTTGCATGATCTTCTCAGGCCATTCAATAAAACAAAGATATGGACTATAAAAATACTGTTCATAGCCGATGTCAAATACTTCTTCGATTTTCTCAATGCGGTAGAAATCAAAATGATATACTGGTTCGCCTTGCTTGGTTGTGTATTCGTTAACCAATGAGAAGCTGGGACTGGTTACTTGCTCTTTCAAGCCTAATTGACGGCCTGCCTCTGTGATAAGCGTTGTTTTCCCAGAGCCCATAGAACCAAATAAGGCAATAATATTGGTTTCAGTAGCCATTGACAGCAGGGCAGTAGCTGCTCCATGCAAAGCCTCAACCCCTTTGACCTGAAATTGCTGCATCATTTGGCTTTTAAATAAGCAATGGGAACTAAGACCTCCGACAGTGAGATGCCTCCATGCTGAAAGGTGTTGCGGTAATAGTTCACATAATGATTGAAATTGTTGGGATAAGCAAAGAAATCGCTGTCGCGTGCAAATACATAGGTAGTACTCACATGAATGCGGGGGAGGAATATCTGTTCAGGATCTTTGATCTCAAAAAGTTCTTTTGCATTGTATTTCAGGCTTTTGCCGTATTTGTATCGTAGATTGGTATTTACCGAACGGTCGCCAAGTATTTTAACAGGCTCTTTTACATATACCGAGCCATGGTCTGTAGTAACGATCATATCTGATTTCTTGGATGCGATAAACTGAATGATATCATACAAGGAGGAATGTCTGAACCAGCTTAGCATCAATGATCTGTAGGCGGCTTCATCTTCGGCTAACTCACGTATAAGCTCCATCTCCGTACGTGCGTGCGAGAGCATATCCACAAAGTTATATACTATCACATTGAGTTTATTATCCATCATATTAGCCATGTTTTCGGCTAATTTTTTCCCGGCATTCAGGTTAAGCACTTTGTGATAGCTGAATCGTATGTCTTTCCCAAATCGTTTCAACTGTTCGCCAAGCAGCTCGGCTTCAAATTGGTTTTTAGTGCCTTCATCTTCTTCATCAATCCAGTATTGCGGATATTTACGGCGTATCTCTGAAGGCATCAGACCGGCAAAAAGAGCGTTACGTGCATATTGGGTTGTAGTAGGCAGTATGCTGTAATAAAGCTCATCCTGCTCTACTCTGAAAAGCTCTTCAAGAAGCGGCTGTATCACCTTGAACTGATCGTACCGCAGATTGTCAATGAGAATGACAAACAATGGCTTGGATGTTTGATCAAGCTTGGGTAGCACCTTATCCCGTATAAGTGTATGCGACATAACAGGTTTTTCTTCCGCCTTGTTATTGACCCAGTTCACATAGTTACGTTCAATGAAACGGGAGAAGACTACATTAGCTTCATTTTTCTGCATTTGCAACACCTGCATAATCCCTTGGTCTTTCGATTGCTCCAATTCAAGCTCCCAGCGAATCAGCCGTTTATAGGTTTCAACCCATTCCTGAGGCGATAAGCTATTGGATAACTCCATCCCTATCTGCCTGAACTCTTGTTGATACGACAGGGTAGCTTTCTCACTGACTAATTTTTGGTTTTCTAAGTTGCGCTTCAGCGTCAGTAATATCTGGTTAGGTTTGACCGGTTTGATCAGGTAATCAGCTATCTTACTTCCAATAGCTTCTTCCATGATAGATTCTTCTTCACTTTTGGTGATCATCACTACCGGTATATGCGGGAATCGCTCTTTGATCTTTTCTAAGGTCTCTATACCCGATAATCCGGGCATGTTCTCATCTAAGAAGATGATATCGAACGGATGCTCTTGTATCATATCCAAAGCTTCATCCCCATTGGTAGAAGTGAGTACTTCATATCCTTTGTGCTCCAAAAAAATAATGTGGGGCTTTAGCAAATCAATTTCATCATCGGCCCATAAAATGCTGACTTTTTCCATGTGTTGTGTATTGCTTATTGTTAATAGGGGTATAGATGAATCATGTATTCGCTTATTTTTGTAGTATAATGCTATTTTGGTTGATTTATTTTGTTAATCCGCTACTTGTTCTGACAAAGTTAACATTTTTTATGGTTGATCTGACAATGCATCGGCAGAAATAATCATAAATCTTTTGCTATACAGTACTTAAAAATATCATAAACTTTTATACTGATGACCATCATCAACGATCCTATTTATGGCTTTATCCGTATTCCTTCAGCTTTGCATTTTGCTGTGATAGAGCATCCTTTTTTTCAGCGTTTACGCAGGATCAAGCAATTGGGTCTGACACATCTTGTGTATCCCGGTGCGTTGCACACTCGTTTTCATCACAGTCTGGGCTCCATGTATCTGATGCAGCAGGCATTGAGGGTATTACGTTCCAAAGGGCATATAGTTACCGCTGAAGATGAATCGGCTGCCACCTTAGCTATTTTGCTGCACGATATTGGGCACGGCCCCTATTCGCATACACTTGAAAAAAACATAGTAACGAGTTTAGACCACGAAAAGCTAACGTATATGTTTTTGATTCATCTCAACAAACAATTTAATGGTCAATTGGAAGATGTGCTGCAAATTTTCGATAACACTTATCCCCGTAAATATCTTTCAAAATTAGTTTCCAGTCAGTTGGATATGGATCGCCTGGATTATCTTCGGCGCGACAGTTTTTTTACTGGTGTAGCCGAAGGATCGATCAATAGCGAGCGGTTGATTAGTATGTTGGATATACGTCAGGATGAGCCGGTTATTGACGCAAAAGGGATTTATTCGGTAGAGCATTTTTTAGTAGCCCGCCGGTTGATGTACTGGCAGGTGTATCTTCATAAAACAGTATTAGCTGCTGAATATATGCTCAGGAAAGTGCTGCAACGCGCCCGGTATCTGCTGCACAATGGGGATGAGCTGGCAGCTTCTGCAGCTTTATATTATTTCTTGAAAAATGATCCTGCCGAAGACGAGTTTCGGGAAGATGAGGAAGTGTTGAAGAGCTTTGCTGCCCTTGACGATTTTGATATTTTCATGGCCCTCAAGCAGTGGCAGTCACATCCGGATACTATCCTTTCATTTTTAAGTCAAAGTTTGGTTAACCGCCGGCTGTTTCGGGTTGAGCTAAGTGTAAATCCGTTTGATAATGCATATGTAGAGCAGGTAAAAGAAAAGATTGCAAAAAAGTTTTTAGTTGAAGAGCCCGAGCTGAATTTTTTGTTTATCCATGAGATCACATCAAACAGTGCCTACAGCCGTACGCATGAAGCAATCCGAATAGTGTATGCGGATGGCAGGCTATGCGATGCGTCAGAGGCCTCTGATCAGTTGAATATTTCTACATTGGCTCATCCGGTCACCAAATATTTTGTGTGTTATCCCAAAGGTTTGGAAAAATAATACTTGAATCAATCAGGTTAGTCTCTACTCAACGGAATATTTAAAAACCAATGCAGCTGTACCCCCGTTACGTTGGCGGATTGAATCGGGTAAGATGATTTTTTTATGGCTTTTTTCTGTAACGACTAATAGCTTTTCCCCGCCTGACAACAACTCTACTTCTGACATATCCCAGTCAACGGATTGAGGCAGGACGATTTCGGCCGGAACTTCTGTGAGGCTGTTTTTGAGGAAAAAAATATAAAATGTATTCGTGTCTTTTGATTGGGTGAAACAAAATTCTCCGTCTTCGTACGGAAACAAAGGTACAGAATGATATATGCCTTCACCGTTTTTATCCAACCATTGTCCGGTCTCATTTAATTTTTGATATACTTCTGGCACAAAATCGCCCGTATGGTCTGGTCCAATACCTAACAACAAGTTTCCGCCTTTTGCAACTATTTTGCTCAGGGTATGAATGATCCAATCGGATGATTTATGTCGTTCGTCAGCCGAAGCAGAGTACCAGTTATCACCAAGGGTGATACAGCTTTCCCATGGGTAATCAGGTTTGCTTTCCGGTATCTGCTGTTCGGGTGTGCGGTAGTTTTCAAATTCTCCGTGTACGCTTCTATCCACTATCAGTATCCCGGGTTGATGGCGACGTGCCATGCCGGCTATAGAAGCCATATCTATGTCTTGTATCCATTGATTTTGTCCTAACCATGGTTTTGTTTCTTCTGTCAGCGATTCGGCAGGCCTTACCCAGCCTCCATCTAACCAGAGCAGGTCAACACGGCCATAGTCAGTCATCAACTCTTCTATCTGGTTATAAGTGAATTGCTTAAAACGTTCCCACTTGTCGGGATATTTTTCAGGATCGTAATTCACATTGCGATCAAAAGCTGGGAAATAAGACCACCAATAATCCTGATGATTCCAGTCGGGCTTACTGAAATAGGCTCCTACCTTTATATCTTGTTGCCGAAATGCGTCAAACACTTCGGAGGTAATATTGCTCAGTGTATGTGTGGCAAATTTACTTGTCTGTCCGGTGATCTTATAATCGGTGAATTTGCTGTCGAACATGCAAAAACCATCGTGATGCTTGGTAGTAAAGATCATATATTTCATGCCGGCCGCTTTTGCTGCCGCTGCCCATTTCTCAGGTTGAAAATGCATGGGATAGAAATGCTCAGGCAGCTTTTCATATGCCTGGACATATTCATAATAGTTTCCGGCATATTCGCCTTTGCGCTCACACCAGGGTTCATCCTCCGGGCAGAGACTCCAGCTTTCTACTACACCCCATTGGCTATAAGGCCCCCAGTGAATGATCATCCCAAACTTCCATTCTTGCCATTGCTCTATGTTACTACGTACCAAACTATCGTCAGGCCATTGATACGACTGCTGCGCATGAAGCGGAGAATGAAAAAGATATGTGACAAAAAGCAACGCAATCGAACTATGCATTACTTGTGAAAGCCAAATTGTGATGGACTGTGGTTTCATGGAAATAAACCGAGATATTTTATTAGTGCTGTAAAGGCAGCTTCTATCAATGAAATCATAAACTACCGCTCTCTATTTTATTGATTTGATGAATGCTTCAGGGTTTTCAGTGAGTCTCATCCGGTGCGTAAAATGGTTCTATATGTACTCCTATATGAGTTTGTTGTCCGTATTGTTTTCTAAGTGCGTTCTCTATATTGGTAGCAATCTGATGTGATTCTTCTACGCTGAGCGTTTTCTCTACTTTTACATGCAGCTCTATGGCATATTTAGATCCTATTTTACGGGTGCGTAATCTGTGAAATCCTTTGACTCCGTCTTGACTGCTGATAATAGTAGCCATTTCTTTGCGTATGTGCTCCGGTAGTGCAGTTTCCAACAGCTCATTGATACTTGGAATGCCTAAATTCCAAGCCATCCGTATGATAAACACACTGACTATCATCCCGGCAAGCGGATCAAGCAGTCGCCATGAAGGTCCTAAAAAAATGGCACCGGATATACCTACTGCAGTACCTATGGAAGAAAATGCATCCGAGCGATGATGCCATGCATTGGCTATAACAGCTTCGTTATTAATGTTTTTTCCTATATGAATCGTCCACCAGAACAAGAGCTCTTTAACAATAATAGAAGCTAAAGCAGCATATAGTGCGATATGCCTTGGCTTATCAAGTATGCTTCCCTGCAAATGTGAGATGATATGTTTCAAGGCTTCCCAACTGATGCCAATACCTACTATCAGCAAGGTGAAGCTGATCAACATCACGGCAAAAGTTTCAAACTTACCATGACCGTAATGATGATTTTGATCGCTTTCTTTGCCTCCTACCGAAACAAATGCTACTACTACTACATCGGTGATTATGTCTGATAGTGAATGTATTCCGTCGGCTAACATGGCGGCACTCTTCCCAAGGCTGCCAGCTAACAGCTTTACTACCGTTAACAAAATATTAATGAGTAATCCGATAAAGGTGATCCTTTTCCCTTCTTCAAGCCGCTTTTTTGTTTCCATACTAATTAGATTGCTATCATTTAGCCGGCTGTTTACGAAAAAGTAATTTTACGGTAGCTCCTTCACCTTCTGGGTTATTAAACAATTGTAGGAAGCCATTATGCACTTCCATAATCAGTTGGATAGCAGCTAATAACAAGCCTGCTCCATCGTTTGAAAGCAACTGGCCACCTACTTTGTTGTCGTTGAACAACTGCAACACTTCTTCGTCAAAACCTTTACCCTGATTGCTGATACATATGCAGTCCAACAGTTCGGTCTCCTGTAACAGACTAATAGTGACAATGCCACCCTTAGGTGAGTGATATATTGCATTTTCAATCACCATTTCCAAACATCGAAGCATTAGATGTGCATCTACTAATAGCTGCATCTCGGGTGTCTCAAAGTTTTTTTGTATGCTCAATTGTTGTTTTTTCAGATTGTGTGAGACATTGTCAATAGCTACCTCTATAGTATATTTGATCAGGGTAGGGTATAGATCGGGTTCTTGATTTAAGCTACGTAATGAGGTTATCAGTAAAGCTAATTCGGAGAAGGTGCTCAGGCGTGAGGCTGCTTCTATCAGTGAGCCGATATATTCCTGCTGCTCGTTGCTGAGTTCCGTTTTTTGTAGTAGCCCGGTCAATCCTATGACTCCATTCAATGGGTTGCGAAGTTCATGGCTCATCAGAGCCAGAAATTCGCTCTTAGCTTTTTCCAACCGCTTAAGTTGTTGATTGGCAAGGGCTAACTGCTTGGTGCGTTCAATCACCTTGTTTTCTAACTCTTTATTGAACTCATTGAGTTGAAGAGTTTTATCGTATAACTCTAAATGGGTTTCTACCCGAGCGATCAATTCGGCACTATTGAATGGCTTGGTAACATAATCGTTTGCTCCTATAGAGAACCCTTTGATGATGCTGTCGGAATCTGTTTTGGCAGTAAGGAAAATAATGGGTACATGCTCGTGTTGTTTGTTGCTCCGAAGCTGCCTGCAAAGCTCAAATCCATCCATACCGGGCATCATAATATCTAGTAAAAATAAGTCGTATCGGTTAACAGCCGTCATCTGCAACGCTTTGGATGCATCAGTAGCATAGGCTATTTGTATATCTTTTTCATGCAACATATTACCTACTATCTGAATGTTGCGCGGATTGTCGTCTACAATAAGTATTTTATGGTTTGTCTGGTTTTTCATGGCTTGGATTCGTTAATGATGTTGCATGTAGTTCTTCTATATGTTTGATACTATTTGCTATCTGGTCCATTAATTCTCCCATATGTACTATATCAAACGAATCGGCAGCTTCTATCAGTTGCCTGCCTGTGTCGGACATAAAGGGCCATCCGGCTTTTTCGCCGTAATGGGCTAAATGGGTCGCAAAGAGCCGTATTTCCTGAATCACATTAGTTTGTTGAACCTGATGAAAATCTTCAATCAACTTAATAAGCTCAGGTGTAATAGGTTGTTTAGCAAACATATCTTCTTTCAACAAAGATTCTTCAGACTTGTTATCGGATAATTCTTTTGTCGTCAGCAGGTCTTTTATTTTTACCTTGTCTTTTAAAATCGAATAGCTTGTTAATCCGGGTAAGCCCTCTGTAAATTTAGTATCAGTGGTGTTGTACAGAACTATGTGTTGTTGCGAGGGGTTGGAGCTGATAAAAGCGGGTACTTGCTGATTGTGTATAAAGGACTTAATCATATCGGCATCCCATAGTACTATTTGATATTCGTTATCGAATATGGTCATCCGGTCGATAAACTCATACAGATCGCACAGCTTTCCGGTTTCACGTAGCAGCGAATCAACAAAATGATTCAGGTTCATATTTTTACTGATCATGCATATCTGTGCAGTAGATGTGCTGCCACTTTCTTCAGCTTCAATCAAGCGCAACGCACTTTGTAGACTGACTATGGCAAGCTCAGGAAAATAAATAGTAAAGGTTGTTCCCTGACCATAGGTGCTGTTTAGTGTGATGCTGCCGTTCATTGTTTCTACTAATCGTTTTGTAATAGCTAAGCCTAATCCTGTACCTTTTTGGGAAAAGCGGTTGTCAGAGGCTTGATAAAAGGCTTCAAAAACAAATAGCTGGTCTTTTTCTCGTATGCCTTGTCCATTATCTTCCACAGCAATTGTCAGGCTGCATTTGGTTTGTGTGAACTGGACGGCATCAGCTGTCAGACGAATGATCCCATTTGGAGTGAACTTTATTGCATTAGCTACTAAATTGAATAACACTTGCCTGATACCACTTTCATTCATCAGTATAAACTCGGGTACATCAGGGCTGCATTCAAATTCAAACTGCAACTCTTGCCGGGATGCCTGCAAGGAGAATACTTCGGCTATTCGACGAAACAGCATGGGAATATCTACCGGATGTAAAACAGCTTTTTCAGCTTTGCCGGCTTCGATACGTGAGAGGTCTAAAATATCGTCTATGAGCTCAAGCAACACCCTTCCGTTGTATTGGATCGAATCCAGATACCGCAGATGTTTGGGATCGGTGAGTAGTTTAGAGAGCAGCTCGGTAAATCCTATGACCGAGTTCATAGGTGTCCTGATTTCATGACTCATATTGGCTAAAAACTGACTCTTCAACTGATTGGATCGTTCAGCTTCTTGTTTGGCCAACAAAAGTTGTTGATTGGATTCGCTCAGCTTGATCCTTGCCTCTTCAATCTCTTTGTTTTTAGTCAGTAGGGTCCGATTAGCCCGTGCCTTTAAACGTAAGATCCAAAACAAAGTAACTAATCCAATTATTAAGATAAATAAACCACTGACGACTAAATTACTGACTGCTTTTTGTTTTTTTATTTGAAGGCGGGCTATTTCTCTTTCGTTTTGCAGCATAGTGATTTGGTTATTCGCCATTTCTCTGTTGAAGGTAGCCTGCATTTGAAAAATTGTATGTTGAGTGCTTTCGTTAAGGATGCTGTCGTTGAGTGCGGTAGCTTTTTCCAGAAACTCAATAGCCTTTTGAATGTTGCCATGTTTTCGCTGGAGCTGGTACATCAGTTGGAAGGCATTGGCTAAGTTGGATCTTTGTCTGGTTTGTTGCGACAGCTCAATAGCTTTGCCAGCATATTCCATAGCTTTCCAGGTGGCTTCCTGATGTGCATATAACTCAGCCATTCGCAGATAACTGATTGCTAAATAGTATAGCTCATTGATTGCTTCGCAAAGGCTAGCACTCATCTGATAGTAATTCAGTGCCTTATCATTTTCACCACGTGCACGATATACATCACCTATGTCGGTATAACAAATGGCTATGCCGCGTTGTGATCCTATTTCACGGTTTACCTCAAGGGAGAGCATAAAATAGTCCAACGCTTTTTCATGTTCACCCGACTTGGCATACACATGTCCAATATTATTGAGGTTTATCGCAACACCAACTAAGTTGTTTAAACTTTGTTCCATCCGCAAACACAGCCTGAAATTGTACATGGCTTCGGTCAGATTCTCTAATTCTAAGTAAATATTACCCAATCCGTTGGTAGCAAATACATAAGCCTGATAGTTGTTGGTTTCATCAGCAATCTTAAGTGCTTGTTGATACGAATCAATGGCAGCCGGATAATCGTCATTACGTCTGTAGATAAGCCCCAGATTATTCAGTGCGGATGCCCTGCTGTGAAGTATCCCAAGTGAATCGGCCCACTCGTTTTGCAACCGATACCAAAATATTGCTTTATCGTATTGATAATTCATGCGCTCATATTTGCCTTTCTCATCCACATAATTCAACCATTCATCTTCTTTTTTTAGTTGAATTGCTGTCTTAAGGCCTTCTTCCAATAATTCTTTTAATGTGACAGGTAGCGGCAGCTGAGGTAGCTCAATCAATGCAGAGGCGATATCAATATATGCTTGAAAACGTGTGCTGTCGGGCAGATGAACCGAGCGGGCTACAGCCAATAGGTCCTCAGTTTTCAGAGCTACATCATGTGGATCGGCAGTCTTGGCAGAAACCGAACCAATCGAAATGAAAGCTACTACAGAAAATATAAACAACAGACGGATCAACATGCAGACAAAACTAATGGATGATTGTTAACACGAACATTACTTTTCAAAAGTAGCCAAAAAAATATATCTGAGATCGATTTTTTTTGGCAGATCAGAAATTATCACATAGCTCACTAACCATCTACTGCAAACATTTTGGAAGTTGTATTGTTTATCTGATAGATAAAATTAAAGATGCGAATATGCGAACAGCTTTCATGCTATTGCTTGCGACAATGATTGTTTGTGGATACAATTCATGCCGCAGCAGAAGTTTGAAAAAACAATTTCAAGCATCAAACAGTCTTATAGATACAACATTTTTGATCATGGAAAAAACAGAAGCAGAATGGTTGGCCGAGTTAGGGGCTGAGAAATATTCAGTACTCAGGCAGTGTAGTACAGAACCGCCTTTTACTGGGAAATATGTAGATCATCACGAAAAGGGCCGGTATCGTTGTGCTGGGTGCAACACCATACTATTCTCATCTGAGACCAAATATGATTCAGGCTCTGGATGGCCAAGCTTTTTTGACGCAATTGATAAAACTAAGATTGTAGAGGCTGTGGATACTACCTTTGGGATGGTACGTGTCGAAATAAAATGTGCTCGATGTGGTGGACATCTTGGACATGTGTTTACAGATGGCCCCGATCCGACCGGACTTCGCTATTGTGTTAACTCTGCTGCCCTGGAATTTGATGCAGAGAAGTAGTGAGGTAGTACCGAAAATCAATCACGAGTATCAGGTGTTTATTTTTTAGGCAGTAGAGCCATCTCTTTAAAATAATGGCGCGTTTCTTTGATCACTATCCCAAACAGTAGATGTAGTGCTATCAGATTCGGAATAGTCATAAAAGTGATTGTCATATCCACAAAATGCCAGACGATATCTATGCCCCAGATGGCACCAAAAAAAACAAACAAACCGTATAAGTAGAGGAAAGGTTTGACTGCTTTTTCACCAATCAGATAAATGACTGCTCTCGACCCGTAATACGACCAGCTGATAATAGTTGAAAAGGCAAATAACAACAAGCTTAGAGATATGATATGGCCACCCATCCCGTCAATACCTATTATTTTCAGTCCTATATTCATTGCTTCTACAGTCATTCCCACACCTTTTCCTGCATATTGCCACACACCTGTAACTATGATCATCAGTGCGGTCATGCTGCAAATAATTATTGTGTCTATCATAGGCTCAAGCAAGGCTACTATTCCTTCTCGTGCCGGATATGTGGTGCGGGCAGCTGCATGAGCGATAGGTGCTGAACCTTGTCCGGCTTCATTGCTAAACAACCCACGCCGAATACCCCATATCATAGTCATGATAACTGTTGAACCTACAAATCCACCTGTTGCTGCTGTACCAGTGAAAGCACTTTTAAAGATCAGTGCAAAGGCTGCCGGTAATTGGGGAGCTTCTGCAACTAATACTAACATGGCTGCTACTATATAAATGATCGCCATAAACGGAACTAAAGCTGATGTAACATCACCAATGCGTTTGATACCACCCACTATGACCAATAACACCAAAAAGGTGATGAGCAGGCCGGAAACCCAGGTGGGTATGGCATAACTAGTCATCAAGGCATCCGACATAGAGTTGGATTGTGCCATATTGCCGGTACCTAAAGAACAAAATATAGTGGCGGTGGCAAAAACCAATGCCATCACCTTAGCCCATTTACCTATTTTATCTTTCAAGCCGTATTCCATATAATACATAGGGCCGCCCGATACTGTCCCGTCGCTGTTGAATTTCCTGTATTTCTGAGCTAAGGTTACTTCGGAGTATTTGATGATCATGCCTAAAAAGCCGGTAACCCATAACCAGAAAACTGCCCCAGGACCTCCAAGATATATAGCCAAAGCCACCCCTACTATGTTACCTGTTCCCACAGTAGCCGAAAGAGCTGTTGTTAAAGCCTTGAAATGATTGACATCGCCCTGTGCGCCTTGAACATCATACCTGCCAGAGACAACCTTAATAGAATGACCAAGTTTTCGGATGTTCAGAAATCTCAACCGAAACATAAGCCAAACTCCTGTAGGAATCAGTAAAAATAATATAAGATATCCGCCTATATAATCATTATACCATTGTATCCCTTGGTCAATCCAATTTAAAATGTTGCTCATATTTGGTTAGGTTTGATTTGATACTCAGTTAGTCATAAAAAATGGCTTTATCGAACGCGCAAATATGAAAAAAATAGGGAATAGGAGGTGTAAAAAAAAATTCTAATCAAATAAAATAATATATAATACGCTTAGGATGAGCGTAATATATATTATTTATTTTGCTTTGATCAGTATTTGACCTATCCGGCATTCTAAACAGCGCTTCTTATCGCAATAATTTCTTTTCAGATGCAGCAATGCCTGACTGTGTAGAGCGTTGGTAACGGATAAACCGGCTTTTTCATAGCCACGTGTCACGGCATTGTGTTCAGGAGGAAGGTTTTCGAGTAGCATTAATGCGTTGTCGCTATATTGCCGGTTTTCGGTATGAATTCCGTATGCAAAAAGCATCTGGACTACTGCATTGATTAGCAACACGCTTATAGTTTCCTTGCCGAGATGCTTAGGTTTTCCCTTGCTTATTTTATCGAAGCGAAAGTGATTATCCCAGTATTCTGACGCATTCACCTCAAAGAGCTGCATGATATTCTCAACAGTTTCGGTATGCAGTATTTTGGAAAATAGCCGTCCGTTTTTATGGATCAATGCGGCAAACTGCGATAGTCGTATGGTAGGGAAATTTTGTGGTCTCATCCGCATAAATCGCCAGTGGGAGGCCGGCATAGATGTTAAACTGTATTTTTGCTTTAAAAACAAATACTCCTGCTTCAGTTTGTTTGGATAAGGGTCAGTGTATGGGGCGTCTAATAAACCGGCTAATCCAAATAGCAGAGCTTCAATCTGATCCGGCCTGTTAATATGTCGAAGCAATAAGTGCAAAGGAAGTAGTCTGGCAAGCTGGGCAAAAGCCTGATCGTTTACCTTCATCCCGAAGTTGGATAGAAGCTGACGATAAAATATTTCATCCCAATCGTTGCTTGATTGTTTCAGATGTTCCAATACTGCTTCAACTTTTTCCTGTAGTCGCTCGCTTGCCATACGGTCTAACCACGAAAGCCAGGTGAAACGCTGTACACTAGCAAGCTGTTTCTCACAAGCTATGAAACTGCGGCTGTCGATAAAACTTCGATAACGAAGCAAAAGCTGTGGATCGAAGCGGTCTTTTACCGAAAGGGTAGGTATAGGACGTTGCATATGATCAGCCACTTCTTTGTCAGGCTCATACACTACATGCAACACTACGTTATTGTATGCTGGATCAGACTGATGACCGTGTCTGTACCAGTCGGATGCGTTGATATGCATTTCGATGCTGCCTGCCCAAACAATATCACCTATTTTAATTCGGGCGTCGACAAAATCAGGACCGCTATCGGTATTTCTTTTCCCTGAAGAAAGAATTTCTACAGCATCCTGAGCTGTAGTATAAAGAGGTAGCTGTAACAATTTGTGCTCCCACAGATAAATCAGAAATAACTCCAACATGGATTGGTTCTTTATCAGTATGTAAAAATACAAAACAGCTATGAACTATCCGTCATCTTGACGAATTAAACACAAGAATAAAACGATTCAACAGGAATATCAGCTCTATGAGCAAATAAAAAAAGCCGGATACATAAAAATCAATGACACACATCTTGCATTCACTAGTGTTATTATTGTACCTTTGTACATTGAGAGTTAATAATATTGTTGCGCAATGTCGGATACAAGTGTATTGCTTTCGGGTATTGAATATAAACTCAGGAAACTGATAGCTGCCAATGTAAGACTTCGTACCTTAGTTGACTCTCAAGAAAAGGAACTCTTGCGGTTGAGGCAAGAAAATGTACGGTTAAAAGAAGAAAATAGCATCTTAACTGAAAAAATTGAAATAAAAACCATTGCTGATACGTTCAGCAATAAATCAGAAATTGAAGAAGGAAGAAAACGTATTCAGGCTTTAATGCAAAGTATAGAGCAGTCAATAGCCTTAATCAACAAGTGAGCATTACATATTTTTGACAGAGTAGAATGGATAAGATCACCATAAATATCACCATAGCAGATCGGCCTTATCGTTTGACTATCACTCGGGGCGATGAAGAGGTGCTGCGTAAAGTTGCCGTTACCATTAATGAGCAGCTTAAGCAGTATGCCGAACGATATGCGTATAAAGACCGGCAGGATCTGTTAGCCATGGTTGCCATACAATATGCCACCTCTTCTCTGAAAAATGAATCAGAATTAGCTTTTAGAGATATACACTTAACCGAAAAGTTAGAAACTCTTGACCAGTTATTAAGTGCTCATTTAACAGATTGAGCTTTTAGATTGTAAACACGTTCTTTGAAAAGATAGTACCCGTCCGATTCAACATGATTGTAAACTCAACATTACAATAATACCGGGCTCGCTCTTAGTCAGAAAAACAGGCCTCATTCCCTTAGGGGAAGCTTGACTATGTCAAGCCGGTGGAAGTTTGCCGGACAAGGCACCCAAAGCGTGTCGTAAAGGGGTTTACTAACTCCTTGATGACAGACGGGTACTTTTTTATACCTTCTTCCATTTCTCTCATCTAATAAAAACGAAGACGATATGGAAGAATTGATTATCTACTTGATCTTATTTATAGTAGGAAGTGGTATTGGTATCTTACTGACTACCACCATACTACGACGGGCTATGCTTAAGAAAAGCAACGCCATGCTTGAAGAAGCCAAAGAAAAGGCTGAGGTTATTAAGAAAGAAAAAATACTACAAGCCAAAGAAAAATTTCTTCAGCTAAAAGCCGAACATGAGAAAGCTACTGCAGAAAAAAATAGAGAGATGCAGAAAGCTGAGAATCGCCTGAATCAGCGCGAACAAAATATCAATCAAAAATTTGAAGACTATAGCCGTAAACAACGCGAGTTCAACCAACAAAATCAACAGTTAGCAAATAAACAGGAAAATCTTACCCGAAGGTTTGAAGAGATAGACCGCATCAAAGAAGAGTTAGCCAAAGAACAAGAACAGCACGTCAAACAATTAGAACTGATATCAGGCCTCTCAGCTTTGGAAGCCAAAGAACAGTTGATAGAAAGCATGAAAGAAGAGGCCAAATCAGAAGCAATGGTCTATATCAAAGATGTGATTGAAGAAGCTAAGCTATCAGCAAACAAAGAAGCAAAAAAAATCATAGTAGAAACTATTCAACGCACCGTTGCTGAGCATACCATTGAAAATACTGTTACTGTTTTCAATATTGAAAGTGATGAAATCAAAGGCCGTATAATTGGTCGCGAAGGGCGTAATATCAGAGCTTTAGAAGCTCTCACAGGCATAGAGATCATCATAGACGACAGCCCTGATGCGGTATTGCTGTCGGGATTCGATCCGGTGAGACGCGAAATTGCCCGACTGTCGCTGCATAAACTCATAAGCGATGGCAGGATACATCCGGCACGTATTGAAGAAGTAGTTCAAAAAACTGAGAAACAAATTGAACAAGAGATACTTGAAACAGGGAAACGAACGGTTATTGATTTAGGCATACATAATATGCATATCGAGCTGATTAAAATGATAGGCCGAATGAAATACCGTTCATCTTATGGGCAAAATCTACTACAACATTCCATAGAAGTAGCTAAGTTATGTGTTACTATGGCATCAGAGCTTGGGCTGAATGCCAAGGCGGCCAAACGTGCCGGACTATTGCATGATATAGGCAAGATAGCCGAAACTAACGAAGCCGAATTACCTCATGCCATATTGGGAATGCGTATAGCCGAGAAGTACAAAGAAAAACCCGATGTATGTAATGCCATTGGGGCACATCACGATGAGATAGAAATGGAAACCCTGATAGCTCCTATAGTACAAGTATGCGATGCTATTTCTGGCGCCCGACCGGGTGCCCGGCGAGAAGTGGTGGAAGCATATATACAACGATTGAAAAAATTAGAAGAAATGGCACTCTCATACGATGGAGTTATTAAAACCTATGCCATACAAGCTGGACGCGAACTAAGAGTGATAGTTGGAGCCGATAAAATGACGGATGAAGATGCCGATAAATTAGCGTTCGACCTGTCAAGAAAAATACAAACCGAGATGACGTATCCCGGACAGATCAAAATTACTGTCATACGCGAAACAAGAGCCGTGAGCTATGCCCGATAATCCCTGTGTAAACAGGAAATATAACCTGGCCTGTCTCACAACTGGGATTTATTGAAAATAATACCGACCTTGCACTGTCATAAGGATTATAAAACAATCCATTGACCGATATTGTTATCATACGGATGCCATGACACAAGATGAGAAAATAGCCTTTGAAGAGCAAGCTCGCATATTGCTGAATGAAATAGTGACCGATGCATTGAGCCGTGATAGCAAAGTGTTTATACTGACTGATACCAATACCCAACAATGGTGTTATCCGGTTTTTGCTGAAAAGATTGATGGGTTGACAGCTCATATGATACCTATTACTATTCCATCAGGCGAAATAAATAAAACCCTTGAATCAGTTTCATATATTTGGAAACAGCTCACTACCCATCAGGCTGGCCGCGATGCGGTGCTCATCAATCTGGGTGGCGGAATGATCAGCGATATTGGTGGATTTGCAGCATCTTGTTTTAAACGGGGAATACGAACCATCCATATACCTACCAGCTTGTTATCCATGATAGATGCTTCGATAGGAGGAAAAACAGCAATTGATTTCATGTGGTATAAAAACCTTATCGGCACCTTTTACCCGGCAGAATCTATACTGATCTTTCCTGAGTTTTTAAACAGCCTTCCGCTGCCCCAAATCCGATCAGGATTAGGCGAGATCATAAAATACAGCCTTATCAGTGATCCTGACTTACTTACTTTTTTACCTCCAAAGCAGCATATAGCTGCTATTACTACCGAACTGCTTAGGGCATGCATCCATGTCAAACAGCAGATCACTTTGCAGGACCCTAAAGAGAAAGGGCTTCGAAAAGTGTTGAACTTCGGTCATACAGCTGGTCATGCCATAGAATCCTATTTCCTTGAAGAAGCTGATGTTGTCACGCATGGAGAGGCTGTTGCGGCAGGTGTTTTGGTGGCATTGTGGCTTTCGGTAACAGTTGTCGGTTTATCGAAAGAGATACTGAAAGACTATCAGGACCTGTATTTGCAATATTTTGTTCCTCTTGAGTTTACTAGCAAATCAATACCGGATATAGTGGAACGCATGCGACATGACAAAAAAAATCTGGGAGAAGAGACCCGGTTTGTTTTGCTGAGAAGTCCGGGTCAGCCAGTGATTGATCAAACCATCGATCCCACATTGATTGAGCAGGCTTTGCACTATTATTTGTCAATTAAATACAGATACCATGGAGATACGAAAAACCAATAAACCTTTGAAAGCTGTTATTCAGCTGCCTGGCAGCAAAAGTATCAGCAATCGTAGTTTGATGATAAGGGCTTATTCACGCAATCCCATTAAGATTAGTTTTCTTTCGGAAGCTGATGATACACTGTTGTTGCGGAAAGCTTTGGATCAGATCCGTCATAGTGCTGATATTTCGGTTCCTATGGTGATTGACTGTGGGAATGCCGGGACGGTCTATCGTTTTCTGTTAAGCTATCTGGCTTCAAAACCTGGGCAATGGCTGCTAACAGGTGCTCTTCGCATGCTGTCAAGGCCTATAGGCGATTTAGTTGACAGTTTGCGCAGTCTGGGAGCAGATATTTCCTATACACGTGAAACAGGGTTTCCACCCGTCCTCATCAAAGGAAAAGTGCTGAAAGGCGGCAGAGCAGTAGTTGCCACCGATACAAGCAGCCAGTTTGCATCTTCATTAGTTATGGCAGCACCTATGTGGGAAAAGGGATTAGATTTAGAGCTTACCGGAACTCAAAGCTCAATGCCCTATTTAGAAATGACACTTAGCCTGATGGAGCATTGTGGTGCGAAGATAAGTAGATCAGCTGATAGGATCAGTGTGTTGCCTGTGCCATACCGTAAGGCCGAACTGACAGTTGAAGCAGATTGGAGTGCAGCAGCCTTCTGGTATGAATTGGTAGGGCTAAGTCATTATGGTGAGTTGTTTTTAAAAGGATTGTCAACCCAAAGCTTACAGGGAGATAAAAAGATGATAGAATTTTTTAAGCATATGGGTGTTAGTACGTTTGAAGAGCCGGATGGAATACTGATATTCAAATCGGCTGAAAAAAGAGTACCGCTGCATTTCGATCTTCATCATTATCCCGATATGTTACCTGCATTAGTAGCCGTCTGCTGCGGCTTGGGATTTGAAACTATCTTCACTGGCTTGCGTAATCTTGAGTTTAAAGAATCAGACCGTACATTGGCATTGCAAAAAGAAATGAAAAAAATAGGATGCCAATTCGAAAAGATCAAAGAAGGTGAATATAAGTTATCGCCTTCATTTATTGAGGATTATGCCAATACCGGTATTGTCTTTCAAACTTATGGCGATCATCGTTTAGCAATGGCATTTGCTCCGTTGGTTGCCAAATTGAATCGCTTGACCATTGAACGCCCTGAAGTAGTAGAGAAATCATATCCGAACTATTGGACAGAACTTTTTTCGACCGGCTTGATCGCAAAAGTCTGAAAGTAGCCCATGACTTTGTCAGATTTGAAAACCGAACTGTTTGTATTTTAAAATGAATGAGGAAGATAATTAGTTGTGTATCGTCTTTTGTAGGTGTCTATAAAAAACAATCCCCTGTAATTTTTTGAATTACAGGGGATTTTGTAGCGGGGGCAGGATTCGAACCTACGACCTTTGGGTTATGAGCCCAACGAGCTACCTCTGCTCCACCCCGCAGTATAATTCCTGATTTTGGAATGGGAGTGCAAAGATATATTTTGTTTCTTTGCAAAGCAAGCGAATTACTTAAATTATTTACTCATGACCCATAAATCGGGTTTTGTTAATATAATCGGGCATCCCAACGTAGGAAAATCTACCTTGATGAATGCACTGGTAGGTGAGAAATTGTCTATTATTACTTCTAAAGCACAGACTACCCGACATAGGATATTGGGTATAGTCAATGATGAGCAGTATCAGGTCATTTTTTCCGACACACCGGGTATTATTGAAAGACCGGCCTACAAAATGCACGAGCTAATGAATAGCTTTATTCATACTGCTCTGGTAGATGCCGATCTGTTGATGGTAGTAATAGATGTAACCGAGAAAACCGATTATACACAAACAGTAGAAAAGATACGCAGCAGTAAGGTACCTGTCTTTGTGCTGTTGAACAAGTCTGATCTGTCAACGCAGGAGCTTATGGTTGAGCATATCCGTCAGTGGGAAGCGTGGCTGCCACAAGCCGAGGTGATCCCAATCTCAGCTACTTTGGGTTTTAATATTGATGGGCTGCTTGAACGCATTGTTGATCGACTGCCCGTATCACCTGCTTATTATCCAAAAGATGAGTTGACTGATAAGTCAATGCGGTTTTTTGTCTCGGAAATAATACGTGAGAAAATATTGATCCATTACCAGCAAGAAATACCTTATTCGGTTGAAGTAGCTGTAGATAGCTATGAAGAAAGTGCAAAGCTGATCAAAATACGCGCCTTGATCTTTGTGGCCAGAGAATCGCAGAAAGCTATCCTAATAGGCAAGCAAGGATTGGCTATTAAAAAGGTTGGGATACAGGCTCGCGAAGATATCGAACAGTTTACTGGCAAAAAAATATTTTTAGAGCTAAGCGTGAAGGTGGTGAAAGACTGGCGCGATAATGAGACAGTATTGAAACGCTTTGGATATGAATAGCAGCATTAGGATAGCTTATTGGATTGGTGGAAAATACAGGAAAACGAAATGGTTTTAGTGGGTTACCTGGTATGACAATATACGCACTAAAGATATAAAGGATTATAAGATCAATAAAAATTAGAGTAGAATACAAACACTATGGGTGGTATAGTTGCAATTGTAGGCAGGCCGAATGTTGGTAAATCCACACTTTTTAACAGATTGGTGCAGGCACGTAAAGCTATAGTAGAAGAGACAGCAGGAGTAACCCGCGACCGTCATTATGGTACTACTGACTGGAATGGTCGAGAGTTTACCATCATTGATACAGGCGGTTATGTGGTAGGCTCGGACGACACTTTTGAAGTCGAAATTCGTAAACAGGTGCTGTTGGCTATTGAAGAGGCTGATGTAGTCCTTTTTTTGGTTGATGTAGTAAGCGGTATGCATGTATCCGATCAGGAGATTGCCAACCTGCTGCGTCAGATCAAGCCTCCTGTGTTAGTGGTAGCCAATAAAGTAGATAATACTGCCAGGCATGCCGATGCGTTAGAGTTTCATGCGTTAGGAATGGGAGCTATTTATCCCGTATCGGCTATCAGTGGAAGCGGTACAGGCGACTTATTGGATGAGGTAGTACGTCTTTTGCCTGAAAAAGAAACAGAAACAGACCTCGACATAGCACGGCTTACGGTAGTTGGCCGGCCTAATGTGGGTAAATCATCATTCATCAATACATTGCTTGGAGAGGAAAGGAATATAGTTACAGCTGTTGCAGGCACTACACGCGATGCGATACACAGTAAATATTCTGCCTTTGGAATGGATTTTATATTGGTAGATACAGCCGGCATTCGAAAGAAAAGCAAGGTAACCGAAAATATTGAGTTTTATTCCGTCATGCGTGCTATACGTGCCATAGAAGAAAGCGATGTAGTCCTACTGATGGTTGACGCTCAAGATGGCCTTGAAGCACAGGATATCAATATTTTACGCTTAGTAGTAAAAGCAAAAAAAGGATTAGTAATATTAGTTAATAAATGGGACCTGATCCAGAAAGACTCAAACACACATTTACAGTATGAAAAGAAAATTAAAGAGAAGATAGCACCCTTTACTGATGTACCTGTTATTTTTGTTTCGGTACATAATAAGCAACGGATATTTAAAGCTGTTGAAACAGCTAATGAAGTGTTTCACAACCGAAACAGAAAGATTCCCACTTCGGTACTTAACGATGTCATGCTGCCATTGATAGCTGCTACACCACCACCAGTCGGATCGAGAGGAAGAGAGGTGAAAATAAAATATATGATGCAGCTTAAAGTTACTACCCCTCAATTTGTCTTTTTTTGTAATTTCCCAAATGAAGTAAAAGAAAACTACAAACGCTTCTTAGAGAATAAACTACGTGAGCAGTTCACCTTTACTGGTGTTCCCTTAGCTTTATATTTCCGGCAAAAATAATGGATACTATACGGGTAGATAAATGGCTTTGGGTGGTGCGCTTGTTTAAAACGCGAAGCCTTGCCGGTGCCGCATGCAGAGGTGGAAAAGTGAAAATAAATCAGCAGACGATAAAGCCTTCTAAAGAAATAAAAATAGGTGATATCATAGAAGTACAACTAAATCAGCTGAATAAAATAGTACAGGTAAAGCAACTGAGCACAAATAGAGTAGCCGCAAAATTAGTCGACCAACTAATGACCGACCTAACTCCGACAGAAGAATATGAAAGAATTCAGATAATGAAAGAATATAAAGCCGTTCAAAGGAAACCGGGAAGTGGAAGGCCAACCAAAAAAGAAAGAAGAGAATTAGACTCCCTGAAAAATAATTTCTGATAAAGTGAACAAATACTTTTAAACGCATAAAGTACACATTGAAATTGATTGACAGTTCAAATATGACAACTATTTAGGCACTTTCAGAAAAGGATTAAATATTTGATTTATAGATAAATAAGTTGTATCTTTACTGAAACAAAACCCCGAAAACGAGCATAATGTCTCAAAATCGGGGTTTTCTATAATAAGCGCTATG
>JALNZU010000074.1 GCA_023229245.1 Bacteroidales bacterium | reverse complement strand
AACATTTTCAGGCAAAAGTGCTCTGGAGTAGTATTGCATATAACTTCAGGGTGCTTACAAAGATGACCTTAGAAAGAATTTTAGCCTAAAAATACTCATATATAGGTATTCTAATGTACTTCAATGGGATAGGTGTATCCAACCTATACTAAAACAATGAATTAATGCTGAAATTATCATATACAAAACATTTTTACCAGATAGTACAGGCTAAAATCACATACCATAGCCGTGCTTATGCCTTTGAATACTGTATTGATGACTGACTAATGAAAAAATTGAGGACATTAAAGACAGACACTAAATAGAAACCAAGGTAACGGTTGGGCATATGATGGCGTAAACTATGGTTCTAAATTCTATGATGATGTAAATTCTTTTCACTAAATACCATTGTTTATTATGAAAAATAGGAGTTTAAGTATATTTATTATACTGTTTTCGGTCGTCATGCTTATGTTAGGCTGTGGAAAAGAGCAAAAAGACTACAGAAATAGCTATATTGGTAATTGGGATTTTACTGTTGAATTAACAGAATTCAATATTGATAGTATTGGATATTATAGTCAGGACTCGGTTTTATATTCCGGGAAAATCAGAATTGGAAGTATTGAAAATGAGATAAATATACAATATGCAGAAAGCGATAGTATTACACTAATTATTAATAAGTCTGGAAAAATCTCAGGATTTCCCACCCAATATTGTAGTGGTGAGTTTGAAGGTAAACTCAAATTACACCTTTACTTAAGATGGGGAGGAATAGGTGGAGGTATAATCCATACTATTGATGGGGTTAAAAAATGAATGATTATTCTGAACCATATCAGACCAAGGTTCTGGAGCACCGGACAATAATTCTGGTCGATAAGCGGCCACTTAAAGTAACCAACTAACAAACTATATCTTTTTCTGGGTCTTGTAGTTGACTTTTGTATTAAAAAAATCTATGACACCTCACTAGAAGGCTGAAGTGATGAAGGTTCTGATACGTGCTAATTTTAGATATAGATTGCCGGACTGATACGAAGATTCCGGAGTATGCTGGTCTCTTTAGGTTCTAAATTCGTTGGATGATTTTTAGCAGCTATACAAAAGGATTATAAGAAATATCTAATATATTGAATTATAATTTAATTATAAATAATAACAAATAGGGATACAAGCGAATCAGCTGTTATAGCTTGTCTTTCCGATCGAATATATTATATTTCAGTATACAGTAAATAGCTCTGAAACCGTCTTTCCAGTTAATCTTTTTGCCTTCGGCATAAGTGCGTCCATAGTATGAAATTCCTATTTCATATATTCGTATTGCGTGGATGCGTGATATTCTGGCTGTTACTTCGGGCTCGAATCCAAACCGGTTTTCTTTCAGCCGGATACTTTGGATAATATCGCGCCTGAACAACTTGTACCCTGATTCCATATCAGTCAGATTCAGGTTAGTGAACATATTAGAGATAAATGTCAGAAATTTATTCCCAATAGAATGCCAGAAAAACAGTATCCTATGTGGGTTACCTCCTACAAATCGAGACCCATAGACTACATCGGCCATTCCATCACGAACGGGTGCCAGCAAACGAGGATAATCCCTAGGATCGTATTCGTGATCGGCATCCTGTATCAGTATATAATCACCTTTTGCATGTTGAATGGCCTGGCGGATCACAAAACCTTTCCCTTTATTGACCTCATTTTGTATGATAGATATAGGGATATCCGGCTCGGTAGCTTTAAATTCTTCGGCCTTAGTAAGGGTTTGATCTTTTGATGCATCATCCGAAATGATGATCTCAGCCGTGATGCTATTAGTCAAAAGGCTGTCGCAGACCTTACGCAATACTGAGGTTAACGACTTTTCTTCGTTATAGCATGGAATGATGATACTAAGCTCAGGTGCTTTCATAAAAATGGCAAATTTAGGAATAGTTTACCGATAAAAGCAATATACCACATACTTGATTTTGAGAAAAAATTAAATAGCTCAATACACTAAACTTACAGAACCGTTTTTTTGTTGGACAGTGCCGCCCTTGCCAATAAATTGCAGCTGATACACATACGTGTCAGCTGGATATAACTTCCCCTCTTGGTTGGTGCCATCCCATCCTTCTAACGGGTTTTTGCTTTCCCAGATGAGCGCTCCCCATCGGTTATAAATTTTCAAATGATATTGTGTGCTATGTAAAAGCTGCACAGGTTTGAAACTTCGGTTTTGAATGATCTGGCTGTGAGGGTTAAACGCATTAGGCATTACCGGATCTATTTCTAAATCAAGATATAAAATATTGGATGCCGATTGTTGATGTGGCTCATAGCCGTTGACGTTCAGTTGAAGACTCAGCGGTGTTTCTTGCAGCAACAATTCCTCTAATTCGGTTTCAAATGAAAAGTCGCCAGCAAAGAAACTCTTAAATGGCTTTCCTTGATTTGTAAGTATCTGTGATTCAATAGGCCATGCTTCGTATTCGTTCCAATAAAAGCGCAAACGGGATTCGGAAGTTAGTTCGTATCGCAAAAGAATAGTAGGATGTTCAGGCTCGGAAACAGATACGAAATGACATGAGTCTATATGTCCGATCTGATAACGATACCTATATTTGTCGGTAGCTACATGCTCGGTATCCACAAAAACTAATTCTCCATTTGATAAGCTTGGGATAAACAGGGTATCAGTTGATGGAGGATCAATAGTTCTTCTGACTAAAAACATGGCTTCAGATCGTTCTGCTTCTGGTGCTTCATAATAAATTCGGACCTCATTGGTAGTTTCTACTGTAACAGATTGAATAGATGGCAGCAGGGGAGGGGAATAAATTGATGTCTGCACTTCAAAGGAATTGGAAGAAGCATCCGGTAGCTCTTCTTCGGGAAAATGGGCTACTACATAATAGATATCAGTACGTGATGTCAAAATATTATAATGTGTGTATTCATATACATTCCTGTTGAAGTGCCCCTCAGGTCCTGGCCTTGAAGTGAGTATGCGTTCCCGGATCGAAAGCTGATCTGACGGTACTCTGGCAATTTCTAACCATAGGTCTCCTTCTGTTTTAAAATAAATGATATATTCAGGTGCCTGAGCATCAATCATATATTCTCTGAAGAATAGTGTTGTGCGTTGGGTGCATGGATCATTTTCTGCATGGATTATAATACTTTGCAACAGATCATCCGACATAGCTGATTCCCCTTCAATGCCAAACGTATCCGTATATCGCAGACTCAATTGGAAAATATAATTTTCCATAGGTTCCTGTGTATATGTGACAAAGGTATAGGTCCGACTATCGGGATTCATGATCGAATCGATTTTGGTAAGGCCGCCTTCTTCTTTCCATAAATACACATTAAACCCTATTATGGTATAGTCTCCTTCACCTTGAGCCCATTCAATGGTGATTTCTTCATTGGTATCAGGGTTGAAGCTGATCCTTGTGATCTGAGGAGCAGGTGGATTAGCAGCATGGATCAGGAAAGCTGAGAGAAGCATTAGCAACAACGAAAACAGGCTTTTTAGATTCATGGCAACATAAGGCTTT
>JALNZU010000042.1 GCA_023229245.1 Bacteroidales bacterium | reverse complement strand
GTCTAAAATTTCGAGAAATAACTGTTTAATCTTGATTTCCGCTCAATTCGGGCCTAAATCCAAAATTCAAAAGGGGAAAATGGTGTGATTTGAAAGTAAATTGTAGGTTTGTGAATTAAACAGGTATTCAATTATGGACTACAGCAACCAAAAAGACAAGACAATAATTGTAAGAGAAAAAGGAAAAGTACATCAAATTTTTATTGAAAATATTGTGTATGTTGAGTGTGATGGTTACCTATCAAAAATATATACCAACGATGAACAAAAGCCGATATCTTGTTCTGTTCTTCTCAAAGAAATTGAAGAAAAAGTTGAGGGATATGGATTCTACAGAATTAACCGAAACACTATGGTCAACCTGAAATATTTTAAAAGCTACATTTCCGGCAAAAAAAGATGTTTTGAAACCACAACAGGGGTAGAAATGAATGTTTCAAGGAGAAAGTGGTGTGTCTTCAGAAAGAATCTGAAAGAGTAAAGTACCGTTCATTTACAAAAACATACCGCTCATTTATGAAAATGTACCGCTCATTAGATAACATAGATTTTTCTTGATATAAGGGACTTTTTGTTGTATCTTTAGAAGTGCTATTTTTAGGTGCCGAAATTTAGTAAGTGATAAGGGTGACGCCACTATAAATGCAGCTCAATTAACTTAAACTTTTTATTATGAAAATTAAATTGTGTAATCTCGTTAGAAATGATATTCTATCGTCTGACGAAATGTTTCACTTGAAAGTTGGTGAATCAGGTGGCGGAAGCGGATCAACCTACTGTAATATTTTTGGATGTGGCTGCTGTTGCTGCGGCTATGGAGAAAAGGCTACAGTGTTTTTATTCACAAACACGATATTTTGAGGCAAGAATTATCTTTAAATGACATACACTCAAATTTGCTCATGAATCCTTTAAATTTTGGGAAGCTTTCCGTAAAAAGTACAGGCGATATTTATGCAAATCTTAATGATAAGCTGTTAGGTAACATTATGGAAAATAATATTTACGAAATTGTTTACAAAGAAATGAAATCAGGTAATTCCTGGTTTAAAAGCAAAGCAAAAGTATCTCCTTGCAAGAATTGTATTTATGACTTTCTTTGCTCACCAATTTCAAATTACGAATATGCCTTAAAGAGGAATAACCTATGTACAATAAAAAATTGATCATGAAAAGTATTTTTTTAATTCTGGCAATAACCATTGCGACTTTAACGGGAGTATCAACCCAAAATATTGACAAACATACCAGCATAATGCTTACAGATTCTTATGGAGATACTTCAAATCTAGATTTAGCTCAAGCAACCGGACCAATGCTTTTTGTTATTTATGGACCAGGGTGTGGAATATGCCTAAAGGAACTTAAAGCCATAGCAATAAAAATTAAAAGTTGGGAACAACTTTACAATGTTAAGCTGATCGCTTTTAGCAGAAAATACAGAAAAGATTACAGCCGCCAAATATCGAAATCAAAGGAGAAAACAGAGCTTAACTTTCCCTTGTATATTGATGTAAACGGAGATATAGCAGATTATCTTTATGATGCGCCGGGCATAGATACATCCTATTTTTCACACATCAATGGTTTACACTTAAAGATACCTCAAACCATCATTTTGTCAAAAGATAAAAAAGTGCTATTCCAAAAGTATGGATACCAAATCGGAGATGAAGAAAAAATTGAAGCCATTCTAAAAAAACCATGATAAAGCTTCTAACCTTAGTAATTTGTTTTTCGGCGATAGGACTAACTTTTGCCAGCGCCCAAAAGGTGTCTAAATGCGAAATGTCAGGTACAGTTATTGATAGCATTACGCAGGAGCCGTTAGCTTATGCCACCATCAGAGTTTTGAATGCAAACGGCACTTTTTTTTCAGGCTGCATTTCCGATAGCTCTGGTTTTTTCTGTTTTATTCAGCCATTGCCTGAAAAGGATGCTTTAATGGTGATTGATATGGTTGGCTTTAAAAGTAAAAAAATTGTTATTCAGGACAACTCAAAAAAAAGTCTTGGTAAAATAAATATGGCCAGAGAAATAATTCGTTTGGAAGAGGTTACTATTACAGGTAATCAGATTGGGTATAAAACAATGATTGATCGTACAGTATTAATTCCTGATTCAATCATGATTTCAAATTCAATGAGCCTGATAGACCTTGCGAAAAAAACGCCTTTATTGAAAGTTGACAAGGTGAGTCAAGAAATAAGTATTCCTGGTCGCTCAAATACATTGGTTTTAATTGATGGCAGCTACACGGGAAAGAACAAAAATTTTGCGACAATACCTGCTGAAAGCATTGAGAAAATCGAAATAATTACCCACCCATCTTCAAAATATGATTCGGAAGTCGGAGGAGTCATCAATATCATCACAAAAAAAGAAAAATCCACCGGCTTTAAGGCATTTATAAACCTTAATTATTTCCTTGAAAACAAGCTAAATCGTTCAGGATTTCAGGTAGGATATACATGGAAAAAAATTAATGTTTCTCTATCTTATTCATTAAGATATTCAAATGGTAAATACTCGCGAAACAGCTACAGGCAAATTGACGAAGGAAAAAAATCTTACATTGACACGATTGTTATTATAAATCCGGCAAAGGTTAAAAATACTGAACATCAGATAAATTTAGCAACAGACTTTTTTATGAATAAAAACAACCTGATGAAATTTGAGATTAATCTATCACCCGGTACACAGGTAAATAAGTCGAGTTATTTCACACAACGATATTATGGCAGAAACACCTTAAATATATATTCCTTTCTAAAAGACGAAAGCAATTATTTCCAACAGAATTACTCTTATTATTACAAGCACTTGTTTGAAAAATCCGATCATGAGTTAAGCATCAATGCCAATGCTTATTTTTTGAACCGCAATAGAAAAGCAGATTATGCGAAGCAATACTTATATACTGATAACAACGGGCAAACAACTACCTGGGAAACAGAAACCGATTACGAAATAAATTCATTTACCCTGATTGCAGACTATACATATCCCATTGCAGAATACACTCAACTTGAGTTAGGGACAAACACTTATCAAAGGTATATTGAAAACTCGTTTTTCTCAGAAAATGAGATATCAAGTTTCCGCTACAATGACTTACGAAATGCAGCCTACTTAAACATCAATCAAAAAATAAAAAATTGGGGGTTGCAAGCAAGAGTAAGAGCCGAAAACCTGAATATAAACATTAATCATGACAGTATAAAACGCAGTAATTTCTATTTCTTGCCCAACCTTTCTGTTCTGCATACTTTGGATTCGAAAAACACAATTAAAATAAACTATTTGAGGAAGTTAAGCTATCCGTATGCAGGAATGCTAATACCGTTTGTTTACTTTTCATCTGATTCACTGTCGAGCCGCGAGGGGAATCCCTATCTTAAACCGGAAATAACGGATGCAATAGAACTCAATTATAGATTTAGGAAAAATGCCTACACGTTTTTTTCTGTAAGTTGTTACAGTAACTGGCGTAGCGATGTGATTCGCCCCGGCCTAACAACCGATGGGTCGCTTGTAAAAACCATGCTGATAAATACAGCATATGAAAATAATTTCGGTATCATGCTGCAAGCTTATGCCATGGTTTTGCAAACTTTTCAAATGGGAATTTTCAACAACTTCTTCTATCAATCCTTTAACAACTCAACTTTTAATGGCTTTGGCAATCAGTTTTCCATATCGTTGGATATGATGCTGCCGGCTGATTTTAATTTTGGTGCATCCTTTACAATTCAGGGAAAAGAATATAACTATCAAGGATATAATTACAACAGCCCTTTGCTCGACGAGATTTATCTGGCAAAAGAAATCTTTAAAGGCCAGGGGGAAATAAATATAAGTGTGATGAATGCTTTTTTCCCTAACAAGGAAACCGAAAAAATATGGAGCTCTCAGGTTTACGAGCAAAACATATACAGATTTGAAAGCTTTATGGTTATGTTTCAATTTGTATGGTCGATGAAATCAGGAAAAGAACAAAAAGCCATCAAGAAGAAGAACATTATGGAACATGATATTGGCAATACACCATGATAAATAAATTTCCTTTTCATGCCCAACCGGATCAAATGGACTGTGGACCGGTTTCATTGAAGATCATTGCCAATTATTACGGAAAGATGTTTTCTCTTGACAAATTGCGCGAAATGACATTTATGGCAAGAGATGGAATTTCATTACTTTCTATCAGCGAAGCCGCCGAACAAATAGGCTTTAAGACTATTGGTGGCTGTATAAGCTTTGAAAAGCTTGCAAAAGAAGCACCCCTGCCTTGCATCGTACATTGGAATCAGGAGCATTTTGTGGTTGTTTACAAGTTTAAGCAAAAGAACATTTTCCGAAAACAAACCAACGTTTACATCTCCGACCCTGCACGTGGTCTTCTTAGTTACACAGAAGAAGAATTTAAAAAGCATTGGATCAGCACAAGGTCAAGAGGTGAGGACAAAGGCATTGTATTGCTTTTAGAGCCTACACAGGATTTTTACAAACAGGAAGGTGATAAAATAAACCGCAACAGTCTTAAATTTTTATTCGGTTATTTTTTGCGATACAAGCGCTTTTTCGGGCAACTCGTTATAGGATTGGTTTTAGGTAGCTTGTTTCAGCTCATTTTCCCTTTCCTCACACAGGCTATAGTGGATATTGGTATTGCCAACAAAAACATCCATTTCATTTACCTAATGCTTTTAGCACAGATGGTATTGATCATCAGCCGCATGTCGGTAGAATTTATCAGACAGTAGATACTTCTGCACATCAGTACCAGAATAAACATATCTCTCATTTCGGACTTTTTTATAAAATTGATGAAATTGCCTATGAGTTATTTCGACACCAAACTTACGGGAGATATTTTGCAACGAATTGACGACCATTCCCGGGTTGAATAGTTTATAACGGCACGCAGCCTTAATCCCATATTAGTTTTTCTTCAACAATAAGATGCGATAGCAGGCATACATTCAACACTTACAAAATAACTTTATCACTTGTTTCAAAAACTCTCAAACCATAGAAGTACAATCTTGTTTTGTAATGGGGTTTTGACCTCTATCCATGGAAATAGTAGTAAGATCAAAACATTTAACGTTTTTTAACATTTATATACTTGTACTATATCGATTTTTTCCTTTCTTTTGTGAAATATACTTACAATGCATCTTCATTACTTTTTGTGATGTGGATTTTAGGTTGGAAAGGTAGTGCGGATGCGCGTTGGTAGATAAATAAATAAATTTTTAACTTAACAAGTTTATGTTATGAGACAAGCAAAAATCCTATGTAGCGCAACTCTAGTGATCATATTTGTAATGATTGGGAACGTATTGATTGTTAAATCAGAACAACACTCTCCTAATATTGTAGTTTGTTATGAGATTCTTGAGTTGGGTCCAGCCCCTCTAAAATTTGATGTTTACTTTTGTGGAAGTTGTACTGTTAAAGAGGCCTCTGCCTATTTTAATGCTTTAAGATGCCGACCTAGCTCTTCAGAAACTAAAAAACAAAATAATAATTAATTCATTAAAACACCCCATTTTAATTATGAAAAAAGAAAATGCATTAAATCTCGGATTAAGTATCGCTTTCCTAACGACATTATGCGTACTATTATTCTGGACAATAAACACTAAAAGTGAAACCCCAGGTTCATTAATCACCTGCTATTCAACTTTCAGAGTTTCAGGTACAGCAAGTGAAACTAAATATTTAGTACTTGACTGTGGCACCTGTAAAGAAATAGAATGTTACGAGTACAGGGATTCGGGAAAATGTACTATATCACACTATGTTTTCCCTTTACGTGATAATTAATTATGTAAATTTAAAATCAATCTAAATGAAAATAAAATTTGAAACAATAGTTATTACAGTTTTGTTGATAGTAAATATTTTAGTACTCTCAGATTTACTGATCTATGCTGCTCCAGGCAATGGTAATCTTGTAACCTGCTATAACACTTTTGAGATTTCTGGTACAGAGTCTGAAAACAACTGGGAGGTTTATGATTGTGGTTCGTGTGAAAAAAAACGATGCAAGTCTTTTTCTGATTCAGGAAGTTGCAGACATAATCCAACTGAAACTGGTACAGGAAAATCAAATTAAATCTACTTTGATTAAGCTAACAAAAGTCTATTCCTCATCATTACCTTAAAGTAAATATTGTAATTCTGATTTAATAAATTTGATTAAACATAAATGTTATGTACAAATTTCCATTAATAATCGTCAGTTGTTTAATGACAATATCTTGTTCTAACAAAAAACTTGAAACTGACTGGCAACATATTTATTTCGACAATCCTCCGCCTGCTATAAATCTTGCCATTTCAGAAGCGGAAACTATATTTTTTGAGCAAATACTTGTCCCACAAAAGGTTTATGTGGTTGACTCACTATATATAGTACATCAAACATCTGAGCCTGACAACTTCTTTATTGTTTTTGATGGATCATTCAATAAAATCGGTGCGTTTGGAAGAAAAGGCATGGGTCCCGGGGAGTTTCAATCATTGAGATACAAAGACCAATATTCTTATGGTGAAGATGGGTCCATACAAATGTGGGTTTATGATGCCAGTACATTTAACGGGTATTTTATTGACCTAGAAAAGGCCATGCATGTTTCAGATGATAGCTTTATCATCACAAAAACATCACTTCCATTATTTGTCCAAACCCTGCCTGAATACTTCTTTATTGATTCTGCGAACGGAATAGGCAGAAGCGATATGTATTCGGAAGGGAGATACTTTAAAAGCTCAACAAGCGAATTAAATTGGTTTGGAATGTTTCCACAATTAAATGAATTAGTGCATCCGGAAAATAAAAAGCTGGCATATCATGCCAATTCCAGTTTTCAAGACGGTTTACTCTATTCCGCTATGACATTCTTCCCTCGTATAGATGTTTTTGATCCCAACGGCATTCCAAAACTGTCAATCATAAAAAAAACCAAAGATAATCCACCAAACTTTCTAGATGCAAATAATCCATTCAATCAGAAGAACAAAGAATATTATTATGATATGTTTGCAGGTGAAGATAATATTTATGCCCTGTTTTTAGGTCTAAGCCGAGACGAAACCAGAACAAAATCAGCTTCAACTGTTAGCTTTCTGTATATTTTTAATAAAAACGGAGAAATAAAATATAATTTAAAGCTCCCGTATCTTGCTTATGGTTTCACAATAGACGAGAAACGAAATAAATTAATGTTATTTGACTGGTCAATGGAAGATGCTGTTTTATATATATGGGATTTAAATAAAAGTTTGAAATGAAAAGTGATTTAGCAAGAAATCTATTCTTCTTAGCAATTTTATTAGTCAATATTTATGCTATTTCGGCACTTTATTCCAAAAAAAATAGGCCAACTATTGAGAAAATAGTGCCGGTGCAAGACTATGCTATACGGGATTTAATTATTCAGCTGCTTGAATCACAGAATATTGAAATAATAGATTCATTAAAATTTTCAACTAAAACCAATTCTATATTTTCGATTTCTGATTTATCTGAAGGCAAAAATACTTGGTTTATGTATCTACCAGCAAAAAGTTGTCATAATTGCTTATCAGACTTCTTGTCAGATATTGAATTTTATTGGGGAAATGAGATCCTGAACAATATAAATTTTTACACTTCTTTTAATGACTCACTATCAATTGTAAGAATTGAAAACGATTTTAAAATTCGAGTACTTAACATAGATAACAATTACTTAGGTTTTCCACATGAAAGACGGCAAGAGTATTTCATATTTTGTTTGAATGAAACTGGAAGAATTAAACATTTCTTTCCACTTAGTCAGGGATGGACACAATGGAACAAATTATTTTTCAAAGTAATAAGAAGCAGAACAACCTGATTACACAACAAAATTCAAATCTAGGTTAGATCATAAGCAACCTACACACATAGAAGGTAATGTGTTAGTAGAGTCAAGGTTACCAGATAATAAGAGTAACAGGAGCCTATCTGTGATTGAAAACATTGCAGATATCATAATGACCAAAATGTGTTTTTCTTCAACATAGGTCTGTTAGACTTTTTAACAAAAATATGCTTTATACTGACAAAAACAAATTGATTGAGAGGTTTTCAAAGGGTGGGTGATCAAAAAAGAATAAGGTATTGTTGTTCAAACAATAAATAAAAAAATAACTTTCATACAATTAACATATTTTAACATTAAAATAGTTTTGTTTTATCGTTTTTTTAGGCTTGTTTTGTCTAATACAACTAACAAACAATTTCATTGCTTTTTGCAATGTTAATTTTCCGGCCGGAAAAATGGTGAAGATGTTGGTTGATAGATGAATCGGTTTTTAACGTAAATCTTTATGCGATGAAACAAGCAAAATTATCATTTAAAACTAGTGCCTTCCCTGCTCTACTGTTTGTAATGTTTTTTCTTCTTTTTATTCAATTTCTTATTACAGAAGTTAGTAAAAAAGTATATTTGTATAAATTAATATAAAGTAAGATACTATGCGCTACAACTTTTTCTTACTAATTGTATTGGTTGTGTTCATAGGATGTGAACATTCACCACCCAAGCCAGTTGTGGAGGATATGCAACAGCTCATATCAGAAAAAGAGGGTTTACAAGTGAGTGCAATACCTGTAGTATTTGGCAACTTTCCGCTACAAATGCCGGTAAATGGCACAATACATGCCACTAAAAAAGCAAGCCTTCACTTTGCTACATCAGGTACTATTCAATCAATCGGTGTACGCAATGGAGATGAAGTTGAAAAAGGACAACTCCTGGCAACGCTTGAAGATGTCCGGCAACAAAATCAAATGGCCCTTGCCAATGAAACATTCAACTCTGCCCGCACAGAGTTGCAGTCAATATTGTTAGGCTATTCGAATGGCTTAGGGTATGATACAACTACCATTGAGCCTGAATTACTCTCAAATTTAAAAACACAAGCAGGCTATAATGCTGCCGTCCTTCAGGTAGAACAAGCATCACTTGCACTCAATGACACTAAACTTTTTGCTCCTTTTACAGGCAGGATTGCAGGTATTAGCACACAAGCTTTCAATCATATTTCGGCTGGTGAAGTCTTTTGTACACTCATCAATGAAGAAGCTTTTGTAGTTAAGTTTTCTATCATTGAAACTGAAATTGACAGGCTGAAAAAAGCTTCCTATGTTCGTGTAAAACCAATAATCAATGACAATGAATGGTTGATAGCAGAACTTAACGAGATCAATTTCTCTGTTGACAGACAAGGACTTATGCAGGTTACAGCAGAAATAAAGCAAGGATATTCAAATACTGGTATCCGATTGGTTGATGGAATGAATGCTAATGTGATCGTTGAAGAGTTGGTCCCAAACCAACTCATTATTCCTAAGCAAGCGCTTGTGGTACGTAACAACCGCGATGTTGTTTTCACTGTTGAGAACGGCCAGGCTAAATGGAATTATGTGAAAATAGCCTATCAAAACAGTTCTCATTTGGCTATAGCCGATGGTTTGTCTATGAATGACAGTATTGTTATATCCGGTAACCTGAATCTGGCACATGATGCAAGAATAAAGGTTGTGAATAAGGAATAAGCTGTGGTAGAATTTCTCATCAAACGTCCGGTTGGAGTTTTGGCCTCACTCATTGCCATCATTGTAATGGGCATAGTGGCAGTTTTTAATATGCCTGTATCGCTTCTACCTGAGTTGGATGTGCCTGAGATAACAATTCACCTGCAACAAGCTGATATTGATGCCCGTCGTTTAGAAAACAGTGTTGTTGCACCTATAAGAACTCAATTGGCGCAACTCAACAGCCTGCATACAATCGAAAGCACTACCAGGGACGGCAGTGCAACCATAAACCTGCGATTTAAACATGGAACGCAAATACAATATGCTTATCTTGAAACAAATGAGATAGTTGATGCCTTTGCTAACCACCTGCCACCCGACATGGAAAGGCCGGTTGTCCTAAAATCAAGCCCAACAGATATTCCGGTTTTCTACCTTCATATTACTCCGACAAAACAAATTACTGAAAAAACTGATGGCTTTCTTGAGCTAAGTGAATTTGCAGTACAAATAATAAAGCGTCGATTGGAGCAATTAACAGATGTGTCATTTGTTGATATCAATGGCTTAGAGCAAGCTGAAATAGCTCTTTATACTAACGAAAGCAAAATGAAGGCCGTTGGTGTTTCCCACGAAGATATAGCCACAACACTTGAAATCAACAATATAACTATTGGCAGCCTGCTCATACAAGATGGTCAATACCAATACCATGTACGAATTGGAAACACAATCCGCAATGCAGACGATATCAAAGAATTATTGCTTGTCAAAAACAACCGGCATTATTCGCTCAGCGAGTTTGTTCAGATTAACCGCCAACCCAAAAACAAAGAAGGCTTCAACATATTTATGGGTAACCAATCAATTACAATGACTGTTTACAAGCAAGCTGATGCACGCATGCAGGAGATGCAAGCACAGGTAAAGTCAGTTATAGCCGAGTTAACCGACGAACACCCTGATTTGCAATTTGAAATTGGGCGCAATCAGGCAACACTTTTAAAAGTATCGCTTGAGAACCTGCAACAATCATTATTATTAGGGATAGTTTTTTCTGTTGTAATTGTTTTTGGGTTTATGCGAAGCAGAAAACAACCTGTGCTTATTGCTCTAACTCTGCCTGTGTCATTGATAGTCGCAGTTTTTTTTCTGTTTCTTGCAGGCGTCTCTATCAACACCATTTCATTAGCCGGCTTGATTTTAGGCGTAGGTATGATGATTGATAACTCTATCATTGTAACTGACAATATTAATCAATGGCGAGAAAGAGGCTCCACAGTTGATGAGGCCTGTGTTAGTGGAACAAATGAAGTAATTCGCCCATTAATTAGTTCAACTTTAACTACATGCGCTGTTTTTATTCCCTTAGTCTTTCTGAGTGGTATAGCCGGCGAATTGTTTTACGAGCAAGCCATAGCTGTTACTCTAAGCCTCACAAGCTCATTGCTTATATCAATAATGGTTCTACCAGTGCTTTATAGAGCAGTTTATAAAGGGCAAACTACCCAAACAACCTCCGAAAGATCTGTAGAAAAATGGTATGAGTACATACTTGTGCTAGTGATGAATAACCGCCTACTCACAGTATTCCTATTTGCAAGTGCCATCCCTCTAGGCTATTTTACCTTTTTTGGTATCAACAAAGAAACATTCCCACGTGTCACACAAACCGAAGTCATAGTAAAAATTGATTGGAATGAGCCTATCACTATTTTTGAAAACAAGGAACGAACAATTAATTTAGTCAGTAATTTACAGACTCCTGTAATTAACCATGAAATGTTTATTGGCACACAACAATTTGTGTTTTTAAAAGGGATACGACCAAAACAAAACGAATCCGAGATCTATTTCCGTCTTGCTGAAGCTACTGATCTCCCAGCTATTATAGATGAATTAGTTACTATCTTCAAAGAAAGCTATCCTTTGGCCGATCTGACTTTTAAGCCGTCAGAGAATATTTTCGATATGGTGTTTTCACAAAACCCGACATCGCTCACTGCCAGATTCCGACCGCTTGAAGAAAAACCATTGGGAATAACAGATGTTAACTACATCGCATCATCTGCTGATAAAATACCTTTCCGTAATCAAGTCAAAGTAAATATTGGTACAATAATCGCTATTTATCCTGATTTTGCGAAGATAGCGCTTTACGATGTTGATTTTGAAGCACTTATTTCGCAACTTGAGCTGCTTTTCGGCAAAAAACACATCAGCACGATTAAAGAAGCCGGAAACGCACTACCCATAGTATTTGCATCCACATCAGGAGCTTTCACCGATAAAATAGCCTCAGCTTTTGTAACAAACAAACAAGGCCGGCAAATACCACTATCTGCAATATTGGAGTATAAAAAGGAAACTGAACTTAAATCTATAATGGCAGACAGACATGGTGAGTATGTTGCCATTGATTTTGATGCTGATTATTCAGATTTCCGACAACTTATCAACACCGCTAATACAGCATTTGATGAACTTAGCAAAGACCTGCGTTTAACATGGCATGGTGCATTGTTTGACGGATTAGATATTCTTAATGAACTATTAATTGTTTTATTGATTTCTTTTCTGTTATTATTTTTTATCCTTACAGCCCAGTTTGAATCATTATCACAACCATTGATTGTTCTTTCTGAACTTGTTTTTTCGACGGCAGGAGCTTTATTGTTATTATGGATATTCAATAACTCACTTAATATCATGTCTATGATTGGTATTATTGTAGTGAGCGGAATAACAATCAATGATTCCATACTTAAAATTGATACCATCAATAGATTACGCAAGCAAGGATACAAAATTAAAGACGCAATACTCGAAAGTGGTAAAAGGAGGTTTAAACCGATTATGATGACAAGCTTGACTACAATTTTGGCATTAGTGCCATTACTATTTATTAAAGGAATGGGCTCTGATCTTCAACTTCCATTGGCGTTATCGGTAATTGGAGGTTTGACCATTGGTACACTTGTCAGTTTATATCTTATTCCAATTTTTTATTATTACCTTTATAAGGACTAACCTAAATATATATTAGATAATTGCATAATTTGAGTTTAACCAATTATTGCATATTTCCATCTACATAGGAGATGAACTAGTAAATACATTTTTAATCATATGATCTCTTATCGTATAGCACATATTGGCATCATACCTACATCCTATTCTCCAACCATTTATAGCATAAGAGCTACCTTTTACTGATTATGATGCAGCTCTTAGCTGCTTTAATTCGTAGTTTAGGCGGCTTAAACAAAAAATTTCATGCATATGAAGAACATTTTGCTGCTTTTCTGTTGGATAATAGCTATACAAGCTGGTCTTCTGGCTCAACCGGAAAAAAGCGATCCTTGGTTCGGCGAGAGTTGTACCAGCATCATGGTTGGGAAAAAAGCTTCGGTTGACGGATCGGTGATCACCTCGCACACATGCGACGGAAACTATCGCACATGGCTACGCATAGAGCCAGCTCAGGATCACGAAGATACTGCAACCCATAAAGTGTACAAAGGGAACCTACATACCGAGACGCCTTGGGATACACGCAAACTTAAACTAGCCGGTACCATCCCTCAGGCACAACACACCTTTGCCTACCTCAACACCGCTTATCCCAGCATGAATGAGAAACAACTAGCCATTGGTGAGACTACTTTCGTAGGACCGGATACCTTAGTCAATAAAAATGGGATGTTCCAGATAGAAGAGCTGCAACGGATTGCATTGCAGCGATGCGACAACGCCAGAGATGCCATACAGCTGATAGGTAAACTGATAGGAGAATACGGCTATGGCGACTGGGGCGAATGCATCACTATAGCCGACAAACATGAGGTATGGCAGATGGAAATAGTAGGTGAAGGCCCTGAAAAAATTGGAGGAGTATGGGCTGCACAACGGATTCCCGACGATCATGTAGGCGTATCAGCCAATATAGCTCGTATCAGCATAATAGACCGGAGCAAACCAGACTATTTCATGGCCTCGGATAATGTGGAATCAGTAGCATTAGAATTCGGATTATGGGATGGGAATGAACCATTTAAATTCTGGAAAGCATATGCCAATCAAGAAAAACCATATAAAATACGAGAGTTCTTTATACTCAATGCGTTAGCACCTTCGTTAGGATTGACAATGGATATGGAAGAGCTGCCCTTTTCGGTTAAGCCCGATCAAAAAGTTAGCCTGCAAAAAGTGACGGAGCTGTATCGTGAAACCTATGAAGGAACAGAATATGATATGACCCAAAACGTCCGATATATTAAAACTTTATTTGACGAAAACCGTAAACCTATTGGCAGCGACACTTTGGTTAGTCCTGTAGCTAATCCGTGGCTGACAACCGATATGCGTAACACATTAAATTTCATCGCACCTGGTACGGTTGAATTTCAACGTACAGTGGCTGTCTCCTGGTGCTCCTACTCACATATCATGCAGTTACGCGACTGGCTGCCCGACGAGATAGGTGGGATATCGTGGTTCTCGTTCGATAACCCGGCTGAAAGTCCACGCATCCCTATCTTTACCGGATCAACTCGCTTGCCCCACGACTTTGAATATTGCGGTCAAAAACGCTATAACGAAGATGCTGCACTATGGAAATATCGTAAAGCCAATAAATTAGCAACCCTGAGCTGGGGTAGAACCCACAAAACTATACTACAAAATTTAGAACTGTTTGAAAAGAAAGCCATAGAAGAAATGCCGGAGCTTGAAAAACAAATCAAAGAAATGCTCTCGTCAGACAAGCAAGCTGAAGCACAAACTAAATTGAACGATTATACGCATGCTTTTTATGGTGCTACAGTGTTGCGATGGAAAGAGTTAGAACATCAGTTCTGGGAAATCTTTGGAAGAGGATTCTGATATCCCATCAGAGAAAAGCGTACTTTTGTGCGAAATACACTGATCATGGATGCCGGGCTTGTCGATTTTATTGAAAAGCTGCCTTTATCAAAACAAATCGTCACTCATATAGAGCTTTTGCGTAAAGGAGTGTACATGCTACATTTTCTACGAACCGCTGATTTTCTGCCCGGTCAGGTTGTTGCTATCAGTACCGACCTATCTGTCCCACCCCGTTTATATAGTATCTGTAGCGGAGAGCAGGACGAAAAGCTTAGCGTTTTATTCAACCTTAAATCCGATGGCCTTCTTACACCCAAATTAGCACAGCTCTCACAAGGCGATCCCGTTTGGATCTCAACTCCGTTTGGTGCTTTTCTGGGAGACGATCAGCCGGCATGGTGGATAGCCGCAGGAACAGGCATAGCTCCTTTTCGGTCAATGATGCGATCGGGCATGGCAAACGGCAAGACAGTGATTCATGGAGGACGATCAGCCGACAGCTTTTATTTTCAAAACGAATTTTTATCCACTTTCGGAGAAAATTATATACGCTGCTGCTCGGGAGAACATGCAGAAGGACTTTACCACGGACGACTTACACAATGGATGCAAGAGCAAGACCGCCTATCAAAAGATCAAACTTATTATTTATGTGGGAGCGCCGAAATGGTTGTAGAAGTACGTGATATACTGATCGAAAAAGAAATACCAATTGACAAAATCATGTCGGAGATATATTTTTGATAAACGAGCATGAAAAATCCTTCACTTTTCGGAAAGACATTAGCAGAGATAGAAGAAATTGTTGCTTCATTAGGTGCACCAGCGTTTACAGCTCGTCAGATAGCCGAGTGGATTTATAAAAAGCATATTACCCAATTCGATGCGATGACCAATCTTCCCAAATCACTACGGCATCAATTGGCACAAGGCTATAGTATTGAGCTGTCAACTGCTGTCAAAGTTCAAACATCGGTGGATGGCACCAAAAAATATCTGTATCCTTCAACTGGTCACACATTCATTGAGACGGCCTATATACCTGAAGGGAAAAGAGCTACCCTTTGTGTGTCATCACAAGTAGGGTGTAAGATGGGCTGTTTGTTTTGCATGACAGGGAAACAAGGTTTTCAAGGGCAACTCAGCACAGGCGAGATCATCCATCAGATACGCAGCCTGCCCGAACGTGAAACACTGTCGAACATAGTGTTTATGGGTATGGGCGAGCCTTTCGATAATCTTGAAAACGTGATGAAAAGCTGTGAAATACTCACAGCCGACTGGGGGTACGGATGGAGTCCAAAACGCATCACAGTATCAACTATCGGGATCATCCCAGCTATGAAAACCTTTATAGAAAATTCATCTTGTCACCTTGCTGTCAGTATGCACACCCCATTTCATGCAGAGCGTAAAAAAATCATGCCCATAGAAAATGTATATCCCATACAGGCTGTAGTTGATCTTCTACGCCGTTATGATCTTGGCAAGCAACGTCGCCTGTCGTTTGAATACATTATGTTCAAAGATTTCAACGACAGCAATAGACACATACAAGGCATCAGCCGTCTGCTACACGGAATGCGATGCCGCATCAACCTGATCCGCTTCCACCCTATCCCTAACAGTCCGCTTGCAAGCGCATCCGAAGAGCGTATTCAACAGTTTAGGGAAGGCTTGGTGAGTAAAGGCTTTCGTACCACTATACGTGCCTCGCGCGGTGAAGATATATTAGCCGCTTGCGGACTGCTCTCTACTAAAGAGTTAGTTAAAACACAAGCACCCGATTTCTGATTTATTTAAAAATGAGTATTACAATGAACTATACACCAAGTTTCTCTAAAGGTTTTGCCAGCGATAACTGGTCAGGTGTTTCACCCGAGATCATGGAAGCCCTGATACGTATCAATCAGCAGCATCATCCTGCGTATGGTGAGGATGATCCCTTGGAGCAATACGTGCAACAATTATTTCAGCAACATTTTGGCGAAGACAGCCGAAGCTATTTTGTCTGGAACGGGACAGGTGCTAATGTGTTAGCCATCAGACAACTGCTTCGCCCTTGGGAATCGGTTATCACTCCTCATTCAGCTCATTTGAACGTGGATGAAGCCGGTGCACCTGAAAATATAGGCAGGATCAAGCTTCAAACGGTTTATTGTCCGGACGGGAAAATTTATCCTCAACAAATCAACCCTTTTTTGAACAGCCGGGGTTTTCAGCATCATGTGCAACCTAAGCTTATCAGTATCTCACAAACAACTGAGTTAGGTGGTGTGTATACCCTTGACGAGATACGAGCCTTAGCCGGATTTGCCCATCAGCACCAGATGTATCTGCATATGGACGGAGCACGCATAGCCAATGCTGCCGTAGCCCTGAATTGTAGCTTTACCGAATTGGTAAGGGATACAGGCGTAGATGTGCTGTCGTTTGGAGGTACAAAAAACGGACTGATGATGGGTGAGGCAGTAGTATTTACAAACTCCCGGTTAGCCGAAGGATTTGAATACAACCGCAAGCAGGGTATGCAGTTAGCCAGTAAAATGCGTTTCATATTAGCTCAGTTCCAAGCTTATATAGAGCAAGAAGTATGGAAAAATAATGCCATGCACGCCAATCGGATGGCCAAGTTATTAGGTGAGCGCCTCTCAACGGTTAAAGGTATCAGGCTAAGCAGAGAGGTGGAAGCCAATGCAGTGTTTGCCATCATGCCCGAAAAGCTTATACAACCGCTTCAAAAGCACTATTTCTTTCATGTATGGGATGAAGAAAGCATGGAAGTCAGGCTGATGTGCTCGTTCGATACAGAGGAAAAGGATGTGGATAAATTTGTATATCTTGCTCAAGAGCTGATACAATCCATTAAATCATAAATATTGACCTATTTACCCAATGTCTGCATTTGATCTGTTTGTGTTTCATTGTCCGCAATGCAAGTCCGAAATAGTTTGGAGAAGGCTGAAAAATGATGCGATCTCATACACTGAGCTCTATTCTGACGGGAAAATGATATGTGATGGTGTGGTAGCCACTGATCATCAGTTGGTAATATGTCCTTCTTGTGCGCATCCTTTCTGGCTGACTAACAGTATTAACTTGCTGCCACCCGAACAAATACAGGATATGGAGTTAACCTATCCGTTTCAATCCTGGTATATGTTTGGAGCTGATCTCCAGAAAACCGAAGGTATTTTAGCGTTGATCGGGCGGTTGACTAATTTGTTGGCAGTGATGAAGCCTTATACCAACGAACAGGAGATATACCTTCGGAAGCTATTGTTATGGACGTATAACGATTTAGTCAGAAACCATCATTTACGGGCAGCATTTCACCTCCTACATCCTTTTGCATACGTACAGGAGATAATAAACCACAGACAACGGCTGAAGCAATTTAGAAAACGGCATACAAATTATGTGGCTAATATTATCCGTCTGATCGAACTGCTTAGAATACAAGAAGATAAGGCAGCTACAAGAACTTTTATTGCTGAATTATATCGTGAAAAAGGCAACCATGCCAGATGTCTTGAACTATTGGAAGCGGTAAGCTGGTCAACTTATTTCACCTCTGAAATCAAGGAAAAGGCTACTGCTAAATGTGCGTTGGTCTTTAAAGTAGCCGGATAATATACTATTAAAAATAGGACTGTCGGCTTACATTTTATATTTTCGCATTTGTTAGCCAAGCTGTATTAGAAAATGTGGTGGTTTAAAAAAATATTCGAACAACTGATGACATGGCGTGTCCGGTACATCTCCGACAGGCAATATATTTACGTACTCAGTGTAATAGTAGGTATTGCTGCCGGTATTTCAGCAGTAGTGATCAAAAAATCGGCACATTATATACAGCTATTGCTTATCCGAAGCTCAGCCCATCAGTATGAAAATTATCTTTACTTTTTGTATCCTTCGGTCGGCATCCTTTTAGCCGTATTGTTCATGCGATACATCATCCGCAAAGAGCCCGGTCATGGTATTCCAGGTGTGTTGTATGCCATTAGCCGTAAAAAAGGGCTGATACGTTTTCACAACACCTTTTCAGCTATCATATCAAGTGCTCTCACAGTAGGTTTTGGTGGTTCGGTAGGTTTGGAAGGTCCTACCGTTTCTACCGGAGCTGCCATAGGTTCCAACATAGGTCAGTTTTTACGGCTTAATCACCGGCAAATCATACTGATGATAGGGCTTGCCAGTGCCGCAGCGGTAGCATCTATCTTTCAGGCTCCTATTGCTGCCATAGTGTTTGCCCTTGAAGTGATCATGATAGAGCTCACAGCAGCTTCACTTATCCCTCTGCTTATCGCAACAGTTACCGCAGTACTGACTTCTTATTTTATGTTAGGACAAGCGGTGATGTATCCGGTAACTATGCCTTCTTCATTCGATCCATCCAACACTATCTTTTACATAGGATTAGGGGTGTTGGCCGGCTTGCTGTCAACTTATTTCACCAAGATATTTATAGCTGTTGAGTCTTATTTTGAGACCAGATACACCAACTGGCTTCACCGTTTTCTGATCAGCGGTCTGTTGTTGGGACTGTTGATCTTTTTCTTTCCTGCTTTATACGGCGAAGGATACGATGCGATCAATCTGAGCCTGCGCGGCGATTTCAGTTCGCTGTACAACCACAGTATATTTTTTAGCCTACAGGATAATATCTGGGTGATTTTTTTGCTTTTTGTTGCAGTACTCTTGACTAAAGCCTTTGCTACTTCTTTTACGTTTACGGCAGGTGGAGTAGGAGGTGTGTTTGCACCCGCCTTGTTCTTAGGCGCTTTCTTAGGCTTGTTCTACGTTACGGCCATCAACGAAACAGGTATAGCCGAGCTGCCTGTCAGTAAATTTGCCGTAGTAGGTATGGCGGGTATGGTGGCCGGTATCATGCACGCACCACTCACGGGTATTTTTCTGATAGCAGAAATTACCGGAGGCTATAGCCTTTTCATCCCGTTGATGATCGTCTCCACCATCTCTTTCGTTACGGTAAAAGTGTTCACACCCAATTCAATTTATACACATCAATTGGCTAACCGAAGAGAACTTGTAACCCATAACAAAGATCAGAGTGTGCTGGATATGATGGAAGTACGAGCCCTGGTAGAAGACAACTTTTATAAAGTGCATCCCCGACAAACATTGGGCGACTTAGTGAAAATCATCAGCCAGTCGAAACGCAATATATTTCCGGTGGTAAATGAAGACGATATGTTTAAAGGACATATACTATTAGATGATATACGAACCATCATGTTCGACCGTGAGCTGTATCCTACTACTTTGGAAAAGATCATGGTATTTCCCGAACATATTATCCATCCTGATGATCCTATGGATAAGGTAGCCGAAAAGTTTCAGGCCTCCGATAAATACAATATAGTAGTGCTTCAGAATGGAAAATATATGGGATACATTTCGCGAGCCAATGTGTTTGCAACCTACCGCAAAAAACTCAGTGAATTATCATTGGATTAGATTGATAAAACCCCAACATCAATTAATGACAGACAGTGTAAAGTAATTGCTAAATGCGCCCTCACTATCCATAGAGAAGATACAGAACAGTAAACGAACTAATAATTTACTTATACAACAGATGATGAAAATTTTATATTTATTGACAAGACTGACCGCATAACCTTTAAAATAGTTTTTTCGTTTACCAATTTGTTGGCTCTGACTCCCCTGCACTTGTCCGCATAGAAGCTTTATTCTTGTTTATGAGAGATATTATTGAACTCGGATATGTGTATGAAACCGGCTGTCATTCTTCATTACTGAATTTATTAAGCAGGCTGAGAAACATTTCTGCATCTTTTAAACTTTTATCATACACGATCAGGTTTAGCCAAACGCCTATGGAATAACCTGATCCAAGTACAAAAACCAATGCTGGAATTAAAACCGTTAAGTGTCCTAAAAGGTCAATACCTGTAGTTGCCTTTACTAGTAAAGGTAAAAGAGTAATCCCAATTATTGAAGCTATATTGTACTCTATCTTTCTAAGACGCATAATAAATATTTTTAATTGTATAAATTCTTTTTGAAATTGCATAATACTCAAATGATAGTAAGCAAGATCATACAAACGGGACACTTTAGTAGCTGAAAAGATTAAGCTTATAGTACACATTACACAAGCTATCGCTCCGGTAATCAAATAAAATCTTTCGGTTGATAGTTGAATCACGAAATAGATAGTCAGACCAATCATACCTATCTGTATCATCATATTCAACAGTTCAAGCCTCAATGGTTTTCTCAAAGCCCGGTTATGTTTTTCTAAATTTATCAACCTTAGAAGTTCTTCATTCAGTTTCAAGGAGCTTTTCAATCTTTTGTCATATTGCATCCAAATATCTTTTAAATCGTTTAATTCCATGATCTTACGTTTTAATTATTATTAAATTGTTTTTTCAGATTTTTCTTAACACGACTAATTTTGGTAGCTACGTTAGTTAGTGTAATCCCAAGTATGTCTGCTATTTCCCTGTAGCTTTTATCTTCCAAAAGGAGTAGGATCAGCGCTTTGTCTATCTCATTCAAATTTTCTATATACTTGTATAACAAAGTAATCCTTTCATCTTGTTCCACATTTGGTCCAAAGACTGGCAATGAGATTAAGGATGTATCCATACTGACAATTTTCTCTTTGTTTTTGCGGTCTTTCCGATAAAATGATATTGCGGTATTCAAAGCGATACGGTAAATCCATGTCGAAATCTTAACACGTCCGTCAAATTTTGTAAAAGAATTCCATAGCTGAATTATAATTTCTTGCTGTAAGTCTTTTCTGTCTTCAGGGTTTGAACAATAGGAATAACATATTTTAAAGATCAGGCTTTGATTGTCTTTGATGACTGCAATAAAATTATCCTTTTCCACTGGCATATTAGTAATCGTTACTATATTATTCGCAGAAAGGTATAAAAAATCACAGTTTGTTAAAAATTTTTTCTTGCTGGTGTTTCCCCTAAAAATCTAACCACCTAAAACGAAAATAATTTATTATGCCCTATGTATCAGTGCATTCAGTTAGCAAGTATTTTAAAAAAATTGACTAAAAATCACAAATGACTGATAAAAAGACTGACTAAAAAACAGGATATTTGTCTTGTCCTAAGAGCGTAAAATTTTTAAGTGATCTGAAATACTTTCTAAAAACAAGAAAGTAATCAGAAAATGTATCTATCTGATTGACTTTCAAGAATATTTTACGGAAAATAAATTACTAAATGAGATGAGGCCTTACTATCACTACGACGCGTAAAAACCAGATAATTTTCAGATACATCAGGCTCTTGTTACTATTCAGTACGCATCATCAAAAGTTTTTATAGTGAAAAATGATTTCTTTTTAGGTGAGAGGCAGAAATCAGTTGTACCCGGCCATATTTGTTTCTGCCTGATCTTGCATATCTTTGAAAACTTAAATTGATACATATATCTGATTATGTCGCCTACACAGCTGCACCATTATTTTACACGAACTAATGCTGTTGCCTCAGCAACGCCTAACCGGGAATTACTTTCAGTATTGCAGCGCAGTCATGCATTCACCTTCCCTTTTGAAAATCTGTTTCCTTTGTTGAACATACCGGTACTTTTAGATACCGATACTTTGTACAATAAGATGGTTGTTGAAAGGCGAGGCGGCTATTGCTACGAACAGAATATGTTGTTTTTAAATGTGTTGAGATCATTACATTTCAATGTCAGGGGTATCACCGGCAGGGTGATGGAAAGAGGAAAAGGGTTCATGCGCCGTACGCATATGCTGTTATTAGTTGAGATAAACGGCATTACCTATGTGTCCGATGTGGGCTTTGGAGGAGACGCTCCATGTATCCCACTAACGTTAGAAACCAACAAGGTACAAACTACCCCATCAGGTGATTACCGGCTGATAGCAGACAAGAAATACGGCTATATACTGCAAGAATATTTCTACAAGAAATGGCGTACATTGTACTGCTTCGATTTGTCAGAACAAGATATATCAGATTTTGAAGTGGGAAACTGGTACACCTCCACACATCCCGATTCACATTTTAAAAAAGACCTTACCGCTTCTATCAAAAGAAACTATAACCGCTATTCGCTGTTTAACCGAACTTTTTCAACCTATCATACAGATGGAACCCATGAAAAAAAAGTACTGAAAACAGTATCGGAAATACGGGAAATCTTATCTGATGTGTTTACAATCAATTTAGAGGGTCTTCCAGGCTTAGATAACAAACTGAAAGAGATCATAAAAACATAAACAATAGCGATAAAAATCAATCAAAAAGCGATTAATACTTGTGTATTTCAACCAAAATATCGTAAATTTACACCCTTATTTTTTATTTGAATTAAGCACACATGATGATAAAACGAATAAATTATTTTTTAAAAATTGCCTGCTAACGGATGTATTTACGACTTCGGTTTACAATCTATCCAAAGGGCTTTTTATGGTCGATTTCGAAACCTCGGTAATGTGCGTATATATTTCAGTGGTTTTAATGGATTTGTGTCCTAAAAGCTGCTGTATATAACGAATGTCCGTACCCGCTTCCAGCAGGTGTGTGGCAAAGCTGTGCCGCAAAGTATGCGGAGTTACTTTCTTACGTATCCCTGCACGTTGTGCAGCAGCTTTAACCACATTTTGTACCGATTTTTCAGAGTACATACCATTATTCTGACCTTCAAAAAGGTAAGCCTTTGGTTTATATTCCTTGTAATATATTCGAAGATCTTCTAACAGACTTTGTGATAACATCACCAATCTATCTTTATTGCCCTTTGCTTTGCGGATCAGAATCAGCATATTTTCGGAATTGATATCCTCAAGTTTGAGGTTGAGAAGTTCACTTAAGCGCAATCCTCCGCCATACAATATTTTTATGATGCAGCGATGCTTGCTGTTTTGGGTACTCGCAATCATTTTTTTCACTTCATCTTTAGTCAGATAATTGGGCAAGCTTGTAGACTTGCGTGAAGGGTACAGATGTTTTATCCTAAGCTCCCTGTCATATAGCGACTTATAAAATTTTTCAAGTGATGCAACAATCAGACGCTGATGTGAACTGCTGATTTTATGTTTGTCAACTTTCCAGTAAACATATTTTTCCATGACTTCTTCGTCTATCTCATTCGGGTGAGCAAACTTCTTTTCGGTCAGCTTAAGGAAACTCCTAAGTACACTTTTATAAATCAAAATTGAATTTGCACTGTATCGTTGCAAAATTAGTTTTTGCTCAAATTCTTTAATAAGGCTGTCGACATCCATTGCTTTACATTTTATTGGGACAACGAAAATAATAAAACATTCGTTAATGCTAATTTTTTTTAAGATGTTTTTTTCACTATATCTATTTGTTTTAATGTCTTATATAGATTTTAGGCACAAATTAATAAAATGCATTAGCGAATGTTATATAGATTGTATTAACGAATGTTTTATATTTATTGCGTTAATAAGACGTTAGGTGCAAGCTTAGACAAACAAACATAGACTAATCAATAATTAAAAAACATAAAATATGGAATGGATTTTTGACGGAATAGGGACCGCAATAATAACGCTAATAGTTGGCCTTCTAACTGGCGGTGCAGTGGGATATAAAATTGGCATTAACAAGAACACAGTCAAACAAAAGCAAAAGGCTGGCGATAATTCTTCACAAATTCAAATTGGGAGAGACAGTAATGGCAAGTAAACAAATCCAAGAAGCTGGTGACAATTCTCAGCAATTGCAAGCGAACAATATGATTGTCAATATAGGTATTGATGAGAAAAGGGCAAGAGAAATTTATCAAGAAATGAACTTGCAATTAAGAAAAGACTATTCTCAAGAAGCACTCAATATAGCAAATTCAAGAGTGACAGAATTTGAAAATAGACTTTTGCCTAAAATGGAAGCGGTTGAAGGAGCCTTAGAAGCTTTTGCCGACCCAAGTTTTCAATTATTACTTGTTGAAGCACAAAAGACAGCAGCTTCTACAGAGAGACCAGCTGATTATGACCTTTTATCAGAATTACTAATACATCGTTTTCAGAAAGGAGACAATAGGGTGACAAGAGCTGGAATTAGTCGTGCTGTTGAAATAGTTGACAAAATTTCTGATGATGCTTTACTTGGCTTGACCGTTTTTCATTCCGTAAATTACTTTTTCCCAGCAAGTGGAATTATTCAACAAGGACTGAATACTCTTAATGACTTATTTGGTAAATTGTTTTATAGCAATCTTCCTGTTGGTAGCGAATGGCTTGACCATTTAGACATTTTAGATGCCATAAGAGTTAGCAATTTTGGTGGTCTTAAAAAAATAGAACAATATTATCCAGAGATGTTGAGTGGTTATATTGATATAGGAATTGAAAAGAATTCTGACGACTTCAATAAAGCCATTGAATTGCTCAAAAATAACGGACTTCCACAGAACATTTTAATTGACCACGAATTGAATAGTGATTATGTTAGAGTAGTCCTACCCAATAAAGACCATATTGACACTTTAGCACTGCACCATCAAATAGTGAATAATGGTCAGTTGTCAATAATAAAAGTTCCCTTGACTGATGCACAAAAAAATATTGTGAAATCAATATATGACTTATATAAGAAGGATGCAGGTATAAGACAACAGAATGTCAATAAATTTATGGAAGAGTGGAACAAACAACCGAATTTAAGTAAACTAAGAGAATGGTGGGACAACATCAATGCAGGAATACAATTAACCTCAGTTGGTAAAGTATTAGCTCATTCTAATGCACAAAGGTGTGACAAAAACTTACCTCCTTTAAATTAAATGACAAAAAAGCCAGCACCTAACAGCTGTTTGCCGCAATGGGGGCTGACGTGGTTAAATAAAGTGCTGTGCTTCTATCAACATTTGTGCTTGGTTGACAGTGAAGTGCTCCGAAATCCCCCACTGCGGCAAGCGCCAAAACGTTATGCGGCAGCTTAAAAGACGACACCAAACCAAAAAAAATCACCTTGACAACCACCCGACTTTGAACTACGAAGGATGAAATTTTTCAGGGACAACTTCCAGCATTTCCAAAAAACAGTTTACCCATTGACTTGGAGACAAACAAACAATTTGAGCATTAAGGTTTAAAC
>JALNZU010000072.1 GCA_023229245.1 Bacteroidales bacterium | reverse complement strand
CACTCTACACAGCTGAAGATATTGGCTTAACTGGCAATATCAGCCATTTGAGTTGGGAAGTCGGTTCAACAGGTTCTGCTGTACAACCAATAAAGGTTTACGCAAAACTCGTTGACGAAGCGACTCTCACAGTAGCAAATTGGGCTACACTTACCGAAGATGCAACACTTTTGTATGACGACGATCATGTTTTTGCAGCGTTAGGCTGGTCAACAATTGATATCACTGATTTTAATTATGATGGTACACAGAATCTGTTAATTCTTTGCGAATCTAACTATGGTGGCGGTGGTGCATCTGGTATGTATCCACAATTTAGGTATACTGTTACTACAGGCAAACATCTTTATGCAAGAGCTGATAACAACCCACCTACTGGGAATTTAACAGTAAACACATACAGACCTAACATCAAAATCTCATTTCCATCAACAACTGCTCCAAATGCAGCAGTCATTGGAGCACCTGCAAATGGAGCTACAAATGTGGCAATATATCCTACTTTCGCTTGGTCATCAGGTACTGGTGGAACCCCCACAGGTTATAAAGTTTATATTGGTACAAGCAACCCTCCGACCACTATGGTTGCAGATATAACTGGAGCAACATATGTACCTACAGAAGAATTAGCTTATGAAACACAATACTTCTGGAAAGTTGTACCATACAACGAGTTTGGTGACGCAACTGACTGCCCTGTATGGTCATTTACCACGCGCTTAGATCCTACCCGCCCAATCCCATTCTTAGAAGACTTTAACGCAGGTACCACATGGCCAAGTGAATGGATCAATAGTGGCATGTTGATTAGTGCCACTCATGGTAATGCAAGTAATGGGGTTTATAAAAATATCTGGGGTACTGGAACATCAAAAGAAGGTAGTTTTACATCTTGCCCAATCGGACCATTAGCTGCAGTTTCAGAAATTAAATTTGACTATCGTTATATGGCTTATTCTGGCTATCCAAGCGGTCCATATACACCTGAAGCAACAGACGAAATTCAAGTACAAATCTCAACTGACGATGGAGAAACATTTGAAACAATTTATACAATAAATGAAGATAATCACGTAGTAAGCACTGAATTTGCAACTCCAACAGTGCCTGTTTTAGGCTATGCTGGAGAAGTAGTAAGAGTTAGATTCTTTGCTACAAAAGGAAATGGTACAGGTGACTACTATGTCGACTTCGATAACATTATTGTCAGAGAAACACCATCAGCACCTGTCTTTGCTATCGACCCTATTGAAAAAGATTTTGGTATAACATATATGCCTGCAGGATCTGCTCCACAAATCTTTACCATTTCAAATGATGGACTTGGTACATTGATTGTGAACTCTGTCGCTTTAGGTGGTGCAGATGTTGCTCATTTCGAATTGACAGATACAAATACTTACCCTGTATCATTAGCTACAAATGAAACTATTACAGTTCAGGCAAGATTTAACCCACTAACTGCTGGCGAAAAATCTGCAGTTTTAAACGTTGCATACAATGATGGTGCGGCTGGTAGCTTTGCTGCTCCACTTACAGGTAATGCGATCAATGCAACAATTACAGAATTACCGTATACTGACAGCTTTGAATTAAATAATACTAACAACTCCACCAGTGTATTCTGTTGGGCACAAGAGCTTGAAACCGGAACTAAATATTGGACCGTATATGAAAACCAAACAAGCTATAATAGAGAGCCAAGAACTGGTGATTTTTCAGTAGCGTTACAATATAGCGGTAATGCTTGGATGTATAGACCAGTTCAATTAACAGGTGGCACATCGTACAGTGTTGAAATCTATGCAAGACAAGATGGTTCAACTGCAACAAATGCAAACCTCGCTATTAAATATGGTGATGCACCAAATGCAGATGCAATGACAAATACAATCGTTGAAACAACCCCATTAATTAACGGTGAATACCAAAGATTAAGAGGTGCTTTTACACCTACAACAACAGGTGTTTACTATATTGGAATTTTGGGCTGGGTTAATAGTAACCCATGGTACATTACTCTTGATGACTTTATGATCGAAGAGACTCCTGCAGTGGCTCCAAACCCAGCTGTTTTAGTAAGTCCAGCAGATGAAGCTGAATATGTTCCTGTATTTGCTACACTGTCATGGATTCCTGCAACAGATGGTGGAGATCCAACAGCTTACGAATTATATGTTGGAACAACAAATCCTCCAACTGAAATGATTGTTGAACAAGAAGGAACAAGTTATACCTTCGCTGAACCATTAGAAGAAGAAACAGAATATTTCTGGAAAGTTGTAGCAAAAAACAGTACAGGCACTGCTGATGATTCTGAAATATGGTCATTTACTACCACAACAAGCCCAATAATTTCAAGTTTCCCATTTATTGAAGGCTTTGAAGGTGGTAACACTCATAACAGCACAAATATCCTACACTGGACACAACAATATGATCCAAACTCAACTTATACTATAAATTGGACAGTAAACTCTACAGAAACCTCATATAATAGAACTCCAAGAACAGGCGATTATAACGTTACACTAAGATACAACGCATCTACTTGGATGTTTAGACCAATGGAACTCGAAGCAAATACTGTATATACATTTGAAATGTGGGCAAGACAAGATGTAACAGCAGGTGCAAATCTGAAAGTTTGTTACGGAGATAGTCCAACAGCTACAGCAATGACCAATATCATTATTGATACAACACCAGTTATAAATGGTGATTATCAATTATTCGTAGGTACATTCTCTGCAGATACTGATGGCATTTACCATCTCGGTATTTTGGGAACTACAACGATTACACCATGGTACATTAGCCTTGATGATATCAAAATTTATGAAGCACAAGCAGTAGCAGTATCTGGCCAAGTAAATGCTAACGGTGCTGGCTTAGCTGGTGCTACAGTAAAACTTGAAGGTTCATTAACTTATGAAACAACTACTAATACAAGTGGTGCATTCTCATTCGCTGAAGTTAATGCAGATGAAACTTATACAATTAAAGTTACAAAAGAACACTATGCTACATACACAGCAGAAGTTGTTGTTGGTGATAATGATCTCGTTATCCCTGCAATCAATATGGAAGTAAGTGTATTGGCACCAACTGATGTTGTTGCTGTAGCAAGTGATACACAAGTTAACTTAACATGGGAAGCTCCAGGCTCAGGCGAGGCTACATGGTTTACTCACGCTCTTGACGATGAGTTTGTCGACGCTATCGGTACTGGTGGTGCAGCACAGTTTGAAGTTGCACACAGATATTCTCCAACTCATCTTGCTAACTTTGGCGTTGCTGGTGCAACATTGACAGCAGTACAATTTATGCCTGCTGAAGCAAGTGCATCTTATACAGTTAAAATCTATAACGGTGGCTCAGTTGCAGGTCCTGGTACATTAGTACATTCACAAGTTGTACCTTCTGTTACAATTGAAGTGTGGAATGAAGTAATTCTCACAGAACCAGTTACAATTCCAACAAATGCAGAATTATGGATAGGAATTGCCATTGACACACCTACAGGGTATCCTGCTGGCTGCGATGATGGTCTTGCAGTTATTGATTACGGTGAGATGATGTACTTTGGCGGCTCATGGTCAACACTTTATGATCTTGCTGGCATCGATGCAAACTGGATGATTAAAGGTGGTGCTGTTGGCGGTACTGGCAGAACAACATTTGCTATTGGCGATGAAACACGCACCACAAAGAGAAGCTCAATTGGTAATATTAGCTCAACCAAAACTGCATTTACCAAAGCTCCTCAATCAATCAAATTCACAGATAATACAAATACAAGAACACGTGCACTCACAGGCTATAACGTTTGGAGATCACCACTTGCTTCAGTTCCACAAGAAAATACTTGGACATCTGTTGCAACTAACCTCACAGACACAAACTACACAGACCTCACATGGGAAAACGTTGACGCTGGCGAATATATGTACATTGTAAAAGCTGTTTATAATGGCACTATCCTATCAGACGCTGCTTTATCAAACGTTGTAGAAAAAGAAGAAGAAGTAGAAATTCCAACCCTCTATCCACCACAAGATTTAAGAGCAGAAGTTATCGGCTCAGACGTAACACTCGCATGGGACGAAGCTGGTGCACCAACTACTTGGATCACACACAGTGGAATGTTTGGAAACAACTCAGTCGGTACAAACTCTGCTGCTGACTTTGACGTTGCTCAAAGATTCTCAGCTGCTCAATTATCTCAACTCGGCGTTGCTGGCGGACAATTACTAAAAGTTAAATTCGTACCTCACGAACCAGCAGCAACATATACAGTTAAAGTATGGACAGGCGGAAGCGTATCTGGCAGCAACTATAATCCTGGAACATTGGCAATTTCACAAGTTGTTA
>JALNZU010000041.1 GCA_023229245.1 Bacteroidales bacterium | reverse complement strand
GATGCTTTTTTTATTTTATCTTTGTCCATAGTGCGGGGTTTTATCTACAACAAATATACTGAAATTCAATGGAATAACAGTATATTTACCCGCATTTTTTTCATTTTTATGAATAATTCAGGTATTATCGCTTTGATGTTATGTGTAACAATCCTACCAGCAACCAATGCTCAGCAAAATACTGACGGTTCACCTTCCGAAAAGTTTAAAGTGACGAAAAGATTTGATGACAAGGGAAATCTGATCGGTTATGACTCACTGTATATACGTCAGTTTTCTATGGATACAACCATTCGCTTGGGAGTTGCATGGGATTCTTTATTTTCCTTCCCCGGCATCGACCGGTTTATGCGCAACATATGGAATGATAGCGTGTTAGCCTCACACATCCAAGCTTATCAGTCTTTTTCATTCAGCTTTAAGTTTGCTCCTTTCGATGAGGAATCATACGGGAATGATCGAAAACCAGGTCAAGAGGATTCATTGTTTCGTTTCGACTTCCCCTACCGCTTCGATTCATTGTTTTTTAATTTCGGACTTGATACGGCTGATGAGCTGTTGAAAAACTCTGAACTTGATCTGTTTGAAGACTTTGAAAAACATCTGAACGAGAGCATATCAGGTTTCAGAGGCAAGTTTTTTTATTCCCCTGATTTTCAATACAGCGAGCATCAAAAAGAATGGGATGAACTGATGCAAACACATCAAAAAGAAATTGACAAGCTATACAAAAAATGGGAAGAAATTAAATCCGACACCTACTGATATCCTATAAAACAGTTGATGATACGTGAGAATAATCCAATCGGATACATTTAAAAAAACCCGTTGAGTTGCTTCAACGGGTTTTTTTAAATGGCTTTCATCACTTATTCCGAATGAGCGATCAGATTCACCTCAAACACTATCAAATCTTTGATAAGATTATTTTGAAGCATATCTTTAATACTCTGGTCTGTTTTTGTTCCACCCCATATAACTCCCCACTCATTACGGTTAATTTCAAATCTGGCTGCTGCTTCCAACATATTCTCGGCCATAGTTACCATAGCCGGGAATGTGATCCCGTTGGTGATGTCTTTAATAGTCAGATTTCCTTTGATGATATGGGTAGCATCGCTATCCTCGTCAGCCTGTTGCACATCGGTGATTTCTAATCGGGCGACCGGATAATCTTCCACCTGAAAGAAATCGGCACTTTTGAGATGACCTTCTAACTTATATTTTCCGGTTTCTTCGGTCAGGTCGTGATCTTCTATACTATTCATATCAATCACAAAATTAGCTGCTTCCAGCTCCCCGTCTTTGATATGAAAGTTGCCTTCACTAAGTTTGACTATCCCATGGTGTACGGTCTGGGTTATTTTTGCCCCTTCCCAATTGATCACACTATTCTCAAGATCTACTACATACATCTGAGATTCAACAGAAGCCTGCTTTACATCACCGGCCTCTTCAGAGGTTTTGGGGGCACCCCCACATGCCGTTAGAAACACGGCTAAAGCTAAAAAATAAACGGTTTTTTTCACGGAAATAAACATTTAATTAGTACTGATTTATTTATTGTTATTTATTTGCAGATCATTTGTTTAAATCGAATCGGATACTATCTACCCGCAACACAAAACAAATTCGTTTTAATTTTGTTCACAAAGTCAGAAAATCTGATGTGTCAATAAACTTTTACCCACACAAAAAAATTATTTTGGCCGGTATTTATATTCATATCCCTTTTTGCAGACAAAAATGTCATTATTGCAATTTCTATTCATTGGCTTCACTCAAATACGCTGATTTTTTTATTGAAGCTCTACTACAGGAGATCGCACTCAGGAAGGCTTATCTTTCTGATGAAGAAATTCATACGATATATTTAGGTGGTGGCACGCCTTCATTATTGTCGGCCGACAGCTTGAATCGGATTGCAGACGTCATTCATGCACATTATTTGGTTCATCCCGACGCAGAAATCACCTTAGAGGCCAATCCTGATGATATTTCAAAAGACTATCTGCATCAGTTACGCCACACTTTTATCAATCGTCTCAGCATCGGTATTCAAAGCTTCTTTGACGAGGACTTGGTATATCTTCATAGAGTACATACGGCTTCGCAGGCACATCAGGCTATACAGCTTGCAAAGAAGGCAGGATTCGACAAGCTGACTATTGACCTGATTTATGGGATACCTGGCCTGACAGACGAAAAATGGGAAGCCAATATCGCTGCCTTCTTAGATATGGATATTCATCATCTGTCAGCATACGCACTAACGGTAGAGCCTCATACCGCATTAGCCCATCTGATCAGTAAAGGAACGATGCAAGCAGTGGACGAGCAGCAGTCGGCCAATCAGTTTGAGCTGCTGATGCAACGCATGGAAGCAGCCGGTTTCATTCATTATGAAATATCAAACTTTGCCAGACCCGGACATTACTCCCGACATAACAGCCTCTACTGGACTGCCGGAAATTATCTTGGATTAGGCCCTTCCGCACATTCCTTTAATGGGTATTCGCGACAATGGAATGTGTCGAATCTGAAACAATACATCGAACAAATCGGACAAGTAGAATCCATCACAGAAAAAGAAATACTCACCATCGAACAACGATATGACGAATATGTGATGACATCGCTGCGAACAAGCTGGGGATGCGACTTAGAACATATACAAAATGCGTTTGGAACCACATATAGCGACTATTGCAGCAAACAAGCCGAGAAATACATCCAAAGCGGACATCTGACAAAGCTCCAAAATCGTTATTTCCTTACCTTCAAAGGAAAATTATTTGCCGATGGCATCGCATCCGAGCTTTTTATGGTATAACCGTATAAACAGCGTATAAAACAGGTTTTTAAATTCTGTTTGTTATTTTACTAACAACTTCTTTTTGCCGTTAGTCGGAATAGTCTTACTTTTGTGTGTTAAACCCTAAAACCTTAAGAACATGAGACTAAAGAACTTGATACTTATATTTATCACCTTATTTACAATTATGTCGGCCTGTAATTCACCCCAGCCCTCCCAAACCCAGTCAAACGATGCTCAGGATGCCCTGCTGAATAAATATGTTCAAGTGCCTTTGACAAGTGATATATCACACCTTGGCGATAATGAGAAGGAAATGTTGAAATTGCTGTTTCAGGCAGCTTCTATTATGGATGATATCTTTTGGACTCAAAATTTCGGCCCTAAAGAAGAGTTTCTGTCAGCTATTGACAACCCAGGCCTAAGAAGCTTTGCAGCTATCAATTATGGCCCCTGGGATCAGTTGGACAACCGCAGCCTCTTCATAAAAGGATATGAAGCAAAGCCGGCAGGAGCACAGTTTTATCCTGCCGATATGACCAAAGAAGAGTTTGATGCTTTTGACAACCCCGATAAAACGAATCAATACACCCTGATACAACGTGACGATGATGGCAAACTGAAAACAGTATGGTATCATGAAGCATATGCCGATCAGATTCAACAAGCAGCCGATTTGTTGGAACAGGCCTCCAAGTTAGCCGGAGATATGGAATTTGCCAATTATCTAAAACTACGTGCCAAAGCCTTACTGATTGATGACTATTTGGAGAGCGACTTAGCCTGGATGGATGTCAGGAATAATACTATAGATATGGTCATTGGTCCTATAGAAAATTATGTGGACGGTTTGTTTGGCTATAAATCAGCACATGAGGCATTTATCCTTATCAAAGATATTGCCTGGAGCGAACGTTTGTCGCGTTATGCACAGTTTTTACCTGAGCTACAAACTCAACTTCCGGTAGAAGAGGTCTATAAACGCGAAGTACCCGGCTCGGATGCCGACCTGAATGCGTATGATGCAGTCTATTATGCCGGTGACTGCAATATGGCCAGCAAGACAATTGCAATCAACCTGCCTAATGACGAACGGGTACATCTGCAAAAAGGAACCCGCAAGCTGCAACTGAAAAATACCATGAGAGCCAAGTTCGACCATATACTCATCCCTATAGCCGATGAACTGATTGCAGCAGAGCAGCGTAATCATATCACCTTCGATGCCTTTTTCAGCAATACAATGTTTCACGAAGTAGCTCATGGAATGGGTATCAAAAATACTATAGACGGCACATCAACGGTACGTAAAGCACTGAAGGAGCAATATTCCCCTCTTGAAGAAGCAAAAGCAGATATATTGGGATTGTACTTAGTCACTAAACTGCATGAAATGGGTGAGTTTCAAGATACTGAACTGATGGATAACTATGTCACTTTCATGGCTGGAATATTTCGCTCGGTACGCTTTGGTGCGGCAAGTGCACACGGAAAAGCTAATATGATCACGTTCAACTTCTTCCTGGAAGAAGGAGCATTCTCCCGAAACGAGGAAGGACGATATGCCATTGACTTAGAAAAGATGATGGAAGCCAGCCGCAAGCTAGCCGGGAAGATACTCACTGCACAAGGAAACGGAGATTATGAGTTTGTCAGGAATTGGATAGAAGAGGACGGAGTTATTAAACCGCAGTTACAGGCCGATATCAATCATATTGCTGCTATAGGTGTGCCGGTAGATATCTATTTTGATATGGGCCCCCATATGTTAGGCCTTGAGTAATACGCTGTTTCAGACCAAGATCAGCAAACCGATAATTTGACTAATAGTTTAATCATAGAATAACTAAATACGTATTTTCATGAAAAGGATTCTTTTTATTTTTCCCTTATTTCTACTTTTTGCTTCTGTAAATGTGCAGGCAGATGAGGGTATGTGGTTGCCAATGTTTGTCGAGCGTCTCAACTATACTGATATGCAAAAGGCCGGATTGAAACTGACAGCCGAAGAGATATACAGCATCAACCAGTCTAGTCTGAAAGATGCCATAGTAGGCCTGTCGAATGGCCCTACACCTATCGGCTACTTTTGTACTGCCGAAGTGGTATCCGATAAAGGATTGCTCTTTACCAATCACCATTGTGCCTATGATGTGATCCAAAAGCATAGCTCGATAGAGCACGACTACCTCACTGATGGATTCTGGGCTAAAGATTATTCGGAAGAGCTTCCCAACGAGGGACTGACAGCCTCTTTCCTGATAAAAATGGAAGATGTAACTGACAGTGTGTTATCCGTTGTAACACCTGATATGACAGCCGAAGAACGAGCTGCTGCCATACGAAAAAAGAATTCGGAACTCAGAAAGACTTTTAATCCCGATGACAAATACCACGTTGTAGTCAAGAGCTTTTTTGAAGGTAATGAGTACTATCTTTTCATGTATGAGGTTTTTCGTGATGTGCGTCTGGTAGGCACACCTCCTTCGGCAGTAGGTAAGTTTGGCGGCGATACCGACAACTGGATGTGGCCCCGTCATACGGGCGATTTCGCAGTGCTACGCGTGTATAGCGCACCAGATGGAAGCCCGGCCGACTATGACAAAGACAATATACCGCTCAAACCACGCCATCATCTGCCTATCAGCTTGGATGGTGTACAAAAAGATGATTTTGCAATGATATGGGGATTCCCCGGAAGCACCGACCGATACCTGACCTCATATGGAGTTGAATTTAACATGGAGACACAGTTCCCAGTGATCATCGACTTGTTTGGAAAAAAATTGGATGTGTGGAAAAGCTTTATGGATACCGATCCGAAAGTCAATATACAATATGCCTCTAAACATGCCATGATAGCCAATACATGGAAATATCTTATCGGTCAGACACGCGGCCTGAAACGATTGGATGTATCAGCCAAGAAAGAAAAAGCAGAGCAGGAGTTCATCAAATGGGTTGAAGTCGATGCCACTCGTTTAGAACAATATGGACAGGTGCTGCCAACATTAAAAGATTCCTATGCCGCCATGCAAGCCAATCTGTCACCATTTTTATATAATAACCTAGCCGGGCTTGGCGGAGCCGAAATACTTGGATATGCATTAGGGTTCAACAATTTGAAAGAACTACTCAAGCCTGTACCAAAAAGCGAACTCCCTAAGGACAAAGAAATGGCAGCCAAGATGCTGGCTGATAGAGAAGAACAGCTTCAAAAAGCCATAGAAGACTTGCGCAAAGATATCAGCACACATTTTAAAGACTATTACGCTCCGGCTGATCAGAAAGTGCTTCAAGCTATGCTGGTAGAATATTATAATGAAGTGCCATTCAAAATGCAGGCAACCCATGTATATAAAATGTTCAACCAATACAAAGGAAGCTTTGAAAAGTATGCCGCCCACCTGTTTGAGAAAAGCATTTTTGCTTCTGAAGAGCGCATAAACAACTTTTTAAACTATCCACAGCTCAAGGTTTTAGAAAAAGACCCTGCCATGATCTTAGCAGATGCGTTTATGGCAAAGATCATTGAAGCATCGGGCAGCTATCGGATGGCGCAGGCTCCTATGGGTGAGGCCAAGAGACTTTATATCAAAGCGCTCAGGGAAATGTATCCGGATAAAGTGTTTTATCCCGATGCCAACTCTACCATGCGCATGACCTACGGAAGTGTACAAGACTATTTCCCTGCCGATGGCATACATTACGATTTCTTCACTACTCAATATGGTATTTTAGAAAAAGAAGACCCTAATGATGATGAGTTTATCGTACCACCTTACTTGAAGTCGCTGATTGACAAACAAGATTTTGGCCCATATGGTGAAGACGGAACTCTGGCTATATGTTTTTTAAGTACCAATGATATCACTGGCGGCAATTCGGGTAGTCCGGTCATCAACGGAAAAGGTGAGCTGATTGGTCTGGCTTTCGACGGTAACTGGGAAGCAATGAGCGGTGATATCGCATTTGAGCCGGAACTGCAACGTACCATCAATGTAGATATCCGATATGTGTTGTTCATCATTGATAAATACGCAGGAGCTACCAACCTGATTGATGAGCTGACTATTCACAAGGCCGAGCCTCAACCTATACGAACAGAAGCATTGGATATGTAAGAATTTTTGTAGCTAAAGCTGCGTTTCATCCGCACTTTTAATCCCCTTGTTCAGATAAGCTCGGCTAACTTACCGGAGGTCTTGACACGTGCTCCTTTAGGGGTCTGTTCAAGCGTGCATGCCTCATGATACAGGTCATGTTCTAAAAACAGCACATAGTCATCGGCTAATGCCTCTCTAAAGAACCGTTCTTTATCTTTCAGGGTCTCAAGCGGGCGGGTATCGTACGCCATGATCCAGGGCATGGGAACATGTGCTGTTGATGGCAGCAGATCGGCCATAAACACCACTGTTCGCCCATGATAGTTGATATGCGGTATCAGCTGACCTGCCGTATGTCCTTCAAACAGCTTAAAAGTGATATTGGGAATATATTCCCCTTCTTTATCAATCAGGTTCAACTTACCGCTTTCTTTAATGGGTAAGATATTTTCTTTCAGGAAAGAAGCTTCTTCCCTGCGATTGGGATGGGTAGCCCATTCATACTGCTGACGGCTTGTCCAATAATTCGCATTAGGAAACCCTAACTCAAAACCAGTCTTATCGGCATTCCAGTTCACACTTCCACCGCAATGGTCAAAGTGCATATGGGTCAGCACCATATCCGTAATATCTTCGGGTTTATAGCCTGCTGCTGCAAGCGATTTCTCAAGGCTGTCATCGCCATTGAGATAATAATGCCGCAACCAGTTCTCATCCTGCTTAGAGCCTATACCATTATCAATGAGGATGCGTCTGTCGCCATCTACAACAAGAAGGCAACGCATAGCCCAATTGCATAAGTTGTTCTCATCGGCCGGATATACTTTCTGCCATAACACTTTAGGAACTACACCGAACATAGCTCCTCCATCCAGTTTAAAATTGCCGGTTTCTATGGGATATAATTTCATGAATAAAGTTTTATTGTCTTAAAAATTACTGTTGATTTTTCTTTTAGGATAACAAACCATATTAGTTTTTGTTTGCATGGTCTATCAATAGGTTACAACCTCTGGCCTGGCTATGATCGAAGCGGCCAAGAACCTCAAACTGCCCTGTATCATTCAGGCGGCCTAAGTCTTCTACTTCTATAAAGGCACAACTTTCGATATTTGCTAAATCAATAATATTAATGCCACCGCTTTTATTCTTGCTGTACAATGCAAACGGATCGTTGATCTCGCGTATCAATACGCGCATCCATGGAGGTGTGTCAAAGATACCATCTCCCTTTGAGTAGGCTTGTGAAAGCAGTTCGGTCATTCCATATTCGGAATGTATTTTATCCACTCCGAAGCCGTTACTGAGTTCTTTGTGTAACTCACTACGTATCATCTCTTTACGCCTGCCTTTCATGCCACCCGTCTCCATAACTATAAGTTCCGGAAAATCTATGGGATATTGTTGCACTAAATCGATTAGCGCAAAGCTGACCCCTAACAACAAGCTAGGCTGTCCGTTGGCTTTCAGCTTTTTAAGTTTCCGGCTTAGCTTTTCATAATCGTACAGGTAGAATCCGCTATCGGCATGACGGGTCTGACGGATCAGACTATCAGCCATAAAAACTAAAGAGGATTGTTGCCGTTCGAGATAAGATGGCAGGAGTGCAAGCAGGCAATACTGCTTCGGGTCGCCGTAAAACAAACGGAATCCTTCGGTAAAGCTGCGTTCATAGAACGCTAGATCGGTGATATTATGATAACTGGTAGCCTGTCCGCTGGTACCCGAGCTGCTGAAAACAGCTTCAACAGGGCGGGCTGTGCTGCTGATCCTATGGCTGCGAAAAAAAGATACCGGCAAAAATGGAATGGAAAAAAGGTCGGTAACCTTATCGGGCGTTCGGTGAATAAGATCGCAATACTCACGATATACCGCATTAGCAGCATATTGAAACCTGAATATTTCCAAAGCTAAAGATTCAAAATCCGAATCGGTTTGAATATCTAATATTCTGTGTTTAAAAAATTCAGCTTTTTCCATGCCGTGCGGTAAGAAGGATTTTATATAATTTTACAGTGTTAATGGACGTGTCGGTTTGATGCTATGATGACAAAAGTACGATTGTTTCTTTTTATGTCAGTTCTGACAGTTATTCTTTTTGCTGGCAGCTGTCGTAAGTTTGAAGAATATCCATTAGAACCTGAAATCGCTTTTCAGGATTTTGGTGTCTTCATAGATAGTGTCAGCGGCGAGCCATACGGGGTATTAGCAGTATCCTATATGGATGGCGATGGTGACATAGGGCTGGAACAACACGACACTCTCCCTCCTTATCAACCGGGAGGAGAGTTTTACTATAATCTGATAGTGCTGTTGTTTGAGCAGCAATATGGTGAGATGATCGAAAGCCAGGCCGATTTCAGTGCCCGTATCCCTCCTCTGATACCCAAAGATGAGACAAGAAGCATCAAAGGGGTTATTGAACAAATCATACCACTACACGATCCCAACTCTACTTTTGATACCATACAGTTTCAGGTGCAACTGATTGACAGGGCACTTAATAAAAGCAATATCCTGCTCACACCCTTAATCATCAGGCCGGATATAGAGCCTTAACACCGGAAACACAAAAAGACAGTATCTTTTTACTCGTGATTGTGTAGTAAGCTGTGGTGAGAAAACCTGATAGGAAACCAAAATAGCTTTTTCCCCTTCTACAGTTTTATCAAAGCTAAGGTTTATCTGCTTTTTTTCATTTGTTCCTGCTCAATTTGTTCTAACACTTCATTAGCTCTATCAAGAGCACAATGTATGTCGGCACATATATTTCGTTTACCTACTATAGCTACTATTCCATTTTTTGACAGGCTGTTCAACAAGGTAGGATTAGCACCTGATAATATCGTTTTAATCTTTTTCGATTGTGCTCTTCGCAGGAACAGCCTAAGGTTATTAATACCGGTTGCATCAATAAATGGCACGCGCCACAGTCGTATAATACGTACCAAAGGTTTCTCCGACAGTTGTGTTTCTGCGTCTTCAAACTTATTAGCTACTCCAAAAAAGAACGGGCCATTTACCTCAAACACTTCTACACCTTTGGGTATATCCAACGAAGTGGCTGTTTCTAAGAGTTCGTCTGTCTCGCTTTCCACTTCCAAGCGGAGCACTTCTACTCCTGTGGTATCAATCAGTCGTTTCACAAACAAGAGCACAGCCAGCAACAGTCCGAATTGTATGGCGACGGTCAGGTCAATCAAAACGGTCAGCAAAAAAGTAGTTAACAACACGGCAATATCTGCTTTATTACCTCTCATCAATGCAGTGAAGGCTCTCCATTCACTCATATTGTATGCTACCATGACAAGGATACCGGCCAGAGTAGCCATTGGTATCAATCGGGCATACTGTCCAAAAAAGAGCATGATCAATAACAAAGTAAATGCATGAATGATGCCTGCCAAAGGTGTGCGGCCACCGTTCCTGATATTGGTCATAGTACGGGCAATAGCGCCAGTAGCCGGTATCCCTCCAAAAAGTGGAGTAATGAGATTGGCAACACCTTGTGCGATCAGCTCGGTGTTGGAACGATGCTTGCCACCTATAGCACCATCAGCTACCATAGCTGATAACAAGGACTCAATAGCACCAAGCATTGCAATAGTAAAAGCAGGTGCAATCAGCTTGCGCAAATGGGCAAAACTGACTGAAGGAAAGGAAGGAGCCGGAATAGAACCACTTATAGCACCAAACTGGCTGCCAATAGTTTCAGTAGGAAATTGAAATAAGGTAGCAACTATGGTAGTCAATATCAATGCGATCAAAGTGCCGGGAATACGGCGATTAAATCTAGGCCAAAAAACTATGGTTATTACCGTAAATAATGCGATACCAATAGCATACCAGTTAATAGTGCTGAAGTTAATAATATAAAAATGCCATTTATCAATGAAGTCGGCTGGAACAGCTTCGGCTATACTCATTCCAAAGAAATCTTTTATTTGGCTTGAGAAAATGACTACTGCTATACCGCTTGTGAATCCAACTACTACCGGATATGGCATAAATTTGATGATAGTACCTAACCTCAGCACTCCCATAATGATCAGCATCGCACCGGCCATAAGTGTAGCTGTAAGTAGTCCATCCACTCCAAACTGCTGAACAATGCCATATACTATCACTATGAAAGCTCCTGTTGGCCCGCCTATCTGGACTAATGAACCGCCAAGCAGTGAAATCAGAAAACCGGCTATCACAGCTGTGATCAATCCCTGCGAAGGTGAGACACCCGAAGCAATACCAAAAGCAATGGCAAGCGGCAAAGCAACAATACCAACTATCAGTCCGGCTGTCAGATCACTGAAAAACAGCTTGCTGTTGTATTGCTTTAAGGTGGTTAGTATCTTAGGATGAAAAACATCAAGAAGCTTTTCTTTGAAGGGTATAAAATTTGTCACAGCAGTTTTAATTTTTTGCAAAGCTACAAAAGCTTTAGTGTTGTTTCCAAAGCTATCGCCCAACATAGTGTTATATGCTGATCAAAGCCAGTAGCTTTTGATGATCTGATCTTTCAGTAGGGAGTTCTCCATCTGCTATGGCTGAAACAATTAATAGTACTTTTGCATGATATTATTCGATAACAGGCCATAATGAAGCATAAGTTTTTCTTGTATCAGCCGCTGCTATTAGCTGTGGTCTTGGCAGCCGGATTGTATTTCGGTTATAGAATAGCAAACGGCAACAGACTCTCGGAGCGATCGGTTTTTTATCTGCCCGTTCATAAAGGGAGTAAGATAGACAATATACTCAGTTATATAGAGCAGGATTATGTAGATACGATTACACGTTCCATGTTGGAGGATCACGCCATTAAAGGTATGTTGGAAAAGTTAGACCCTCACAGCCAATATATTTCTCCCGAAGAGTTTGATGAAATGAATGATCCTCTGTTAGGTAGTTTTGAGGGTATAGGCGTTTCTTTTCGTATAGAAAAAGACACTATCACCGTCATCAATCCTGTTAAAGGAGGTCCATCCGAGCGGGTTGGTGTCATGTCGGGCGACCGAATTGTGATGATAGACGACAGCTTGGTAGCCGGAATACATATTACCAACAGGGATGCTATGCGCAGGCTCAAAGGCAAGAAAGGAACAAAAGTAAAAGTTGGGGTGTTCAGAAGAGGGGTGGAAGGGTTTACCGAGCTGACTATCACCCGCGATATCATCCCCACTTTCAGCCTGGATGTAGCCTATATGATCAATAAAACCATAGGGTACATCCGATTGAACAAGTTTTCTGCCACCACTCATCAGGAGTTTATTGATGCTGCAAGCCGGTTGAAAAATTTAGGTATGAGCAAACTTATACTCGATCTACGAGGCAATGCCGGCGGATATCTCAAAGCTGCTACTGATCTGGCTGATGAGTTTCTGCCCGAAGGCACGCTCATCGTTTATACGCAAGGAAAAAACCGATCTAAGACTTATAGCTATGCCAGCCGTAAAGGCATGTTTGAACATGAAGACCTGGTAGTGCTTATTGATGAAGGCTCGGCCAGTGCCAGCGAGATAGTGGCGGGTGCTCTACAGGATAACGACCGCGGAACAGTCATCGGCAGACGGTCGTTTGGAAAAGGATTGGTACAGGAACAGGTGGCACTGCCCGATGGATCAGCTATACGACTGACGGTAGCCCGCTATTATACGCCTACCGGACGCTCAATACAAAGACCGTACGACGAGAATTTCAAAGAATACCATCACGAACCTATTGAAAGATTCATCAATGGCGAGCTGAGCCATGCCGACAGCATACATCTGACAGATACAGTAAAGTATATCACCTCAAAAGGCAAAATCGTGTATGGAGGAGGAGGCATCATGCCCGATATATTTGTGCCTATATCCACAGATAGCACAAAATATTTCTTCAACCGTTTAGCAAACAGCGGCCTGATCTTTCAGGTTGCGTTTGATTACGCTGACACACACCGGCAACAGCTTCAAAGCTATGGATCAGCTGAGAAGTTTATTCGCAACTTCAAGGTTAATAATGAGTTGTTAAACGACCTTTTAGCGTTTGCCGCTGAAAAAGGGATCAGACCTAAGCCTGACGAATGGAACGGAAGCAGGGAAGCCACCCGCATACTTTTAAAAGCTTATATAGGCCGAAATGTGTTTGATGATGATGCATTTTACCCTGTTTATCAGGATATTGACGATACTTTATTGGAAGCTATTCACTATTTGTATAATTCTTGAGGATGGATACTACAGTAATTTTTATGATTACACTGTCGATGGTGCTTCGGCTGCTCACCTTTGCAGTAGTCATCAACTATTACAAAGTATCGCGCTTGCGTACAGCCTGGCTGTTGATTGCCGCAGCTATGGTGTTGCTTTCACTTGAAAATTTGTTTCAGTTGTTAGCATTGAGAGGTATCTCACAGCTTGCCTCTGGGAGTGTAGTACCACATGCTGCCGGATTAACAGTATCGGTACTCATGCTCACAGGTACCGTACTGATCAACACTATACTCAAACGACTTGATACAGTAGAACGGACAAAAAAAAGTGTTGAAAAAAACTTTCAGATGCTGTTCGACACAACCTCCGACCAGATCCTGCTGTTAGACACCAACGGTAAGATAGTAGAAGCTAATCATGCAGTATGTCAACGACTTGAACTAAGCCGCAACCAGTTGTTAAGCCTGCATTTTGCCGATCTCAAATCAGGCCCGCATGTAGAAGGGGTATTAGACCATATCAACAGAATACAAAACGGAAGCTATTATATTTTTGAAACAGAGCTTCGGTCAAAAACAGGACAACGGTTTCCGGTAGAAATAAACTGTAGCCTGATAGATATAGAAGCAAAGCCATATATTGCCTGCGTAGCCCGAACTATAGCCGAGCGCAAAGAGCTTGATAAAAAAGTACGAATCGCCATTATTGAAACAGAAGAAACAGAAAGACGACGATTTGCAAAAGAAATTCACGACGGCCTAGGCCCATTGCTGTCAACTATTAAACTTTATGTGAACGAATTAGATGGAGCTAAAAACACTCACGAAAAAGAAGAATCAATCCTCTTTATCAATAAGTTAGTAGATGAAGCCGTTGACTCTGCCCGCAATATTGCCAACAACATCACCCCACAATTGCTTACCGATTACGGACTAACAAAAGCCATAGTTCATTTTACTGACGCAATTAATGCCACCAATCTGCTACAAATCAAAGTACGCTGTTCAAATATTGACCGGCAGATAGGCCCAACACTCGAACTGATCTTTTATCGCATCATCACCGAACTGATCAATAACACGATCAAACATGCCAATGCCAATATTATTACGATCGACTTCAGATTATCCGACCATAAACTGCTGTTAGACTACAGGGACGACGGCATAGGATTCGATTTGCAACAAGCTATTGAAAAAGGTGATAATCATATGGGAGTAAAGAATATTATCAGCAGGGTGAGATCAATGAATGGCACCTTTAATTTTCAAAACACCAACCCGGGGATTCATATTTATATAGCTGTAGATACCCTTGCCAGGAAAACCTGACCACAGGCTATGTATCCTATAAATTTACTAACAGCTTTTCGATGATCTGAGAATACCATTCATGTTCCAAAGCGTGGATACGAGTAGCTAATTGCTCCGGCGTCTGATCGGGAGAAAGCGGAATAGACTGTTGAAAAATATGCTTGCCTTCATCATACTGTTCATTTACATAATGGATAGTGATACCCGAAACTTTTTCTTTATTACGGATGACAGCACTATGTATCTGCATACCGTACATTCCTTTACCCCCATATGCAGGGAGTAATGCAGGATGAATATTGATAATGCGATTTGGAAAATAATGAATCAAATGCTTCGGAATGAGCCACATGAAGCCGGCTAAAACGATCAGATCAATATGGGCTTGCTTGAGTTCAATACTGAGCCTGTTCGATTCGTACAAATAATTTCTGTCTATCATCCTAACGGGAATCCCAAGCCGATTTGCACGCTCTATCACACCAGCCGAAGGCTTGTTACAAACCACACTATGAACCTCAGCAAATTGGGTAGTAGAAAAATAATGATGAATACACTCCATATTACTACCATTGCCCGAGGCAAATACTACGATCCGTTTTTTCAACATACCGCAAAAATACAATTAACAAGCAGAGATCACACACTCGTAACCCAACTCAAAACCTACCTATACCAATTTTAACACAATAAACTTAGAATCAGTACTATAAAAACTTATATGCTGTATTGGCAGACGACTAAGTGATGCGTACAAGTATCCATTACCAACCTATAGCTTTATGCGTAGCCAATAAGTTTTATAGAAATATCAGTCCGATTTCAGGCCATCAAATTGAAATTCCTGAATAAGTTTATAAACAGGACCATTCTTTTGTAAAATACTCTCATACAGTCTGAACGAATGTATTGCCTGTCGGATATAAACCTGTTGCGGAATTTGTCGAATAATCCGTTGAAAATAGTGCTTATCGGCCAATTGCTTGATACGAGCCAATGTGAGATGTGGAACGAAATTCTGCCGATCGGCCGGATAACCTATTTGATCAAACCCATTGATCATATCTTTCGCTAAGCTGATCAGTAAGTCGGGGGCCTTGCTGCTACCCAACCATATCACCTTAGGATTGTATTGGCTTCCAAACAAACCAGTTCTATCGAACTCTAATTCAAAACCGCTATGCTTTAAACTGATATTCTGCAAAAACTGTATGATCTCAGGTATTTTATCTGAAGGTGTCGCACCAATAAATTTCAATGTAAGATGCATATTCTGGGGTTTTACCCAGTTGATCCTTTCATGCCTGAGCTGATGTGCCAGCGAACTTAAAAGTCGTACTAAGGAATCGCCTGCATCTATATGTATGGCTACAAACAAGCGTTGTGTATGCATATCTGATTTAGTAAAAAACCCACCTTACTAATCTACAGCAAGACAGGTTTTTGATGTGGAGCATAACGGAATCGAACCGTTGACCTTTTGACTGCCAGTCAAACGCTCTAGCCAACTGAGCTAATGCCCCTTTTGAGGGTGCAAAACTAATACTTTTTTCGGATGAACAAGATATTTGATCAGAAAAAACCTGAAGCAAAGCGATATGGCTTACCGAAAACCGAACGAAAAGCACCACTGTCTTTCACTTGCGTTGGATTATAGAAAATAGCTTATCTTTACCTGTTAAACTTTCACTCTATCAATTTATCAACAACACATGTACTATGAAAAAAGTTTTTTACGTATTCTTGTCATCTCTTTTAATGGTAGCATGCGCTACTACCGAAAAACCCAAAGAATCAATGAATCCATTATTAACTGAATTTGAGACTCCATTTGGGGTACCTCCTTTTGAGCAGATTCAAAACGAGCATTATTTACCTGCTTATCAAGCTGCTATTGAAGCACATAAAACCGAAATTGCCACTATTATCTCCAATACGGAAGACCCTGATTTTGATAATACCATATTGGCCTTTGATCGTGCTGGCAAGATGATGAGCCGCATAAGTCCGGTCTTTGGTGGCCTGCGTAGTGCTAATACTAATCCCCAACTACAAGAGCTTGCCCGGGAGATCACTCCTATGCTTACAGCTCATTCTAATGAGGTACGTTTTAATCAAGACTTATTTGCACGCATCAAAACAGTTTATGATAATCGTGAAGAATTGGATTTAGACCGTGAACAAATGAGGCTTACCGAAAAGATATATAACGATTTTGCGCGTAATGGAGCTGCCTTACCCGAAGCCGAGCGCGATGAGCTCAAAGCACTTAACCAGCAAACATCAATGGTTTCGTTGCAGCTTGGTGAAAACCTGTTGGCTGAAAATAATAATTTCAAATTAGTTTTGGAAGATGAAGCCGATCTGGCAGGCTTGCCCGAAGACGTCATATCATCTGCTGCTGCCGAAGCCATACAAGAAGGATTGGAAGGGAAATGGGTGTTTACATTAGCCAAACCGAGCTGGATACCCTTCTTGCAGTTTTCTGAAAAACGCGAGCTGCGTGAAAAACTGTATAGAGGATACTTTATGCGCGGCGACAATAATAACGAACACGACAACAAAGCTCTATTCCTTGAGTTGATGCAGCTCAGACGCAAATCGGCAAATATGTTGGGATACGATAATTACGCCCAATATTTTATAGCCGAACAAATGGCACAGACACCTGAGAATGTGTATGATTTTCTGTATCAGATATGGGAACCGGCTCTGAAAGCTGCTAAAAGCGAACGCGATGCACAACAAGAGCTGATAAACAGGGATGGCGGTGAGTTCAATTTAGAATCATGGGATTGGTGGTATTATTCTGAAAAACTCAGAAAAGAGAAATACGACTTAGACGAAGACGAGATAAAACCTTACTTTGCTATTGAAAACGTAAGAAACGGCATCTTTATCCTTGCCGGAAAACTGTTTGGCCTTCAGTTCGAAAGACGTACCGATATCCCTGTCTATCATCCAGAAGTAGAAGCATATGAAGTGATTAACCGAGAAGGCAACCATCAAGGTGTATTGCTTATTGATCCTTATCCACGTCCATCCAAGAGAAGCGGCGCATGGTGCGGAACATATAGAGGTGCCGGCTACAACGAACAAGGCCAAAAAATAAGCCCGGTGGTAACTATGGTAATGAATTTCACCCGTCCGGTAGGCGACCAGCCTGCACTGCTTAGCTGGGATGAAACAACCACTTATTTCCATGAATTCGGGCATGCACTGCATAACCTGTTCTCCGACGGAAGATATAATCGCACCGGACGCTCAGTACCACGCGACTTTGTAGAACTGCCTTCACAAATCATAGAAAACTGGGCCGGCGAACCCGAATTATTGAAAGAATATGCCTTCCATTACCAGACAGGAGAAGTAATACCACAAGATTTGGTAGAAAAACTGAATAAGGCAACACAGTTTAACCAAGGATTTGAAAATACTGAATACCTCGCAGCAGCTATATTAGATATGGACTGGCACACTATTCCCTTTGACGAACAAACCGATGTGAGAAGTTTTGAAGACAACAGCATGAAACGCATAGGACTTATACACGAAATAGTACCCCGGTATCGCACTACCAATTTCGGACATATACACAGCACAGGATATGCCGCAGGATATTATGTATATAGATGGGCAGCCGTATTGGACGCCGACGCATTTCACGCATTCAAAGAATCAGGCGACCTGTTTAATCAGGAGCTAGCCGAGAAATACAGGAAATATATTTTAGCTGAAAATGGACTATGGGAAGGTATGGAAGCCTATGTGAAATTCAGAGGAAAAGAACCTTCTATTGATCCATTCCTCGAAAGAAGCGGATTGAAATAAACAGCCTCTACACTACACTATAATTTAAAAGCCGGAGTCAATTCCGGCTTTTTTACATAAAACAAAGATTGTTTTAACACATTCTCATATCTTTACGCCTTTATTTGTAAAATAATCCATGAGATTTTTCAAAAGCACGATGCTGTTGCTGCTGATAGTAGCCTCCGGTATGAATACAATATCGGCTGAAGAACATTTTCGTGTGATAGTACCCGATATTATACTCGGACCGCTTGATCAACAAATACAGATTGAAATAGTATCCGATAGTATGGCTAACTTATGGAAAGCATCATCAGGTTATGTTACGATCAATAGTCGTGAAATACAAGCTGTTGCTGATGATGGCATATTGCAGCTCACCTATAGGTTTCACAAGAAGGAACAACTTCATATTGAATTAGCGGGCATGAGCTATCAAGCCACAGTGAATCCCATACCCCTGTGGATGTCGATCATACCGCCTTTGATAGCTATACTGCTGGCGCTACTGCTGAGAGAGGTGTTTGTGTCGCTTTTTCTGGGTATCATGTCGGGCACAAGCATCATATTTTTTTATCAGGGAGCAGGATTCCTGACAGCAGTCACCAAAGGCTTTCCAACTGTTATAGATACTTATGTAATTGAGTCATTACTAAACAAAGGCCATTTGTCCATCATCATCTTCTCCATGCTGATAGGTGGTATGGTACAACTAATTTCGGCCAATGGCGGCATGCAGGGGATAGTCAGGCGGTTGTCGCGCTATGCAACCGATTCACGCTCCGGACAATTGGTTGCCTGGCTGATGGGTATAGTGATCTTCTTTGACGACTATGCCAACACCTTAGTTGTCGGCAACACCATGCGTCCGGTTTTTGATCGCCTTCGTATCTCACGTGAGAAGCTGGCGTATATAGTTGATTCTACTGCTGCACCGGTAGCAGCTGTAGCTTTTGTGACAACCTGGATAGGCGCCGAATTAAGTTATATTCAAGATGGATTAGCTACTATTGGATTAGAGATGTCAGCTTATACTGTCTTTTTTAACTCATTGGCATATAGCTTTTACCCTTTTCTTACCTTAGGTTTTATGCTGATTCTGATCATCAGCCGACGCGATTTTGGACCTATGCGTAAAGCCGAGCTGTTAGCTGCTAAAAAACAAATAGCAGAGCCTGACATTAAGCCCGAGCACAGCCATCAGGAATCTATCCCGAAACGAGCCTTTAATGCTGTCATACCCATATTAATAATCATTATTGGCACTTTGTGCGGCTTGGTCTATACCGGCTGGGACAGTGTAATATGGGCAGATAACAAACTCTCTGTAGCTACAAAAATTTCTGAGACCATAGGCAATAGCGATTCGTATCTGGCTTTGCTGTGGGCATCATCTACAGCTTTAGCGATAACCATATTGCTGACTATAGGACAAGGCCTGTTATCTTTACAAAAAATAGTGGAAAGTGTGCTGAAAGGCTTCAACATCATGCTTCCGGCCATTTTGATATTGATATTAGCCTGGTCGGTAGCTTTGGTTACACAACATATGCACACTGCCGACTTCATAGCAAATACCTTGTTTCAATTCAATCTGACCCCTTATTTGCTTCCTGCTCTTACGTTTCTCTTAGCGGCTCTGATCGCTTTTTCAACCGGTACATCATGGGGTACTATGGCCATATTATATCCACTGATCCTAACTACCAGCTGGCTTCTGACCGAGAATGCCGACTATATCTCATCCGGTCAGCAGCTATCACTTTTCTACTCTGTCGTTTCGGCTGTGTTGTCCGGTGCGGTATTAGGCGATCATGTCTCTCCAATATCCGATACAACCATTATGAGTTCAATGGCCAGCGGATGTAACCATATCGCACACGTTCGCACTCAAATGCCTTATGCATTAGTAGTGGGAGCAGTAGCAGTTTTTTTCGGCTCAATACCGGCAGCTTTCTCAATAGTTTCACCATTGGTGTGGATGGCTGTATCAATGATGATTCTATGGTTGATCATCCGATTAACAGCTAAACCAATGACCGAAAAACAATGAGTTATACCATAGCTTTATTACTGATCATCAGTGGTATAATAGCTGGCTTCATGAATACATCAGCCGGAGGAGGATCGGTTATTTCGCTTGCGGTACTTATTTTTTTAGGATTTCCGGTTGATATAGCTAATGCAACTAACCGCGTTGCCGTACTCATGCAAACTTTTACCTCTTCCCTATCCTTTCATAAACAAAAAATGCTTGAGGTAAGACCAACACTTCAATTAGTGTTACCAGCTGTATCAGGTTCCATATTAGGGGCACAGATAGCTATAGACATCAACCTGTATATAATAGAACGGATATTTGCCGTAATCCTGCTGATATTAATCCTCTTCTTGCTTGGCAAACCATCGTCCTTTCTATTTGGGAAAAAAGAGATACAGCAAAAACCTAAATCATGGTGGCAGATCGGGATATTTTTTTTAATAGGAGTTTACGGAGGTTTTATTCAGGCAGGAGTTGGGTATTTCATGTTGGCTGCATTGATAGCAGGAGCAGGATTCGATTTAGTACGTGCTACTGCCATCAAAGTGTGGATAGTATTTCTTTATTCACCCATAGCCTTGCTAGTGTTTGTCATAAATGGAGCCGTACAATGGAAATACGGATTACTGATAGGAGTTGGAGGAATGATGGGAGCATGGATCGCTTCACATTTAGCCATTACAAAAGGAATAAGATTTATTAAATGGGTGATAATCATAGTGATCCTAATCACCTCTGCCCAACTATTCGGATTGATCACTATCGAAAAACTTTTAAGAAATTATATAACCGTATGACAAGATCAGAAATAATCTGTTGAATAAAAAAGAATCAAGTAATTTTAACAGCTGTAAAACATTTATTTAATCAGACAGATCATGAACAATTTTCGATTTATTCTAACGATTTTCAGTTTCTCAATTTTTTTCATGTTATCGCATGAAATCATTGCTCAGTCAGCAGATAGCAAGCCTTCCCGTCCGGATTATGTATTAGTTATTCATGGCGGTGCTGGCACTATGCAGTCTGGTTTGCTCACTGATGAGGCTTTATACCGTGAAGGCTTATCAAAAGCGTTGCAGGCAGGTGAAACGGTATTAAACAGCGGTGGCTCTGCCATAGATGCGGTAGTAGCTGCTATCATCATCTTGGAAGATGATCCACTTTTCAATGCAGGCAAGGGAGGTGTGTATAACGAAGCCGGTGAAGTAGCCCATGATGCTTCCCTGATGGAAGGTAAAGACGGCAAAGCCGGTGCAGTGGGTATGGTACGACATATTCGTAATCCTATCCTGGCAGCCAAAGCAGTGATGGACGAGGGACGGCATGTTTTCATGGTAGGCGAAGGAGCCGAAGCATTTGCTAAAAAGGCCGGACTAAAAATCGTTGAACAGAGCTACTTCTTTAACCAAGACAGATGGGATGATTATGAAAAAACGCGCAACAGCCGATTAGAAGACGAGTTTCCGGTGGACAGCAAAGGTACAGTAGGGGCTGTAGCTTTAGACCGTGATGGCAATCTTGCAGCAGGTACATCTACTGGTGGCATGCACTTTAAACGGATAGGACGATTAGGCGACTCACCGGTCATAGGGGCCGGAACCTGGGCCGATAACCAAAGCTGCGCTGTATCAGCTACCGGACATGGAGAATACTTTATACGAAATGCAGTGGCATCCGATATCAGCGCACGCATGAAATATCTCAACGAAACACTTGAACAGGCAGCTCAAACAGTTGTCATGGAAAAGCTGAAAAATATGGGGGCAGGAGGCGGTATCATCGCATTGGATAAAAACGGGAATATTACCATGCCATTTAATACATCAGGCATGTTCAGAGCATATGTCAAAGCAGGTGAAAATCCTGTAATAGCTATATTTAAAGACAAATGACCCGATACTAAGTCAAATAGTTCTTACATCAGATATCTGATTGCTTGCAAAAAAACCACTTCTGAACACTCTTTTAGCTGATTTACATACAGCAATGAGGCTCTTTTTCGTATTTTTGAAGTTGGTTTCATCAGGTTGAAATCATAAAACAGTACATACATGTCAAAAAAAAGAGCTGCCGGACGTGGCATTAAAAGTACGTTAACGGCTACTATACTGAGCCTGTTTGGCTCTAACCCCTTTAAATCACTGAATTACAAACAGGTTAGCAAAGCCCTGAGTATCAAAGACAAAGCAGGGAAAGACCTGGTTTACTCCATATTGATCGAATTGGCTGAAGAAGGTAAGCTGGCCGAGCAATCACCTTATAGGTATGTGTTGGGTAAAGAGCTGATTGCGCAATACGCTCCCAAACAGGAACTGATTACCGGTAGAGTAGATATGAAAAGTACGGGTAAGGCCTATGTTATACCTGAGAAAGGAGGCGAAGATGTATTTGTAGCTCCCAATAATACCGGACATGCGCTGCATGGTGATCTAGTAAGGGTACAACTGTTTCCCAAACGACCCAACCGAAAGACAGAAGGCGAGATAGTAGAGCTGCTAGAGCGTAAAAAAACCGATTTTGTAGGTGTTATTTCGGTCAGCAAAAACTTTGGATTTTTAGTACCCGACAGCAGTAATATGCCGGTAGATATTTTTGTCCCCAAAGAATCTTTGAACAAGGCAGTAAATGGCGAGAAGGTCATCGTCCGTTTAACCGATTGGCCGGAAGGCTCGAAGAATCCTTTTGGCGAGGTGATACGGGTATTAGGCAAGCCAGGCGATAACTCGGTAGAGATGCAGGGTATATTAGCTGAATACGGATTTCCATTAGAGTTTTCCGCCGAAGTAGAAAAAGAAGTAGCCACCATGAAACACGGTATCACCAAAGATGAGATAGCCCGTAGACGCGACTTCAGAGAAGTGTTTACAATTACTATAGACCCCGAAGATGCCAAAGATTTTGACGATGCCTTATCGTTGCGAAAAACAGAGAACGGAAACACTGAAATCGGAATACATATAGCCGATGTGTCGTTTTATGTGAAGGAAGGCTCTATAACTGACCTTGAAGCAAGAGAAAGAGGAACATCCATCTATTTGGTTGACCGCACTATACCTATGCTACCCGAAAAACTATCCAACAACATATGCTCCTTACGACCTCATGAAGAAAAACTCTGCTTTTCTACTGTGTTTGAAATGGATGACAACGCAAACATTATCAGCGAATGGATTGGCAGAACCATTATCAAATCGGATAGACGGTATAATTACGATGAAATACAAACCATTATCGACAAAGGTGAAGGCGATTACACTGACGAGATACTCCAGCTCCATGAGTTAGCCACTAAGCTGCGCCAGCAACGAATGATAGAAGGGTCAATCAATTTTCAGTCGGAAGAAGTGAAATTCATCCTTGATAAAAACGGCAAGCCTGTGGATGCCTACATAAAAACACAAACAGAAAGCAATATGCTGATAGAAGATTTCATGCTTTTAGCTAATCGAAAGATTGCCGAGCGGATCGGAAAACCGGTAGGACGTAAGAAGGTGAACACTTTTGTGTATCGCATACACGACGAACCCAATCCCGAAAAGCTGCACTCTTTTCTGCAATTCATCGGAAAGCTTGGCTACAGCATGAATATCAGCTCACGTAAAAATTTAGTCAAATCGTATAACGATCTGTTCAGAGCTGTAGAAGGCAAAGGCGAGAAAAATTTAGTGGAAACAATTGCGATACGCACTATGGCAAAAGCCGAATATAGCACCCAAAATATCGGCCATTACGGATTGGCATTCGACTACTACACCCATTTCACCTCACCTATACGACGCTATCCCGACCTGATGGTGCATCGGCTGATTGATCGCTATCTGCTGCAACATAAAGCTACAGTAAAAGAAGAAACCTATGAATCCATTTGTAAACATGCCTCTGAAATGGAAAAACGTGCAGCCGAAATGGAACGGGAATCAGTCAAATACAAACAAGCCGAATATCTGTCTGATAAAATCGGGAAACAGTTTAACGGCTTGATATCCGGTGTAAGTAAATGGGGTATATTCGTTGAGATCATTGAAAGCAAGTCGGAAGGAATGGTGCGCTACAATGAAATGCCGGGCGACTATTACTATTTAGACGAAGAAAATTATCAAGTCATAGGACAACGATACGGCAAGATATTCAGGTTAGGAGACCCGGTACGAATACGAGTGAAAAATGTGGACCTGCTGAAAAAACAAATTGATTTTGTGATTGTTGACACCGGACAACAGCATACAAAAAAAACCAAACAAACTGTTACCAAAAAACACCATTAGACAAAGCCACGCCATATACCACCCAAAAACCGATCTAAAAAAACGCAATAGTACCGGATTCAATAGTATCTTAATTTTTTAAGGGACGAGTGCGTATCGACAGCAGTGGCAAAACAATAAGTATTACTAATAAAGAGTACACAAGGCCTCCAATGCCACCGGCAGCCAGTGCAAACCAAAAAACATCATTTTGCCCACCAATTAAAAAAGGAATCAACCCTAAAACAGTGGATACTATAGTTAACAAAACCGGAATAATTTTTGAATTAAAAGCTCTGATATAGTTTTTTAAGGTATATCCATCTGGTCCCGATGAAAAGCTATTATAATCGTTCAGGATATAAATAGCAGCGTTGATAACTAATCCGCTCAACAGTATAAGTGCTGCATAGCCACCCTGATCAAAATTAATATCGAACCAATAAAAGACAAGAAACAAGCCGGTAAAGGACAATGGCACCATCAGGATAATTGCAAATGGCTGACGCACCGATTCAAATAATATAGCACATATAAAAAGAAATATCACCATAATCAGCAAAACTAACCAGATATACAGATTGGCTTCCTTTTTTGAAGTCCCCATAAATTGTTGTGCTTCAACCCGAAAGCCAATTGGCAATTCGTTTTTTAGTTGTTGTAGAACCTCTTCAAGATGTATGTTGCCGTATTTTGCACTTCCAACATATTGGTAATTAATTATTCTAATATAATTTTGATCCTCTTTATAAATATTTTGGTCGGCAATATGTTTTTCAATTTGACTATAAAGCCCGATTGGCGGCTGATTCTCACGGCCAGGGAGGTTCATAAGGTGCCAGATATCGGTGTTATTATCATTTTCTTCTGTGATACGCAATTGGTAATACGCATCTTCTGTCATAATGTTTGATTGATATCCACCTGACACATCAAATGAACTTGCTTGATGGAACAGCTTGCTCAGATTGAGGCCAAAAGTCGCCATCAGTTGTGGATCCGGTTTGATCGTATATGCATAAACGGGTTCGCGCTCCCACCAGTAGCGGCCGCCCGAAATATCAACTTTACGCACGCGCGGATGCCTTTCTAATAATGACCTAAAGCGTATGGCATAATCCTCAAGGCTTTCAAACCGGTATCCATACATATTGATTTTATAATCGACAGTTTCATATTGATCGGTTCGGTGAAAAAACCCTTTCCCAACACCATAAATATTCCAGTTTGCACCTCCTCTGTCAAGGCTTTTTGAAATGAGCCTGCTCCTTAAAATATATGGAAACAAACCATCTTCAACTCCACTCTTGAAACGAATAGTAATAAACGCATAATTAGAACCAG
>JALNZU010000040.1 GCA_023229245.1 Bacteroidales bacterium | reverse complement strand
CTCACATATCAGCTACCGGATTCGGGTAAGATCAAAACTAAACTATTAGGAATGGATCGACAACAGAAAAAACTATACGAAATTATTAAACGAAATTTTTAGGGTGTCCCAATGCGGAACTCAAGAGTGTGGTTATGAGCTTTCTAAGGCATGTCGAAAAGAAGTTTTATCACCGGAATGTGGGCCAGTATCACTGGAATAGGTGGCCGACTATCGACCGGAATATCCATTTTATATCCATTGGATCAAGTTTATTTGCCATATCGCATCCCTTTTTTTAGGAGCAAGATAACTTGATCTTTTCAAAGTGGCACAAATCAAACCGTAAAAAGTGGCACGGTTTGAACCGAAATCACTGGCACACATACACCGAAATCACTGGCACAAATCAAACCGGAATATCCAAGAACCACTTGCTGTGGTATCTTTGAATACTCGTCCGACACAGTCAAATTGCTTTTCAGCAGCTAATTCTAAGTATGCTTTTTCATCAACATCATGTCTGATGATACCTGAAAAAAAAGTCAGGAAAATAATTGCACCTAAAATGAAAAAAATTGATTGCTTATACTTCATAGTCTTTCTGTTTTAGATTGCCTATAACGGTTCAGCGGTAGGTTGTCGGCTGGATGGCGGCGCGTGCGTAGTCAACCGCCGACAAAGACCACCCTAAAGGTATAAAAACAAACGGTAAGCCACAACGCCCAGCTGCAACCTACCACTTGTTGGCGGATGCCGTTCTAATCAATTTCCTCGACTTCTTTAATTGGATTTTTGGTATCTTGAGTTTTAAATATACTGCTCATAATCTTACTCAATCCCAAACCACCAAGGATACCTGTTAGAAAAGTCAGCCAAGGAATAAAAAAAGTATCTTTAAAGAAAAGTATAAGAAGTGTAATTGCTGGTAGAACAAAAATAAGTACGCCTATTAAAACAAATTTTAATGTCTTTTGATTGATTACCGAAGCTTCAATCTTACGAAGTTCTATATCTTTTATAGCATCTAATCTCTTTGAATGAAAGGCGAATGCATTTTTCTCATTTTCCGCCATTGTATCTAGTACCTTGTCAATTTGATCTTTATCTAATTTGTTAAGGTCAAGAGTATTGCGACTACCTTTCTGCATTGCCATAATTTCAAGCTCATGAAACATAGCTCGCACTTCGCTTTTTGGTAATTGTGGTTGAACTATCTCGGTCTTTGGATTATTTTGGTTGCTTTCAGTATGTTCAATATTGCTCATTGTTAATTAATCTATGCTTTTTGTTATAGTAAAAGAACTTAGTTATACTGTCTTTGTCATCGTTTTCAAATAAATGTTTTAAAGCAAAATGAAACGACTTATTGATGTAATCATTAAAACCAGAAAATTTATTTTCTAAAAAATATAATGCTCTCTTTTCTGCATAAGAGTCCATAATAAGTTGTTTGAAAGCAGAAATTTGCTTTTCAGTTAGCTCATTTTTTCTTGCATATTCGTCAAATGTTTCTATGAACATACGAAGTGCCTCTTCTAGCACTTCTGTTTTTGAATTAGAGAAATAAAACGGATTATCTGCGAGTTTTTGTTTTTCTGTTGTTGTCATCATGTTATCCATAACGATTTCAATATCATTTTAGTTTACAAATTTAATACTTTTTATTAAAAGAATCTGCTTCTTTGATTTAAAATAAGGTTTCCGCCAACGCCTTTTTTACGACACAAATATACACATTCGTTCATTCAAATCAAATAACATTCGTAGCAATCTTATGAAAATGTGCTTAAGCAAACTGCTCAACCTTCAGAGAACTGATATTGACCTTAAAAGGATACGCATCCATATTCGAAAATCAAATAGCTATCATGACAGACAACTGAGGCTTTCTTGAGCTATGTTGGAAGTACTGTCTAACTATCCTATGGATTTGACAGAGGTTTTATTTTCCCAGGTCTTGTAGTCTATCGGGCAGTTGTCGGAGTGCGGCTAACTCACGCCATTTTTTACGGGCTTCAATAGCTGGTACTCCAAAATAGGTCTTTCCTCCTTCAAGGCTTTTATCAACAGCCGAGGTTGCAAGTATTATCGCTCCTTTCCCTATTACTAAGTCTTTATTGACCGAGACTCTTCCCCACAGCACTACTTCATCTTCTATACGTGTAACACCTGCTATGGCGGCGTGGGCGCCTATGATACAACGACGTCCAATCACAGTATCATGTCCTATCTGACAATGGTTATCCATTTTAGTACCTTTACCAATAAAGGTATCGCCTGTAACGCCTCTATCAATGCTGCACAACGCTCCAATTTCCACTTCATCCTCTATCACTACCCTTCCACCGCTTTCAAACTTATCGTAGCTGTTTTCACTTTTCTTGAAGTAGAATCCATCGGCCCCTATGACTGAATTAGCATGAATGATCACTCTGTCGCCTATCACCGTATGATCGTAAAGAGTAACATTGGCATGGATAATACAATTTTCACCTATGGTTACATGATTTCCTATGACGGCGCCGGGCTGCACTATGGTTCCTTTTCCTATCTTCGCATTAGGGCTTATTGTATTTATCAAAGGCTCGAAAGGTCTGAAGAGTTGTATCAATCTGATGAAGGCTTCAAAAGGCTTTGGATGGATCAGCAGAGCTTTCCCATCTGGTGGGGACAATCTCGTATTGACAATGATTGCACTGGCTTTTGATTGCAGTGCTTTTTCTATATATTTGGGATGGTCGGCAAAGCTAAGGTCACCCGGCTCTACTAGATGTATCTCATTCAATCCGGTGAGCACTAATTCCGGATCACCAGCTACTTCTGCCTGAAGCATCTTGGCAATATACGACAGCTTCAACGGGGGATTGAGCTTCATTGGGTGAATTATTCTTTAACTCGTTCGGAGTATGTTCCTTCGGCAGTGTTCACCTTTACCTTATCGCCTATGTTGATAAAAAGAGGTACCCGTATTGCAGCACCTGTTTCTAATGTGGCGTCTTTCATGGCATTGGTAGCAGTATTGCCTCTCTCACCCGGTTCGGTATAGCTCACTTCTAAGACTACCGTCACCGGTAATTCACAACTCAATACGCTATCCGATTCGGTATGATACATCACTTCGGCTATATCACCTTCTTTTAAAAACTGCGGCGCATTGATCAGCTCTTTAGGGATATGTATCTGTTCAAAAGTTTCAGAGTTCATAAAGTGATAGTCTGTACCATCGTTATACAGATATTGCATAGGTCTTCTTTCAACTCTTTGCACATTAATTTTAACGCCGGCAGTAAAAGTATTCGGTAAGATTTTTCCGGTTTTAAGGTTTCTAAGCCGGGTTCGAACAAAAGCGGCTCCTTTCCCCGGTTTCACATGCTGAAATTCTACTATAGAATACAGCTCGTTATTGAATTCAATGATCAGTCCGTTTCTGAAATCAGCAGTAGTAGCCATATGGAATCATTTGTAAGGTAAAACATTATGACAGCAAAAATACGAAATCCTGCTGGTATTCACACCACTTATCGGCAATAAACTTACGGGATTTCTTACTCTTTTGCTTTGCCATATCCTTTCATGATGCCACGTGTTGAGTTATGGATAAACGAAAGTATTTCGTCTCTATCGGGTGAGGCGGGCACATTTGCTTCTATATAGCTTACTGCTTTACCTACATTATGTCCTTTGAGATAAAGTATGCGGTAGATATCTTGTATGGCATTGATTCTTTGATCGCTAAAGCCTCTTCGTCTTAGTCCTATTGAGTTGACACCCACGTATGAGAGTGGATCTCGTCCGGCTTTTGTATAAGGTGGTACGTCTTTACGGGCCATACTGCCACCGCTGATCATCGAATGTGCGCCTATCTGCACAAACTGATGGACAGCCGAAAGGCCTCCAATGATTGCCCAATCGTCAACACTGATATGACCGGCAAGATTGCATGCATTGGCCAGAATAACATTATCGCCAATGATGCAGTCGTGAGCCACATGTACATAAGCCATCAACAGGCAATTGTTACCAATGACAGTTTCCCAGTTTGCTTTTGTACCTCGGTTGATAGTCACAAACTCACGCACAGTAGTATTATCGCCTATCTTGACCAATGTTTCTTCACCGTCGAACTTGAGGTCTTGTGGGATAGCCGAGATAACAGCCCCAGGAAATATGCGGCAGTTTTTTCCTATCCGGGCACCTTCCATGATAGTTACATTAGAGCCTATCCAGGTACCCTCTTCAATGATCACGTTTTTTTCGATATTTACAAAAGGCTCAATGACTACATTATTTGCAATTTTTGCCTGTGGATGAACATAAGCTAAAGGCTGATTCATAAACCTTACATTTCGTTTATTGATTCTTAACAATCTGTGCCATCAACCGTCCTTCGGTCGCAACTTTATCCCCAACGTATGCCACTCCTTTCATATTGCATATTCCTCTACGAATGGGTGATATTAATTCCATCGAAAAGATAAGAGTATCTCCGGGCACTACTTTCTGCCTGAACTTCACATCTTCTATCTTCAAAAAATAAGTGATATAATTTTCTGGGTCGGGCACGGTGTGCAACACAAAAACACCTCCTGTCTGTGCCATAGCCTCCACTTGTAGTACCCCCGGCATTACAGGTTCCTGCGGGAAATGACCCGTAAAAAACGGCTCGTTCATAGTCACATTTTTTAAACCCACTATATAGTCTTGTGAAATCTCCAGAATCTTATCTATTAGTAAAAATGGGGGTCTATGAGGCAAGAATTTCTGGATCTGAATGATATCATATACAGGAGTCTGATAAATATCAAAAGGTGGTTCTTTAATCATAGCTTATAGAATTTAAAGTTTTGTATATAAGTTTTGCAAACTCAGTATTGGCATAATGTCCAGGCTTATAGGCCTGCACCTTGCCTTTGAGTCGTTTTCCAAGCAAACTCAGATCGCCTACCACATCCAATAGTTTATGCCGGGCTGCTTCGTTTGGAAAATATAGTTCTAAGTTATTCAGTATGCCTTCATCTTTTACCTTGACTTTGGGCTTGTTAAACAGTGTAGCAAGCCGATCGAGCTCTTCCTGACTTACTTTACGGTTGACAAACACTATGGCGTTGCTGAGGTCGCCACCCTTGATGAGATTATTGTTCAACAAAAATTCTAGCTCGTGTAGGAATACAAATGTTCGACAAGGTGCTATCTCAGTATTAAACTCGGATAAAGACGACAAATAAGCCTTTTGCTTTCCCAACACCTTAGTAGCGTAATCTATCTCAACTTCCACACTGAATTCATCGGCCGGACTGATACGAAGTTTTGAGCCGGTATCAGATAGGTGCAACACTAGCTCTTCTTTTATTTCTATATATTCACGGGTTTGGCTTTGTGTTTGGATGCCTACCTGTTCTATCGCTTCGACAAAATAGCGGGAGCTTCCATCGCGTATTGGTATCTCATCCATATTCAGGTCGATCAATGCGTTATCCACGCCCATACCTATCAGGGCAGCCAACACATGTTCGATAGTATATATGCGGACAGAATCAATTCCTATAGTAGTCCCTCTTGCCGTATCAACCACATGGGTGATATGAGCCGGTATCATTGGTTTTCCTTCTAAGTCAGTGCGTCTGAACTGTATACCAAAACCAGGTGATGCCGGATGAAATGTCATGGTACCCTGTTTGCCTGTATGCAGGCCGGTACCTGAGATATGTATGCTAGCTGCCAGGGTGCCTTGAAATTCAGCCATATAAGTGTATTACAAAGGATCATTTTTAAAAACGGGTCAAAAGTACAAAATTTTATTTCTCATCAGCTTTAGAAGTGTCGCCAGCTAATTCGTTGAGACGCCTTTCAAGCTCTTGCACCTTTTCGACCCATTTATTAAGATTTTTAAAATGTACAAGAACCCGTGTATACTCACGAAATGGGATGACGGGCGATCCCATCATCACCGCTCCTTTTTGGCGTATATGTGAAGCTACTCCCGATTGCGCTGCTAATTTCACCTCATCGGCTATAGTGATATGTCCGGCTAATCCCACTTGTCCTCCAAACATACAATTGGCTCCTATCTTGGTGGAGCCGCTTACACCTGTCTGTGCAGCCATCACAGTGTTTTCACCTACTTCCACATTATGCGCTATCTGGATCAGGTTGTCAAGCTTTACACCCTGCCGGATGATAGTCGCACCAATGGTAGCTCGGTCAATAGTGGTATTGGCACCTATCTCAACATAGTCTTCAATAATGACTATACCGGTCTGAGGCACTTTGGTATAGGTATTACCGGTTTGTGATGCGAAGCCAAAGCCATCGGCTCCAATAACACAGCCCGCATGAATGATACAGTTCTTCCCTATCTGGGTACCTGCATATATCTTCACCCCAGGATAGATAACAGTTCCTTGACCAATCTGACAATTTTCGCCTATATACACCTGAGGAAAAATTTTCACCTCTCTGCCTAATATCGTTTCATTACCTATATAACTAAACTCGCCTATATACACCTCTTCACCTAATTGCACACCTGGTGCACAAAAGGCAAGAGAAGCAACACCTTTACGGTCGTCGTGGGTTTGTTGATACAGCTCAAGAAGTTGTGCAAAAGCTGCATACGCATCTGGTACACGGATAAGGGTGGTCTGTACTTTCCGCTCGGGTACAAAATCATGATTTATGATAACTATCGAACTGGCAGTACTATATAAATAAGGTGTATATTTCGGATTAGCTAAAAAGCTGAGGCTACCTGCCTTACCCTCTTCAATACGGGCTAATCCGCTAACCCGTACCTGAGGATCACCTTCTACAACACCACCTATTAGTTCAGCAATCTGTCTGGCACTAAACTCCATAAATAATTGATATTTCAAAATTTGATGCAAGTTACATTATTTTAGCTGACAAGCTGAAAATGCGTATTTTCTAAGTTGATTTTTATGTTTCAATATACTTATATTCACACGTAACATACTGTATTTCATTACTTTTAATTTCTTATTATTAACTTTTTTTAACTCCCAAACAGGCTAAGCCTTTTTATCTTTGCTCCATTAAAACAAAAGTGAAATAAAGATGATAGTAACCGACATCAAAGAGCTTAACGAGAAGATTCAACGTGAGAGTCAGTTTATTGACCTTATCAATTTAGAAATGAATAAGGTTATTGTCGGCCAGAAGATGATGACCGAGCGTTTGCTTATCGGCTTGCTTTCCAATGGTCATATCCTTCTTGAAGGGGTTCCGGGTCTAGCGAAGACCCTTGCAATCACTTCGTTGGCTACGATAGTAAAAGCTGATTTCAGTCGTATTCAGTTTACTCCCGACCTATTGCCTGCCGACCTGATAGGCACTCTCATTTACAGTCAGAAGAGTGAAGATTTCATCGTTCGTAAAGGCCCTGTTTTTGCCAACTTCATCTTAGCCGATGAGATCAACCGCTCGCCGGCCAAGGTTCAAAGTGCGCTATTGGAAGCCATGCAGGAAAAACAAGTTACCATAGGCGAGAACACCTATAAACTTCCTGACCCGTTTTTAGTCTTAGCCACTCAAAACCCTATAGAACAAGAAGGTACTTATCCGCTACCCGAAGCGCAAGTTGACCGATTCATGCTGAAAGTGGTTATCAGCTATCCAAAAAAAGAAGAAGAAAAACTGATCCTACGCCAGAATATCGTCAACGAACAAAAAACAGTTTCCAGCATAGTGGGAGTAGAAGATGTGATCAAAGCCCGCACTATAGTACGTGAAGTATATTTAGACGAGAAAATTGAGAACTATATCACCGATATTGTTTTCGCTACCCGGTTTCCTGCCGATTACCGTTTAAAACGTTTTGAGAGTATGATAGCTTTTGGGGCTTCACCTCGGGCAAGCATCAATCTGGCGTTAGCTGCAAAAGCCTATGCTTTTATTAAACAAAGAGGATATGTGATCCCTGAGGACATACGTGCCATTGCCCATGATGTATTAAGGCATCGGATAGGGCTTACCTATGAAGCAGAGGCTGAGAATGTGCTGCCAGAAGAGATCATCAATGAAATACTCAATACTATAGAGGTGCCCTAAAAATCCTACCTATGGAGCAACTCATCACTAAACAGGATATTTTCAGGAAGGTCAGAAAAATTGAGATAAAAACCCGGGGGCTCTCCCAACAGATATTCTCCGGGCAATATCATTCAGCCTTCAAAGGCAGAGGGATGGCTTTCAGTGAAGTGCGTGAATATCAATATGGAGACGACGTCAGAAGCATCGACTGGAACGTAACAGCCCGATTTAATCACCCTTTTGTAAAAGTTTTTGAAGAAGAGCGGGAGCTAACCGTCATGCTGCTCATTGATGTGTCAGGATCACAGGAGTTTGGCTCAAAAACACAGCTGAAAAAAATGCTCACAGCCGAGTTAGCTGCTGTATTGGCGTTCTCGGCTATCCAAAACAACGATAAAGTAGGTGTGATCTTTTTCAGCAATACGGTGGAAAAATTCATACCTCCAAAGAAAGGAACCTCCCATATATTACGGATAATCAGGGAGATCATTTCTTTCGATCCAATACATCGAATGACGGACATAGCCGAAGGGCTTCGCTTTCTCACCTCAGCAATCAAGAAACGATCTACTGCCTTTTTGATCTCCGACTTCATCAATCAAGGGTTTGAACAACCTATGCGGATCGCTGCAAGAAAGCACGACCTGATTGCCCTGCGTATTACCGATAAACGGGAAAGCACACTGCCACCAATGGGATTGGTCAAGTTCGAAGATGCGGAATCAGGAAAAGAGATGTGGATAGATACATCCCACAAAGATGTACAGCAATACTACCGGAAATGGATACAAAAGGAGACCGAACAACTGAATATACTGTTTACAAAAAGCGGAGTGGATAATGTGCATATCTATACTGACGAAGACTATGTACGCCCGTTGATGAAACTCTTTAAAATGAGAGCAGATAAATAGATGAGTCGTGATTATAGTATGAAATCAATTGTATATATCAGTCCTACAAAAAAGATGAGAAAGATTGTAAGTAGATTTTTGTGGATAACAATTTTAAGCTTGTTCAAATTAGCCAACTCTAACGCACAATCTATTGAAGCCATAAGCAGCATCAGCTCCGATACTATTCAGATCGGACAACAGCTAAGGTATCAGCTGCGCTTGTCTGCCCCCAACGATTTTCATGTCAACTGGCCTGTTTTTGCCGACACCTTATCATCTTCCATTGAAATTATTGCTCAGGAAGAACCCACACATACTACTGATGAATCAGGTGCATTGACGGTTTGGGAGCAGCAGCTGATCATCACCAGCTTTGATACCGGAAATCTGATCGTACCTCCTGTTGCCATAGAATTGACCGGAGCTAACGACAGCATCACATTAACCATTGAGACCGAGCCATTACTAATAAGGGTGACCACAGTGGACATAGACCCTGATGCTTCCTTTAAACCCATCAAAGGGATAGAAGAAATACCTATAACGTTTTCGGAGCTATTGCCATGGCTGATCGGGATACTCTTTATTGCCGCAGTACTCTTTGCTGTTGTTTGGGTGTATTTGCGCCATCGCAACAGAAAAACCGCACCAGAGGCTATACCTCTGCCCAATATCCCACCGCATCTGATGGCTATTGAAAAGCTTGAAACTCTTAGGCTGCAAAAACTCTGGCAAACAGGTAAGACAAAAGAGTACTTCACCGAGCTTTCTGATATCATCCGTGAATATATTGAGCTGCAGTTTCCGGTCAATGCCGTTGAAATGACTACACCGGAAATTTTACAAGGGCTTGAACCTATACAAATCAACCCTGATGCCATACACAAACTCTCGGCAACCCTTGAGCTGGCCGATCTGGTAAAGTTTGCCAAAGCGCAGCCTTCGGCTCTTGAGAATGACATCAGCCTGAATCATCTGATTGATTTTGTACACGAGAGCTATGCAACTGCTTTGAACGGAGAGACAAAAAAGGAGGTTCAGATATGATGGAATGGATAGAATCGCTTCATTTTGCCAGGCCAGACTTCCTTTACCTGCTGCTATTAATACCGATTATGATAGCCTGGTATGTGATGCGTGCATCAAAAACACATCCTACCTTGCGCATATCCGACCTGAGCATGTTTGAGAGAAAAGGCCGATCCAGCAGGGTGATCTTGCGTCATCTGCTTTTTGTCCTGCGTCAGTTAGCTTTGTTATGTCTTATACTTGCTTTAGCTCGCCCCCAAACAAGCTCGTCAAGCCGAAATATTACTATTGAAGGCATCGATATCATGCTGTCGCTGGATGTCTCGGGAAGCATGTTAGCTATGGATCTGAAGCCCGACCGGATTGAAGCCTCAAAAACTATTGCTGCCGATTTTATACGCAGCCGACCTAACGACAGGATGGGATTGGTGATATTCAGCGGAGAAACTTTCACACAGGTGCCACTGACTACCGATCACAGCCTGATTTTAAATATGTTTAAAGATATAAAAAGTGGTATGATCACCGATGGTACTGCCATAGGCGATGGGTTAGCAACTGCTGTAGGACGGCTGCGCGAAAGTGAAGCTATTTCAAAAGTTGTCATACTGTTGACTGACGGAATGAATAATACCGGCTCGGTTGACCCTATGACAGCAGCCGAGATTGCCCGGGTGTATGGTGTCAGAGTATATACTATAGGCGTTGGGACATACGGAACAGCACCCTTCCCGGCTCAAACACATTTTGGGGTACGCATCATAGATATGGAAGTAGATATAGATGACGCACTGTTGCAGCAAATTGCCGATCGGACTGGTGGGAAATACTACCGTGCTACCTCAAATGAAAAGCTAAAAGAAATTTATCATGAAATCGATCAGCTTGAGCGTTCAAAGATTGACGTCACCGAGTTTCGTAGCAATTACGATGAATACCTGCCATTGGCATTAGCTGCCCTTTTGTTCATACTATTAGAGCTTGTACTTAAATTTACTATTTTTAGGTCCATCCCATAAAACGCACAATCATTATGCCTGAACACTTACTTAGGTTTGAACGTCCCGAAGCACTGTATCTGTTGCTGCTGATACCTTTGACAGTCATTTTTTTCATAGTGGCCGATCATATGAGAAAGCGTTCTTTACAGCGATATGCAGTACCTCAGCTATTGGCCGTACTCATGCCTTTGCATTCAACAGGGCGTATCAGGATTAAATTTTTGTTGATACAGCTTGCCCTCATCTTCCTGATCATAGCTATTGCCAATCCACAAACGGGTACTAAGTTAGACAAGGTGAAACGCGAAGGAATTGATATATTTATTGCATTAGATGTATCGAACTCCATGCTGGCAGAAGATATACTTCCAAACCGCCTTGCCAGAGCTAAGCAGTCAATCAGTCAGCTTGTTGACAAGCTATCGGGTGACAGGATAGGGATTATTGTATTTGCCGGGAAAGCGTATGTCCAATTGCCTCTTACCACCGACTATGCAGCTGCCAAACTATTTTTGTCAACTATCAATACCAATATGGTACCAGCGCAGGGGACTGCTATAGGTGAAGCAATTCAGTTGGCTACTGATGCGTTTGATGTACCCGAACGAAACAAAGCCATCATCGTAATATCTGATGGAGAAGACCATGAAGAGAATGCTATAGTGGCAACCCGTCAGGCTTCAAGCCAAGGCATAAAAGTTTATACCATAGGCATGGGATTAGCCGATGGCGCTCCTATCCCTATATATAACCAATACGGTAAGCAAACCGGCTTTAAAAAAGATCGTAACAATATCACAGTCATCACTAAACTCAACGAAAACTTACTGAAACAAATCTCCACAGAAGGCAAGGGCGTATATGTGCGGGCAGGGGTTTCACGTACCGGATTGAATGCCATATTTGAGAAAATAGATAAAACATCTAAAGCTGAGATAGAAACTAAGGTGTTCACCGATTACGAGAGTAAGTTTTACTATTTTGTAGCGTTGGCAATATTTTTTCTCTTAGCCGAAGAAATAATCTCAAACCGAAAGAAACGCTGGGAGACTCAAATAAATTTGTTTGATCATAAAAAATAGCTGCGATGAACGGAATACACAGCTTTGTAAATAGAGTTTATACGAAGGGAATAAGTAACGCAATAGGTAGAAATGAAAAACAGTTCTTCTATCCCAAAACTGTAGGATTATCGGGCACAAAAACACTTTTAAAAGTTTAACCAAATGAGACATACGATATACATAGTGCTTTTTGTTTGCCTGCATGGAATGTTGTTTGCTCAGGCTGAACGAAGTCTGATCAGGAAAGGGAACCAACAGTTCAAAGATGGCAATTATGATGCGGCAGTTATTGCGTATCAAAAAGCTGTTGAACAAAATGCACGCAACGACAAGGCAATGTTCAATTTAGGGAATGCTCACTACCAGCAGCAAAACTATGAACAAGCGTTGCAGCATTTTGATCAGACAGCTCAAATGAGCCACAACGCTAATCTTGAAAACAAAACCTTGTATAATGCGGGTAATGCCTTGATGAGTCAGGAAAAATATGCCGAGAGCATTCCCTATTTCCAGCAAGCACTTCGAATTGATCCAACTGATGAAGACGCACGATATAACTTGTCGTATGCAATGATGAAAAGGCAGGAGCAGGAACAAGAAAACCAACAAACTGATCAGCAGCAAAACCAGCAAGATCAGCAGCAGCAAGATCAGCAGCAGGATCAATCACAAGATGATCAGCAAGAGCAGGATCAGCAGAATCAACAAGAGCGACAACAGGATCAAAAGCAATCGTCGGAAAGTCAGCAACAACAGGCTCAGCCTCCGCAGCTCTCAAAAGAAGATGCAGAACGCATGTTGCAAGCACTGACCGAAGAGGAGAAAAAAACATTGGAGAAACTGCAGGAACAAAAGATGCAAACCATTAGACCTACACATAAAGAGAAAGACTGGTAAAATTTTGCAGGGTAAAATACGTTGTGATGATTGATAGTCAAAATATAGTAAGATGGTGAACAAACACATCAGATCAAGAAAGTTTAAAGGCTATAACACCATAATCTGTGGTTGTATGTGCTTGTTGATGTGGTTAGTACTACCCTTGCTAACGACAGCTCAACAAACACAGCTTACTGTAAGCACTAAAACCACCGTTGAAGTAGGAGAGCAGTTCAGGGTTGTGTTTGAACTAAATGCCGATGGTAGCGATTTCAGGGGGCCCGATTTTCAAGGATTCACAGTGCTATCTGGTCCAATGGTCTCGACCAGCTCCAACATACAAGTGATAAACGGCAAGATAAACCAATCTTATACTCAAAGCTATACCTATATCATCAGGGCTGATCAAAAAGGTGAATATAGTATTGGCAGTGCCTCAGCAGTAGTAAATAAACAAAAAATAAGCTCCGACAGAGTAAAGCTAACAGTTGTCGCACCTACCAAATCCACATCATATAGTCAGGGCAGTGGTGCAACCGGCCAACCAGCACAAGAGGCAGAGACTCTATCGTCTAAGGATCTGTTCCTGCGCGCAATGCCCGACAAACGAACCGCCTATGTTGGCGAACAAGTCATAGTAACCTACCAGCTATACACACGCGTACCTATCTCAACTATCACGATCAACAAATTATCTTCTTTCCCGGGTTTCTGGACAAAAAACTTAACCGACAACGCAGCTGCTTATACTCAATCAAGCCAGACTATTGATGGATATACATATACCTTGGCTGAGATCCGCAAAGTAGCCATTTATCCCCAAAAAGGCGGAGAGCTTACCATAGACCCTATGGAGTTGTTATGCAAGGTACAGCTACGTGTTCAACCGTCACGACAGCGATCGTACGATCCGTTTGAACAGTTTTTCAATGATCCTTTTTTTAATCGTTCAATACGCAACGTAGAAAAAGTAATCGCATCAGATGCAGTAACTATTCAGGTTCAGCCAATACCAGCTGCCAAAAGGCCGAATAATTTTAATGGTGCTGTAGGACAATATAATTTTCAAACTTCCACCGATCGCACTGTTCTCAAAGCCAACGAAGCAATGAATCTCACTTTAAGTGTCAGTGGCAAAGGGAATATCGAACTCATCGACCTTCCCAAACCAAGTTTCCCACCTGATTTTGAAGTATATGATCCAAAAGTGAGCAGCGATATCAAGACAGGCCCTTCCGGTGTGAGTGGTACAAAAAAGGTGGAGTATCTCATCATCCCTCGCTATCAAGGCAGCTACACCTTAGCTCCTATTGAGTTCTCTTATTTTGATCCTACGCAAAAAGAATATATTACCATAAGCTCTCCACAGTATGATATACTAGTAGAGAAAGGTAGTGAGCACGATGAAGGATCATTGATAGCAGGACCTGCACAAGAGGGTATCCGGTATTTAGGCTCCGATATCATGCACATCAAAACACAAACAAACCGGCTCCGCCCGGTGAATCGATTCTTTTTCGCCTCAACGAATTATATACTGATCAATTTGTTGTTGATCGCCCTGTTTGTAGCTGCTGTGTGGATTGCCCGCCGAAACAGAAATCTGCGCCAAAATCAAACGCTACTTAAAAACAGACAAGCTACCAAGGTGGCAAAGAAACGATTGCAGACAGCCGAAAAACACCTGAAACGCACTGAACAAAACGAATTTTATGCCGAGATATCACAAGCTTTATGGGGATATACAGCCGATAAGTTCTCTATCCCCCTGGCTGAATTATCTATTGACAATGTGCGTACGGTTTTATCAGAAAAAGAATTAGATGAGTCGATGATAGAGTTATTCGTACAAGCACTTCATAACTGCGAGTTTGCCCGATTTGCTCCTGGCGATGCCGAACGCAAAATGGAAGAACTGTATCAACAAGGAATACAAGTGATCACCAAAGCTGAACGCATCCTCAAATAAACCTTAAGCCATGCGATACATTAAAAGTTTTTGTCTGATCATTTTAATAGTATTTTCATACGGACGGATATTAGCTGAACAAAATGATGTGCAGCATATCTTTGATCACGCCAATGAACTATATAATCAAGGAGTTTACGATACAGCTCTGATCTACTATCATCAGATCACCAAGGCAGGATATGTATCTGATGCACTGCTGTATAATATGGGTAACGCCTATTTTAAGATGAAAGACTACCCTTCATCTATACTTTATTACGAAAAAGCCTTAAAACTGCATCCATCCGATGAAGCCATTCGACATAATCTTGCATTGGCCAATACCATGATAGTTGATAAGATAGAAACCTTGCCCGAGATATTTTATAAAGTATGGTGGCGTGCTTTTTATACATTACTTCCGGCCGATATCTGGGCATGGATTTCGGTAGTACTTTTTGCACTAAGTCTGTTGTTAGTGTATATCTATCTGACTTCCTTTCGTACTACTGTACGCAAGACTGCCTTTTTCACCGCACTGCTCACTACAGTACTTTTTATAGGAAGCTTTGGGTTAGCTTCTCAAAAATATTACTATACGCAGCAAACCAATGAAGCCATAGTGTTTATCCCTACTATCACCGTAAAAAGCTCACCATCAGCCTCAAGCGTCGACTTGTTTGTGATTCATGAAGGCACAAAAGTTTTGCTGCTCGACCACCTATCCGACTGGTCGCAAATCCGTATTGCCAATGGAAGTACAGGCTGGATACCCTCAGAAGTGTTACAAGGCATCTGATCATGGCAACCAACAGGCCTATAACCACAAAATGGGTATGGCTGCTTATACCCATACTATTGGCTACGGCATGTCTGAAATCAAAAAAACCCGGACTGCCACCCGAAGTAGTGCACACCATACAATCTACCGGATTTAATCGGGTTGAGCTTGTTAAAGCTATTGCACCTTACATTGAATCGACCGACAGCCTAAAGTTGCAAGCTATTTATTTTTTGATTACCCATATGATTGATCAGTATGCGGTAGAATATGAAATAAGCGATTCAGCCGGAAACATTTATAATCTGAAGCCGCTTTCGTTTCTATCCGACAGCGCTTTATTTGCTCGTTGGGACAGCCTCTCAACTGCTGCCCCCAAATTTGGCTATAAGGCGAAGAAATACATATCCGATCGGGATACTGTAACAGCTGCATTGCTTATAAACACAATAAATCAGGCCTTTGCAAAACAAGAATCAGACTATCTGAAATATATCCCTAAGGAAATCTTTTTCCAGTTCGTCTTACCCTATAGAATAGGTAATGAAACGATTGAAGACTGGCGCAAGCAACTTGAACCTATAGCAGAACATATCATTGCCACATCCATATTACAGGCCGATTCTTTAGCTGCGAATGTCAACCGATATGTGAACAGCACCATAGAATTTGATAAACGCTTCTTAAAAAATGCCTTTGAACAACAAACCGATAGTTTATTAATCTATAAAAAAGGCCATGACAGAGATATCAGCTGGCTGAAAGTCAAGCTGCTCAGAACCATTGGTATTCCAGCTACTGTAGACTATATCCCCTATCTGGCCGACAGCAGTCACGGATTGCATTTTGCAGTTTATTATTCACCAGACGGATATTTCAAGCCATTATTACAAGATAAGGAAAAAGCCGTCTTTCAAAAGCCCGAAAGAATACCTAAGGTATATAGGCGCATCTATCACCATATAGACTCAAGTTTGTTTGCACTGAAAGACATACGCAAAACAACACCAGGCTACCTTGGACATTACCATTATTTGGATGTGACAAATCAGTATGTTCACACACATTCCATACGGTTTGCTGTCGACTGCCCTGATACTATAGTTTACTTAGCTGTATTCAATGATACAAAGTGGCGTGCCATTGATTGGACACTTTGTAAAGACCGGGAAGCTGTTTTTACCCAGGCAGGGATATATTCTAACTATCAGCTTGGATATGTAGATCAGGAAACAGAAGAATTTATCCGGATTCCGGCCGTAGAGCTTCTCCCTGATTGAAAATATGTAGCACAACTTATCTGCATAGCTATCAGTGTGTCTGTTTATTAAGTAAATTTACTTGCCAAAAACACTTGATTGGTTTAGGATAATACGCATTCCATAAACAAAATATGGCTTACATTGTCATATCCAATCAATGGATTGCTTACTTTTGCAAAGAAGAGCGGCAAGAAATTCGTGTTAAGAAGTGTTAAATAAAAACTGCTTAATCATCTTGCAGATATAAATAATTGGCGTAAATTGTGCCACTATTTTAAAAATTGGATCAGATCCAAATATAATCAAAACTATATGATATGAAAAAAGGATTTTTACTAATCTCCATTCTCTTGTTTTTCAGCCTGTTGTACACATCCTCTTTTGCCGAAAATCAAAATGGTTATGTGCCGAGATCTGTTCAGGAGCCTACTGCTGAATCCTATTTATATGCCTTACGTAGCAATCAGCACACGGGATTGATACCCGAAGAAGCTGTTGTAGCAGCCTATGAGCAAGCTACCGCACAAGCAGGGCTTAAGTCGCAAACAGAACTTAAATGGACATCCTTAGGACCTGATAATTATGGTGGTAAAACCAAAGGCATACTGTACGACAACAGGGATGAATCGCTTAGCACTCTGATTGCCGGTGCTACCGGCGGCGGTATCTGGATTTCAATCAATGAAGGGATTACCTGGAAACCTGTTGAAGGACCTAATCTGATGGTAAGCTGCATGGTACAGGCCTCTAACGGCGATATCTTCATAGGAACCGGAGATGGCTTTGAAGCTCAAACACTGAATATATTAGGTGACTTAGGCTATACAACCGGTTTTGTCGGACAAGGCCTTTGGAAGCTTAGCGGAGAAAATACTTTCACTCAACTCACAACACCTACAGCTAACGACAACACCGCTGAATGGGCTTTTATCAACGAGTTAGCTATCAACAGTAGTGGACATTTATTTGCTGCTACCAATACCGGCTTGCTGTTTTCTACTAACGGAGGTCAAAGCTGGAGTACTGCAAAAGATATTGATGGTAATTTACTGAACATCAACGCTACTGATATTCAAGTAGGAACGGCTGGTGTATTAGCAGCTGCAATAGAAAATAAAGTGTATATCTCCAAATCCGGTGATCCTTCCAAGTTTGAGCTGCGTTCGACCGGTGAAGAAAATATGCTACCTACAGCCGATGTATCACGAATTGAGTTAGCTATTGCTCCTTCCGATAATGATATCATCTATGCCGCTGCTGTAACAAGCTTTGGAGTACATCAAGGTATTTATAAATCCTCCGACAAGGGCGATACCTGGCAAGTGATACTTCCGGCTACTAATTCAGTAAACCTCTATAATCAAAGAGGTCTTTTTAACAACTACATAGCTGTCTTTCCTAATGACCCTGATCGAGTGGTAGTTGGAGGTGCCAATTTGTGGGAAGGCCGTAAGATCATGGATCAAGGATTGTACTCATGGGATTTGAAATCCACTTCAGCAGGCTCGGGATTCTCTGCATTATATGTGCATTTCGGGCAACAATGCATAGTTTTCAAACCAGGGGATGACAATAGTTTTTTCTTAGGAACCGATGGTGGTATCCACCAAGGGCAGGCTAACAGTGTTATATATTTATTTACTACAAATAACCGCAACTATATTAGCTCACAGTTCTACAAGATAGCTCCTTCCGGAGGTGAAAATCGTGTATTAGCCGGTGCACATAATCAGGGAACCATCTTTATCTCTGGTGAAGGTAACAGCACCCGTCAAGGTGAGACTATTTATCCGGTCAGCTCGGGTGGATCATGCGTAATGTCAACCATACATCCAGAAGCTGTAGTAGTTTCAGCCACTCAAGGTCAGATGGACCGCTCGGAAGATATGGGCTTTACCTTTTCGACCCAGTTTTTGTTGAGCACAGGATTCGGAAACACCCAAGCCTTCCAGACACCCATCGCATTATGGGAAAGCTATGATGACTTTAACAGTCGCGACTCGATCTATTTTCATGCAAAGGCTAATTATCAGGCCGGACAAACGATCAAAGTCTTAAGCCGCAACTACGAGCACCCGTTTTATTATACCCTTCCTGCAGGAACTTCAATACAGGCTGGTGATAGCCTTTTAGTACAGGATATAGTAGCTTCAAAACTGTTTATCGCTGTAGCTAACAGAGTATGGATGACCAAAGAAATGCTTCAGTTTGGGAAGACACCCGATTGGTTTGAGATATCGAACAACACAGTTGGACTTACCGGCGTTCCGCAATCAATCGCCTATTCTAAAGACGCTAACCATCTGTTTGTAGGTATGCGCAACGGCAGGCTCTTCAGGATATCTAATTTAGCGTTGGCATACGATTATGACCATGCCGATGTAAAGAGCCCGGCATGTATAGTAGCTACCAAGGAACTGGTTATCAACCTGCCGGGTACTACTACACCTATTTCGCAGGCTATTACCTCTATCTCTGTTGATCCGACAAACCCAAATAATGTGATGATCACTCTGGCCAACTATGGAAATGAGCATTATATATTCACTACTACCAACGCCCTTGATCCTGAACCACTATTTGTGAGCAAACAAGGAACCGGGCTACCCAAGATGCCGGTGTATGCTTCGGTATTAGAAATGAATCACTCAGGCCTTGCCTATATAGGAACAGAAAAAGGAATATTTACCAGTCCGAATGTCTTTAGCGAGACAGTAAGCTGGTCGTTTGAGCCAGGATTAGGTGATGTACCCGTATTCGATTTGAAGCAACAATTGATCAATCGTGCTGCTGATACAGTCCAGCTTATTAACATTGACACCTTGGTAGTGAATTATCCGGGCACTAATAATTACGGGATTATCTATGCTGCCACTTTTGGCCGGGGCTTATACCGTTGCAACGAATATCGCAAGCCAGTAGGTGTTGAAGAACATGCTGTTTTAGCTCAGGACAATTTTACCCATCTTCGAATTTATCCAAATCCTGTAACCGATCAGGCTGTACTACATTTCGATCTGAAGGAGGCAGGCTCTGTACAGCTGCAAATCTTCGATCTTAGCGGCAAACAACTCATCCATACTGACTACGGCTTTTATCCTACAGGTGATCAGCAGATACGTCTTAATACTCAACACCTTAAAACAGGTACATATGTGGTACGTTTGATAAGCGGGAAACAGTCTGCCATTTCAAAAATTATTGTTTATTAGTCATGAACCGAATAAACCCAATGAAGATGAAAAATATTTATTCCTTAGTCGCACTCTTATTTTTGATGGTTTTTGGAGCCCATGCCCAAACACGGATTTACACCCCTGCTCTCAGAGCTCCAGCTGATGGCGCTACCGGACAAACGCCTGACGTTACACTTGATTGGGATGCGGTAACAGGTCAAGGCATGATCATCTATTATGAACTTCAACTGGCACAGCAACCCGATTTTAGCGATGCGATTACTTTTCCAGAGACTACAGTAACGGCAATGAACATGAGCCTACTCAAATTTGATGAAATATATTTCTGGAGGGTCAGAGCTAATGATGGGATAACTACTTCAGAATGGTCGGAACCATTCTCATTCAGAGTTGTGGCAACAGTAACTATCACCAAACCGGATAATAATGTAATTGTAGCTCCTAATCCTACTATTAAATGGGATGTATTAACCGGTATCGATAATTATGATATTCAGATAGACACGGTTGAATCATGGTCTATGATTGAATCCGGTATAAACAAACAGCTTAATGATGTGTTTGCCATAAACCATGACGATGCATGGATAGTAGGCAATGATGGCACTATCTTACAATATAAAGATAATGCATGGGAACAGGTTGAAAGCAATACTACCACACACCTAACCTCAGTCTATTTTACAGATGCTTCAACCGGTTGGGCAGCAGGTGCAAATGGGGTCATACTCTCATACGATGGCAACGACTGGACAGAGATGACTTCCAACACCGATCAGCAGCTCAACGGATTATATTTTACCTCAGCTACCAATGGGTATGCCGTAGGCAACAGTGGCACTGTACTTCACTATGATGGCACCAGCTGGTCAAGCATTGATAACATCACTGGAGACCATAATGATATACACGGATTGGGACCCGACAAAATTTGGGTAGTAGGAAAAGCAGGATCCGTTTCTATATTTGATGGTACCGATTGGACTAAAATTAATTTTACTAACAGAGACCTGCTAAGTATTTGGGCTTTAAGTGAAGACAAGGTATGGGCCTCCTCTAAAGGCGGACGTATCTTCCACTTCAACGGAACAGACTGGGCAGAACAAACATCAGGCTCTACCCGTGATCTAAACTCCATATTTTTCTTAGACGAGTTCAATGGTTTTGCTGTTGGAAATAACGGAACACTGTTGAGCTACAATGGAAGTGTATGGCAGTCTTTAGCCAGTGGTACCACACAACATTTATACGGTGTCAGCATGGCCGATACCGAAAATGGATTTGTGACAGGAGCCACAGGTATCGTCATCTCTTATCAAGGTGATGGCTTTAATAGTGAATATCTGAAAATGTACACAACTGCGGATGATACAACCAGCCTCTTCCAGTTTCATCATCTGCTTTTTGGTAAAAACCATTTCTTCAGAATGCGTGCAAAACATGCCGAATCAACATCCGATTGGTCGCCAGCCCGTTTATTTACTATCATCGATAAGCCTACATTAAAAACTCCTGTCAACAATGCTGTAAAAATTGATTTAGATACCATTGTAAAATGGGATTCAATATCCGGGGTAGTAGGCTATACCGTGCAAAGAGCTACTGATGCTGATTTTACTGATCCATTTACCTATGAAACGCCTATTCCGGAATACAGATTTTTGGGGTTGGTGTTCGGGCAGGATTACTACTGGAGAGCTAATGCCCGTCATGCCGGTGGTGTATCAAATTGGTCAAACACGTTTAAGTTTACAACAGCCGATGCAGTAACCTTAAGCTTTCCCGAAAATAATGCTACAGAAATTACCAGACTACCTGTGTTTACATGGCAGAAGATAAGAGGCACACAAAAATATATGATACAATTTTGTGAGAACAGCTCGTTCGACTGCCCTGAAGAATATTTCTCGAACGACAACAGTTGGCAGACATTATTTATGCTTGAGTTAGATACACGATATTACTGGAGAGTACGTGCTATACAAGGCCTTGACTCAACAGCATGGAGTCCAAGCTGGAGTTTCGTTACTATCAAAGGGATATCAGTTAGTGAGAACAACCTGCAACAAACACAAATTTATCCTAACCCGGGCGACGGGTTGTATACTGTTCAGCTTCCTATGCAACCTAAAGATATGGAGATAGAACTATTTGCCCTAACCGGCAAAAGACTGTTTTATCAAAAAGTACAATCCATCAGCAGAGACTTCAAATATGACTTGGATGTACGCCACTTAGAAAAAGGAGTGTATATGTTGAGGATTCGTGCCGAAAAAGAAACAGTAACCCGCAAATTAATTATTGAATAACTACATTGTTCTTTTCATAATTCAAACGACTGTCAAAAACCGACAGTCGTTTTTTTTTATACTTTAAGACGAAACGCACCCTGAGTACGTATGTTGTGAAACCGAATACCGGCATCAACGGCTAAGGCTATCCATTTTTCGAGCTGCCAGGGAGGAACAGACATATCAAATACAAGATGTTCAAAACTATAGCTTGCCAATAGTTCATCAAGACGTGCAGCAGTATTACCGGCTACTACTACAACATCTACCTGAAGCGGACTATTGGGTATCCATAGCTTCCCTTCATGCTGTTGCCATATCGTCAGACTTTTCGACTGAAACTGAATATAAGGTCCTCGCTTAAAAAAGCCGAGATAGTGTGTGTCCTCCAAAGGCAAAACAATCTGTTCAGGCTTATTGATCCCCGATACTAACCAGTTGTTTCGCAGGTAATAGTCTAAAAAGTTTGAATTGGTAAAACGATTGGTATCCGCAAGCAGTATATGATGATTTCCATGTATGAAATCCATCACTGTATGCTGCGGAACTGCATACACTATAAGCTCCGAATGATTCCGGTTTTGCCATTGATGATGCGAGACATACACAGTAAAAGCCGCGAACGATATCAGAATCGGGATGACGATCTTCCGCCAGGAAAGCGATGCACCTATATACAACAGGATGATAGTAACGGCAAGAATAAAAGAGGCAGTGGCAGGCAGATACCAATAATGCATCACCGCATACGGCAAAGCTTCTATACTTGTAATAGCCTGATTCATAATAAATATCATACCCGACAAAGCCCATCCTACTGCTGTGGCTATCAATGGAAAAAAAGATAGTAATAACAAAAGCATTCCTGTAACAATAATGATAAACGAGAGTGGGGCTAACATCAGGTTGGTAATCAGAAAATAGGTTGGAAACTGACCGAAATAATGTAGCACAAAAGGCGTAACAGCTAATTGGGCTGCCAAAGTAACCGTTATAGCTTCCCATGCTTTATCAATCAGCCAGAAGCGTGAATACACTATATTATACAACGGCCGTTGCAGCAGCACTATCCCAGCTACTGCACTATATGAAAGTTGAAACCCAATATGAAACAACACATTCGGTTCAAACCAGAGCAGTAGAAAAGCTGATGCTGCTAATGTATTAATAACATAAGACGTTCGTTGTAAAGCCTGCCCTATCAGCATAAAGCTGAACATAGTAGCTGCACGGATCACCGAAGGGGCGAGACCTGTAAGCAATGCATAAAACCAAACAATGGCTATCAAAATGACAGTTTTAACTGTTCGGACTTGTTTGTTTTTGCCTGGGAACGACAATAGAAACGAAAAGAAAAGATACACTATACCCACATGCAGTCCTGAAACACATAACACATGCATACCTCCGGCGGCTGTATAACTTTGTCGTAAATATGCAGGAAGCTGCTCATCATATCCCAGTAAAATAGCTGAAGCTACATGATACTCATCGCCATCAAGTCCAAAATTCCGTATCGACTCTAGTAGCGAATTACGTAGCCTATATGCAAAGCTGTATGCCGGATTAAATTTTCCTTTGCCTGCATATTTCCATTCATCCTCTTTAAGAAATAATTGGTGTAAAATACCCTTACGCGATAAATATCTTTGATAATCAAACTGATGTGGGTTCAATGGGTTACTGACTAACTCGGGAGGTTTTTGAAAGAGGATCAGATCGCCATAGTCTAAACCTACAGTTGACACAGGCAAATAAGCTACTATCTTCCCTGCTGCCCTATGGGAACCGCTGTCAAGCATCACTTCTGTTATCTCAAGTTGCAGCCGTATTGATTTAGTACGCTGTTGGGGCGGCTCTGTGATGCGGGCCAAATAAAATTCAACAGGTTGATCAATATGCATAAAATGCAAAGGTTGATAGTCCGGCTTTCTGAGCATCACATTTGTGTAGCCTATTATGAACAACATCAGGCTTGCGATAAACCCGAACACCCATCGTAATGCAAAACGACGAAGGTATGTGGTAATCAGCCATATGACTAACAACAGCCCGATAAGAACTATGCTTAATAAAGTAGGTGAGATATTGGTCTGATACCTGATTGCGAGCCATATGCCTGCTGCTAAGGGGACAACAAGCCTCACAAAAGGGTATTTATGCAAGGAGAACATGACCGGTCAGCTGTTGCTGCCGGTAAATGTAATAAACTTTTTACATACAGCGTGCTACAAAGTCCAATATGATAGGTTTGATAGCCGAAGGGTCTTCTGCAAATCCCATATGTGCCACCTCTTCCAGCAACAACAGCTCGGCATGCTGTGGCAGGGCCACCTGAGCCAATAGGTTCATATACGGCATGCGGCTATCCTTTTTTCCAAGTACAAACAATATTGGACATTCCAATGATCGGAGGTTTTCCAAATGGCTTACACGATCCCGCATCCCTTTTAAAGCGGCTATCACAGCAGCCTGGGTTTGTGAGGCGGCAATTAGGCTGTAAATGCGTACTAACTCAGGATTGGAGGCCGCAAACTGTTCATCGAAAAGGCTTTGAACGAAATTGGTAACATAAGCGGTATTATCAGCCTGAACTTGCATAACAGCTTTTTCGCGATTTGCTTTTGCTGTCTCATCATCGGCACGTGCATGTGAATGAAAAAGTACTAATCCTGCCAGATTTTCTGCATAAGCCGATGCATAAGCCAGTGATACATAACCTCCCATCGAATGACCGACTAAAACAAATCGCTTCAGTTGCTCTGCTTCTACGATCTTTTGTACGGCTTTGGCCATCAATTCCATAGAATGAATTTGAGCTATCAGTTCAGAATCTCCAAAGCCTGGCAGATCAACAGCTATCACTTTAAACTCTCTTGCAAGATCAGGGATCCATGTATCCCAAACACGCCTATCCATTGGGAAGCCATGAAGCAAGAGCAATGCCTCGCCTTCACCCGAAACGGTATAAGCTAGTTTCTTTCCATCAAAATATGCTTCTTTAAACATCTCAATAAAAATTTTTACGTTATTTTTTTAGTTGGTCCTTTCTATAAAGTTTGACCATAACCGGCAGATGGTCGCTAAAACCGCCAAAATAGTTTCTTCTTGTCATTGTACGATTTGGACGTGCATTGTATTGACCGGCATTATACAACATCCAGTCCTTTTTGATCACATTGATTGGGCCGGCATATAAGGGAGAATCGCTTTGTATTAAAGATGAAGAAACGATGATCTGGTCGAAAAAATCCCATTTATTATAATAGCTTGTTCCTTGCCCTTCAAGATAAGGTATCATGGCTAAATTATACAGTTCGTTGGGTTTAGGCTCTTCATCTGGTGCTAATGCCCGTAAAAAACTAAATATACTTGGATCATCAGGGTTGTCATTAAAATCGCCACCTATGATGATCTTGGCTTGAGGACTCATACTAAATATCATATCTACAGCCATCCTGAGGAAATTTGCTGTGCCATTACGGGTGCCGGCAGTTTTCTCAACACCTCCATAACGCGATAACCAATGATTAACAAACACATGTAAGGTATCCCCACTATGAATAACACCTTTCACATACAAGATATGTCGTGTCGGATAGCCACTTTCACGCATATACACTAATGGCTTATGATATAAAGGCCGAAAATAGTCCGGTCTGTATAGCAAGGCTACTTCAATGCCGCGCGGATCGGTATCTTCTTCATGGATGATCTTATACCCCGCCTTAGAAATAAATTCATGGGCGATCAGATCTTCTAAGACTGTTTCATTTTCCACCTCCGCCAATCCGACAATATGTGGATAATTTAAACTATCCATATTAGCAATCACTTTAGCGATCTGGTGTATTTTATGAAAATATCGCTCGGTGTTCCATGAAACAGCCGCTGATGGCAAAAAGTCCTGATCTTTGGTCTTAGGATCATCTATTGTATCAAAAAGATTTTCCACATTATAAAACGCAATGGAAAATCCATCTTTTGGCTGTTTCAGTGGTTTATTGTTTTGAGCAAAAAGAAGCAAAGGACTGATACATAGCACTAAAACACTGATCCATATGCCTGATATTCGGGTTGTGCTCATACTCTTTTAATCGAATTAAATAGGCACTTTCAGAAAATAGAATAATTTTTAATTTTAGGGATTAAAAACACCTTTCAACAATCTCCCTTTGGATAAAACCATCAAAAGGGGAATTTTTTTATCCAAGAAATCGTGTGTGGAAGAAGT
>JALNZU010000071.1 GCA_023229245.1 Bacteroidales bacterium | reverse complement strand
TCGAAACGACTTTTGATGAAAACACCTTATGGGATTTAGAGGTTTACTCAGGATCGAATCTATTACAAACCAAACAAACTGGATTACGTGGTCGAAATGCCAGAATACAAACAGCAGGATGGAAAGAGGGAGTTTACTTGGTACGAATAATATACCAAGACGGAGTTCTAACCGGAAAATTGATAGTAGAATAAATATTTCTTCAGGTATCAAGCAGTCGTAAAGAATCGTGTGTGAGATTTCCAGCTGACGCATGAAATGACGTGGAGCTCTTTACAAACAGAGAATTCTACACATAGGCGGCGCAGCCGCCTATGTGTAGAACTCCTTACCCCAACTACCTGTTGTCATTCCGAACACAGTGAGGAATCTAAAAAAGTTTATCTCTAATTTTTATGAATAGGCAGAAACAGTTTCAAAACTATAGGTACTTAGGCTCATACAATACTACGAATTATTAAAATAAAGAAAATGTTCAATTCGTTTTACTAAATTTACTTTAATTATCTAAATCAGTGAGTCCCGCTTATTTATGTTTGATTTTGAGACTTTATTATCAAAAAAAAATAATTTAAAAAGACAAACAGTATTTTATAATGATTTTAAATAAGATTTTATATACTGACCTCCAATTAGTTAGTGTTCATTACAAATCCACCGAATGGATTTTCGTTTTTTTTGCTTGAATTTTACGTAGAATCTTTATATATTGCAAGCTTAATTATAACTGACAAGTATTTAGTTATGAAGACACAACAATTTAGATACCCTTGTGAGCGTTCCTTATGGTCACCATCGGAAACGGGAAAAGGTATTTTGATAAGGCTTCCCATAGGCCTGTTGTGTCGCAATCATCCATTTTTATATTCACTTCTTTTTCGAAATCAATTTGTGCCATACAGCTCGACAAAATATATATATTTTCTTGGGAAAAACGACTTTGAGACGTAAAGCTCAGCTTGTTTTTAAGTCATGGGCAAGCTGAGCAAAAATTAAACATATCATAAAGCCTAATTAAAATGAAACCTTAATCAAAATTATAATGAAACGATTTTTATACACATTTTTATTCACGCTAATTATTGCGTTTTTTGCTACTGAAAGCCATGCTCAGGAATATGTGCCTTTCCCGCTTTCAAACGCAATATGGAGTGAGGTATTTACGCAATGGCAGCCTGATATAGTTGAAACATATCAGTTTGGTATTGAAGGGGATACTGTTTACAACAATATTCAATATTCCAAGCTGTATTTACTCAATGACACTGTTTATCCGCTTTCTGTCGGGCAGTATTGCGGTGGAATACGGGAAGACGACATGAAAAGGATATATATCATTGATTGTGATTGCGTTATGTTCACAACAATACCAATAATAGATGAAGTAGTATTATATGATTTTTCAAAATCTATAGGAGATACACTTTTTGTGGGGATTTATAGTTTTTATCCTTTTAGTTATCTTATTATTCATGAAATTGACTCTGTTTTAATTGATGGTAACTACCGCAAACGCTTTAATTTCGGTACTGAAGAATGGATTGAAGGTATTGGCAGCACCAGAGGGCTTTTATCTTCCATTCAAGAACAACCATTAGGATTTCAAAATCATACAGAACCGGCTTATGAAAATAGATATATTGAATATTTACCAGATATTATTTTGGGATGGTATTATTACGACACTAAAGAATATACTGTTTCAAATAGAAAATGCTGGATAGACACATTACTTCACCATAAACAGATTAGAGAGGATGGTTTTGTAATAATTACAGAATTTACATATCACTTCTATGAAGACAAAATGCGTTTAGAGTACATTGACTTATTAGCTGTATATGACGTTTTTATTTATCAATGAAAAAAATAGAATACCATGAAAAAACTAATTTTTGCAGCCATTTTAACAATCTTTGTTTCATGTAATAAAGACGAACCTTATACTCCAACTTCCGACCCTAAACAAGCTATTTTAGGAAAGTGGGAGTTGATAGAGCTTGGAGTTGGTGGTGTAACAGAGCCATATAAAGCAAACAGGTCTATTGAGTATTTAGAAGATAGCACAATGATTTATTACTATTACGATACGAAAGAATATATAGTTTTTGATTGTATATATTGGATTGATTCATTATTGTGTCATGGTTCGTATGATAAAACCATTGTTATTGAATATTCTTATAAATTTTACGAAGATAAGATGTGGTTACAATATGTCAATTTCTTTTCCACATTTGATACTTTTATTTATCAACGTAAAAAGTAATTACCATGAAAAAACTAATTTTTGCAGCCATTTTAGCAATCTTTGTTTCATGTAATAAAGATGAACCTTATACTCCTCCTTCCGACCCTAAACAGTCTATATTGGGAAAATGGGCGTTAATAGAACAAGGCAATTGGCCCAATATGTATTCAACTACCCCTATTCATTACACAGAATATTTTCGAGACAGCACCATGGGCATATATCAGTATGAAACAAAAGAATACTACATCTCTAACGCAAGATATTGGATAGATTCTTTGTTTTACATTAAATACGAAAGAGAAGATGGATATGAGATTATTCAAAAATATTCATATGAGTTCTATGACAACAAAATGCGTTTGGATATGCTCGATGTTTTGGCAATTTTTGAAATCTTTATTTATCAACGAAAAAAATAGAATACCATGAAGAAAATTATTTTTGCAGCCATTTTAATGGTTATTGCATGGAGTGGTTTCGCACAGGAAACCATTTTCCGAAAAAACTCCAAAGGAGTACTTGAATCAGTAGAGTTTCCTACTGACGATAAGCATGTAACAGTTCCGGCAACAGCCGAAGTCTTTTTTAAAGAGATGCTGGGTATAGAACCAACCGACGAATTCAGAAAAATAGATCGGAAGCAAAGACAAGAAGAATTTGTTCACGAGCATTTCGAGCAGTATTACAAAGGCATAAAAGTAGAGGGAGGTGGATATAATTTCCATTACAAAAACAACAAAATATAGTTTGCACATTGGCATTATATAAATATCAGCGATATTGATATCCAGCCAGCCATCACTAAAGATGAAGCAATGAAGAGTTTTGTTACCTATAAAAAAATACCGTTGCAAGAAGTTGGTGATTATCATGCTGAAATAATTATAAAGGAAATACCTACAACAACTGATACCATACCCTTACTCGTTTATAAAATCTATTTATATACCGATTACCGGCATAATTCGGAAATAGGTTTTGTTGATGCACATACAGGAGAGGTCGTATTCACCGAACCGGCATTGATCGATTTTTCTGAAATCGGAACCTTCGAAACCCGCTATTCAGCTCCTCAGCAGGGAATTACGCATTATTATCAGGGAGGGTATCATTTGGTTGATTCCACCCGCGGTGCAATAATTCATACATGGAATTTAGAAGGACGGACAGATGTCTTCAATCCTATAGGAATAACAAGTGCTATTGAATTAATGGATAATGATAATAACTGGACGCAAGCCGAGCACCGTCCCAGTAACAACGATATGGGATTGGACGTGCAATGGGCATTACAGGGTATTTATGACAGATTATATAATACTCACAATATAAACAGTATGGATGATGATGGATTTACAATTAACGCATACATTCGCGATGGTTATGATCCAGACAATGCATTTTGGAGTCCGGCTCGAAGGACACTGTCTTTCGGGGAAGGGGGACTAAATTTTCGTTCATTAGCCAGTGTTGATGTCGTTGCACATGAGTTTGGACATGGTATTACACATTTCCAGATAGGTTGGGGAAGTTCGGGCGACCCTCGTGCTTTTAATGAAGGGATGAGTGATATTTGGGGCATTATAATGGAGCATCGTATCCGTCCTAATTCCGTTTGGCAGATTGGGGAACAATTAACAAAAAACTATAATTGTTTACGGGATATACAAAATACGAATGCGAGTAATGCCATGACTAAAATAGCAAATACATTTGGTTCTACTCAATACAATTCTGGTGACAGCTATGTTCGGAGTGGTGTTTTCTCTCACTGGTATTATCTCTTGGTAAATGGAGCTACGGGTACAAATGATTTAGGAAGAAAATATACAGTTCATGGTGTTGGAATGGATTTGGCTGAGGAGCTCATAGTTAAGGCTGTTTACGATGGATATTTACGCTTTACAAACTCTTATGCACAAATAAGAACTTCAATGATAAATGCAGCAAGAGAGATAGCAGGTACAAATAGTTTTTTAGAACATCAGGTTGCAAATGCTTGGTATGCGGTTGGAGTTGGAAACCTAACCTACAAATATTCCATCTCCGGTCCCTCCCATGTTTGCTCCACCGGTACTTCTTTTGTACTTAACAATTTACCGGTAGTTGATTCCATTATTTGGAAACACGGTCCATATCTTACCATCAATTCAGGTCAAAACACAAACTCTGTTGTAATTAAAGCTACAAACAACGGCAGTAGCTGGATAACCGCTAAAGTAGTACATGGATCTAGCAGCTTTACCTTGCCTTCAAAAAATATTTGGGCAGGGATGCCAGTTACTCCCACTGATATTATCCCGTTTTGGAACAATGGAATGGAGTTTGGCAATGATTCTTATTA
>JALNZU010000039.1 GCA_023229245.1 Bacteroidales bacterium | reverse complement strand
GTCTAAAATTTCGAGAAATAACTGTTTAACCTTGATTTCCGCTAGATTCGGGCCTAAATCCAAAATTCAAAAGGGGAAAATGGTGTGATTTGAAAGTAAATTGTAGGTTTGTGAATTAAACAGGAATGGATCCTTATACCTTAATTTTATAACTCACTCATCCTTAACCCGTACATAATATTAAGCATCTTGAATTATGAAAAACAGAATGGTATTTAACATATTTTAACATTTTGTTTTTTGCAGAAATACAACTATACAATTAGTTTTGTAGTATAATAACTAAATTTATAGTTTTTGTATAATGAGCCTTATAATACGTACAAAGCATAAAAAAAGCAGGAGTATGAAAACAAAACTTAAACTTTGGATACTCTTTGCCGTATTGAGTATTTCATATAATAGCCATGCTCAGAAGTCAAAAGCTTCTTTTATAAAAATAGCAGAAGGAAATATATTTATTGAGTATTCATCTTTGTACAAAGAAGATAGTTTACGCACTAATCATCAGTATGCCGAATTATTTTTACTTATCGGTCAAGAGATGAGTATGTTTACCGATAAAAACATGTATGAATTCCAAAAGGCAGAAAATAAACAAGTAGAGATACAACCAAATCTGTGGGGGCTGAAACCCGAATGGAATGACAAATTGGACCGTGCAGGTTTTATGTTCGTTATTAACAAGAATTACCTTCTTCAAACGCTTTCTTTTTATGAGCGTATCATGCCTACCGACTTCATGTATGAGGAGAAGCTCTACGACTTTCGCTGGAAACTTACTAACGAACAGCAAGAAATCATAGGCTATAATTGCCAAAAAGCAGTTTGCGAATACGGAGGTAGAACATGGATAGCATGGTTTAGTTATGAACTGCCATACAATGACGGCCCTTATAAATTCGGTGGGTTGCCGGGGCTGATTGTAAAGCTGTACGACAGCAAAGAACACTATATTTTTGAGATGCAATCCATAGAACGCTTAGCAGAGCCGGCAAACATTGAAATCAGGGATGTAGAATATGTCAAAACAAATCGCACAAACTTTTTAAAAGCACAGGAAAACTTTAAAAAAGATATCGTCATTCGGGCGCAAGCAGCACAAATACAGAGTAATGAAACACTTAGGACCATAGCTAATAATGTTAAAGACCTGAATAATCCCATTGAGTTGAAGTAAAATTTTACAAATGAGAACTGTACTCAAAGTATTTTTTCTTCTGCTACTGTTACAATTCTTAGCTTCGTCTTTTGTTAGAGGGCAAATTCAGCTAAGTGGGAAAGTTACTGACAAAAGCAACGAGCCTATATCGTATATCAATATTTTGGTATTTGAAAAAGACAGCACTACAATTAAAGCATTTGCAGTAACTGACGAGCAGGGGCTCTTTCAGCTTTCCGTTTTAGTACAAACTGATAGTTTAGATATTACAGCCAGCTCGATACATTTTGAAAAGAAAAGCATTCGTATTGCCAATAAAAGCCAAACTATTTATTTTCAGCTTGAAGAAGACATCAAGCTATTGGAAACTATTACCGTTAGAGCCAGTCCGATCCATTCAAGCGGCGATACATTGAGTTATTTGGTCGAACAATTTGCCGGCAGAGATGATAAATCCATTGAAGATGTCCTAAAAAAAATGCCGGGCATTGAAGTAGGAGAATCCGGGCAAATATCATACAAAGGTCTGCCTATTAATAAATTCTATGTAGAAGGGCTTGATTTGATGGACGGCAGGTACAGCGTAATAAGCAGAAATCTGCCACAAGGCGCTGTATCAACAGTTGAAGTTTTTGAGCAACACCAACCTATTCGCATTCTTCAGGATAGAATGCATAGTCATCAGGCAGCAATTAATATCAAGCTAAAAAACAAGATGGCACTGACCGGTATAGCAAAAATAGGGAGTGGCTTTTCGCCTTTCCTTTGGAATACAAGTCTGACACCCATGCTGATGCATAGTGATTTTCAAATACTTGCCTCATATCAGACAAATAATACGGGTGAAGATGTTCACCAACAAACTCAATTATTGGCAATCGATGAGCATGGCTCCTATCCTTTCAGAGCAGCTGATGAAATTAAACTGTTTCAAGACAGCCCGGAGAGTGCCTATACTGCCATGCATCCCAAACGGTTTTTACACAACAACAGCCATTTGGGCAATTTTAACATACTGCTTCCATTGAAAAAAGACTTGCAGCTACGTGCCAATATTTTCTTTACGGACGATAAGCGCAGCTTCAACCAACAAAGCGCTACTTATTATCTGATGCCAGATGATACCATCAGCTTCATCGAGCAGATTAAAAAAGAAAATAAAAGACGGCGATGGATAGGTTCTATAGATATTAACCGAAACACCAAAAGCAACTACCTCACCAATAAAACCGGTTTCCGGTTTGAAGAGCGCAGAATAAACGAAGATATTTTACTTAATACGGACTCCATACATCAGCAGTTTCACATGCCTGAACAGCATTTTTCAAATACATTAAATTCTATCTTCAAAGCGGGAGATGCTTTGGTAGAGTTTCATTCCGATTTGCTCTACCATCGTGGTCCACAGTATTTGAATGTAGTTCCAGGGCAGTTTGAAACTATTCTGAACCAGAGCGAACCATATCATGTCATAAAGCAGAATTCAAACATAGAGCGCATGGTAGCTAACCATTTCGTTGGGACAAATATTGGTATTAAAAACTGGACAATGTCTATGCGAATAGGATTTAGCATGCGCTTTCAAGAATTGATATCATCCATTTCAAAACAATTGGTGGAAGATATATTTGTAACGGATAATTTGTATGACAATACGCTTCAATCAACACAATATCAGTTGTATTTAATACCCACTGCCTCATACAAACGGAAAGAGTTCAGGTTTTCTATATCTGTCCCCATAAATCATGTGAACCTCAAGATAGAAGACAAGCCATTGGGCAAGGAGCGCAGCTTAGATAAGGTATTCACAGCTCCGAATATCAGTGTGTATTATCCTTTTCATGGGTTTTGGGATCTACGATTCTCCTTGCGTTTTAATCAACGTGTAGGCGACCCGGATGAGATTGCTTTTAATTATTTAGTAAATAACTACAGAAGTCTTGTCATAATGGATGTTCCTATCCAACAAATAGATAATGTAATAGGTTCTGCCACTTTGTCTTACAGAAATGCTATTACCACATTTTTCAACACTCTTTCTTACCACTTTTATCAGCGCGAGAGCAACATCCGTATCGAACGCCAGATTGAACCCAATGGCGTTACTGTTTCTGTAGCTCAAAATGTGCCGAACAGATTCAGCACCCATGCATTTCAGTTCAGATCCAGTAAATATATTTCACTCATACGCTCTTCATTTAGTTTGAGTGGTTCGTTGATGGTATCAAAAGGAGAAGAAAAGCTAAACGACGATCTGTTTACTAACTCCATTATACAATACAGCTTGGCACCGGAGATTTTTTATCAGATAAAAACCTGGAGCAGCATGAATTATAAATTGCAATGTATGAATATCACTTCCTTAATTGAGCAAACAAAACGCAGTAAGCTGACATCTATCCGCCATATCTTCGGTATCAGCCTTTTCCCTGCAAAGCGGCATATTATCAGTATGGATGCAGAGTATTTCAACTACGATCATGCCAATTATCATTTCATTGATTTGAAATATAGTTTCTCCATTCCTGCAAAAAAAATGGAGGTAGAGCTAAGCTGGAATAATGTATTCAATGGCGAGGTATTCCTGATCCAGCAAGCCTATCAATATGTTGTAAGCGAAACCACCCAACTGCTTCGTCCGTCGCAACTCATGGCAAGCATGCGGTTTACATTCTGACTGAATCGGCTAATCCTGATCTAAAAAAATCAAATCGGATTAAAATCAAGCATTCAAATACCGAAATGTAGGTATAGGAGCGCATACGCTGCTTTTTTACTTTTGTAGCGGAAAATATATTCATTGAATAGAGATTGGTTCAACTGAATATCAATTATTTGACCAAATATTTCATTAAAACAAAACTGTTATACCATGAGCGAATTGATCAATAATTCATCAAATCGAAAAGCCAGGCTAAAGGAATTGATCTTAAAGCTGCACGATGGGGTTTCTGAAACTGAGATCCGTCAGGAGTTACTCGACACCCTTTCTGCCATCCCATATGATGAGGTGGTTGAGGTGGAGCAAGAGCTGATCAGTCAAGGATTACCGGTTGAAGAAGTGTTACGTCTCTGCGATGCCCACTCGGCTGTCTTGCAAGGAAACATTGACTTGAGCACTGCCAAAGAAATCCCGACAGGACATCCTATAGACGTTTTCATCAAAGAAAACGAAGAATTGCGCAAAACGACCAGACGTGCTAATCAACTGTTAAAAGAGCTTCAGCAAGACAGCATTGCAGATTTTGATGCGATGCTGTTAGAGCTTCGCGGCTTATTCAATGCATTGATGGATGTGGACAAGCATTATCAACGGAAAGAATTTTTACTTTTTCCCTTCCTTGAGATGAAAGGAATCACCGGTCCGCCGGCTGTAATGTGGGGAAAACATGATGAGATACGCGAACAGATAAAAGGCTCCATCGATATATTGCAAACCGAAGAATTGGAAGCTGATGACCTGTTACAGGCAGCTGAAATCGTTATCAAGCCGGCATTACAAGGCATAGACGAAATGACTATTAAAGAAGAAGAAATATTGTTTCCTATGGCACACGACAAGCTGAGCGATCCGGAATGGTATCAGATTGCCTTACAAACTGCCGAGATAGGATTTTGTTTGTATGACCCGCCACAAGACTGGAAGCCAGGTTGGGTTTCAGAACCACATCTGAACCTCAGTCGGCCGGCTACGGAAAACGGAAAAATACAACTCCCCACTGGTAACTTTACCACCGAAGAGCTTCTATCTATCTTAAATACCCTGCCTTTCGACATGACTTTTGTGGATAAAGATGATAAGGTGAAATATTTCTCACAAAGTGCCGATCGGATCTTTCAGCGAAACCGTGCCATCATCAATCGTGATGTACGCTATTGCCATCCGCCGGCAAGCGCACATATAGTGGATAAAATCATTGATGACTTTCGCAGTGGCCGGGCAAACCGTGCCCCGTTCTGGATCAATATGCGCGGCAAAATGATACATATCGAATATTTTGCTTTGAGAAACGAAAAAGGTGAATACTTAGGCACTTTGGAAGTATCGAACGACCTTACTAACTATCGTGCCTTAGAAGGTGAACAACGAATACTGAGCTACAGCAAATAAGTCATAGAAAACACGGATATACTAAGAAAGTAATTATGGAAAAACTTATTATCAATCCAAGAACCAAGGTATTGCAACTCATAGAAACCTATCCCGAGTTGGAGGAGGTATTGATCTCGGAGGTACCTGCTTTCAGCAAGCTGAAGAACCCGGTCTTGCGAAAAACGGTTGCACGCATCACTAATCTGCAGCAAGCTGCTATAGTCGGGCAGATAGAGGTGGATTATTTAATCAATTTGTTACGTAAACATGTGGGTCAGGAAGTGTTTCATACAGAAAGCGGAGGCCATAAAATCAGTATGGAAAAACCCGACTGGATGGAAGGTGCACAACTTTTCAAAAGTCTGAATGCCAAGCCAATGCTTGAAGCAGGTGAACATCCCATTGCTATTGTCATTGAAGACTTAAAGCGTTTGCCTGACGACCAGGTTTATATGGTTGAGGCACCTTTTATCCCTGCACCGCTGATTGAAAAAGCGAGCAGCATCGGTTTTGCACATTGGGTTGAAAAGAAAGACGAAAACAACTGGAATATTTGGTTTAAGAAAACAGGATAAGAAGTCAAAAGCGACAGTCTATGGCGTTCTAAAAAGCGTTTGGTTTTTTATTTCAAGATATAAAAAACGTACATTTGCACTCTTTCTTACCGGAGAGATGGCAGAGTGGTTGAATGCGGCGGTCTCGAAAACCGTTGTTCGCTTTCCGGCGAACCGGGGGTTCGAATCCCTCTCTCTCCGCCAACCAAACAAGATGCCCCGTGAAGCGGGGCCTTTTTACAAACAGGCAAGCGGTCAGATTCATCTGAACCGCTTGTCTGTTTGTAAAAAGAAGCAGCCGAAGGATGCGAAACTTGTTTGGTTGGAGAATCCCCCAAAACGGGATCACCGCCAGGTAATCCCTCTTAAAAAATAGACGGATTCATCTGAACCGCTTGCATGAATATAAAAAGAAGCAGCCGAAGGATGCGAAACTTGTTTGGTTGGAGAATCCCCCAAAACGGGATCACCGAAGGTAATCCCTCTTAAAAACTAACCAGATTCATCTGAACCGCTTGCCTGTATGTAAAAAGAAGCAGCCGAAGGATGCGAAACTTGTTTGGTTGGAGAATCCCCCAAAACGGGATCACCGAAGGTAATCCCCCATAGAAACTAACCAGATTCATCTGAACCGCTTACCTGTATGTAAAAAGAAGCAGCCGAAGGATGCGAAACTTGTTTGGTTGGAGAATCCCCCAAAACGGGATCACCGCCAGGTAATCCCTCTTAAAAAATAGACGGATTCATCTGAACCGCTTGCATGAATATAAAAAGAAGCAGCCGAAGGATGCGAAACTTGTTTGGTTGGAGAATCCCCCAAAACGGGATCACCGAAGGTAATCCCTCTTAAAAACTAACCAGATTCATCTGAACCGCTTACCTGTATGTAAAAAGAAGCAGCCGAAGGATGCGAAACTTGTTTGGTTGGAGAATCCCCCAAAACGGGATCACCGAAGGTAATCCCCCATAAAAACTAACCAGATTCATCTGAACCGCTTGCCTGTTTGTAAAAAGAAGCAACCGAAGGATGCGAAACTTGTTTGGTTGGAGAATCCCCCAAAACGGGATCACCGAAGGTAATCCCCCATAAAAACTAACCAGATTCATCTGAACCGCTTGCCTATATATAAAAAGAAGCAGCCGAAGGATGCGAAACTTGTTTAGTTGGAGAATCCCCCAAAACGGGATCACCGCCAGGTAATCCCTCTTAAAAAATAGACGGATTCATCTGAACCGCTTACCTGTAAATAAAAAGAAGCGGCCGAAGGATGCGAAACTTGTTTGGTTGGAACATTTTTTCTATTCTTTCACCCTGTTCTCCAAATCCATTTGTACGTGCAATATTCTAATGATTTCGATAGGTTTATAGGATGATTGTCGATAAAAGACAATATGACGATTTACTTTCAAGCCAAATAAATCTTCTTGTATTTCCATATAACTTTTACCAATATAAGGATTGTCTGCAATGAGCTGAAAACTGTCCAACAAAGTTCTATAGTAAATGTCTGCCTGATTCTCAGACCAGGCATCAAAAGTATAATTCCAGATAATTGCAAGATCTTCAACAGCTTTTTGAGTCAATATGTAATCAGCCATTACTTTTCTTTTTGGCTTTGAGTTCTTGAAGATGTGTATCCGGATCAAAATCATATACGATACCGCTGTCTATTCCTTCTTGGATAGCATTTTTCAGCGCAAGAGCTTTATTCTCTTCTATTTCCAACAAACGCAAACCGGCTCGGATCACCTCGCTGATATTTTTATAGCGCCCCAATGACACCTGATTTCTAGCAAACTGTTCGAAATATTCCCCCAAAACCACGGATGTATTTTGTGCCATAGTATATTATTTTTTACGAAATTACCAAATTTTGGTAATAATGCAATTATTTTTAGAATATTTTCTTGAGGCAGTGCTGAAAGTTCTATATACCTATTACTTAACTCAGCAAAATACATGATTTCACGCAACTAATCCCTCCTTCATCAAAGTAAGGGATTTACACTGCAAGCTACTCTCAGAAGCGAGCTTTGTTTGGTTGATGCCTCCAAAACAGAATTAATGAATGAGAACCCACTTGCTGGCAACACTTTTATTCATTTTAATTCGCTTTGTCAGATATAGCCGATTCCCGGTAAGTCTATCATTCGTTTCATCGATTCGTAAAATGCCTGATAAAATGCCTCATCTTTGGCGTAAAGCTTATAAAGTTCCAGCTCTTTTCGGCGCTGTTGGTTCATTACTTCATCTAAAATTTTCTTTAATGCCAGGTCGCGGGTGTGCGGATCCATATTGTTTGCCACTTTGGATTCGTAGTCGGGGTGTTTCCATACATCCCGGCGAATAGTAACAAACTTCACCCTCTGATCTTCGGGTGTGGCATCCCATCCCTGAAACCAGCGTTCATTGAATGAGCGGATAATATCATCGAGCGGATCTTTCTCCTCTTCGCCACCATGTGCGCCACGCGGATTCGGGTTTTGCGGTTCAAGTTCAGCATCAGAATCGTCTAAACCGATGGAATAGTTTAGTTTTGTTCTTTCCAAACCGTAAGTTGAGAGATCAACCGAGTCCAGCAGTTCATCAATAAGTTCATCTTCTTTGGTTCTTACAATCAATTTCGGAATCAAAAATTTCAGAAACCAGAAGAGCTTTTCCCATTCAGCTATTTCGTATGGCATGATGGACGACATTTGTCCGTAAATTTTTACAAACTGCTTCGCTTTAATTTTAAAATCTGCCTTTTCTTCATCTTCTAGTTCCAGCTCTGTATTGAAGCGGTCGACTGCCACATCTATAATTGGGCTGAGCTGCTGTGCATCTACACCCTTGAAGTATTTTATTACAAAATCTTCCACTTCGTGCTGTTCATACACGCCTACATTGTCGAGCGTATCTTTCAGCTCGTGCAATACATTAATATCGGTAGCACTGCTAAGGGATGTTGAAGTGTAAAACGGGTTGAAAGATTTTTTGATATCCTCGGCCTCATTAAAAAAGTCAAGTACAAATAAATCTTCGGTTCTTTTGCCTAACCTATCGGCGGAACGGTTGAGGCGGCTGAGTGCCTGCACGGCCATCACGCCCTGCAAACGTTTATCCACATACATTGTAGTGAGTTTCGGCTGGTCAAAACCGGTGAGATATTTATTGGCAACCACCAAAATACGGTATTCATCCGTATCAAAATATTTGCGTGTATCTTTTTCCGGAAAGCCATTTATTTCAGCTTCGGTATACTCAATGCCGTCCACCAATTTTCTACCGGAAAAAGCAACGATTATCTTGAATGGATCTGCTTTATCTTTTACAATTCTGCGGATAGCCTGATAATAGCGAATAGCCGACTCGATACTTTGTGTTACCACCATTGCCTTGGCTTTTCCTTTTAGCTTTTTAGTGTTATACACCTGCGAAAAGAAATGTTCCATCATAATTTCGGCTTTAGTGCCAATGGTCTGACGGTGTTTTTCTACATAAGCACGCAGTTTTTTCTGAGCCCTTTTGGTGTCAAACAAGGGATTATCCTGAATTGATTTCTCAATTTCGTAATAACTTTTGTAGGTGGTGTAATTGGCCAGCACATCCAAAATAAAGCTCTCTTCAATAGCCTGTTTCATCGAGTAGAGATGAAAAGGATGAAAAGTACCATCTTCCTTCTGATTGCCGAAACGCTCCAGCGTAGCATTTTTTGGTGTAGCCGTAAATGCAAAATAGGAGGCGTTTCCTTTCATTTTGCGTGCTTGTATTGCTTTCAGAATAATATCTTGTGCATCTTCAAACTCTTCTTCCTGAACGCCCATTGCCTGATTCATGGTTCCGGCAGCGGTGCCACTTTGCGAACTATGTGCTTCATCAATCACCACAGCAAAACATCTGTCGCTCAAATCGGCTATGCCGTCCACAATAAAGGGGAATTTTTGAATGGTGGTGACGATGATTTTTTTACCCTGCTCCAAAGCATACTTCAGGTTTTTTGAAGTGTGTGCCGCTGCCACAATATTTTTCACCTCTGAAAACTCCTTGATATTATCACGCAGCTGCCTGTCAAGCAAGCGGCGGTCGGTTACCACCACTACTGAATCAAACAAAGGCGTATCTTTTCCTTTAGAACCTGGTAAATCACTCGTTTCGGGATAAGTTTCAATTAGCTGATAAGCTGCCCAGGTTATGGAGTTAGATTTACCGGAACCTGCTGAGTGTTGTATCAGATAAGTATGCCCTACTCCATTTTTAGATGCGTGGCTGATAAGTTTGCGCACCACATCTAACTGATGATAACGCGGAAAAAAGAGTGTTCGTTTGCTAAGCGGGTCGGAAGCTTTTCCATCGAAACGAACAAAATGCTGTAAAATATTGGCTAAGCTTTCGCGGGTGAAAACCTCTTCCCACAAATAGGCCGTTCGATGTCCGAAAGGATTGGGCGGATTGCCTTTTCCGTTGTTGTTCCCTTTGTTGAAAGGCAGGAAAAAGGAGTTTTCGCCATCTAATTTGGTACACATATATACTTCATCGGTATCCACTGCAAAATGTACCACACAACGACCAAATTGAAGTAGCGGCTGCCGATTATCGCGGTCTTTTTGGTATTGTCTGATACCGTTTACTCGTGCCGTTTGTCCGGTCCAGGCGTTTTTCAGCTCCAGCGTAGCAATGGGAATCCCGTTGATAAAAATCACCATATCAATCTCTTCCCGCAAGTTATCGCTATTGTAACGAACCTGACGAGTAACGCTGAACTCATTTTTCTCAAAATTATCTTTCACTACCTGACTGCTGCTAACCATAGGTGGCTGGTAGAGCAGGGTTAAAAACGCATCCTCCACTTGCAATCCTCTACGAAGCAGCCGAAGAATTCCGTACTTTTTTACCATTCGGTCATAACGGTTGAGTACTTTCAGCTTCCAGTCGCTTGCTCTTTTCAGTTTTTCAAGCTCGTTGGATTGGGTGTTTTCCAAAAAATGCCAAAAGCGGGTCATATCCAACGCAAACTTAAGGTCGAATGCCTCCGGTATGCCGATATAAAACCCGTTTCCGGCCCTGTAAATCTGCTCCGGCTCCGCTAATACATGCTGTTTCTCAATAATTTCTTCTCGGCATGTACCGGTAAGAGATAGTTCGATGGCTTGTTCTAATGCTTGTTCGTTGGTTTGTGATGTGTTCATCTTTTATTTTATGTACTTTGTGCTATACTTTATTTTCAACCTGTTTTTTTCCTTTATACCTTCCTTGGTCAGTCTGTATTTCTGAGGCTGGCTCCTTGGCTTATCCGGCAAAGTCATTTCAATCCATTTTCTCTCAAAGGTAGGATTAAAATAATTTTGGTCAAAATTATATCTGTGTGGCAGATCCAATATCCTCATTATTTCACGTTTACTCATTTCTCCTTCTATAATCCACAGCAAGCGTTGGGGCAAATCTTCAATAAAATTAAATGAATCATCATGTGCGGTGTCATGTGCGATTTTGATTATACGATTTTGAATAATCAAAGCTATATATTTTTCCGATATCCTTATGTTGGTTATTCCAGATTATATGTAGGATTGTAAACTTTCTTGAACTGAAGGCTTTTTGCTCCAAAATTAATTAAAAGCCCAATCGGCTTTTTTTTATAGGCCCACATATTTTTTAGCTTATGCTAAACGTACGTCTTCCATGTTAATTATTACCCTACGCCCCAATCCTGCTAATCCATAAAACAGAAAATCCTCATTCAGACTTTTATTTTCCCCGTCACTGCACTATCTATTAAGGTCGCTTTCAACTCTTTTAGTTTCTCTATCTCCTGCTCTTGAAGTGAAATAGCACGATCAATTTTGGTGGATTCTTGTTCGATATGGTGGACGATGGTTTGTTGCTTAGAAAGAGGTGCTACTATCAAAGGTAAATTTGACAAAACTCCCATTCCTATATTTTGTTGAGTCCCAAAACTCCATTTTAATTCTACTCCTTTTTTAAAGTAAGGTGCAAGTAAAGAGTAAAACAAGTATTTGTTATCAAGGATATTATCCTTAGCCCTGAAAACAGCTAAAGGTGACCAAATACTAAATTCAAAATCTACTTCAACCATAGCTATATTTCCAGTTGTAGCCCCAGATTTCACCATATAAATGTCCCCTGTCTTAGGTTTATACTTTCTACAAAACTCTTCATGATCTTTCTGCGAAATATATCCTCTTTTCTTATCAAAGTCTATTTTGTTATTTTTAATTGCCTCTGCTGAAATAAAAGGTATGCCTTCATCATATAATACTGGCGTAGAATGAGGACCGTCTGTAATCGGAATCGATAAGAGATGTTTTACTGATGTCATCTCCCACTCCTTCGGCACCTCTCCAATCCACTCAACCCCACTATCTTTTAATTCCGCCTTATCCCTCATTTTTAACTCACCATTTTCAATTCTCCATTTGCCGGTAACTAACTCCTGAATTACAATCTGTTTCCGCTCTTTAAGCAACGCAATGGTTTGTTCTTTCAGCTCAATGGCTCGATCAATCTGTGTGGTTTTTTGGTCGAGAAAGTTGGCAATGGCGGTTTGTTCGTAGAGTGGTGGGAAAACTATTTCAATGTTTCCTAGAATACTACGGCTAATTCTTTGCATTATCGCTCCACGACCTTCTAACAGTGTATGTGCATTATATTTGGGATTTGTAAAAAAATGACGAAGAAAGTTCTTTGAATAATTTTCACTTGGTCTAAGAATTACATTATCAACAGAGGTTACAATCCTCTTTCCTAATTCTGGAATAATGCAAGCTCTGCCAATTGGTGGGTTCAATCTAGAAATAATCAAATCACCAGGAAATACTTCAGTACAATTCAATTTTTTAAAAGTCTCTTCAGTAATATATCCGTTACCTTGTTCCTTATATTTTCCTTCACCAATATTTCCTGTTGTTATATATCTAATATTATCTTCATCAGAAACAATATCCCCACTTTCAATCCAGTCTCCATCTAAAAATAATGTATCACTTCCATTAGCAAGATGCTTTATTTTTATTTTTTTCCAATGGCTAGGTATTTCTCCAATCCACTCAATTCCAGAATCCTTATAACTGCTGTATTTTTTATATTGATTTGCCATCTGTTTTTGAATTGCCTTATTCGCTTTTAATTTTTCTTTCACGTAAACCTGATTTTCTTCCACATTTCTTCCACATTGATAATGCACTATACTTCAGCATTATACATTCAATTTCATACAGGTAGAAGTTTCTTTTACATTTTTACGAGTTTCTTTTACATATTCGTCTGTTTCTTTTACATATTTCTTTTTTATCTCATAGCTTACAACAAATTAAAACAGACTGTAATCACCTAAATATAAACCCTTTACACATTAACAAAAGTTCTATTTTTCTTTTACATACTCACAGTTTTCTTTTACATATCTGCCCATTTCTTTTACATCTTGTTTATTAACCAAAGTCCGGTTTTAGTAGAACCCTTTCTTATAATATAGCCAAAATCTCTATAGCTTTTAATTTTATGATCAATAACTCTTCTCGTAACATTTAAAATATCCCCAATATTTTGTAAAGAAAGTTCACCATTAATTTGGATAAGCATAAAAATAAACCAATCCGTCTCACTATTCGTATCAGTCAACTTTGAGTACAATGAAGGGTGCTTTAGTTTGATGAAATCTTTAAAATACTTTAATTTACCTTGCAATAGCTCTATAGTTAATTTATTTTCCTTCAATGCTTCATTAATATCCAACAAAACTTCATTAAAACCTACAATCTCTTTCTGTTCTTTCACAGAAAACTTACTTACAACAGAATCAAACTCAATCATATATTCCGGTATTGTACCGTTATACTCAAGCCAAGCTTGTTCCAACTTATCAAAACCATACCCGGCATTTTCAGCTAATCGAACCATCCTGAATAGTTTGGCGATAATGGGATTGCGAGGTAAGGACAAATCTTTCGATTTTATCTCTTCAAACGGCTTTGGCAAGCCACCCGGATTGTAAAATTCTATGTGGTTATCAAAGATTCTGATTCTTGATTTAGCAAGTGAAAAATAATCGGCGTGCATCAGCATATTCACTAAGGCTTCACGTATGGCTGTCAGTCCGGGTGATAATTCTTGTCCAAAACCTTCATTAGTTAATGTAAACTCCACATCTACTTTAGCTTTGAGCCGGTTGAAACAAGCAAAATAGTAGTCCCAAAGATTTTCATATTCGCCCAACCTGAAAGTGTAACTTATTTCAGCATCTCTAATTGAAGTGCCGGGTATCTCAAGAAGATCTATGCGGAAGTCGGGAAAATGTCGTTCGATACTTTCTCTTTTTCCCATAAACAGCAATCCGCCATAAGTACACTTTCCGTCTTCTATAACTCTCAGTTTGTCTAAAAACTCATCGTCTGTGTATCGGTTGTAACTAACATTAGGGTTAAACCGTGACATATAGCTTCGATATTGCTGGAGGGACGTATCGTTTATATCACTTCTGTTGGTTTTCTCTACTTGTTCATTTGTTTTTGTTCCATACGATTGATCTCTGAACATGGCATCAATCTCGATATTTGTAGCCCTATGGTCTGCGCTTCCTCTTCTTATAAACGTGTTCTTCGGGTTGTTAAAGTAGATGGGTTTATACTTCGAAGGGAGAACGTAAAACCCCAATATGGTTTTGTTTTCAAGTTTAAACTTTTGTTGCTTAGATGAGATAAAGGCGTTGAACTTACCGCCGCGAATGGTATTCAAGAAGTCTTGTTCCATTTGCTCCGGATTGAGTAAGCCCTGAATTTCAAATATTTTACCAACTTGACTTATACCAAAAAGAATCCATCCGCCAAAGGTGTTGGCAAATGCAGAGACCGTTTCCCAGGAGCTTTTTGGTAAACCTCCTTTTGCAGTTTTCACCTCAAAATCCTCCCATTCGAGTTCGCCCAGCTTTTTTATTAATTCTTCTTTTGTCATCTTCGTTTGGTTTAAAACTGTACTTACTCTCCAACAATCTCCTTAATCAAGCCATCGCTGAGTTTTTCCAATTCAAGCAGTTCAAGCGTAACTTCCTCAATAGTTCGCAGCGGATTGTGCTGATAGAAGTACTTATTAAAGCTGATTTCGTAGCCAATTTTGGTTTTATCCAAATCAATCCAGGATTCCGAAACATGCGGTTTCACTTCTCTTAGAAAATATGCGTATATGGTATCACTCAGCGGAATATTTTCACTGTCACGTAAGTTGCTCTCGCTTTCGTAAGTGATGTAGTAATCTTTTTTACCGGAGGGGTAATAACCATAATCGGGCAGCTCTTCCACACTGCAATTTAGGTGTTCAAGCAAGTTTTCCAATTTATCACCACTCAGCTTTTCCGTTTTTCGAATCACTTTTTCTGCTGTTTCATCATACCAAGATACAACATTGTATATCTGATTTTTCTCGCTTGCACTCAGCTTTATTTTCTCGGTTTCCAGTACCTCATCCACTTTGGCAGTAAAGATATTGAAATCATTAAACTCCTCCATTCCGATTTTCTGCATCAACCGTGTGGCTGTTTCAAGCAGCTTTTTCTGTTTTTGCCATGTATAGGATGTGGTCAAATCCCTACGCCGTTTGGTATTTAGGTTAAGCTCTTTTCTTTCGCACCACTCCAACAGCTCTTTCTCAATGGATTGAACATCGCTATATACTTTGTCGCCGTAGGTTTCATAAGCCCACTGCATCGGCTCTTGCAATGCCCGATCGTAACGAAGTGGCTCAAGTCGCTCTTCACTGAATTGTGCTTTCAGACGTGCCGGACGGTCAATAACGACTTTGTAATATCCAAAATCGCTGTTATTAAATACTTTTGTTGCCAATCCATCTTCTTTTTCACGTTCAATAGTTTCAAAATTGATATATGCATGTTGAATTTCACGGATATGTTCGGTGGTCAGCTCACAGTTTTTGGCACCTAAGTTTTTGCGCAACTTGGCAAAGCGTTGCGAAGCATCAATCAGCAAAACTTTTCCTTTGCGATTTGCTGTTTTCTTATTGCTCAGCAACCAGATATAGGTGGTGATTCCGGTATTGTAAAAGAGATTATTGGGCAGCTGAATAATACATTCTAACAGGTCATTTTCAATAATATAGCGGCGGATATTGCTTTCACCACCTCCGGCCTCGCCGGTGAAAAGGCTGGAACCGTTGTGCACCGATGCAATACGCGAACCGATAGGACTTTGTGAAAGCGGTTTCATCTTATCCACCATCTCCATCAAAAAGAGCAGCTGCCCGTCCGATGAGCGGGGCGTGGCATCTGCTGTTTCTTCATTGCCCCAATAATCGCGCAGACTCACTTCAAATCGCGGGTCAATAATTTCTCTGCCATCTTTGATATATTTCATATCCGTTGCCCAGGATTTACCGTAAGGCGGATTGGAGAGCATAAAATCGAACTTCTCACCTACAAATTCATCACTTGCCAGTGTTGATCCCACCCGGATATTCTCCGGATTGTTACCTTTAATCATCATATCTGATTTACAGATGGCATAAGTTTCGTCGTTAATTTCTTTTCCGTATAGATACACATCACTTTCAGCACGGATATCTCCGTTTGTATCTTTAATAAAATTCTGTGATTCGGTCAACATTCCACCCGAACCACAAGCAGGATCATATACCGTGAGCACCGGTGGCAACGCTTCTTTTATCGGTCCAAAAACGATATGGGTCATCAGATTAATCACCTCACGAGGAGTAAAGTGTTCTCCGGCTTCTTCGTTGTTTTCCTCATTGAATTTCCGAATCAGTTCTTCAAACACATAACCCATTCCCAGATTAGTAAGCGGCGGCATTTTCCGACCTTCGGGGTCTTCTTTTTCCAGCGGAGTCAGGTTGATATAGGGTGAAGTGAACTTTTCAAGCACATTGAGCAACACATCTTTTGATGCCATGTGGCGAATCTGGCTTTTCAGCTTAAATTTATCGATAATCTCCTTCACATTGGGGCTGAATCCGTCGAGGTAATCCTCAACATTGGCTTGTAATATCTGCTGGCTATTGGTGGCGGTGTCGTACAGCCGTTGCAGCGTCCATTCGCTGGTGTTATAAAAAACATAACCGCTGGCATCCTGCAAACCTTTTTCATCCCATTCGGTAAAGCCGGCATCATCCCGCTGAAAAGCGAGTTCTTCCAACACATCATCCTTGGTAGGTTCTAAAAGCGCATCCAATCGGCGCAGCACCACCATGGGTAAAATTATATCGCGGTATTTTCCTCTTACGTAAACATCGCGTAGGCAATCATCTGCAATTGACCATATAAATGATATTAATCTATTGTGTACTGTTGGGTTCATTGGAGGATACTTAATTTTTTATATGTAAGTCGTAGTAGATTTGGTGAATATGCTCTTAAATATTACTATGAGTTAAAATTTACTGACTAAATTCTCAACAACTCTGTAAAAAACCAATACTAAGTAGCTGAAAAATCGCTACAAGCCTAGCTTGGTTTTATTCCTCCTCAAAAATACTGATTAATAATCAGTAAAAGCTATTCTCCTACAACTTATGAATCATAGCATCTTTATTTAAGCCTACCTCAACTTTTTCACACACATAAATACTATATATGAGGTGTAGTCAATTTCCGGATTTAAAATCATCTAAAATGGAAGCTCTGTTTTTAAGTAAGCAGAAGTTGTACAAGGTCTTACAAGGCCATCATTTGAAAACAATACAGTTTATTTATACAATTTTCCAAAATATTCTTTTCGCTTTAAGGATTAAAGCTTAAAAAGAAGTGAAAGAAACGAGCTTGTTTGATTGAAGCCACCCCAAAACGGGATCACCGCCAGGTAATTCAAAAAACCAAACAAAGTTCTATGATTTTAGATCAGGGAAAATTACATCTTTTCGATCCATCCTCTATTGCAACACATATTTCTTAGTTTTCTGTATCGCTTTCAGGTGAGATCAGTTGATGTTTCAACGCAAATTTAATCAGTCCGACTATAGATTTAGTATTAGTCTTGGTGAATATATTCCGCCTATGGGTTTCTACTGTGCGCTCGCTGATAAACAATTTTTCAGCTATTTCAGCATTACTCATTTCGCGGGCTATCAGTCCTAATATCTCTTTCTCACGCACAGAAAGGATATCGCTCATATCTTTTTGCTCTTGTCCCTGATAGGTTTCGCCCAAATTATTGAACAAAATATTCTGCACATCGCGTCCTAAATATTTTCCTCCTGCAGCAACGACTCTAATAGCTTCTAATACTTCGTTCATATTCGTCCGTTTCAGAATATATCCCGATGCACCTGAATCTATCATTTGCCGTATCATGGCAAAATCTTCGTGCATGGTCAGAGCGATCAGTTGAACGGCCGGATTGATTTCTTTTATTTTTCGTGTAGTCAATATTCCGCTTCCACCGGGCATATTAATATCCACCAACACCACATTGACCTTATTTGCTTTAATAAACTCAACTGCTTGATCTAAATTATTTGCTCCACCGGCAAAGACTATATCTGCTTCATCCTGAAGCAATGATTTCAAACCGTCAATAATCAGTTGATGATCGTCAACTACCAATACCTGTATCATTTCAGAGTTTTTCATTTCTATCTTTACATGGTATGACAATAGTAGTAATAGTACCTCTACCCGAGAGGCTATCTATAAAAATCGTTCCATTCAGGTTTTCCACTCTTGACCGAATATTTTTTATTCCTCCGGAGTGATGCCATGCCGTTTGATCTAACGAAAATCCTTTCCCGTTATCTTCTGCCATCAGAGTGATTTCTTTCTCACCTCTTATGAGCTGTACGTTGAAATACGAAGCCGAAGCATGCTTGATGGTATTATTTAGCAACTCTTGTATAGCCCTGAAAACAGTGTGTTCGACCAGGTGTTCTATGCCTCCGTTCAGTCCGAATGCTTCAACAGTCATATGCAGTTGGTTGCTTTGATTGATATGTGCGGCAAGGTTTTTCAATGCCTCTAATAAGCCTTTCTCCGAAAGCAAAGAAGGCGCCAGATTATGTGATATGTTCCGCAGCTCGTCAAATGCTTCGTCCACACTATGGATAGCCGCATTCAGCAATTCGTTCTTTCTGTCTTCGGAAAGCTGTTTCTTTTGTTGCATCGCACTTATATGCAGCCGTGCCACTGAAAGCATCTGCCCTATTCCGTCGTGTAGCTCACGACCTATACGTTGCCGCTCCTGTATCTCAGCTTCAACAGCATCCCGTGACTTCTTTTCATTGAGATGGATGATCGCATGTTGAAGCTTTACTTTTTGTTTATGCTGATAGTTAAGATACAGCAGATATAACCCTATGATTACCAAACCTGCCACAACCAAAGTAAAGATCAACATTGAATTTTTTTTACTGATACTTAGCTGCTGGCTTTTTATCTGTAGCTCTTGTAGTCTATTGGTTTGGTGCAGGCTGTTCAGCTCCAGATTATAAATCTGATGCAATACAGCCTGATTTACTAACTCATCTTTGCGCTTCACATACTCTTTATAGTTTTCAAGACTTTGAATCAGCTCTCCTTTTTTTTCATAGATTTTCGACAAAGTCTCATATCCTTCATAAATGAGTATCTGATTATTAATAGCGCGGGCTATTTTCATCGCACCAAAGGCCGTTTCAAGTGCCTGACCCGTATCTCCTGTTTCAGACAGGCTGACAGCCATTCCTAACATTGCAAAAGCTTCCTGATAACTCTGACTTATTTTCCTTGCAATATCGCGGCTTTCTGTATAAGACTCCAGCGCATGAAAATAATCGCCTAATGAAGCATATAAATTACCTTTACCTTGCCAGGAAATACATAACCCATACAGATTATTGTTACGGGTAGATATTTCTTTTGCTTTAGCGTAGTAAAAGAAAGCCGAATCTGCCTGTTGTTCTTTAACATAGGTCATACCCAGATTGCTTAGTGCAGCAGCAATACCTATGCTGTCGGATAAATCAGTAAATCCTTTGAGAGCCAAAAGAAAATTAGCTTTTGCCTTTTCAGGATTATTTATTTCATTAAATACCAGGCCAATATTATTATAGGAGCTAACAGCCTGATCTCTTCGATCGGTAAGCTCGTAAGCAGCTATAGCTTTATGCAGATACTCCAAAGCATCTTTGAAGTTACCCACTTTTAGATTCACTACACCTATATTATTATATACATTGCCCAAAAAAGTACTGTCATTCATTTCCGAACTCATGATGATGGCTTTGTAATAGTGATCCAACGCCTGCCCATAGTCGGCCTGTATATGAAAGCTAGCACCTATAGCTGTATGTATCCGTATTTGACGGGTGCCGGCTCTCTCACCTACAGAATCAAGTAGATTTTCCAGAGTAAATCGGGCACTGTCCGGCTGGGAATACATCAAAGCCATGGCATAATCAACGATGCTATCACAATATATTTCGATTTCTTCGTATGCGGCCTCTTTATCTCGTAGAAACAAGCCCTGCGACCGGGTACTATATGATGAAAAAAGTATCAACGCACATACAAATATCCAGTGCAGGCCACAAGTGTTACGGCATGATTGGTAAGGCACATAAAAAAAAACCTTCAGCAACATGGATTATTTTTTCTGAATTCTAAATGCAAAAGTACAGTCTTGAAAGCAGTTATTACATCAATAAGCTAGGTCTTAAATAAAAATACGTGTTGGCACTGAGTTAATTTTAAGGTAAATATACCAGATTTCCCTGATCAATAGCCTTGCAATACTATATATTTTTGTTGAACCTAAATCTGTATGTAAAATGCATCTGAAATAGAATACCTTTTACTAACCCATTAATCTGAGCGTGAAGCGTAGGTTTTTCCGGTATCTGTTTTAGGGTTGTATTTTTTCTTTCGAAAACAGTTTGGGTACAGATACTCGATCAGCATGAGCAAGCCGGTTGAAGATTTTATCGGCTTAAGTATCTTTTAGTTTAGTTTTTGTTCTTAACTTTTAAATGTTCTCAAATCTTAATTCTATGAAAAAAGTTAACTCTACCCTTTTTCTTTTTTTGATAGGTTTGATGCTGTGGCTTCCCAATAAAGGTCATACACAAACCAGTCATTCCAGCCTTGCGGTGCAGGCTGTTGATTCCATTGTGATTGGTACTGGTACCGAAACCAGCATGAATACTCCGGTAACAGCTTGGTATGGATACTCATTCACACAAACTTTGTACTTGCAGGATGAGATCAATATTTCTAACAAGGTGATCAGTCAGATTGGCTATCAGTATGCAGGCTCTGATTCAGATTTAGAGTTAGAGTTAGAGGTATGGATGTCTCATACAGAGCTTAGCTCTTTAACGCAGACGGTATCCTTAGCCGAGCATATCAAAGTGTATGACGGACCTTGGCATCTGCATGCCGGAGAAGAGTACTCAACCATTGAGACATATCCATTCTATTACAATAATTCAAGCAATCTGTTGATTACAGTCATTGAAAAGAAACCTGGATATAACTCTTCAACTGATCGTTTTTATGTTACTCCTATAGAATCTAACGAACAGATGTGCGTAGGTGACTGGAACGATAGTTCACCTTATGAAGCTTCTAATCTGCCATCCGGCTCATCTTTAAACGTACGATCCAATATCAAAATCTGGTTTGACGAGATGCCTACCGGACCGGCAGTTTCAGTGATCACTCCAGGTCATTTAGATTTTGGCGATGTAGAGATTGGTGGTACTGAACAGCAAACCCTCATACTTAAAAATGCAGGTGTGGATATGTTGGAAATAACCGGTTTCCAGACATCGAATGCCATGTTTCAGATTGATGAACAAGTGAGTTTCCCTATTCAGCTTGGAATGCTCGAAAGCAAAGCAATACAAGTCAATTTCACACCTACCAACTCCACTCTTCAAAGTGGAACATTAACCTTTTTATTCGACGCAGGGATTGAAGGCGACAGGACAGTCAGCGTAAACGGAAGAGGAGTCAACTTAGTAGCAGTTGTGGTAGGCGATGGTGAGGAAGCTAACAGCTTGATCCCTATATCACCTTATTATGGATATTCATTTTCCCAGACGATCTATTTACAGTCAGAGATAGATATACAAGACAGAATGATACAACGTATTGGGTATCATTATGCCGGGTCTTCAACTGACTTAAATCTAACTCTCGAGATCTATCTGTCACATACCGAACTTACTGAGCTAACTGGAATACAACAGCTTAGCGGACACTCAAAAGTATTTGATGGACCTGTAGTCTTTAGTCAAAACACCGACTTCACCTGGATACCACTCGAAGGATTTTATTATAACAATACTGATAACCTGATTGTTACAGTCATTGAAAAACGACCGGGATATAATTCACCAAGCGATCAGTTTTATTCTACATCGATTGATGGAGGTATATTCCGAAGCCGGTATGCCCGCAACGACAGTAACCCATACGACCCTCAGAATCTACCAAACGGTAATCCTGAAGGCTCTATCCCGAACACTAAGTTCTGGCTTGGTGATATCCCCACAGAACCTATTATATCTATCAATCCTGACAACCTCGACTATGGACAGGTTGAAGCTACAGTAGAAAAAACACTGACAGTAATAGCCAAGAATAAGGGAGGTGGTATTTTAACCATAGAAGGAATAGATTTCAGCAATGATGTGTTCAGTGTGAAAGATACCGAGTTTCCGGTTAATCTGGCAATAGGTGAAAGTCATACCTTTCAAATAAGCTTTATACCCGATGAAATTCAGCTTGAAGAAGGTACTGCAACTTTTATTGTTGATGAAAGCGTACCTGGTAATAAAGTTGTACAGCTTAGCGGGCGTGGCCTACGTTTTGGTGTGCTGCGTGAAGGATTTGAAGAAGAACTATTCCCACCATTTGGCTGGAAAGTAGTGGATAATAACGGAGATAGCAAAGGCTGGCTACGCAACACTAATACCGTACCTACCGGTCAGGTAGCTCCCCGCACGGGTGTGGCAGCGGCAGGTCTGGATACCTATGCTGGAAGTCCAGGACAAAATAGCTATGACGACTGGCTGATCACACCCCAGATGATATGGCAAGACGGCGACCTGTTTAGCTTTTGGATCAAACGATTGGCAAACCAGACCGGACAAAGATGGCGTATCGCCTACTCAACAAGCGGAAGCGACCCATCAGAATTTACAGTCATCGATGAAATCGTTGATCCAAGCATGAATTATACAGAAATGGCTTATGATATGAACGACTATGGCCTGATAGACGGCGAACTGTACTATATGGCATTTCAGTTTTATAGCAATTGGTGCTGGCCGGGCGTAATAGACGATGTGATGGGATCAGTAGTAAACCGCTTTCAAAATGATTTGTTGGTAAACGATTTCAGCACCCAAAATGAATACCTGAATCTCGACACCCCTTCTGACTTTATAGTTGAAATAGGGAATTATGGTTTGGCTCAAGTAAATGGAAGCGACTACAAAGTACAATTAGCAAGCTATATAAACGGAAACGAAACTATCCTGGCCGAGGTTGATGGAGTGGATATAATAGTTGGGGAAATGATTGCTCTAACAATTCCACTAATTATGGAGCAAACAGGTGAGTTTTCAATCTATGCCAAAATCGATTGGCCGGATGATATGAATGAGGTGAATAATGTGAGTGACCTGATTGACATAGAAGTATTAGGAGCTACTAAAATTGTCAAACATATTGGATCCTATCCAATTCCTGATAATGCAAGTTATTCTAATTATTACCCGATCGATTTTGAAGACTCATGGCGTAGCACCAGTCTGACCCAAACAATTTATCACGCCAACGAGCTAAACACAGGTGGTATCATTGACCGTATTATGTATTATCGTTCGTTCGGCGAAAATATGTCGCAACGCAAAATCAAGATATGGGTACAGGAAACCAAAGCTACTGATGTAGAAGAATATACTCCTCCATCACAAATGAAATTAGTTTTTGATGGAAAGGTGGACTTTAATGAAGGTATTGGAAAAGTAATGCTACCACTTACTTATCCTTTTGTATATTCAGGAGGCACTAATTTATTGGTAACTGTTTTTTATTATGAAGGTTCTACCTATGCCAATCATGCCAGGTTTGCGTATAACTGGCAAAGCGGGGCTTCCAGAACAATCAGAGATGACGGATTTTATGAAATAAACCCTGAACAGATCAGTTACCCGTATTCTACCACTGATTATCCTATCACTTCCTTTATTTTTGAAATAGGTGAAGGCTTAGGAAATATTAATGGCCGTGTACTTTATGAAGCCGATAACAGTCCGGTTGAAGATGCCGAAATACAAATCATCCATCCCGATTTCCCTGACCTCATCGCAAAAGTATATTCCAATGCACAAGGATATTATAGCATACCTTATGCCTTAGCTGGTCAGAATCTGCAAGTGATCGTCAGCAAATACGGCTACAGCGATGTGATCTATAATGATGTGGAATTAGCAGCAGGCGGTAACATCAACCTTGGTAATGCCTTGATGAAAGAACGGCCTCAAATTGCCTTGAGCGGAAGCGTCATTAAAAGCACTACTTTAACTGCTGCCGAATCGGCTCATGTGATACTCAGCGGGATAGATACCTATGAAACATATACAGCAGCCGATGGTAGTTTTGGTTTTGACGAGATATGGGGCGAAACAACCTATACTATTTCAATTCATCTTGAAGGATTCCAGAATTATACAGCTGAAATCACTGTACCAGATGTGAATTATCAACTACCACAAATCACCTTATCGGAAAATGCGCCTGCGCCCAATGTAGTTACTGCAACTAGTAGTGGAAGTGATGCATTGGTAACCTGGTTTGCTGCCGGTCAGCCATATCCTCAAACATTCAGATACGATGACGGAGTAGCGGTTGGTGTGTTGATCACACCCGGAAGTCCAACTATAGTAGGTGGATCTGCATGGAAACATCATGCATTCCTGCAAAATGTACAATGGTACACCTATAACTCGGCCAACTATCAAAAATCTGATGAGGTTATGGTTACCATCTTAGGACTCAATCCCGATGGCTCACCTAATCCAGATGATGTGTTGTATATAAAAGAACATCTGACTAATGATTATGGCTGGAATGATCATAAACTTACAGAGATGATAGAAACGCCAAACGGTTTCTTCTTTGGTATTTCAGGCTATAATAATTACACCTTATTAGCTTATGACGATGGCGAAGGCGAGCCATGGGAATGGCAACCCCGCACCCAATGGAGCAATGGATTAGGTTCGTATAACCCACTTGAAAACGCCACCTCACCTCCACTACATGGTAGTATCTTCATACGCGCTGCTGGACTTACTTACGGTCCTATCGAGCTATCAGCTCCCGAATTATTCTTTGTACAAGTTGATAAAGCTGATAGCCAGCTTATAACAGAAAGTATTCCCACTTTAGAAACAGTAGATCCGGAAATACAGATCAAACCGATGACTGCCATAGCACCCAAAGCGTTTGAATCGTACAATATTTTCCGTAAGAAGAGTACTGAAAGCGAGTGGACACAGCTGAATACACAACCTATTACCGATACCTCTTTCTTAGATACCGGATTTTCTCCACTCACTTACGGAGCATACCAATTTGGAGTAGAAGCCGTATATACCAACGATGTATTATCAGATAGGGCTTTATCCAATATGTTGGAAAAAGATATGCGATTAGCTTTGACCTTAGAGGTAGAAACCAATACCGGCGTTGCAGGTATTTCTGAAGGGGCTGCTGTGAAGTTAGTGAACAACAATGGCAATGTAAACTACATCTATAATGCTATTGTTGGAGAAGACGGAAGCGTTACCGTCAATAATATCTTCAAAGGCGTATATACCCTCACTGTTACCAAAGCCGGATTTTATCCTTATACCGAGACAAGCTTAGACCTTGAAATAGAAGGGATCACCTATCAGTTTTCCGTAAGCATTACTGAGAAGCTCGACGATCCTTATGATGTTGAAGTGCTAACCGAAGGTATGACCATAGGGAAAGCACGCCTGCTTTGGAATCAGGAACCGATATTCGACGATTTAGAAAGCTATACTGCATTTGCTATTAGCGATGTAGGCACATGGAAATTTGTAGATCAGGATGGGAATCCTACTGTATATCCCTCTGGTGTAAGCTATCCCAATATGGGAGAGCCAATGGCTTATATAGTGATGAACCGGGCACAAACTACTCCTCCACTTAACGAAGCCTATTGGAATGCCCATTCGGGCAATCAATATTTTGCTGGTTTTGCATCCGCAACCGGTAATACTAATAACTGGCTAATAAGCGAGTTGCAACAGCATAGCCGCGATTACACCCTTAGTTTCTGGGCTAAAACAGTTTTCGAAACATATGGGTTAGAGACCTTCCGAATCGGATATTCCACAGCTTCAGACAATCTGTCCGACTTTGTGTTTATCACCGGAAATGTAACTACTCAATCATACTGGCAGAAATACACCTATCAAATTCCCGATGAGGCTAAATATGTGACCATACGGCATAATTATACAGGAGCTGCGCTATTGATTGACGACATCAGCATAGGCGTTGAATCGGACGGCGCTATTCCAGGCAATGGATTTACTGTATATTTGGATGGGGAAGAGATAGCCAACGGATTGACTACCACTCAGTATGATTATACAAACCTACTCCCTGGCTCTTATACAGCCGGAGTAAAAGCGGTGTATCATACCGGCGAATCAAACATCATTGAAATACCTTTTGAACTGCCTCCTGGAACACCTGTTACTATAGAAGTGAAGGATAATACCGGCCAGCTGATGGATATGGCGTTTGTGGAAATATCGCAACAAGGCATATTGCTGACAGATGGCTTCACTCAGAACGGTATCTATGAAGCAGAGCTTTATCCGGGAACTTATCAGTATGAGGTAAGCTTTGATGGCTATACTACAGCTACCGGAAACTTCTTAGTAAGCAACAGCCCGCTGACAGTAAATATCACGCTGACAAGCATTGTTGAACTGAGCTTTGAAGTCAAAAATTACGCCGGACAAGCTGTTGAAAATGCAACGGTAGTTGTAAACAATCAGCACCAGCAGACACCAGCAAACGGAATAGTAAGCTTTGATATTGAACCGGGTCTGGTCAGCTGGGCTATAACACATCCTCAATATGAACGTGCGTTGGGTTCACAACAAATCACACAAAACACTAACCTGCAAATTATTTTAGATGACCTACAATGTGAGGCTCCACAAAATTTACAGGCTAACGTGAATCAAAATAATGTGACGCTCAACTGGGATGCTCCTGTCATTGGTGCCAATGGCTCATGGCTGCATTGGGATGGAGAGCATGGCAACAACAGTATAGGAACAGGCGGAGTAGTTGATTTTGATGTGGCTCAAAGGTTCACACCGGCTGACTTAAGCGAACATGACGGAAAATTCCTTACAAGAGTTGTTTTTGTACCCCGTGAAGAAAGTTGTACCTACAGCGTACGTGTATGGACTGGTGGTAACATCAGTGGCCCTGAAAATATGTTGGTAGATCAGGTAGTAACAAATCCTATACTCAGCCAATGGAATGAGATATTCTTAGATATACCTGTACTGATTGATGCATCTCAGGAACTCTGGATAGGATTCAGAAATAATACGACTACCGGACATCCGGCAGGTGTTGACTCAGGCCCGGCTATTGACGGAAAAGGTAATATGATCAACCTGGCCGGCCAAGGATGGCAAACACTGTTAGAAGTCGCACCAACACTGAACTATAACTGGAGTGTCAGAGGCTTGGTCGAAAGTGTGGAAACTACAGGAACAACTGCATTAGTGCCACTCAACGATCAAATAAACAGACAGGCACCTGAAGCCGAATTCACATTGGTACATCATACCGATAAAGGGCTTGCGGGAGAACCCAGAACCCTGCTTGGATATAATATATACAGAGATGATGTGAAAATAAACAGCACTCATATTACTGCTTTGACTTATAACGATAATATAGTTGCTGTAGGAACACATTCATATTACGTTACTTCGGTGTGGAATAACGGCTGTGAATCAGTTGGGTCAAATATTGTGGAAGTAACCATAGCTGCTCAACCTGCTTCCATCAGCATCAGCCCATCCTCATTGAGCGAGATTCTTGAACCCGGTCAGACCTCTGTACAGCAACTGACTGTAACCAATACAGGCGGCTCAGACCTTAGCTTTGAGATAGAGGTGAATATTCAGGATGGTGTTAACGTACTCAGTCCTGTTTCTGATCCTGTTAACAGCAATCATCAGCCATCTATTCATGCGGATGCTTTTGCCAAAGCAGGTATCCGACAGGCTGTTGCCTCACCCAACAGAGCTACCCTTGATGAGGTGATACGCTACGACAACGGAATAAACGACGATGCCATAGGCTTAACCAATGGAGGCACCTTTGAAGTAGCTGCCTACTGGCCTGCCTCTGCTATGGCACAGTATGTCAATATGCAGCTTGAGAAAGTTGAAGTGTACATCAATGATGCCCCTTCATCAGCTGTTATTAAGATATACG
>JALNZU010000038.1 GCA_023229245.1 Bacteroidales bacterium | reverse complement strand
ATAAAGCCAAGCTCAAGCTTAGCGATATGGAAGTGCTTGAACTAAACGAAGCCTTTGCAGCACAGTCCATAGGAGTGATCAAACAATTGATAGCCGACCATGACCTGAGCACTCAATGGTTCGACGAACGGTGCAATGTGAATGGGGGTGCTATCGCTCTTGGACACCCAATAGGTGCTTCGGGAAATAGGATCACCGTCAGCCTTATTTATGAAATGAAACGCAGCGGAAAAAAATTAGGGTTGGCTTCCCTATGTATAGGTGGCGGAATGGGCACTGCCCTGATACTGAAAAATGTGTAAACAGATTTATATAACTCTGTGAAGGGGGCTCAGACGATCTGAAACTATTTTGGATGTTCTAATATTTCCAAGTCGTAAATACGAGCCTTGTCAATGACAAATCGAACCAAAGTAGCTACGGTATGTATGCCATACTTGCCGGCTGCGCCCGGATTGATATGTAACAGATTATTTTTGGGATCGTTCACTACTTTCAAAATATGCGAATGTCCGCTGATGAATAATCGGGGGTGAAATTTCTTGATCAATTCGGAAGCTTCCCGGGTGTATCGTCCCGGATAACCACCTATGTGTATCATTAACACTGAGACCTCTTCGCAGATGAACTGCTGATAAAGGGGATAGGTTGTACGTACTATTCCACCGTCAATATTACCATAAACTGCCCTGAAAGGTTTTAAAGCCGATAGTTGGTTGGCGGTCGCAATATCCCCTATATCACCAGCATGCCAAATCTCATCGCAATCTGAAAGAAACGACAATGCCTTTGCTGAAACATATCCATGCGTGTCTGAAAGTAATCCGATCTTTTTCATAATTTGAACAAGAAAACACTAAGGCAGTAAAGCTGCGCCATGTCAAAGATCATACGACAAGCACAAATTATACTCTCCTGCTTAGGTGAGCACCTGATATTGCATTCCTTTTTTATCAAGTTCAGCTAACAAAGCCGGCAACTGTATGGTGTCTTGAAGGTTAAACGTAATAGTAACTTGTACATATCCTACCGGTACACTGGTTGTGGAGCGCTCGTGAGCAATATCATGAATACTGGCTTTCATCTTTTCCAATATAGACAGTATAGATTTTAGCATACCTGCCTGATCAGGTATCAGAACCTGAATGCGTGCACGCATACCCTCGTCCATCACCCCTTTATCTAAGATCTGTTCTAAAATACTCATATTGATATTGCCACCGCTGATGATAGGGACTACTTTTCGCCCTTTCACCTTAGCTTTGTTAAAAAGGATGGCAGCCATAGCTGCTACCCCTGATGGTTCGGTAAGTATCTTAGCCCGTTGCAGCAACAGATACGCTGTACGAGCCATCTCAGCATCGTTGACTACCACAAACTCATCTACTATCTTTTTTGCCGCTTCAAAGGTCAGGTTTCCGGGTGATTTGACTGCTATCCCATCGGCTATGGTATTCACTGTATTGAGTATAACCGGTTCGCCATTTTCTATGGAAGCTTTCATTGACTGGGCCCCTTCGGCTTCAACGCCTATGATCCGTATATCCGGATTCAACTGTTTTAGTGCAATACCTATACCTGCTATCAACCCACCTCCACCTATTGGGATGATCACATCATCTACTTCGCGCAATTGCTCAAAGACTTCAAGGCCAACAGTGCCTTGTCCGGCTATGATATAAGGGTCATTGAATGGATGAACGAAACTGGCACCTGATTTCTTTTGAAACTCCAGCGCAGCCTGAAAAGCATCATCAAAAGTATCACCCGTGAGTATCACTTTACCGCCATAGGATCGAGTGGCTATCACTTTGAGAGGTGGTGCAAAAACTGGCATAAAAATCGTACTCTTCACTCCTAACCGTGTAGCGGCATAGGCTACACCCTGTGCATGATTGCCAGCCGAAGCACATAAAACCCCTTTTGCCTTCTCGGCAGAAGTCAGCTTACTGATCTTATAATAGGCTCCACGAACTTTAAAAGAACCTGTGGTTTGAAAATTCTCTAACTTCAGATACACATCAGCACCCGAAAGGGTGGAAAAAGATTTGCTCCGCTCAAGCGGAGTCTTTTTAACTACCTCCCTAAGAAGGGATTGTGCATGAATAATATCGGAAAACAAAGGCAAAGGAAGGGAACAAACAGCTACGGACATAGTTTAAGTTTAAGGACTGCAAAGATACGAAATGACTGAGTAATTATGCCCGAAAAGCCAGCCGGAACAAGCATTTTTATAGCTATCAATACCATTTTAGATAATTAGCCTGCTATCCTGCTCTTTTTGAATCTGATTTAATACACTTTACTACTCTTTGAAGTCATAAAGCTGCTTTTACACGATCATACAGGACATTATTGGATCACTCTGAACAGGGTAGCTTAGTCAGTATGGGTTGCATGAGAATGTTATCGGCAGAACCAACTATGATTAAAACAAATAAGAGCTGTTACATTATACGTGATCAACCTGATGGCATAAGTTTTCCACTTCTTTAATTATTTTTTCCTTTGTTTGAGGACTTATTTGAATAGTATCAAGCAGTTCGGGATTTTCATTCAGATCAGCACACAATACTGCTCCTTTTTCAATCAATTCATGTTTTTGTTTTTTTGTGAGATTGGTGATAGCCGTAACAGGAAATAAGCCAGCATTTTCTACCAATTCTTTCAAGCTCCCTACTAAGGGATAATCCCAATCAACTAAGTGCAACCCAACACATTTGCCATAAGTCTTGGCATCTTCCGAAAAACGGGTATTGGTTACTACCCATCCCTGAAATTTTTTTCCCTGATTTTCCTCTTGAGTTTCCCATACACTTTTCACATCCAGGAACCGTGATTGTATATATAAAGGTGTTTGCACATTACTTACCTTTCCGGCTGTGTTGTGGTATTTACACTCTATCATATATTTATTCCTGTCGTTCCAGGCTATGACATCCACTTCATGGCTGACACATTTACCGGATAGGATACGTCCTACCTCCACTCTAAACCCGTAATATCGCATCAACTCGCCTATGTATTTTTCAAAAGGATATCCGGTAGGCCCTAACTCCATAATGGCTTTTTTCAAGCTGTAACGAGCAGCAAGCGCATGCAGTTGCCTGTGTAGCAGCATGAAAGCTTTTCTATAAATTTCTTTGGTGCTGATACCCTCATACAAAGTGCTGTGTATCTTAGGTAGTATCAGGTCAATAATATCTTCAGAAGCGCCTGAGTTACGTAACGATCGGCTTAGCTTTGCTTCCGAGAACGGTTCTATTACCCCAGTAGATTTCTTGACGTGGACATGTTTGCTCATAAATCATCCTTTCCTTAGCCGAATGTAAAGATAAGGAAAACGATTTAACACAGCAGGCTTTTTTTTTGAGTAATTGTGAAAGACACCTAACAGTACTGGCTGCCGGAATCTGTCTTATTTACTTTGCTTTGGTTAAAAGCTCTAACAGTACCACTGCATTATTATGTAGCTCATCCTTAGCTGCGTACAACAATGTAACTTCCTGATCAGTTGATAGTTGGCGAAGCTGATCTAATGCTGCCGACTGCTTGTTGAGTTCTTCGACATATTGTTTTTTAAACTCTTCAAATCGTTCGGGCTGGTGTCCAAACCATTTACGAAGCTCGTTGGAAGGGGCCAGCTCCTTTTTCCATTCGTTCAGAGCAGCCTCCTCTTTACGTATCCCACGAGGCCATAGCCTGTCAATCAACACCCTGTACCCATCTTCTGATGATGGCTTTTCATATATTCTCTTTATTTTCATAAGACCTGATCTAAAATTGATCGCAAAATATCTGCTTTGAAAGCGGATTATATTCAATAAAAAAACCAGACAGTTCATGCGTTATCAGCAGCGTTACTGTCTGGTATAGTAACAAATAAGAGAAAAAAATGTTTGCAAAAAACGTTGTGTTAGTTCAACACCTTGTTTGCATTTGTTTCTGTGAACAAACTTATATCTCTTTTTCGCTTATCAGGGTTTAGATGAATAATCCTCAGGCTGTAACCAGGTTTTCTTCCAATTCTATTGCCTTAGGGAATAAGATATTGTTTTCTAAATGGATATGCAGATGCAGATCGTCTTCAAACTCTTTCAGCAATGCGAAGGTTACTCTGTAAGTATTACATGCATCGGCTGGTGGTGTGTAGTTATCGGAGAGTTCAGCAATTTTATGGAATCGGTCGCCTTCGTTATCGTGCTCCATCATCATCACCTTGATAGGGTTTTGTACTGTTCCGAAAGGAGCTTGAACAGAAGTTTTTGCTGTCTCAGCTTTTACCATTTTCCGGATAAATGGAAACAGTTGCAGCTCTTCTTTTTTCATGTGCATAGCCAGTTCTCCTGCCGAATCATAAAAGAGTTGTCCGATCTCGTGCAGCTCCGGGTGTCTGTCGCCATGAACCCTGACAACCTTATCTAAATACGGTTTAATCTCCTGAATTTTAGCTTCCACATAGCGATGGTGCTTTTTTTCTATATAGTCGGCCAACAGATCTAATGGCCATGAGTTATAATCAATAGTAGAATCGCTTGATTGAGCTGTGGCTTGCTCCAACTGTTGAATGAGGTGACTGATATCTACCTGCTTTTTGTTGCATGCGTTTTCAATGGAGGTGTTTCCATTGCAGCAGAAATCAATTTTATTCTTTTTGAAAACTGAAGCCGCGCGATAATCCTGGGCTACCAGCTCGGCAATAATGGTGTCTTTTGTGATGTTCATAATAGAATTTATTTATTTAATGGTTATTACTCTGTTTTTTCAGCAATGATTGCAATAGCATGAATATTTTTTTGATAGGTTCTGAATGTCTTTCTCATAGCGCTCACACGTTTTCTTGCGTTGGGATGTATCATGATGTTGAATACGATACGTATGCTGCGTAACCATCCTTCATCTTCTACAATTCTTTTCTTTTCGAGCAGATACATCTCGTTGGTGGTAACTTTTCGGATCATAAATCCGGCATCCTTCAAAAGTGTTTCCCATTCTTCCTGTCTCAAAGGTCTGGCATTAACTTGTATCACAGTAGCAAGCTGTTTACGGATTTCTTTTTCTAATTTTTCATCCGTATCTCTTAGTGCCAGCTCGTGTATGGCATACAACCCGCCTTTTTTGAGGATACGATAGGCTTCCTGAACGATTTCTTTCTTCCGGCTATCGTTTTGCATGGTGAGCATGGCTTCACCAAACACCTTGTCTTTAGATTCAGCCTCCAGTACAGTAGCACCGGCATTTGCTGTAAGAAATCGAATATGAGTTCCGTGCAACTTTTGTTTCAACATATTGATCACCTCTTTGTCGGTATCAATTCCAACATACGACTGCGGTTGCTGTTTTAGGGCCAATGAAGCTGTAAATCCAAGGCCTGGAGCAAACTCAACTATATCTGTTGCCGGCGAAATAGCCAATTCAGAAAGCAGGAATTGAGTGAGACTCCTTCCACCGGGACGTAACACACGTTTACCCATTCTGGCAAGCAGCCAATGACCGGGAGCTGTTGTGTAATCTTTGATCTTCATCTATTCGTGCGGTATCTATTTCGGATATTTTTATCTTATTTTAACTCAAAAAAAACTATCTGCTCAAAACGGTCTTACCTGATCGGTAGGCCATAGCAAGCTCAAATATAGTAGTGGTTATATGCATTTCTTTTATTTCATTTCTGATGATAACATATTTATCATGTACCGGGCATGGATACATGGCATTGCACTGGCTTAGTCCTAATCCACAATTTATATAAAGAGCATCTCCGTCTATAGCTTGTACTATATGGCCTATATGAACGGTCTTCAATTTTTCGGCATTCATTTCAAACCCACCACGTGGCCCGGTATGTGACTGAATAATGCGGTGTTTGGTCAGTTCACCAAGCACCTTGGCCGTAAAAGCTTCGGGCGAACCCGAGTGCTGAACTATATCAGCTATCTTGGCCCGCTTACCCTCAAACGACTGGGCAGCAATGTAAATCACTGCCCTAATCCCATGTTCACATGCCTTGGATACCATACTATCCGGTTTTAAAGCGGTAAAAGTACAAATTATTTTATTTCGGACTATTTTATCCGAAATGTTTTTTATTTTGTAAAATATTGTTACCCGTTTTATACGGGCTTCTATCAGGAAATGATGTAAAAAAAGAAATTAGTTAAATTACTTCGGGAGTATGTCTATTCTAATCCTTTCACCTTAGGAATTGCTGCCACAAAGTCTTTCAGATAGAAGGGCTCAAAATAAGCAACATCTTCAAATGAACCATCCACAAAGGCTTGTTGAGCTAATCTGGCCATATAGCCAGCTGATGGTACAAATCCATTGACGATAGTGATTTGTTTCTGCTTACTCAGGATTGTGTGACATTTATCCGCTCCATCTCCGAACAGCCATAATTTGTGGTGTTGTACCAGATTTGCAAAGCTTTCTGTATCAATAATAATGGCTTTGGTTGTTTCTTTGGTTTCAAGTCCGGGAGTAAAAACTGTTGCATACACCTCCATCCGTTTAGCATCTATCATTGGGATCAGCAAGTCGTTGGCTTGTATGCGGTTGCTATATATATCAGAAAATCCGTTGGCCATAGCTTGCAGGGTATTGATAGCTATCAGAGGAATATCTTTGGCATAGCAGACACCCTTGGCAGTAGATACTCCTATACGCAGGCCTGTATATGAACCAGGTCCCCTGCTGACAGCAACAGCATCCAACTCATTGAAGCTAATCCGAGCTTCGTTCAGACATTCTTGTATGAGAACAGTGATCAGTGCTGCATGAGAACGTTGCTCATTACTTTCGCGCAAACTGACTAAGCGCCCCTGACGGGCAAGGCCTACCGAACATACGGAGGTAGCTGTCTCAACTAATAAAATCGTGGCCATGAAACATTACACTTAAACAGGCTGATTAGGATACTGTAGTAATAGCTACTATTATTTAGTTTCAAACAGTTTGTCCTTTTCCACTATTTTTATTTCATCTCCGTTTTTAAGTGATTTTGATACCACTCTGTAAGGTCCGGTGATGACAATTTCATCTAAGCTGATCCCTTCCAGAATCTGAATATATGTATTATCCTGTACCCCTGTTTTAACAGCTCTGATTTTGGCTTTATTATCGGATGCTACAAATACATATTCTATGATTTCCTTACTTTTATCTGCCGTCTTATCCTCGGTGTTTGTATTGCGTATGCTACGCCTCATATTGCTGGTATCTTCTCTTGTGGTTACTGCTTGTATTGGGATAGAGAGGGCCTGATCCACCCTATTGGTTTGTATATCTACTGTAGCCGACATACCGGGTCTGAAAGGTGATGCTATCTTTTCTTCCGGTTTGATCAGATCGGCATAAGATTCCTTCAGCATCATAATTTTCACATCGAAATTGGTTACCTGATCTACAGACACTCCCTGAGTATTGGCTGAGGTAGCTATTTCGGTTACATATCCATTGAATTTACGTCCTAAGTATGCATCTACTTCGATAATACATGTATCGTTCAGTTTGACGCGGGGTATATCGTTTTCGCTAACTTCGACCTTAACTTCCATTTCGTTGAGGTTGGCCAACCTCATGATTTCTGTCCCGCTCGAAAATTGTGAAGCACCTGTAACCCTTTCGCCTACTTCAACATTTAGTTTTGACACTGTTCCGTCAGAAGGGGCATAAATACTTGTTCGACGAAGGTTTTCACGGGCTTCACGCAGTCCGGCTTCGGCATTCTGCACCTGAAACTGTGTGGCGCGCAAACTTTCTTTAGCTGCCTCCAACTCGGCAGTAGTGACCTGATAATTAGCTCTTATATTATCAATATCTGCTTGTGAGATCACATTTTGTTTGAAGAGCTGTTCGTTTCGGTCCAAGTCTAATTTGGCTTTGGTATATTGTGCTTCTGCTTGTGCTACCCTTGCCCTGGTATTGGCCATATTAGCCTTGGCACTGTTGAGCGATGCTTCAACCTGCTCAAAGGTGGATTGATAAATGGTAGGGTCTATCTTGGCTAATATGGCATCCTTGAGAACATATTCACCTTCACGCACATAAAGTTCAACCACCTCACCCGAAATATAAGGGCTTATTTTTACTTCCAACACCGGTTGTATCTTTCCGTTGGCAGCAACAGTTTCTACTATAGTACGCAAAGCCACTGCCTCTGTACTGACATCAGTGTGAGGATGTTTCCGTTTGTTGGCTACAAGCACCATAACGACTATCAACACCAACAACAAGGCAGCTATCCATAGCCATCTCTTATTATTTCTTTTTTTATTTGCCATGATTTGTATCTGTTAAACAGTAAAACCGATAATACAATTTCTTTTTTTTCTATTTTGGGAACACTTATTTCTTAGTTGGATTTGATCAGGGATTATCTGTCAGGCTAAGCGGTCGTCCCATATAGAAATCCAATATCTTGAGTTTAAATAAATAATCATATTTAGAGGACAACAGCTCTGATTCGGCTGTACTCAGTTGATTTTTTGCTAAATTATAATCTACTGCATTCACCATTCCTAAATTGAATCGTTGTTCGGTATAGTGGAATGCTTCTGTGAGGCTGATCATTGATTTTTCTCTAGCCTTATAGGTTGAATGTGCTGCTAATGCATCGGCATAGGCTGTCTCCACATTTTTGCGCAGGGTGTTTTTTGCTAAATCGAGGGTATAGCCAGCATTGAGAAGGCCCAATCGTGACTGTCCGATATAAGAGCTGATCTGGTATGCATTGAAGATAGGGATACTCAGCCGGATTGACAAGGTAGTGCTTCGGTTGTCTCTCAATTGGTTATTAAAATCTTTCACCCGTTCATAATCCGGGTCTAATGGGTTGTTGCTCATCCGTATCTGGTCGGAGTAATTTGTACCTAATGCTGCTGACAGGCTCAGGTCGGGACTTCGGCTTCCTTTAGCAATGGCTAAAGCTCTGGTACTACTCTCAAAATTCATTTCGGCATTCTTGATTTCAGGCATAATCTCCATAGCTTTGTTGTAGATATATTGTACTGGTAACAAGCTTGGTTCGCTACTGACAGTCAGTTCGGGTATTTCTATTTCAAAAGGTGTTTCTGCTTCAAGCTCAAGCAATTGTAGAAGGTCTAGATAAGCCAGCTTAAGCTGATTCTCGGCTTGTACGATAGCCACTTCTTCGTTGGCATCTTGTGCCTGTATCTCAAGCAGGCTACCTCGTGCAAGGGTACCCGCTTCCACCAGCTTCTGGGTTCTTTCCATCTGTTGCTTAGTCACTGCCGACTGGGAACGGGCATTATTCACCAACTCTTTACTGAATAGGATCTGTAAATAATATCCAGCTACTGTTAGTGATATATCGTTCTGCATTTTATCACTACCGTATTTAGCTGCTAGATAGTCAGCCCGCCGTTGTTTGATAGTGTTTAGCTTTTGAAATCCACTGAAAAGAGCCAGATCACTGCTTAAATTAAAATAGCTTGACTGTGTCTGTGTATTCACATACTGATAGGTTGCCATATCCACCGAGCGCCCCCATCCAAACGAATGTGTGAGACCGCTGTTGAGGCTTGGCAACAGGCTCAGCTTGCTTTCTGTCTGCTTCAATTCACGTATATCCACCTCTAACTTGCTTTGCTGAATTTGAATATTATGCTCTAAAGCATATAAGACACACTCTTCTAATGTCCATATATCTTGTGCAACGGCTTGTCCTGCAGAAAGCAGCATAAAAACCGAAGACAACAACACACACTGCAACCTAATTGAATTAAAAACTCGTCTGCCTTTCATAGTTAGAAGATTTAAGGAATAAGTTTAAGACTGTCAAAGATAGTCGGTATATACGTATGCATCCTGTTAAGGCTTGAAAATACTGCTATCCGTTTTATATTTTTTTCACACATAAGTCTATGGCTATGTCAGCAATGATTGCAGCAATCCTTTTGAGGCGTCTTCCAATAGATCTATCACAAAATCAAATCCTTGTTCGCCCCCATAATAAGGATCAGGTATATGATCGTCGGAATGTTCACTGAGGAAATCGCTCATCCGGTATATCTTATCTATCTCCTCATCGGTCGTAGCAAGAGCTTTCAGATGGTCGTAGTTGGCATCATCCATGACGATTATCTGGTCGAAGCGATCGAAGTCGGCTGGTTGAAAGGGTCGTGCGATGCTATGTATTTCGTAGCCTCGTTTTTTAGCTGCTTTACGCATGCGCGGATCGGCCTGCTCACCTGCATGCCAATTGGAGATGCCTGCCGAATCAAGATGTACGGGGAAGTTATAGTCTGAAGCTATCTTTTGAAACACCGCTTCGGCAGCAGGCGAACGACAGATATTTCCCAGACAAACAAATAAGATACGGATAGGAGGATGTGCCATACTCACCGGTTGTTAGTTGGATTTTCCTTGATTAGCTACTGCCTGCATCAGCTTTTTGATCTCTTCCGGATCGCCTAAGAAATAATCTTTTATCAGATTCATCTGATCATCAAACTCAAACACATATGGTATGCCTGTGGGGATATTAAACTTCAATATTTCGTCTTTACTCATGTTTTTGAGATGCATTACCAAAGCTCTGAGGCTATTGCCGTGGGCTGCTATAATAATTTCCTGATGTTTGATGAGCGAAGGTTTGATCTCCTCTTCCCAGTAGGGCAGGATCCGTTCTATCACCTCTTTCAATGATTCGGTAAGTGGCAGAAACTTGGTTTCTACACCTTCATATCGCCTATCATGGCGTGGGTTGCGTTCGTCCTCTTCCGCAAGGGGCTGAGGGGGTACATCAAAGCTACGACGCCAGAGCAACACCTGCTCATCGCCATATTTAGCTGCCGTCTCAGCTTTATTCAACCCCTGCAACTCACCATAATGTTTTTCGTTCAAGCGCCAGGTCTTTATTTCGGGTATGAACATCAGATCCATCTCTTCAAGAACTATCCAGAGAGTTTTAATAGCTCTGGTAAGATAAGACGTATAAGCCATCTTGAAATGAAAGCCATGCTCTTTAAGCAACAGCCCACCTTTACGGGCTTCTTCAACACCTTTTTCCGAAAGAGCTACATCTGTCCAACCGGTAAACACATTCAATTTGTTCCAAACACTTTCGCCATGACGCATTAACACTAATCTTTTCATAAAAACAGAATTTATTTCTTTAAGGGAATTAAGCGAGTACAACAAAAATTTATACGAATCGGAAAGTTCAGATATATATCAACAAAACTACTTGAACTACTAATTAAAGACTTCTTCCTTAGCTTACTCATTTCGCACATTCGGATAAGGTTCTATATGGTGAGTTGAACTGACTTTATAAAAAGTCAAAGAACATCTCTACCTTTGACTTTGGTCAACAAAATTAAACAAAAAACCTCAGTCATGTTATTAGACAATATAATTCTCCGATGTATTCAATTCCATTTAAAAGGGTGCTCTTCCAATATTTATTTAAGTAATCTGATCGCTGTTCTATAAAAACCCATGATTCAGTTCTAAAAATGCTGAGATAAAAAGAATCGTTGTTTTATTGAGGTTTTTTAACGTCAGTTTGATGACAATCCTACAAATTTGATCGTATATTTGCTATTATGAAGTATGCCACTGTGCCAGTCTTTTTACGCTACTTTTATCCTTCTCTTTTATGGAATAAACCAGAAGGTAATAAAAGGCTTTATCTCACTTTTGATGATGGGCCACATCCTGTCATCACTCCTATCGTTCTGAAAATCCTTGATGAGTATCAGGCTCAGGCAACTTTTTTTTGTGTAGGTGAAAATGTGGTACGTCATCCTGCTACATATAAGGAAATACTTGCTCAAGGTCATTTGACAGGCAATCACAGCTTCAACCATCTCAACGGCTGGAAAACAGATAATGCCGCCTACTACGAAAACGTACGCCTTTGTGCCGATTATGTTGATTCAATATGGTTCAGGCCACCATACGGACGCATACGTCCTATGCAGATCCAAAGTCTGAAAAAAGAATTTACCATCGTGATGTGGACAGTGCTCAGCTATGATTTTGATCCTGAAATAGACTTAAACTCCTGTATGGACAAGGTGTTGAATAATACTACAGATGGCTCTATCATAGTGTTTCACGACAGCGAGAAAGCGGTTGCCAAGATGATACCCCTGCTTAAGAAAACCTTAGAAACATTTGGAAAGCAAGGATTTAGCTTTGCCAGATTAGATGACTAACACCCTATTTTCTTTACTCACACCTCAAAAACACAGCAAATCTGACAACTCATAAAATTTTAATACGAGCTTTTCGCATCTTTGCAGCATGATAGTTCGATACAAACTACATAATATCATATTGTTGGTTTTCGGTTTGCTGCTAAGCCGGTGTGCCAATCCGGTGATGCCGTTAGGAGGCGAGAAGGACATCACCCCACCTCGGGTTGTGAATAGCATACCTGAAAACTATGCAGTAAATTTTAATGAAAAAAGTATTACCATCACTTTTGATGAATATATAAAGCTAGATAAGATCAGTCAGCAAGCGCTCATCTCACCTCCTTTGAGTGAAAATCCCGAGTATCGTATCAAAGGGCGTAATCTGCAGATCATCTTTCCGGAAAAACTGCGTGAAAACACTACCTATTCTCTCTTTTTTGGGAATGCCATAGTGGATATGAACGAAAATAATCCACTTGAATCGTATAGATTCATCTTTTCTACAGGCCCGGTATTGGATTCCATGTCATTGGCCGGCAAACTGACCTATGCATTTGACGATAAAGCTGCAGCAGATGCATTTGTTATGCTATACAGAACCGAATTAGACAGCATCCCACGCGATTCCTTGCCACATCTCAGCAAGCCATACTATTTAGCCAGAGCCGACAAAAACGGAGAGTTTTTATTTCGTAACCTGCGTCATGAGCCGTACTGGATGTATGCCTTAGAAGATAAAAACAGTAATTTCTTATACGACAAAGGCGGTGAAGCTATTGCGTTTGCCGACACATTAGTATTTCCGCAATACATCGAAAAACCTAAACCTCTTAAAGTTCATCAGGATACCATCATGGCAATCGATACCCTGATGTTGGCCGATTCTATCGTTCTGACGGTCGCCGATTCTCTTCAGCGTATGCAACAGTTAGCCGACAGTTTGTTGGCTGAAGGAGGCAAATTAGCCGATTCGGTTTTTTCTACTATGTTAGATAAGCACTATTTACGGCTGTTTTACGAGATTGATTCAACCCAACGCCTGCTGCGCTCTGAGCTGCTTGCAGATGGATTACTACGTTTTGCGTTTCGATTTGATGCCAGACAAGTACATATCAAATCCCTCACTGCCCTACCCGACTCCTTCCAATATGTTCAGGCATACAGCCACAAAGCCGACACCCTGTTCTGGTACTTTCGAAGCGGCATAATAGATTCAATCCAACTGCATATCACCTATGATACCCTGATCAACGACACCCTTCAACTATCGCTGATCCCAAAACAAACAGCAGCTCAGCAAAGAGCCAGTAAAAAAGACGATCAGCCTGTTAAAATCGCATTTACCACCAATCTTCAAAACAAAAGGTTAGATATAGGGAAGCCACTGATCTTCAACTTCTCTGAACCGATCACTCATTATCAGATGCGTGATTCAAGTCGCTTTATAGCCGGAACCGATACCTTATACAATCAGCTCCAATTTATTCCTTACGATAGCTTAGGCTTGCAATATACCCTTGATTGGGAGCCGTTTAAACCTGAGACAACTTACAACCTGCTTGCACCCGATTCGATCTTTTTCAGTCTGAATGAAAAATCAAACGATACTATTGCGCTGAGCTTCACCATCCCATCAACCGGCGATTATGGTAACTTATATCTGAATATAATTATGGAAAAAGAAGCGCATATGATAGTGCAATTGTTATCTTCCAAAGATGAAGTGATGCGAGAAGAATTTATTGAGAAATCAGATAAGATAAGCTGGGAACTTTTACCTCCTGGGAAGTACAGGGTTAAAGCCATACACGACAAGAATGCGAATAAAGTTTGGGATACGGGTAATCTGATACAACGATTGCAACCTGAGAAGATAGGCTATTTCGAGAAAGAGATTGAAATACGTGCCAACTGGGATTTGGAAGAAAGCTGGGAACTTAATCCATAACTATCAGGGCAATAGGTGTTTAGTGATATACAATAAATGGTTTGTGTACAGTCTTATTTCTCCGGTTCCAATATTTCCACTTTAAAATCGTCCACTAACACAGTTTTATCAGTTCTCAACCATAAATATGTTTCTAAGCGATCGCGTTTGGTAGTAGGTTCTGGTGCGAGGTAACGAAACTGAAACCTCTGCCAAACCCCTGTCTGATCGGGCTGCACAGGAAAAGTACGGTACTTATACACTTTTCCTCGCATACTCCTCTTCCATCCCCTGTATCCATAGGTAGTCACCAACAGCAAATCATCCGTATTCAGGGTATCATCTGTCATCAGCCTGAAACTGATCAAAGCCCAATAATGATTTTTACCGGTGATTTGTTTATGAGGGATTTTTATAGCCGGACTATACGTCAAGGATTTATCCAAGCGGCAAACCTGATTATCGGGATCATTCGGATCGGTTATCACAAAGGTATTAGCTCTGCTTTCTGTGTCTTCAAAATCAGTAAGAGCAATGGTTCTTTGGCTATAGGCTATATGTTCGGGCAATTGACCATGTTCTTTATCGTCCATATAATAGTCTATCATCAACAATTGCTTATCGGCTTCGGTTATCCGGCTCTTTCCAAACACACGCCAATAATACTCTTTAGTCATACGGCTGCCGTGTATAATACCCATCATGATCTGCCATGACTGAAAAACAGTAAGCACCATAAACCCTATAAGTAGTACTGTAGAAAAAATTTTGACCATTCTAAAACGGCTATGGATCACGGTTTGGATAAAGGCCGCCAAGGGCAGCGCCAATACGGCATACGACTGTACGAAAGCTCTCCATCCATAACTTACCAAGGAGGTAAAAGACGCCAATATCAATAGGTTCAGAATAAAATACACAAAAAGGGCAGGAAATATGCGTTGGTGTTTTTTCCTGAAAGGTACAAAACCTATTATAGCAAAGATCATAATAGGAGCATACAACAGCCAGCCTTTTCTATAGCTGAACAGCACCCAGGCAAAACGCGGCCTGAAAATATCCAACATCGACTGGGGGTCGTTATAAGTGCTGAGAAAAAATTTTCCTGTATAGTGATAATAATAGGCTAGTTGGGGCATTCCCATCAAAACAGTAAAAAGCACTAACCATACTAAATGAGTCCAATGTTGTTTAATTAGTTTGATCTTTTTATTCAGGCTTGCTCGGTCATATACCCCCCAAAGAAGCGGGATGAGGGCTGAGGTAATCTCGCTGGGTCGGGAAACGATGATCAATCCTAACAAAACACCTATAGCTATGGCATAACGACGAGCTTGCACAGTGTGCCACCGATGGCTAAACCATAGCAACAGAGCGTATAAACTGAATAAAATAGTATGAGGCGCACCCCCATCAAAGGTAGTCCAGAAAAACAGATTACTGCCAATATACAAGGCCAACAAACTGAAGATCGTTGTTCGCTCATCAAAAAACTGTAGCAATAATTTTCGTATAAAAACCAACCCTACAGCTACATAAAAGAGGGCTGCCAACATCATGGCATACTGGTATGGCAAAGAAAATCCATCAGCAGGATACGGACTAAAGCCGGCTGCAATATGACCTATCAAAAAGAAAGGAGACAACAGCATTGCCATACCACCAAAGAAACGGATCAGATGATACTCTCCCTCGGGTTGTAGCTGATAAAACATTGGTGTATTACCGTATGTTTGATTGATGTTCTCTAACCAGCTCAGCTCGCTGACTGCCGGATCGTGATATATAAAAGTGGCGGGCAAATAAAGATATAAACCAAAATAGTCGTAGCTGAGGATGTTGTTCTGCGGAAAATTAAATTTCAAACTTCCAAGCAATGCTATCAGAATGATGACCAGCCAGAGCGAAGCACGATTTTTCGATACCGATGATGTAGTGATCATGGTGGTGGATATCGTTAGTTTGATTAGCGTTTATCGTATTGTTCTTCGTAATATTTCAAATAGTTTCCGCTTGTTACTTCATCAAGCCATGTCTGATTTTGCAGGTACCAGTCCACAGTCAGGCGTATCCCTTGCTCAAACTGTAGAGATGGTATCCATCCTAACTCCCGTTGCAGCTTACCCGAGTCAATGGCATAACGTAGGTCGTGGCCTGCCCGGTCTTTGACAAATGTGATCAATTGTTCGGATTTCCCCTGAGGACGACCTAATTTCTCGTCCATGACCTTGCAGATAACCTTGATCAGGTCAATATTTTTCCATTCGTTATGTCCGCCAATATTATATGTCTCCCTGATCTTCCCTTCGTGGAAAATGACATCAATGGCTTGGGCATGATCTACCACATAAAGCCAGTCGCGTACATTTTCACCTTTTCCATAAACAGGCAAGGGCTTGTTATGCCGTATATTGTTAATAAACAGTGGGATTAATTTTTCGGGGAACTGATTAGGGCCATAGTTATTCGAGCAGTTAGAAATAATCACCGGTAAACCAAATGTGTCGTGATACGATCGGACTAAATGATCGCTGCTGGCCTTGGAAGCTGAATAAGGGCTGTGCGGATCATAGGCTGTAGTCTCGGTAAACAATCCTGTATCACCTAAGGAGCCGTAAACCTCATCAGTTGAGACATGATAAAAAAGCTTTCCTTTATAATCCTGCTGCCAATGATGACGAGCGGCATTGAGAAGATTTACCGTGCCAATGATATTGGTCATCACAAATTCCATTGGGTTTGAGATTGAGCGATCCACATGCGATTCGGCGGCCAGATGGATCACACTGTCAAACTTATGCGTTTCAAAAAGTTGTTGCATAAGCTCTCCATCAACTATATCAGCTTTAATGAAATGATAATTAGGTTTATGTTCTATATCTTTCAGGTTGAACAAATTACCTGCATAGGTTAGTTTATCCAGGTTAAATATATGATAATCAGGGTATTTATTTACAAACAACCTGACGACATGCGAACCAATAAATCCGGCTCCTCCTGTAATCAATATTTTTCTCATAGTATGTGTGATTTTATTGCTTGCGTGAACGTTTTTTGTATGCCTGCTCCCATTTCCATGCTGAATAGGTCATTTCGTCTAAATTTTTTTCTGCTTTCCATCCCAATTCGGTGTTCGACCATTGAGGATTTGCCCACACCTGTTCTACGTCACCCTCCCGGCGATCGACTACAATATAGTTCAATCGTTCGCCAGATACCTTCTCAAAAGACCGGATAACATCCATGACCGAATAGCCTATACCTGTTCCAAGGTTAAATATCTCGAAAGGTTTTTTCATGCGGCTTTGTATCATACGTTGCACTGATATCACATGAGCTTTGGCCAGATCAACCACATGGATATAGTCGCGTATGGCAGTACCGTCAGGGGTGTTATAATCATTTCCAAACACCCGTAGTTGGGGGCGTATTCCGATTGCGGTCTGTGTGATGAAAGGCATCAGATTATTGGGGACACCCAAAGGCAGTTCCCCTATCAAAGCTGTTGGATGCGCACCTATAGGGTTGAAATAGCGCAGTGCAATAGCTTTCAAACCGGACGTACGTATGGTATCGGATATGATCTCTTCAGAGATCTGCTTGGTATTGCCGTAAGGCGATTCAGCCTTTTTTACAGCTGCCTGTTCGCTGACCGGTAACTCATCAGGCTGCCCATAAACCGTACATGAAGATGAAAACACCAGGTTTGGGATCTGCTGACTGTTCATGGCCTCCAAAATATTCATCAGTGAAACTAAATTATTCCGGTAATACATCAGAGGCTGTTCGACCGATTCGCCTACTGCTTTATAGGCTGCAAAATGGATGATGCCTTGTATATCACTATGCCTCTGGAAAAAGTCCATAGTTTTTTTGTAATCGGCCAGATCAAACACTTCAAGCACAGGTCTGATGCCCGTGATGGCTGTTATAGAATCAATCACACCAGCGCTCGAATTACTAAGGTTATCTACAATAACAACTTCAAATCCTTCTTGCTGCAACTCTACCGCAGTGTGTGAACCTATATATCCTGTACCCCCTGTTACAAGTATTTTCATATCGTTTATTATATAATGGTGGCTTTAAAGTGGTTGTCAAACATTTTCTTTTTTTCTATGGGTCATACTTTATGCACCCTGTTGTCTTTCAGTATATATATCTCTTTGCTTTCAGGGCATACGGCTTTTCCTTCCTGATCAAATTTCAGTCTGTGACCATATTGGCTCATCCATCCTATCTGTCGGGCTGGGTTCCCGACTACTAATGCATAAGGCAGCACTTCGCGTGTTACTACAGCTCCGGCACCTATGAACGCATACTCACCAATATCATGTCCACACACTATGGTAGCATTGGCACCTATAGTAGCTCCTTTTTTAACTAATGTACGGGCATATTCATTTTTTCGGTTTACTGCCGAACGAGGGTTAATCACATTGGTAAACACCATAGAAGGGCCCAGAAACACATCATCTTCACATATAACACCTGTATAGATGGAGACATTGTTCTGAACCTTAACATTTTTTCCTAAGACTACCTGAGGCGAAATCACCACATTTTGTCCTATATTACAACCTTCACCTATCACACTATCGCTCATAATATGTGAGAAATGCCAGATTTTCGTTCCTCTTCCAATAGTACAGTTATCATCAATGACAGCTGTTTCATGGGCAAAATAATTTTTTTGTTCGGTCATATGTTTTTTAAGATTGATCTGGTTGTTAAACGGTTTTGCAAGATAGTTGTTTTTTGTTATGTATTTAAAAAACTCAATACAGTCTGGCTGATATATTGAAGAGTTGCCTCATCCATTTCAGTATGTATAGGTAATGAAAACACTGTTTCACTCAGATTCTCTGCTATGGGAAAGTCTCCATCTTTATATCTGGGATCCAAGTATGCTTTTTGCAGATGCAGGGGTACGGGATAATATATTGCAGAGGCTATCCCATTGCGTTTCAGATATGATGCAAGTGCTTCCCTGTCTATCTGATGGGTAACTAAAGTATATTGATGGAACACATGATCGGTAAAGTCAGCCGTTATTGGTGTGCTCAGTTTGTCGCAGCCTTCAAAAGCAGTGTTATAGTAGTTAGCGGCCTGTTTTCTGGCATCTGCATATGTATCAAGATATTTTAATTTAATCTGTAAGATAGCTGCTTGTATGCTATCAAGTCGTGAATTAACTCCCACTATATCATGATAATAGCGTGTTTTCATACCGTGATTGACTATCATACGCAATTGTTCGGCTAAGGTATCATCATTGGTAAATACTGCTCCTCCATCGCCATAACAGCCTAAGTTTTTAGACGGGAAAAATGAAGTACATCCAATATGACCAATGGTACCGGCTTTCTTAGCTATGCCATTTTTTGCATACCAAGTAGCGCCCAATGCCTGGGCTGCATCTTCAATCACAAAGAGATTATGTGTGTCAGCTATAGCCATGATACGATCCATGTCGGCACATTGCCCAAAAAGATGAACCGGTATGATGGCTTTTGTTTTAGATGTGATAGCTTTTTCAATGGCATGAGGATCAATATTGAAGGTGTTGGGGCATACATCAACCAAAACAGGCCTAAGCTTGAGTAAAGCAATTACCTCGGCTGTAGCAATAAAGGTAAATGTCGTAGTGATCACCTCATCGCCCGGTTGCAGACCAAGCGCCATTAAGGCTACCTGAAGAGCATCCGTACCATTCCCACAGGGGATGACATGTTTTATATTCAAATAATGCTCAAGGTCTGATTGAAAAGCTTTCACAGCCGGTCCATTGATGAATGCCGCAGAAGCAATAACATCCTGTATGGCTGTATCCACTTCGTCCTTGATCTTATAGTATTGACCTACAAGGTCAACCATGGGATATTGTTTCATGGGTTTTCGATAAATGTATTTGACTGCAAAAGTATTGAGGATTTACAAAGAATAAAAGAGGAATAATAAAACTGTCCGTTGCCTTTAAACTGCATTTGTTCGGTGATGGGGTAATGAGCACTTTGTGGATGAATCTTGTCACTCATATCAGAATCGTTTTTTGTGATAATCGAAATATTGGTTTTCCCGATAATATCTGATTCGTTGTGCGATGATCAAAAAAATCTCTAAACGTCGCTCGCTAAACCACTGTATGGCCTCCTGTTGCTGGTGTACGGCATCAGCCAAACAGAGCAATAGTTCAAATCTATGTGATTCAAGCCAGTGCCGTGCCTTAGGCTGTTGATCAATAGCTGCATCTAACGCAGCAAGATGGTAAAATTTGTGTTGCATCATCCAGTCAAAAGCCTCTTCGCTACCACGAATAGCGCTACTCAATGCAGCCAATTCAGGATAGCCATTTTCCATCAGCCAATGAAAAAAACTTTCGTTCTCACCAAAAGTCTCGGCAAAAGCCATCAATATTTTGACCGGATAGTGTTGCATTCCATTATTTTCAAGATTACCCGAATACACTAACTTCAAAGCCATCAGCCTTTACTTTTTCTGCTATAGCTTCCAGCTCTTCCAATGGCACCTTATATAATCCCTCTTCTGGAGTACTGCGTTCAATGGTATATACCATCACATGTTGAGGCATGATACTATGCAACAGTCCGAGCCATGCCTCTAATTCCTCAGATGTTGCGTTATCTATAGCTTCTCCTTTATGAGTTCCGCGTACAAACAAGCTTTGGATGGTGAGCTTCCCATCGAATGACTGTAAAAGGCGGATATATTCCTCCAGGCGAAAAGCTTTGAGAGGTGTATTGATCTTCCGTATTGTCTTTTCTCTACCCCCATCAAGCTTCAATAAATTATTATCTACCATTTTCAAGGCTTCCCGTATCTCGGTTTTATGTAGCATGCTACCGTTTGAAAGTACGCTTATCAGGGCATGCGGAGCGTAGCGGTTGCGTAATTGTAGGGTCGTGTCAACTATGGCGGCAAATTCTGGATGCAAAGTAGGTTCTCCGTTGCCGGCAAAGGTTATGCTATCAGGTTCAAGATCGGTTCCTTGAAGTTCGATAAGCTTTTTCTCCAACGCTGTTTTGAACTCTTCATTCCTGGGCAGGCTGTTTTTCAAAGCTTGATGGCTATTGGTCCATCCACACTCACAGTAGATACAGTTGAAGCTACATATTTTTTTGTGTGTAGGAAGCAGATTGATCCCTAAAGAAACACCCAAGCGGCGACTTCGAACCGGCCCAAATATCAATTCATCGAACAAAAAAACGGCCATAGGATTTTTATGCAAAAATACAGCTTTTCAGACAGTCTGTTTTCACCATTCAATGGCTTGATGGGACTAAAAATACTACTTTTGCGAATCAGGTGATTACCCGAATTAAAAACAATATGACCTTTACTGCCGTTTTATGCTGGACCTAAAACATATTAGACGACCTATTGCATCCGAGTTGGATAAGTTTGACAAGGTTTTTCGACAGGCGGTACAATCGAAAACACCATTGCTGAATACAATCACCCGATATATCATCAAGTCGAAAGGCAAGCAAATGCGCCCTATGTTTGTGTTTCTTTCGGCAGGCGTGTCTGGCGGGATCAATGAAACGAGCTACCGAGCGGCAACTCTTATCGAGCTGTTGCATACAGCTACTTTAGTTCATGATGATGTAGTAGATGACTCATACGAACGCAGAGGGTTTTTCTCAGTCAACGCATTATGGAAAAATAAGATAGCCGTTTTGGTAGGCGATTACTTGCTTTCAAGGGGAATGTTGTTAGCTCTGCAACATGACGATTTTCAACTTTTAAAGATAGTATCCCAAGCTGTGAAAGAGATGAGTGAAGGCGAGTTGCTACAAATAGAGAAAGCCAGAAGATTAGATATTGAAGAAGATATTTATTTCGAAATCATCCAAAAAAAGACTGCCTCGCTGATTGCCTCATGCTGTGCAGTTGGTGCAGCTTCGACCGGTGCCGATACAGATCTGGTAGAACGCATGCAGCGCTTTGGAAATTATGTAGGCATCGCTTTTCAGATCAAAGATGATATCTTCGATTTTGAAGAAAGAAATCAAACCGGTAAGCCCAGCGGTATTGACATAAAAGAAAGAAAAATGACTCTTCCTTTGATTTATCTGTTGAACAACAGCAGCCGAGCCGAAAGAAGAAAAATCATCAACCAGGTGAGAAATCATCACGATGACCCGCAGCAAATATATAGCCTGATAGAAACAGTACGCCAGTCGGGAGGATTAGAATACGCAAATAAAAAAATGCATGAGTATGTAAACAACGCATTGAAAGAGCTTAGCGGATTACCCCAAACTGACTATCTTGACTCGTTGAAAAACTTAGTGAAATTCAGTATTCAACGCAATAAATAATCTTTAATACGGCATAAACCATGAAACATATTTTTAATTCAACAGCCTTTATTTTATTGGTTTTCATAGGTTTTTCATGTACAAAACCAAATAAGGGGACGCTGTCATCTCCAAACGGCACTATCAAACTTAATTTTTATCTCACCAGTCAAGGTCAAGCAGCTTTTAAAGTCTATTATAATAATAAGATGATATTAGATGAGTCAACTTTAGGGGTTTCACTATATGAAGAGCCTGATCTGATGGAGGGATTTCGCATAACAAAAACAGAATATCGCAATATGGATGAAACCTGGGAAATGCCCTGGGGCGAGCAACGCTATGTGCAAAATCATTTTCAGGAAATGAAAGTACTGCTCACTGAAAAAGACAACTTAAAACGAACTTATGCCGTTGTATTTCGATTGTTTGATGATGGGTTAGGTTTCAGATATGAGTTTCCTCAACAACCTCATATGGCCGATCTGAAAATTGCGGAAGAAAACACCTTGTTGCAATTAACCGAAGACTATACTTGCTGGTGGATACCCGGTGACTGGGACATATACGAACATTTGTTCAACAAGAGCCGCTTCACGGAGATTGATGCTTTAAGCAAACGAGATCATCCCAATCTGGCTCAAACTTATATCCCTTTCAATGCAGTGAACACCCCTTTTACCATGCGCTCAGACAATGGGACACATTTAAGCTTTCATGAGGCTGCCTTACTTAATTATTCCGGTCTGACATACGAGATCATTCCTGACAAATTACAGCTACGCTCGATTTTGGTAGGTTCCGAGCGTACCCCTTATAAAGTTTCTGTGGCCACCCCTTTTCATACTCCTTGGCGCAGCATACAAATAGCCGATAAAGCCGCCGATCTGATCAGCTCCCGTCTGATAGTAAATCTGAACGAGCCCAACGTATTAGGCGATGTCAGTTGGGTCAAGCCAACAAAATATATAGGTATATGGTGGGAGATGCACCTTGACAAATCTACCTGGGACTATAGCGGCACACAAGATATGTCTGCTTCACAAGGAGCCAGACCGCATGGAAAACACGGCGCTACCACAACCAACACAAAACGATATATTGATTTTGCTGCCGACAACAATATTGGAGCTGTATTGGTAGAAGGCTGGAATACGGGTTGGGAAAACTGGATAGGCACCGATAAACGTGAGGGTATCTTTGATTTTGTTACTCCCTATCCGGATTATGATTTGCAAGAAGTAGTCGATCATGCCAACTCTAAAGGAGTTCGTATGATCATGCACCATGAGACTTCGTCTGCTATAACAACTTATGAGCAGCAGATGGATACTGCTTATGCCCTGATGGAACATTTAGGTATTGATATGGTCAAAACGGGTTATGTAGGTACTATACTGCCCAAAGGTGAGTATCATCACGGGCAGTTTATGGTAAACCACTATCATAGGGTCATTCAAAAAGCGGCAGAGAAAGGGGTGATGGTCAATTCTCACGAGCCTATCATGGCAACCGGTCTGAGGCGTACCTATCCCAATGATGTCTCCCGCGAAGGTTTGCGCGGGCAGGAGTTCAATGCCTGGGCATCTGATGGAGGAAATCCACCTTCACACCTGCCTACTATTGCTTTCACACGAATGCTGGCCGGCCCTATTGATTATACACCCGGAATTTTCAATATCAAGTTGAAACCATACAAAAAAGACAATCAGGTGAACACTACGCTGGCACAGCAGTTAGCTCTGTACGTGGTGATATACAGCCCTCTGCAAATGGCAGCCGATCTGCCCGAATATTATGAAGGACATCCGGCATTTCAGTTTATACGGGATGTAGGCGTGGACTGGGAACAAAGCCTTGTACTGAACGGAGAAGTAGGAGAATATGTAACTATTGCCCGTCAGGAACGGACAACAGGTAATTGGTTTGTTGGCAGTATCACCAATGAGCAAACCCGTGAATTAACTATAAAAACCGACTTTCTCGATCCCAACACTACGTATAAAGTCACCCTTTATGCAGATGGCAATGATGCACATTGGGATAAAAACCCTCTTAGCTATACTATTAGTCATCCAATAGTATCATCTGATACTGAAATCAAACTGAATTTAGCGTCAGGAGGTGGGGCAGCTATCAGCTTCATACGTGAAACAGAATAATACATCAATATCTTAAAAAACTGCACAACAATTCATGAACAAGATAAAACCAAGTTTACTTATTATGGCTGCCGGCATGGGAAGCCGGTATGGTGGTTTAAAACAATTAGATCATTTTGGCCCTTCTGGTGAAACCATCATGGACTATTCTATCTATGATGCCCTGAGAGCCGGATTTGGGAAGGTAGTATTCATCATACGCGAGAGCTTTGCTGAAGAATTTGAACAGCTTATTATCAAAAAGATCAAGCCATTTATTCAGGTTGAATGGGTGTTTCAGGAAACAGATAAACTCCCCCAAGGGTTCCTGTGCCCCGAAGGACGTACCAAGCCATGGGGGACAGCACATGCAGCCCTCATGGCAAAAGACAGCATACAAGAACCCTTTGCAGTGATCAACGGGGATGACTTTTACGGATCAACTGCCTTTCAGACTATGGCCGGCTTCTTAAACGGAATAACTGCTACCGACACACTATATGCACTCATAGGATATCCTTTGGGAGCTACCGTCTCGTCATTTGGATCCGTTTCAAGAGGAATATGTGAACATGATACACAAAACCTGTTGACTAAAATAACCGAACGAACCAATATCAGATATGAAGAAGGAGAAATCATATTCACCGACGAACATGGACAATCACAGGTAGTAGCGGCCAATACTCCTGTATCAATGAACTTCTGGGGATTCAGTCCAGCCTGGTTCAAACAGACAGAAAATATCTTCATAGAATTTCTGAAGGACCATGGAAACAGCCTAAGCTCTGAGTTTTACATTCCTTTTGTAGTAGATCAGCTCATTCAACAAAAGACAGCTACGGTAGAAGTGCTGAAAACTCAGGCTAAATGGTTCGGTGTTACGTATAAAGAAGATAAGCCACAAGTAAAACAACAATTACAAATGCTGATTGACACAGGACATTATCCGCCTGAATTGTGGCGGTAAACAACTATGATTTTATCTGTATGGAGTTGGGTTATGAGTGCGTTTTTTCACATACGTCTCAAGAAAGTTGGTTGTCAGGATATTTTATCCGAAAGCTTGTTTTTCAGCAACAGAGAACTGATCAATCCTAAGCTAAGTAATACAAGACCAATATAATAGGCTAACGTAGCTGCATTTTCGGGATAATGGTCTTTCATCAGGGCAATGATCTGAGGACCAATGATACCTCCCACACCCCATGCGATGAGTGTGATCCCATATATGGAAGCCATCAGGCTTACGTATTTCTCTTTGATCAACGAAGGCAACACCCCAAAACCACCTCCATAACTAAGCAGCACTAAGCACACACCTATGAAAAACAGAATCGGGCTTTTATTGATTATCATCATCACAAACACCATGATTTGCAGCAAGAATAAAACCCGAAATGTGAATACTCTACCCAGTTTATCCGACACAGCACCCCAGAAAAATCTTCCCAACCCGTTGAACAGGGCACTTACTGCTATCAGGGTAGCTCCACGACTTTCAAGAATCAATTTATCGGTGATGCCTTGTTCACTCAACAAATCCTGAAGCAATGGTGATTGAAAAGAAAGAAAGATCATTCCTGCTATGATATTGCACAAGAACATGAACCAGATCAGCACATAGTCAGCCCGAAGCAGATAAGGTAAGAGTTTCATATCAGATCGTTCAGTCTCCGTTGATTTTGGGATGGAGACCATAAAAGAGCTGAAGAAAGGCAATACTATAAGCAACAAAACTCCGACGGCCAGGAACGTATTGGCCAAATCGTGGTTGAACAAGTTCATAAACAAGGGTGCAATCAGTTTTGACATCACAAAAGCGCCTAAGCCAAACCCCATGACCACCATACCGGTTGCTAAACCTTGCTTATCAGGAAACCAGCCCGATACTGTAGCTACGGGAGTAACATAAACCAATCCAAGACCCATTCCTCCTATCACGCCAAAACCTAAATATAGCAAGCTTAGACTTTCAGCTTTAAAAGCAAAATACGAGATGATATAACCTAAGGCATATAATACCGATCCGACAAGAGCCATCTTTCTTGAGCCGATCCGTTCGAGATTCCTGCCACCCCAGGCTGCTGTGATCCCCAACACAAAAATGGCAATACTGAACGTCCAGGCTGTAGTAGAGTTGCTCCAGCCATATCGCTCGGATATAGGATACTGAAAAAAACTCCAGGCATAAACAGTCCCTATGCTTAGATGAGCTAAACTGGCCATAAAAACAATGACCCATCTCTTATACCCGGGAAGAGCTTCTTTCCTCATAATCAAAATCCTATTTAGTGATGCTAATCCGCACAAAACTATCAAAACTTTTGATTAGTCAGGCTAGAACGATCCAAGGCTATTGGTCGCCTTGTGATCACTGAAATATTAGTCAAACCGGATTAAAATCAAAACTGCATGTAAAGCAGATTGCTTCTTATTTAGAATCAGTTTAAAATATAGAAACAGCTATTGATTCTTGATATTTTGTGTAGTTTTATCAGTTTTAACAAACCATTATAAAACAATTTCGTTATGAGAGCTTTATCACTTATTATTGTGCTGATCTTAGGCTATATGCCCCTTGTATCACAGACACTTACCAAAAGCCAAAAGACATCGGTCGACTTAGTGCATTATCAGGATTACGACCTACCACAACTGAACACCACCACAGGTTTTTCAGATGATTTTGAGTCATATCCTGATTTCAATCTCCAGTTTCCACCTTGGACTACTGTTGATGTGGATAACAGCAATACATACAGTATAGAAAATGTATCATTCCCTAACGAGGGACAGCCTATGGCTTTCATCATTTTTAATCCATCTCAGACTACTCCTCCTATAACCGATGCAGGTATCACACCACATAGCGGCTCAAAATTTGCCGCTTCTTTTGCTGCTGTATCAGGCCCTAACAATGACTGGCTTATCTCGCCACAGCTCACTTTAGGCACTAATTCATCGGTCTCATTCTGGGTTAAATCCTATACCGCTCAATACGGACTTGAAAGGTATAAGGTTGGTGTTTCGACTACTAATACCAATCCTTCAAGTTTTACTATCATCAGTGGAAGTAGTTACCTTACTGCCCCTGCCGACCAGTGGCAACAAAAAACCTTTGATTTGAACGCCTATAACGGCCAATCTGTTTATGTAGCTATTCAATGTGTTTCGGATGATGCCTTTATATTTATGGTAGATGATTTCGTTCTGACAACTACAGCTTCTGCCAATCTGCCAACAGTATCAACGACAGAGGTAAGCAATATCACTGCTACTACGGCACTCTCCGGTGGGACAGTGAGTGCCGACGGAGGCGCTTCGGTAACGGCAAGAGGAGTAGTTTGGAGCACTACGACCGATCCAACTATTACAGATCATACAGGCATGACTAATGATGGTTCGGGCACCGGCAGCTTCAGCTCAGCGTTAACCGGATTAAGTCCTGCTACAGTTTACTACCTCAGGGCATATGCCACCAATTCTGTAGGTACGGCCTATGGACAACAAATTAGTTTTACTACTGCTGCAGGAGGTGAAACAGGCATACTCACCGGAAAAGTTACCGACGCCATGGATGGCTCGCCTGTTGAAGGTGCGATAGTGAACATAGCCGGACTCTCTACTACTACAGACAATCAAGGCAATTACACTATTACAGGCATCCCACCCGGAACACTCGCAGCCGATTTTAATGCCAGCGTAACATCAGGAAGCGCCCCTCTACATGTGCAGTTTTTCGATCAATCAAGTGATGGATCACATATGCTGAGCTGCACTAAAACAGGCTATATCACCTATAC
>JALNZU010000037.1 GCA_023229245.1 Bacteroidales bacterium | reverse complement strand
AAGGAAGTATGCAGGCTTTTATACCTCTACAGAGCTGCCTTCTCCACCATCATGGGGTGTATGGGTCAAGGGGTTTTCATGGAATGAAAGCGGCTCACATTCGGGTAATGCCTATACGACACATGGTGATTCAGTAAGGTGTATAAAAGATGCGAAATGAACCTTAGTTTGAGCTAATTGTTTTTCATAGCCTGTCAATCTGAAGCCGGATCATTCAAATAGGCTTATATGGGTTTTTTAAAGGCGGTGAGCTAAATATGATGGTACTCAGGCATGATCTGTTGTTTCGTTTCACAGCAGCTATGATGGTTCTTGTATGGATCAGATAAAAAGAGCATATCCGGACTGCTTTCAGCTAATGATCCGGATATGCTTGAAGCTCGGTTATGATATATCCACTTCGTTCATATCTATTCCAAGTGCATCGGCTACTCCTTTACCGTAGGCAGGATCAGCTTTAAAGCAGTTGGCTATGTGGCGTTTTTGGATAAACTTTTCGGCCGGACCAATATCGGAGGCTGTGTTTTTAAACAAAACTTCCTGTTGTTCTGGAGTCATCAGTCGGAACAGGTTCCCCGGCTGGGTGTAATAATCGTTATCATCTTCCCTGAAGTCGTAATGGTCTGCATTTCCTTCTAAAGGGAGTGATGGTTCTACATATTCTTTTTGCTCTTCCCATTGGCTGTAGCTGTTTGGGAAATAGTGTAGTGTTCCGCCTTCGTTGCCATCAATGCGCATAGCACCATCGCGGGATGAATTATGGAATGGATTGCGCGGACGGTTGACTGGTATCTGGTAATGATTTACACCTAAGCGGTAGCGTTGAGCATCGCCATAGGAGAACAAACGTGCCTGAAGCATTTTATCGGGAGAGAAGCCTATGCCGGGGACAATATTTGCCGGATTAAAAGCAGCTTGCTCCACATCAGCAAAATAGTTCTCAGGATTTTTGTTTAACTCCAACACGCCTACATCAATAAGCGGGAAGTCACTATGTGGCCATACTTTTGTCAGGTCAAAGGGGTTGAAAGCACAGTTTTTAGCCTGCTCGTCGGTCATGAGTTGTATTTTCATCTTCCATCTTGGAAACTCGCCTTTTTCTATGGCATCAAACAGGTCGCGTTGATGGCTTTCTCTGTCTTTTGCAATGATTTCTGCTGCTTCTTCGTCGGTCAGGTTTTGTATCCCTTGTTCTGTTTTAAAATGAAACTTCACCCATATCCGTTCGTTCTTTGCATTGATCAGGCTAAAGGCATGGCTTCCGTATCCGTTCATGTGTCGATACGATTTGGGGATACCGCGCTCACTCATGGTAATAGTCACCTGATGGAGAGCTTCGGGTAGGAGTGTCCAGAAATCCCAGTTATGATTTTTAGAGCGAAGGTTGGTTTTTGGATCGCGTTTCACGGCTTTGTTGAGGTCGGGGAAGCGATATGGGTCGCGTATAAAGAATACAGGTGTATTGTTACCGGCTAAATCCCAATTACCTTCTTCGGTATAGAATTTCATGGCAAATCCGCGTATGTCACGTTCTGCATCAGCAGCACCACGCTCACCGGCTACAGTAGAAAAACGTACAAATACATCCGTTTTCTTGCCTGTTTCTGAAAATAATTTCGCTTTGGTGTATTGGGTGATATCATGAGTAACGGTAAATGTACCAAAAGCACCAGAGCCTTTAGCGTGCATACGACGCTCGGGTATGACCTCTCTGTCGAAATGTGCTAACTTTTCTAAAAACCAATAATCTTCCATCAGCATAGGGCCCCTCTTCCCGGCTGTCTTCACATTTTGATTCTCGGCTATTGGCCGACCAGAAACAGAAAAAAGCTTCTTTTTGTTTTCTTGATTGTCCATATTTTTTAAAGATTAATTGTAAGTAATTGAAGACGCAAAGATATGTATTTTAATAAAGTCCGCATCGTCAGCATGGATTCTTGGAAGTAAATATCAAAAAATACATTATGTTATACGCTTATTGTCATAATTTTAAAAACTAAAAACCAAATTAAGAGTTCTTATCTTAAAATATTTGTGAAGTAAGCAGCTTGTTTTATTTCGGATATCGGCTCAAATCCGGATAAAGCGTTAAAATTAATGACATTGTTGACTTTATTAAGGTTTATCGGTCATAATTTTACATTTGTCAGTTGCATAAAATTCTAAGTAAATCAGTAAAACAGATTTAATCCTAAAAAATGTGTTCCATAAAAAATTTTTTACTTTTGTAAGCAAGAAATCATAAGTCAACTTAATAAACAGGAATATGAATAAACCAGGGTAAGCTCAGAGATAAGCAACATTCGTATATGCAAAATTCAGCCATTCTTAAAAGATGAAGCAACAAACTAATAATCAATATAATATAAGAGTAATGAGCTGGGGCGATTAAATGTGTAAGCGAAAGCCTGGAAAATGCGAATTTAGTATATTTATTGCGAAAATTAAATGTTAGCTGTAATTCGTTCCAAACTTACGCCACAATGAAAATTATCTGAATAAACTGACTGAACAAAACTATTGTTTGTTGTTGGAGGAAAATGGAAAATATAATAATGTAACACTTTAAACTTTGAATAATGAAACAGTTATTCTTATTGGTAACAATAGTACTGACCTTTGGCGCTGTAAACGCCCAAATTGCCGATGTCAAAGTTACAGCAGGAGCTGCCCGAGTGTATCATGAGGGCAATGATTATCCTACTTATTCATTAACCATTGACCATGGTTGCCAGCTGGCTGGTTTCAATACCAAATATGTGATCATAAGCTGTAGTGGCTCTGTTCGGATATACAAGGACAAGGAGTATAATGCCAGTTATTCATTTTATTTGGATCGTAATTGTTATGTAAAAAATGTTACAGCTTCTGCCATACTGATACAGGCACCGGGAGGCACAAGATATTACGATTTTAAAGGAAACTATATCAAATCGACAAGCGACTGAAATAATTGGGGGCAAAAGGTATGCTGCTAGCAGCTGGTTTTTCTATAGGCGGGTTAATCGTTCCCTTATGATACATTTTCATATATTTGAACCTTGTCGCTTGCCAGGGGTTTTCGATGGAAAACCCTGCCCGAACATAAAGCTGGTCAGACGTTAGCAGTAAGCAGTGTGACCCACAACTCAATAGAAACTTATACAGTTTTCATAGAAGTAAATAGAAAGAGAAAACAAATAGTCATGTGAATATAGCCCTAACTAAAAAAATAACTGTAACTTTGTTTTATGGCTGAGTTGAACAAAATATATTTGTATAGAATGACCCATATTGAGAATATACCACATATTCTTCAGTACGGCATTACTCATTCATCTTCGCCTAATTCCAATCCAAATTTTATACCCATTGGTGATGGTAGCTTAATCATAACTCGTAGTAACTTTTTATTGAACAATGGCAGGTGTTTGGGTGAATATACTCCATTTTATTTTGGAGTAAGAACTCCAATGCTATATGTTATGCAAAAAGGGTTTAACATGGTGGTTCCAACCTTAGCGAAAAATATTGTATATTGCGTGAGTTCCGTTCAAAAAATAGTTGATAACAATTTGGATTTTATTTTTACAGATGGACACGCTATTGATCGATTTTCTTCTCAATATAACAACTCAGACATCAACAATATTGATACTATTGTTGATTGGAATGCAGTAAAGGCTAAATATTGGCATGATGAAAACGATTTAGATTTAAAAAGAAGAAAAGAAGCCGAATTTTTAGTATTAGGTGATATTCCAACAAAAAGTATTTAGAAATATATTGTTTACAATGAAGATTCCAAAGTCAAAATGATTGGTTATGGTGTCAATGATGACAAGATCCACATAAAATCAAACTTTTATTTTTAAACATTATGATACAGTACAAAATAGGAAACCTATTGGAAAGTGAAGCAGAAGCATTAGTAAACACTGTAAATACTGTAGGTGTAATGGGGAAAGGTATTGCTTTGCAGTTTAAAAATATGTTTCCAAACAATTTTAAAACATACTTAAAGGCGTATAAAAATAACGAATTACAAGTTGGACAACTGTTAATTTCAGAAGATGAGTCTTTGTTATCAGGAAAAAAGATTATAATAAATTTTCCGACAAAAACACATTGGCGTTGGCCTTCCGAATATGAATACATAGAGAAAGGCTTAATTGCTTTAGTAGAAGTCATTAAAAAGTATAAAATAAAGTCTATTGCTATCCCGCCATTAGGCTCGGGTAATGGTGGGTTAGATTGGATTAGAGTGAAACAAATTTTAGAAAAATATCTATCCGAAGTAGATTGTGATATTTTCATTTACGAGCCAAGTACTGCCATACAAGAAGTGTTAAAAAAGGAAAGAGTTAAACTCACACCGGCAAGAGCAATGTTACTGTCCGTATTGTATGAGTTGGTTCGCAATGGTGAATTTGTATCAGAATTCTCTTCTGAAAAGATTGCCTACTTTTTACAGCGTTTCGGTGCCAGAGAAGCATTTAAGTTAGAATTTCAACCTCACTTTTACGGACCTTATTCGGGAAAAGTTAAACACGTTTTATACTATCTGAATGGGAGTTATATAATGGGTTATAGTTCAAAGGACAAAAAACCTTTTGAAGAACTAGGTTTAGTTCCTAATGCAGAAATGGACGTGATCAGCTATTTAGACAAACCCGAAAATGCAGAATACAAAACCATTGTGGACAAAACGAAAAAGTTCTTGAATGGATTTTATTCGCCCTTTGGATTAGAACTACTTTCTACAATTGATTTTATTATGATTGAAAAAAAAGTCGAAACCCAAGAAGCTATTATAAAAGAATTGGAAGTTTGGAGTAACCGAAAAAAGACGATATTCACTAATCCAAACTTCATTCGAGTTGCGACAGAAAATATTACACAACACAATCTGCCAGATTCTAACAATAGTTTGGCATAATTGGTTTGTCAATGCTCAACGTTCAATGTCAACCGAACAAAAGCCAACTACGCCAAGACCATGGACGTTGTTGGCAGCAGGGCTAAGGTGACCGGAGAAGGGTAACATTGTGTCACAAAAGAAATGGATGCTAACCATATTACATTGTGGCAAGAAGAGGGAAAAACATCTGCGGGAAACTGTCAAATGATGTGCAGATACTAGAAGAAAATCGAGAAACGGATGAGAGTAAGCCTTACTATCATTAACACAACGAAAGTAAATTTTTGTAAATTTGCCCTAATGCACCAAACTTACGCCACAATGAAAATTATCTGAATAAACTGAATTAAACGACAAATTAAAAAACTTAGAGCTTTGGAAAAACGAGTATTCTGAAAAGCTTGTGGATAATTCAGTTGCGAATTTTGAAAATTATCTGAAACAAGACTTGAACTTGAAATTATGTCAGTCGAAAAAATAAAATAGATAAAATGAAACATATTCAACTAATTGAAACAATACTTTACGTAAACGACCAACAAGCAAGTGCTAACTTTTACGCAAAATTATTCCGACAAAATCCTGATTTGAACGTTCCAGGAATGACAGAATTTAAACTTGCCGAAAACTGTAAATTAGGTTTAATGCCTAACAATGGAATTGCAAAAATACTTTCGGACAAAACACCGCATCCAGACAAAGGAAAAGGAATACCAAGATGCGAACTTTACTTATACGTTGAAAACATCGAACTCGAATTTGATAACGCCACAAAAATTGGAGCGAAGCTGATAAGCGAAATTAAAGACCATGATTGGGGCGACAAAGTTTGTTATTTTGCTGATATTGACGGACACATAATAGCATTTGCTGAAAAACTGAATAACAAATAAGCAAAAAACATTTAGACTACAGCAAACAGATCGTTTCGCAAAACAGCAATACACGTCTTTGATAGAAAATTTTGTGTAAATTTGATTCCGATAGCTATCGGGACGTCATCGGTTGAAAGTAAGTGCTAAAAGTGCCTCTTTCGCTTAGCTAATCAGATAGTTATTGGTATGTGTAAAGAATAAAAAATATGAAATCAATCTTAAAGAAATTTTCGATCTTCCTAATGTTAGTATTGTTGAATAGCGTTGGGTTTGGTCAATCAAATGAAATTGAGATAACTTTTTTGGGTAATGCCGGATTTCTGATGAGTGATGGAGTAACAAATATTTACTTCGATTTTCCATACAAGTCCGGGGCTTATGGCTATATGACATATGACGAATCAGAATTGGATAAAATCAAAGATAATTCAATATTCATCTTTACTCATAAACACGCTGATCATTATTCTCGAAAGTTAGTAAAAAAGCTAAAAGGAGAAATTTATGCAGGAGCAAACAGAAAGAGGATAGACCAATTAAATAAAAAACTTCTTGATTTCAAGATACAATCATTCAAAACAAAGCACAAATTCTCATTGACTCATTATTCCTATTTAGTTGATTGGAAAGGAAAACGTTTTTTTATTTCAGGAGATACAGAGCATCCTGAGACAATTGGTTCGATAAAAAATATTGATTACGTATTTGTCCCTTACTGGATTTTACTATATGCAAAAAAAGCTAATCTTGATATTGACGCAAAAATTAGAGTCCTTTATCATTTATACCCCAACCAACATTTTGATGGCGACATACCTGAAAATTATATCGTTTTTAACAATCCAGGCATGAAATTTACCATAAGGGTCGATTAATACAATAGCTAACAGCCGGTTAGGTGTCAGATGGAGTTTTGTGCTCTTCGTATGAAAAAATTTTCTAACTTTGATCCCGATAGCTATCAGGACGGCTTCGTATTCAGGTTTGTGGTAAGCATCTCGCCCGAAGATACAGCTGCCAGAAAGAAAAAAACAGATAGTAAAATAGAAAACTTTCCCTATTTTTGTAAGCAATAAGTCAACTTAATAAACAGGAATATGAATAGATCAAGTGAAGCTCAGAGATAAGCAACATTCGTATATGCAAAATTCAGCCATTCTTAAAAGATGAAGCAACAAACTAATAATCAACATAATATAAGAATAATGAGCTGAGGCGATAAAATGTATAAGCGAAAGTTATAAGTTTGAGATATGCGATTTTGGTACATTTATTGTGTAAATTTAAGCTTGGCAGTCATGCAAACAAAAGACAAAGCCACACTAATGATGAAATTGTCACTTAAGAAATAACATGATATGAAAACTTTTTCAAAATTAATGATCTGGTTATTGCTCTTGGGATTTTTGAGTTGCAAAAAAGAAAGTAATGTAAGCTTTCATTTGGATGCTATTAATTCAGATAAATATTATTCAACAGAAATTATTCCGACAGCTTACCAAAAGATTTATGGAAAATGGAGATTATATAATGTATCTGGCGGTATTCATGGAACTGGTTACGACCCTGATTTTGACTTTCTAGAGATTAAGAGTATTGGTATTTACGGACTTATAAGAAATGATAGTTTATTTGAATATGGGAAAATTGAACTTCACACATTTGATAATAACACAAAAGATTTTTTACAGCTTAGATTGATTTCTGATTATTATATTGGCCTAAATCCCTATATGCAATTTCCAGAAAAATATATTTATTTGAAAGGGACTGACTCATTGGATTTAATCGCACCTTGTTGTGATATGTATGATTATCATTATAAACGGATAAAATAAATGCATTAACCGCCGACACACAATATAGCCGATAAGGGTTACGTGGTATGCGAAGGTTTGTATCGCACTTCAACTTTGCGTGTATCTTGACAAAAAATCGCCCGCAATCACTTAATGGACATAAGGTCAAACGTTAGTAATCATTAAATCATGATCATATGAAAAAAGTAAATCTTGTCGTATTAGTTATAGCGTTCGCACTATTTTCTTGCAAGAAAGAAAAAATAGGTGGTAAAATAAAAAATGACCCAAAATTAGCACAAGAATTACGAGAAAGCCCGGAACGCATAACACTCGACAACAACACATTGGTATTAACTAGCTTTTTGTGGCGTGATTTTATGCCGATTGCAGAAAAAGATGGAAGTAAGATGATGTGTATCAATTGGTTGACTGATGTTGACAGTGCTTCTATTTCAAGGTCAATCAATTTAAAAAAGCAGTATGTAATAAAAGATAATGAAGTTTGGACAGCGGAATACAGTGAAACAAAAAACAGCAATGACTATACTATTGAAGGTTTTGTTAGAAATGGACCGAAATGGGGGCCTGACATTGAAGTGGATGTTGTTTGCGAATTTGAAAACTTGAGTCAAACTTATAAAATACTTGCAAAATCTCAATTAATTCTTAGAACGGAATAACAGCGGACGCTTACAAACTATTCATAGCCATAAATGAAATAATTGCATCCAAGAAGTCTTCGGGACTAATCGTAACCAATAGTGTTTTTTATTCACATCACAACGAACAAGCAGATATTGACAAATAAGAAAGCCAAACCGAGCCGCCTTTTAACGATTCATAACTTGAAAATTGGATAAACGTATTGAAAGACAAAAGTTTATCCAAGTCCGGATAAAAACCCTTTAAATATCAAAACATAAAGAACCGGATTTTAAATCAATTACTTTTACCAACTAGTTGTAATAAAACAAAGCCACTGAAACCGGAAAATAGAGTAAATAGTTAAACAAATAAACTCCAATCACTTAGGATACGCAAGCTGCGGAACTGTCTAAATAATTGACAGATATTGTATGATTATTAGACAGTCAAGGGTGATTCGGATCATTTTAACTGATTGAAAATCAAGTGGCAAGATTCGTGGCATGATTTTTCTACTAATAGTTACTAAAAAAGAATAGGATGAAACGGATCTTTCTTTTGAGTGGTTTTTTTATGATGGTCTTGGTTTCCGCTATGGCACAAACAATGGATTTATCCCAATGTATCCGGCATGCGTTGGATCATAATTTATCCATGGTCAATCGAATCCTTGAAACAGAGCTAAACAACGAACAATACCGTCAGGCAAAGCGTAACTTTTTACCGGTAGTGGGTACTGGTACTACAGCCTACAAACAATTTGGCCGTTCCATCGATCCCACCACCAATACCTTTGTAAACGAAGACTTCTTTTCAAGCAATTTTTATCTTGATTCACAAATTGAACTGTTTAAAGGATTTTCGCGCATCAATACCGTCAAATTCAGGAAGCTGCACTATTTAATAAGTAACGAGAAAGCACGACAAAGCGAGATGGAAGTCGCTTTTGCAGTTATGAATCGCTACTATGATGTGATTTATTTCAATGGATTGAAAGACATTGTAAAAGAGCAGGTTGGGCTCACCGAACTGAATATGCATAAGACATTGAAATTGATTGAACTTGGCTTGCAAGCTGAATCGGATTTATTGGAGATCAAAGCCCAGTTAGCTTCGGAGACGCATCAACTTATTCAGGCCGTTAACCAGTATGAAATGGCACTGCTTTCGCTAAAACATCTGATGAATTACCCCAAAGACAAGGAGTTGCAAATAGGGGTCGTTGACATACATCTTCCTGGAAGATGGATACCCGCCCTTGATTCTGTTTACCGTACCGCATTGTTGTTTATGCCATCGGTACGAATGGCTGAAATGGATGTGGATGTCTCACGGAGAAACTTATCCCTGGCACGTGCCGAGCTTTTCCCGCGACTTGTAGCCGGTGGCGGTATCAACACTAATTTTGCCGATTCACGCATGGAGAGCATAAATCCAAACGATCTCTCTAATCCGGCTATGCGTACCATCCCCTTTGCCGAGCAATGGAAACAAAATATGTCGCAATCGCTTTATTTAAGCCTGCAAATACCTCTTTTTAACAGATGGGAACAGATGTCGCAAATAAAAAAAGCCAAACTTGAACGTCAGATAGCTATCAACCATCAACAGGAAGAACAACAAAACCTCTATCAGCAGATCGTTGAGGATTTGCAGCAATTAGAATCATTTATGAACGAATATGAACATCTGAATGCCAAAACAGAAGCTCTCCACGCAGCTTATACCATCGCTGAAAAAAAATTAGAAAAAGGACTGATCAGTGTGATTGAGTTTTATACAGCTAAAAACCAATTGGCTCAGGCTGAAGCCGATAAGATGCGTACATGGTTGCAATTACAACTAACCGAAAACACCATCCGGTTTTATAAAGGGGAAAAGATTTACTAAGACATGAAATCATTGATACTATGATTGACACTATGGATAGAAAAATAGAGAAGAAAAAAGGACTGAAAACCAGACACATCATCTGGATTGCAGGCGGGCTGCTGCTGGCTTTTATTTTGTACAAAGCCATTTCCACAGCCGGCACCAAGACCTTACGAATTGACCGGGAGAAAATTACCATCAACACTGTGCAGCAGGGGCAGTTCAATGACTATATCCGTCTCAACGGACAGGTAGAGCCTATCTCTACCATCTATTTAGACGCTGAGGAAGGTGGTCGAGTGAAAGAACGGCTGATTGAAGAGGGTGCCATGGTAAAAGCCGGTGATGTAATACTGAAATTAGAGAACCGTACCTTGTATCAGATCATTATGTCAAGCGAGGCCGATCTGGCGCAGAAGGAGAATATGCTCCGCCAGACCCGTATCAACTTTGAAAATCAGATGATAGAGACAAGCCGCAAATTATTATCTACGCACTTCGAGATACAGAAGAAGAAACGCAACTACGAACAGCAACAAGCATTGTATGCCGACAAACTGATTGCTGCCGAGCTTTACCTGCAAGCTAAAGAAGATTATGAATATGCGCAGCAGGAGCAAGAGATCAACCAGCTGAAAGCAAGGAACGACTCAATAATCATGGTATCGGAAATGAGTCAGCTGACTGATGACTTAGCCAAGATGCGCCAAACACTGCTGTTGGTGTACGAACGCTTAGAGAACCTGAATGTAAAAGCCCCTGTAGATGGCCAGCTTGGTATGTTAGATGCGGAGATCGGCCAGAGCATAGGACAAGGCACCCGCATAGGACAGATAAATGTACTGACCAACTACAAGGTGCAGGCTATGATAGATGAACACTATATTGACCGTGTACGCCACGGACTATCGGGCACGCTGAGCCGCCAGGACAAGACCTGGGAGCTAAGCGTGAAAAAGGTGTATCCCGAGGTGAGACAGGGACAGTTTCGCATTGATATGGTGTTTTCCAATGAGACGCCCGAAAATATTCGCACGGGGCAAACCTACTATATCAACTTAGAGTTAGGGCAGCCGCAGGATGCCATGATGATCGCACGGGGCACTTTTTTCCAAAGCACCGGCGGACAGTGGATATATGTGCTTGATCCATCGGGTAGCTTTGCCACCAAGCGCAATATCCGTATTGGCAGGCAGAACCCGCAGTACTATGAAGTGTTAGAGGGACTTAATCCCGGTGAGCAGGTTATCACCTCGGGTTACGAGAATTTTGGGGATAATGATAAGTTGGTGATCAATTAGCAATTAGCAATTAGCAATTAACAATGAGCAATTAGCAATGAGCAATTAGCAATGAGCAATGAGCAATTAGCAATGAGCAATTAACAATGAGCAATTAACAATGAGCAATTAACAATGAGCAATTAACAATGAGCAATTAACAATGAGCAATTAACAATGAGCAATTAACAATGAGCAATTAACAATGAGCAATTAGTAATTAACAATTAAATAAATTTAGTCATGAAAAAAAATGTAGTTAGAGAAAAGTCGTTTGAGTTTGCAATACGAATTATTAACCTCTATAAAAATCTTACACAAGAAAAAAAGGAGTTTGTGCTGAGTAAGCAACTTTTGCGTAGTGGAACTTCTGTGGGTGCAAATATCGAAGAGGCAATAGGAGGTATTTCCAAAGCGGATTTTAGAGCGAAAATGAGTATATCATACAAGGAAATTAGGGAGACTATCTACTGGCTTCGATTATTACACGCTACGGATTACCTTGAAGAACAAGTGTTTGAACCGATGTTCGCTGAAGCCGATGAATTGGGTAAATTACTTTACACCATTATTGACAGTTCTAAACGATGAGCAATTAACAATGAGCAATTAACAATTAGCAATTAGCAATGAGCAATTAGCAATGAGCAATGAGCAATTAGCAATTAGCAATTAGCAATGGGCAATTAGCAATTAGCAATGGGCAATTAGCAATGAGCAATTAGCAATTAGCAATTAGCAATTAGCAATTAGCAATTAGCAATGGGCAATTAGCAATGGGCAATTAGCAATGGGCAATTAGCAATGGGCAATTAGCAATGGGCAATTAATAATGAGCTAATAACGAATAACGATTTACAACAAAAAAATATGCGAACAGTAAAACAGATACTAAAAACCATCACCAAATATCGGTTATCATCGGCATTAAGCCTAATTAGTCTGGTGGTTGCCTTTTTGGGAATTATTGTGCTAACGCTTTATGTTTCGTACGAAAATAGTTTTGACAATTTCCATAAGGATGGGGATGATATCTATCTAATGTCGTTTAAACACAGTTTGGGTAGCGCTCTTCCTGTGCCCATGTGTGAGCTGGTAAAAAGTCAAGTGCCGGAGATTGAGAGTAGTGCTATTTGTTGGTCCCCAAACAATTACACCTTTCTTAAGCCGAATCAATCCCGAAAAGAGGGAATAAAAGGCAATGCCATGCAGGTCTCCAAAGAGTTCTTCAGCATGTTTAATTTTCCGCTACTGATTGGCGATGCCGCTACGGTACTAGAAAAGCCCAACAATATGGTGCTATCAGAATCTTTAGCCAATAAAATATTCGGGACTACTGATGTTGAAGGCGAACAGCTATTTATTAATGGCGTAGGATATACTGTTACAGGTATAATGAAAGATATGCCTAAAAACACCTCTTTCAAGAATGATGCCTTCATTGCATTGAATATGGAAGAATATACAGAGCACTGGAGCGAATGGAGTTTTAGTATCTTCTTTAAACTGAACAAAGGCACTAAAAAGGAAATAGTCAGTGATAAGATGAGCAGCATAAGCGATGAGAAGATTGTTGAACTTTTTAAGTCCCTTGAGGAACGTTATCCACCCGATGGCTCAAAGGTTGACCCGATCCCTTTAAAAAAATTACATTTCGGTTCAAGAGGATACGCTTTTGACCATGTGAATAAAAGGGTGCTTGATGTGCTCATGCTACTTATTGTTATGCTGCTAATTATGAGTGCCGTTAATTTTATCAACTTTTCCACATCGCAAGCTCCGTTACGGGCTAAATCGCTATCCATTCAGCAGATACTGGGAGAGCGAAAATGGAAAACCCAATGGCAGATTATGGGTGAAGCAATATTGCTTTCACTCGTAGCCATGGGGATTTCACTATTACTTCACCACCTGACCTATCAACGAATTGAAGATCTTTTCCATATAACTGGACTTTCATTCATTGACAGAGAGTCTTTTATACCACTTTTTGTTTTGGGAGCCATTCTATTTGGGATTATTGCAGCTGCATACCCATCACGATATATCACTTCAGCACCTCTTTCCCAGGCAGTAAAGGGGAAGATGTATTTCTCGGGCAAGGGCAAAGGATTTCGTAGCGTACTAATAACCACTCAATTCATTTTCACCATAGCCCTTGTGGCATCCTCATTCACCATAGAAAAACAGCTCAGGTTCTGGAACAATTATGACCTGGGCATTGAAAAGGATGGAGTATTATACTTGCCCATGACCGGAGTGTTACAGCAAAGCCATCAAGCGCTGGCCGATGAGCTGATGAAAAATCCGCAAATCATTGACTATTGCTATACCCAGTTCCTACCGGGTTATGTTGGTATGGGCTGGGGGCTCAATATAGAAGGACAACAGGTTCAGCTAAAAGCATGGCCTGTAGATGACCGTTTTATTGACTTCTTCGGCATTGAAATGGCTCAGGGTCGCAACTTTACAAAGAGTGAATCCGATTTCAACAACTTTATACTGAACGAAAAAACAATTCAGGTGTACGATTTCCAAAGACCTTTAGAGATGAAGTTCCCCGGTTTCGGTTTTGAGGGCGATGTGGTAGGGATAGCCAAAAACTTCAACTTTGCATCGTTACAAGAGGATGTTAAACCAATGTTACTATGGTTTACAGGGGAAGCATCAAGAAAAAACATCATTCTAGTAAAAACACAATCGGGAAATATTACCCGGATTAGAGACTATATAGAGAGTACGGCTCAGAAAATAGACCCTGAAGGAACTTTCAATGTTCGTTTTCTTGACGATAGGCTGGAAGAACTTTACGGAAAGGAAACCCGCATGGCTCGGTTTATCGAGTTTGTTGCGCTATGGACTATTCTTTTAGCCCTTACCGGTCTGTTAGGTTTAGTCATTTTCATATCGCGCGACAGGGTAAAGGAGATTGGCATCAGGAGGGTAAACGGAGCATCTGCTCTTCAGATACTTAATATGCTGAATAAAAGTGTGTTAATGTGGGTCGGCATCGCATTTGTAATTGCCACGCCCATAGCCTACTACGCCATGAGCCGTTGGCTTGAGAATTTTGCCTACAAAACCACGCTTAACTGGTGGATTTTTGCTCTTTCGGGCATCGTTTCATTATTGGTAGCACTGCTTACCGTTAGCTGGCAAAGCTGGCGAGCTGCTACACGAAACCCTGTAGAATCATTAAGATATGAGTAAGCAATTAACAATTAGCAATGAGTAATTAACAATGAGCAATTAGCAATTAACAATGAGCAATTAACAATGAGCAATTAGCAATTAACAATGAGCAATTAGCAATTAGCAATTAGCAATTAACAATGAGCAATTAGCAATTAGCAATTAACAATTAAATTAATTTAGTCATGAAAAAAAATGTAGGTAGGAAAAAACCATTTGAGTTTGCAATACGAATTATTACTCTGTGTACTTTGCGTATTATTGGTGCCCTTCGCGGTTATAATCAATTATCAATGAATGGGGAACAAGAAATCAATATACTGGAGTGAAATCATTTATTGGGGACTATGAACAATTAATGAGAAATATTTATAGCACAATATAAATTAGATATGTTTAAAAACTATTTTAAGGTTTCCATACGGAATCTTATCTTTCAAAAGGGCTATACCCTTATCAATATTGTAGGATTGGCAATAGGTATTGCCAGTACGTTGTTTATTATACTTTTTGTGGCAGATGAGCTTAGCTATGATAAATTCCATCCCAACGCAAAGAATATATATAGAGTTTGTTTGGATACAAAAATACAAGACACCGAAATGGTGGCTCCTCTTTCTAATGCACCCATTGCGCCTACAGCGGTGGAAGAATATCCTGACTTTGTAAACTACACACGGGTGTTCAATTTTGCTGGAAGTCCCGATATAGGCTACAATGAAAGGGTATTTGCTGAAAAGAATCTTATCTATGTGGACTCCACATTCTTTCAGGTATTCAATGGCTTTAAAATGGTAAAGGGAAATCCTGATAAAATTCTACAAGCTGCAAATCAGGTGGTGCTGACCGAATCAACCGCCCGAAAATATTTTGAAGATGAAGACCCCATTGGAAAAATGCTTAAGGTTTGGGAGGGAAGTGTAACATGGGAGGTGGTTGGGATTGTTGAAGATATACCGCAGAACAGCCACCTGCAATTTGACCTAGCCGTGTCTTTTGTTACACTACCCCAACAGGTCCAAAGTATTTCATGGATGAATAATAATTACTACGCCTATTTAGAATTGAAACATGGCGTGAAAAAAACTATGGCCGACAAGTATCTTGCTGACTTAGTAATGAAGTATGCTAATATCCAGTTTATTGAGTCCATGGGTTCATCAATGGAAGATTTGACCAAAACAGGTTTCCGCTGGAACTATTTCTTGCAACCTTTACAAGACATCCATTTAAAATCTAATATGCCCTACGACTTGCATCAGGGAGGAAGCCTTATCATGGTTTACGTGTTTATGATTATTGCTATTCTGATTCTTGCTTTGGCCGCCATCAACTTTATGAATCTTGCCACAGCCCGTTCAGCTAAAAGGGCCAAGGAGGTGGGCATTCGCAAGGTGGCGGGTTCTACAAAGGGCAACCTGATAGGCCAATTCCTTTCAGAATCCATGTTGGTTACAACCATTGCATTAATTTTAGCTATGGGCTTGGTAGTCCTTGCCATTCCGCTATTCAATACTTTCACAAACAAAGCCATAACGTTAAGTTTGCTACCCATAGGCACTACAGCTGCAACCCTGTTAGCAATGACGCTTATTGTGGGTGTAACAGCGGGCAGCTACCCTGCATTCTTTTTGGCCAGCTTTAGACCCATTGAGGTGCTTAAAGGGAAACTGAGCACGGGCTTAAAAAGTGGTGTTCTACGCCATGTGCTCGTGGTGGTTCAATTTACCATAACCATAGGGCTTATTATCGCAGCACTCACTGTTCATAGACAAACCACACTAATATCCAATAAAGATTTGGGGTACAATCCATCGCAGGTAATGGTTATCGAACGGCTATATGACGTGAATGGAATTGAAAGTTTTGTACAAGAGGTAAAAAAGATGCCACAGGTGGAAGCGGTGGCCCGGGCAGAATCGTTACCCACGACGCTTATTAGCAACACTGCTTTACAAAAAGAAGGAGCACTTACCGATGATTTCAGATCGTACTACTGTATGTATGCTCAGCACGGTTTCGACAAGGTGCTAGGTTTCAAAATGGCAGAAGGACGATATTTTGATGAGACTTTTGCCAGCGACACGGCGGCTATGGTTATTAATCGTGCAGCGGCGCAGGGGTTTGCCTTTGAGGGGTCGCCCATTGGTAAAACCATAACCATTGAAGGTTGGAACGTAAAGAGGATAATCGGAGTTGTGGAAGATTTCCATTTCGAATCGCTTCATACTAATATTGATCCGCTTGCCATTGCTTACGAAAAATCTTACACCTATTTAACCATACGGCTAAAGGGAGGTGATAACCAGGGTACGGTGAAGAGTATCCAGAACCTATGGGCATCATTTACCAATAATATGGAAATGGATTATTTCTTTTTAGAAGATGCGGTGGCAAAGCAGTACGATAACGACAAGCGCGCTCAGATACTATTTACTGTTTTTAGCATACTTGCCATTGCCATTGGCGGGTTGGGCATGCTGGGACTATCGTCATACGTAGCCGAGCAGCGTACTCGCGAAGTGGGTGTACGCAAAGTAATGGGGGCAAGCATTGCCAATGTGGTGTGGTTAATGTTTAAAGAGATTTCCAAACTGGTAATCATATCCTCACTTTTCGCTTGGCCTTTAGCATGGTATTTTATGAGCCACTGGCTACAAGGGTTTGCTTATAGAGTTGAACTAACCCCTTGGGTGTTTTTAGGAGCATCGCTTTTGGCATTCATACTAGCAACAATGGCTGTTAGTTATCAAACTTTTCGATTGGCAAGGGTAAATCCGGCATTGACCCTAAGCACAGAGTAACTATTAAATAGGTAACGATTTATGAATAATTCTCTTTTTCAATCACATTTACGTGCTAACTCAAAAGATGTATAATCAATAGAAATAGGCTATGAAAAAACTACTCACTCTACCCCTAATCATTGCATTATTTTTAATGTTTTCTTCATGTTTCATCCCGGAGCAAAGATCTTATCGAATAACAGAAACCTATCGCATTACATCTTCAAAAGGAACAGTGTCACTTCTATCGGTCGAACTTCCTATCAGCTATGGATATCAGGTAATTGGAAACATTAATGTCAAAAATGTCGACGATTATTCTTTTGAAGAAAAGGGTGATTACAGGACGCTTTGTGCTATTATTAAAGGCAGCGGCGATGAAAAAACAATTTTTGTTAAGTATGATGTGACCTTGCAAGCTGGTAAAAACATATGGCGAGAAGGAAGCATAGAAGGGTGCCTTGACCCTGAAGAATTTATTGACTCCGATAATCAAAGTATTATTGATTTAGCTAATACCCTAAAAGTGAATGGAGATAAGCATGCTACTGCCAAAAATATTTTTCGCTACCTAATAAAGAATATCAAAACTATTCGGTCAGACAGAATAAACAAAAAAACGCTTAAAGCATCTGAAGTCCTACAAGACAAAAAGGGGGTTTGTATAGATTATGCTAACCTGATGACAGCCTTGCTCCGTGCATCGGGAATACCTGCAAAATCAATTAGTGGGCTTGCTTTACAAAGACTAAAAAAATCTTCTAATTGGTCTAGCCCTGCAGATTCGCATGCTTGGGTTGAGTTCAATATAAACGGAGAGTGGTATTTTGCTGACCCAACATGGGGGTGGGGATATTATACCTATTCCCATGGTTTTCACCTTTCATATGGCACACAAGATACGAATGTACATACTCAAAATCTAGAAGCTGATGAGGATGATACCCTTGCCACTGTGGCATGGATGACTGCACCAATCAGGTTTAAACTGCTATCGGAAGACAGTACGGCAAGCATTACGCCAAGAGTTGATATAGCCAAAATCAAAAAACAATGAACAATGAACAGGGAACGAGATACGAATTATTACTCTGCGGGCTTTGTGCATTCTTTGCGTCCTTTGCGGTTATAATCAATTATCAATTATCAATGAGCAATTAACAATGAGCAATTAACAATGAGCAATTAACAATGAGCAATTAACAATGAGCAATTAACAATGAGCAATTAACAATGAGCAATTAATCTCGAAGGCTTTTGGTATGCAATTAGCAATTAACAATTAAATAAATTTAGTCATGAAAAAAAATGTAGTTAGAGAAAAGTCGTTTGAGTTTGCAATACGAATTATTACTCTGCGGGCTTTACGTATTCTTGGCGCCCTTTGCGGTTATAATCAATTAACAATTAGCAATGAGCAATTAACAATGAGCAATTAACAATGAGCAATTAGCAATGGACAATTAGCAATGGGCAATTAGCAATGGACAATTAGCAATGGGCAATTAACAATTATCAATTATCAATTAGCAATGAGCAATTAGCAATGCGGTGCCCTGAACGAAGCCAAAGGGAATAATAGGTAATAAATCAAGATAAATATTGAAATAATAATTAATAGTTAACACATAATAATTTTTAAAACTATGATCAGTACAGAAAAGTTAAACAAAATCTTTCGCACCGAGGAGGTGGAAACATTAGCTCTTAGGAATGTGGATATCAACGTGAAAAAAGGCGAGTTTGTAGCTGTTATGGGGCCATCAGGCTGCGGAAAATCCACCCTGCTCAACATCTTGGGTTTATTGGATAATCCAACGGGTGGCAAGTACCTTTTCGACGGCTCTGAAGTGGGACAGCTGCGCGAGAGCCAGCGCACCCAGCTGCGCAAGGGTAATATCGGCTTTGTGTTCCAGAGTTTCAACCTGATTGATGAGCTGAATGTGTATGAGAATGTTGAACTGCCGCTTATCTACCTGAAGATATCTGCTTCCAAACGTCGTGAAATGGTAAAAACGGTGCTAAAACGGATGCATATCGGCCATAGGGAGAAGCATTTCCCTCAGCAGCTATCGGGCGGACAGCAACAGCGTGTGGCTATAGCCCGTGCCGTAGTGGCTAACCCCAAGCTTATCCTTGCCGACGAGCCTACGGGTAACTTAGATTCAAAGAATGGCAACGAGGTGATGGACCTGCTTAGCGAACTGAACCGAGAAGGAACAACCATAGTCATGGTGACCCACTCGCAACACGATGCCGGATTTGCACACCGGATTATTAATTTATTTGATGGAATGGTGGTGGGTAATTAGCAATTAGCAATTAGCAATTAGCAATTAGCAATGAGCAATTAACAATTAGCAATTAGCAATTAGCAATTAGCAATTAGCAATTAGCAATTAGCAATTAGCAATGAGCAATGAGCAGTTAGCAATTAGCAATTAACAATTAGCAATTAGCAATTAGCAATTAGCAATTAACAATTAGCAATTAGCAATTAGCAATTAGTAATTAGCAATTAGCAATTAGCAATTAGTAAGTAAAATAGACAGAGATGCGAATAATAAAACAAATACTTAAAACCATTACTAAATATCGGTTATCGTCAACATTAAGCCTAATTAGTCTTGTGGTTGGCTTCCTGGGAATTATTGTGCTAACACTTTATGTTTCATTTGAAAGTAGTTACGATAATTTTCATCATAAAAGGGATGACATATATCTGATGTCATTTCAGTTTGATGGTGGTAGTTTCGTTCCCATACCCATGAGCGAGGAGATCAGGAAAGAAATCCCAGAAGTTGTTAACGGAGTGATTTGTTGGTTTTCAAACAACAGCTTGTTTTATAAACCGGATCAAAGTCGAAAAGATGCTGTGGAAGCATTAGCTATGGATGCTTCTTCTGAATTTTTTACCGTATTTGATTTCCCCCTTCTTATAGGTGCTGCCGAAACCGTTCTCGCTGAGCCTAACACAGTTGTAATATCAGAGACATTAGCCCAAAAGATTTTTCAAACTATTGATGTTGTGGGTGAACAACTTGTAATAGATGGAGACTATTTTATTATTTCGGGAATTATGAAAGATATGCCTCGCAATACTTTTTTGTATATTGATGCGCTGATCGCCTTTGACAAATCAAATTATATTGATAACTGGAGCGAATGGAGTTTTACTGTGTTTTTTCAACTTCAACAAGGGATTGATAAAAAACTGATAGATAAAAAAATAGAAGAGTTATCCGGCTTTCAAGAAATACTTGAGAGTTTGAATGAGTTTTATGAGTCAGATAAAGGGGCTATTGGTGTGAATATGATACCGTTAAACAAGCTGCACTATTATTCACGAGGTTATAACGATGACTTTATTAACAAACATGTGTTAGACATACTCACCGTTCTTATTGCCATGCTTCTGATAATGAGTGCAGTGAATTTTATTAATTTTTCTACCTCACAAGCACCTTTACGGGCCAAAACATTATCTATTCAACAAATCGTAGGCGAAAAAAAGTGGAAGGTTCGGGCGCAGATTATGGGTGAAGCAATCGTGCTGTCACTTATTGCTCTTGGATTAGCTATTGCCATACATCATCTTGTTTTTCAAAAGATTGAGAATCTGTTTCAAATTCGTGGTCTTTCATTTCAAGGACGTGAAAGTTATATAGGATTGTTTGCGGTTAGCGCTATATTATTCGCTGTTATAGCTTCAGTTTATCCAGCCCGATATATCACTTCGGCTCCTATATCCCAGGCTGTTAAAGGTAAAATGTTGTTCTCGGCGAAAGGAAAAAGATTTAGGAGCATATTAATCACTGTTCAATTTGTTTTTACAATAGCCATCCTGGCCACTTCTGTAATTATTGAAAAACAGCTTCGATTCTGGAATAATTTTGATCTTGGTCTTGACAAGGAGAACGTACTGTATCTGCCACTCTCCAGTGCACTTCGAGAAAGCTATCAAGCTTTTTCCGGTGAAATATTGAAAAATCCTCAGGTCACGGATTTTTCTTGCACTCAATTTCTCCCTGGCCATGTTGCTATGGGATGGGGACGCAAAGTTGATAACCAAACGATTCATTTGAAATCATGGCCTGTGGATGATCGTTTTATTGAATTTTTTGACCTTAAAATCACTCAGGGGAGAAGTTTTTATGCAGGGAAATCAGATATCAACAACTTTATTTTGAACGAAAAGGCAGTACAGCAGTTTCAATGGCAAAACCCATTAGAAAAAAGGTTACCAAGCTTTGGTGTCGAAGGAGATATTATTGGTATTGTGAAAGATTTTCACTTTGAGTCATTGAAAGAGCCTATTGAGCCTATGCTGTTCTGGCTTACGGATGATATAGATAGAATGGATTATATGCTTATCAAGATTCAGCCGGGAAACATTTCCTTAGTCAAAAGCAATATTGAGAAAACGGCTCTGAAATTCGATCCGGAAGGGACTTTTAACGTCCGCTTCCTTGATGATGTTTTAGAGAAGCTCTATGGCAAGGAGACCCGTCTAGCACGATTTATTGAGTTTGTGGCGCTGTGGACTATCTTATTAGCTCTCACAGGTTTGTTAGGATTAGTTGTTTTTATTTCACGTGATAAAGTTAAAGAGATCGGCATACGAAAGGTAAACGGCGCAAGTGTTTCTGAGGTTGTATGGCTGCTTAATAAAGAAGTGTTCGTTTGGCTTGGAGTTGCATTCGTAATCGCTACACCTATAGCCTACTATGCCATGAGCCGATGGTTAGAAAACTTCGCCTACAAAACTGCGCTTAACTGGTGGATATTTGCGTTGTCAGGACTGATATCGCTATTGGTAGCACTGCTTACCGTTAGCTGGCAGAGCTGGCGTGCGGCTAAACGTAATCCGGTGGAGGCGCTGAGGTATGAATGAGCAATGAGCAATGAGCAATGAGCAATTATCAATTATCAATTATCAATTATCAATTATCAATTAACAATTAGCAATGAGCAATTAGCAATGAGCAATTATCAATTAACAATTAACAATTAACAATTATCAATTATCAATGAGCAATTATCAATTAGCAATTAACAATGAGCAGTTAGTTTTGAAGGTTTTTAGGATGCAATGGGGAGTTGTGAAGTTGAAGGGAGTATTAAATTAAAAAATATAATAGATTTTAATAGGTGTAAAATGAATATCAATCGATAATATATAATTTAAAAAAATATGACATCAATAAAACTAGCTATTCGTAAGCTTTTCCGTAAAGGGGAACATACTGCCACTCGCATCATCTCGTTGGCCTTAGGTCTGGCATTTGGTATAATTCTGCTGTCTGAAGTGTTTTTCTACTTCAGCTACGACAGTTACTTCCCCGATGCCAATAGAATATTTGTCGTCATTGAGAATTTTAAAATGGATAATCAGTCCGAAAAGCTAACACCCAATCCCAGGGTAAGCGGTGCTATTGGACCCGGGCTAAAAGCAGAAGTACCCGGTATTGAGGCAGCAACAAGACTGAATTCTATTGGCGATTTGGAGTTTTTTTCTGAACAGAACAATGTGTATAGCGGTCATGTTGTTTTGGCCGATGATCAGCTCTTTGAAGTGCTTCCACGACCCATCACTCAGGGCTCGGGTGTCGAAACCTTAAAAAGCCCGATGATGTGTATTGTTTCTAATGATATTGCCGAAAAAATGGGAGGCAATGTGGTTGGGCACACCATTGAGCTAAAAGACTATCCGGGCAAACCGATTACCATAGGCGGTGTATTCGAGAAGCTGCCTGAAAACACCAATTATAAGTATGATATTGCTATCTCTATGATTTCGACATCCAATTTTACGTGGGATGGCACCGAAAACTGGTTGGGCAACGACCGGTATTATACCTGTGTGAAATTAGAGAAAGGCGTATCGCCCGGCAGTTTGGCGCCTGCTGTTCGCCAAATGCAGGAAAAGCATCAGGAGATAGAAAAATATGAGGCGCAGGGATTCGTATTGAAATACTCTTTTGAACCTATCCGCCGGCTTTATGCCAACACTGCAAAAGATCTAATCATTATATTAAGTGCCGTAACAGCTATTGTTCTGCTCATTTCTGTGCTGAACTATATACTGCTTACAGCAAGTACCTTGGTGAATCGTGCCAAATCATCGGCTATCCTTAAATGTTATGGTGCCGAAAATCGCAACCTGTTAGGTGTAATCTTTGCTGAGAGTTTTCTGATTTTCTCAATCTCCCTTGCCTTGGCTGCGGGAGTAATCCTAATGATGAAACCGGTGGCTGAGGCGCAATTAGGGCACAGCCTTAATGTGCTACTTAACCCTCAAGTTTATTTACCTGTTTTGCTTATCATGACTATTCTAATAATACCCATTGGCTACTTCCCGGGTCGCTCTTATGCCCGAACTCCGGTAGCCGTCGCATTCCGCACATATCATCAGAAAAAAACCGGTTGGAAGAAAGCATTACTTGCTTTTCAGTTTGCAGGCGTTTCATTATTCATTGCATTGCTCGTTGTTGTAAGTCTTTTGTACAGCAAGGTATTAGATGCCGATCATGGCTACAAAACCGATAATGTGTTTTATGCATCGGTAAGCGGAATGAATCCGCATAAAATTCAAACTGTACTCAATGAGCTAACGGCACTATCGGAGGTTGAGCATGTGGCTTTAGGCGTTGAGTTACCCATATTTCATGCATCCGGCAACAACGTATTATCGCCTGATGGTGAAAGGGAGCTGTTTAATGCGGCTGACATGTACTATATCGACCATGAATATTTCTCCGTATTGGGCATTCCCATAACAAGCGGCTCCGGCTTTGACGAAGAGAAATCAGTCGTCAACGAGATCGTCATCAGCCAGAAATTTGCCGATATGCTGGTGCTAAATAACGGTTGGAATGATGGAGTAGTTGGAAAAGACGTTACCATTACCCAGCATCACAATGTAAACACTTCATCCCGTATCACAGGCATTTATCCTAATTTAGCAATAGGCACGGTGTTTTTCAGCGATACACGCCCTTCGGTGTTTTTCTACTGGCCCCGCCAGCAGTTTATTGATATATTCGAGCAACGTCCTGATTTTTCTTTTAATATACTTGTCAAGACCTTTCCGGGGATACAAGCCGATATTAATCAGAAACTTACAAGTATATTTAACAGTGCTGTGTTGCGTGGCCAGACTGAGGTGGAAAGCTTAGAATTGGCTTTACTCAATGCCTATCAGCCGGCAAAGTCATTCCGTAATGCAATTTATACCGGAAGTGCAATCGTATTGCTTATCTCATTAATGGGCCTGTTGGGCTACCTAAGCGAAGAAATTACCCGCCAACGTAAAAGTTTAGCCATCCGTAAAATAAATGGAGCTTCAAATACGCAGGTGATCAGGCTGTTCGTTTACGGTCTAGCCAAATTAGCCATACCTTTTGTTAGTGTCGGGCTGATTGGTGCATGGTTCCTTTCGGGTCTATGGATGGAAAACTTCAGCATCAAGTTCCCGCTTCATTGGTATATATTCGTATTGTCGGGCTTGTGCATTTTGATTATCGTCGGTGCTACAGCAGTGATTAAGTCTCTTGGAGCTGCGCTGAAAAATCCGGTGGAAGCGTTGAGGTATGAATGAGCAATTGACAGTTGACAATGGACAGTTGACAATGGATAGTTGACAATGGATAGTTGACAATGGATAGTTGACAATGGATAGTTGACAATGGATAGTTGACAATGGATAGTTGACAATGGATAGTTGACAATGGATAGTTGACAATGGATAGTTGACAATGGACAGTTGATAATGGACAGTTGATAATGGACAGTTGACAATGGACAGTTGATAATGGACAGTTGATAATGGACAATTAGCAATGAACAATGTGCAATTATCAATGAACAATGAGCAATAAGGTTAGGTGAGTTCAGAGGTTTTGGGATCGAAGGGGATAATTAGTAGGTTTATAGGTTTGTGGCGTTTACTTTGCGTCCTGACGGTTTAGTTGTTAGGATTATAGGAATCGACTTTATCCAGCTTAAAGAGCTCAATATAAAACATACAGTTTTTGTTAAAATATATTGTCAAAACACTTTAAAATTGCTTTAAAATGCATCTGTTAAGTCGTTGAGATTCACCCATCAGAAATATGATTAATTAAAGTTTTCGCCTCTTATTCTGTACTGGCAGATAAAGAAGTAATCAGTACCAACACGCTACCGAAGATATCAGAATAAGTAACTTGCAAATGCTTGGTTTCTTATGATTAAATTACTTAATCAATATGTTTTGCTCGGCAAGCGAATACTCTATATTTGAAGTATGTATTTTATCCAAAGTGGTAGCTTGATCAAGTTTATCACGTGTTTGAATATATAATTGGTAAAAGTCAAGTGCCTGCTGCAAATCTCCGGTTTATTCATATAGAATAGAGTAGTGTACATGTCATATATTTTAGTCTCATAATCAGTAAAACCCTGCCGTGTAGACCAACTCAGCACTTTATAAAGATCAGCCAAAGCTTTCCTGAATTGATTATTAGCCAAATTTACTGAGTCATTCAATTTGGTAAACGTTGCAATAGTCTCCCTCAGAAGAGTGGCAAACTCCCTGTGACGGATCCTGATATGCGATCTGTTCATCAGCGAAAGAGTCAGGATTCTGTTAAAACCCTTTTGACGACTTAACTGTTTCGCCTTAATGAAACTTTTAAAAGCCTTGATTTTATGACTTCGCATTAGCTAGAAATTCCTGTTGGAAAGATAGGTATATACTTTCGCTTCCTGATTCCCAACGGATGGAGTCTATGGCAGGTTGGGGGTTAACACTCCGATCACATAATCAGGATCAAATGAGGTGTTGCTGGTAATAAGTCTGTTGGCTGACACTACATCGTTGGCGAGTATGTATGATAATACTTTATTCTTTAGCGCTAGGCTGAATCGGCTACAGCAGTATGTGCACCCATGCAGCAACAGGCTAAACATAAGTACCCAATAATAAAGCATACTTTGATTTTTTAAAAACAAACTCATTTTTTGATTATCCCGAGCGTTTGAACACTGTTTTTGTCATTCAGGCGTAGAAAGTAAACGCCTGATTACAGTTCTTGTGTGGATACAAATCCGTCTTCTGTGATACTTGGAATACTTACACGGCTGTCTTTCTGATCAAAGATCTCAAACTGGAGATTTCCGGTTATATCTTTTATTTTCACATAATCAATACATGGATTTGGATAAGCGATTAAGTTGTTTTTGCCGCTTGATACGCAAATAGTGGATAATAAGTTTATAAAATCAATCGTTCTAGTAAAACAATCGTACATACTAAATTACTGGGATTTGTCTGGATATTATACCCTTTGAGTATATTTCTTGGGTGATATTTTGGGGAATGTTGTATATTTGGATGCGTAAATGAGATCTTTTGGTTAACGCAAAACGCATGACACTAAATTATACTGAAATGGTGATTTTCAACTATTTGTTTGGTAAAAAGAAGTTTCCTAAGATATCAGAAAAGGATATAAAGGATCTGATTGACAATTATGAGCCTTTAAAGGAGGTAACTGAAAGGCTACAAGAAGAGAATAAGTATTGGTGTGTTGATTTAAATAAAATAATTGAATTGCGACAGCAAGCTAAAAAACTAGAACAACTTAATAAAATTGATGAAGCAATTTCAGTTTACTTGCAATCAATTGAATGTGATGAGTTAAGCACAAGATTGAATATAAACACTTATATTCGTGACATTGAAAGAGTTATCATATTATTTTCTCAGATTAAAAAACAAACAACTTTGACAAGGTTTCGTGGAAACAAAATTGATTTATATTCTGTCTTTCAAGAGACATAATAACAGAAGGTTAAAACCATGTCAGCTCAAAAACTACAGAGGAAAAATGCAAACAGACAGGAATGATATAAAAGAACTTCGTAAAACCTACTTCAATCTTCTTGAGAAACAAAAGTTTGATGAAAAGGAATTGGATTATTCTATTCTTGATACGCAGACACCTGTTTTGCAGAAACTAGCAGAGACCAGTAATTCCTTAATAACAGTGTTTGATTTATTTAAAAAGAAGCATGTTTTCCAATCGTCCAATTTTGAAACATTTTTAGGATACAAAAAAAATGAATTTGAGAAAGGGGGAGAATATTTTATAGATTCGAAAATCCATGTTGATGACTATATTGCATTGTTACAAAACGGGATAACTCTTTTTGAGCTATTAACGAGTATTACAAGTGAACAAAGACTAAACTGTAAATTAATAAATGAATTCAGAATACTAAACGCATCAAATCGATTCATTCGGATTATAGAACAACAGCAAACCTTTGAATTGGACAAAAAAGGAAATGTATGGTTAGCATTGAGCATTTTGGATATTTCTCCAAACCAAAATATAAATGAGAGCCTGAAAGCGCAGATTTTAAATTTTAAAACTGGAGAAATTATCCCTCTATTTCAGTCGAAATTCAAAAAAAATATGACTCTTACCAAAAGAGAAATTGACATTCTAAATCTTGTAAAAGACGGTAAATTAAGTAAAGAAATTTCAGATAAACTCTTTATTAGTGTTCACACTGTTAATACACACAGACAGAAGATTCTGGAAAAACTAAGTGTAAAAAATTCAATGGAAGCCATCAAAATTGCTTCAAATCTTGGGTTGATATAATACTGAAAAATCAGTATTCCATTTCATATAAATAGTTGTGATATTTGTACTTCCAATATGTCAAAACTATGTTTTATGAAAAAATTATTTTTTGCTGTCCTGTTCATTTCCCAATCATTTTTTGTTTTATCGCAAGAAATAACTCAAAAAATTAGGGGTAAAGTGTTTGATAATGAGACACGTATTGGGCTACCTGGTGCAAATATCATTATTATAGGTTCAAGTCCATTTATTGGAACAACAACGGATATTGATGGAAACTTTATCTTTGATAAAGTTCAGGTAGGCAGAGTATCAATGCAAATAAGTTATATTGGTTATGAGAATTATTATGTATATGATATCCTTGTCAGTTCAGGAAAAGAGATTGTTTTGAATATACCACTGATTGAGAGTTTTACCAGTCTGAGTGAGATTGTTATAATACCTGATATTGAGAAAGATAAAGCTTTAAACACTATGGCTACTTTATCGGCTAAAACTTTTTCGGTAGAAGATGCCAGCCGGTATGCCGGGGGAATGGATGATCCTTCTCGGTTAGCCAGTTCTTTTGCTGGTGTAACCCCAAGTACCGTAGAAAATAATGAAATAGTAATAAGAGGTAACGCAGCAAAAGGTATTTTATGGAAGGTGGAAGGAGTAGAAATGAGATGGTCTAGTTTGACTAGACAACTTTTTAACAAATTTAAGTTAATGTATTCATATAAACCGGGTTTGGCAGTCAAAGTTATTCTGAAATTTTCTGGAGACCCCTTTGAAAAGGTCTCAAA